>NZ_BILV01000034.1 GCF_004000745.1 Paenibacillus barengoltzii NBRC 101215
CCCGCGCCGCACGGGCGCTCGCGCGCGGGCGCAGCAGCTGCAGCAGCGAGAGCGGCTGCAGCCTTACCGCCGCCGGCGCCAGCTCGTCCGGCGCGAGAATCGCGCCGAGCTGGTGGTGATCGCCGGCGTAGATGGCGCGCTGGAGGAATTTACTCTCGCCCGCGAGATTCCGTACCTCCAGCTTGCAGAAAGCCGGGTTGATCCGCAGCGCCGCATGCAGATCTTCCTTCGTAGGCACCGGCACCCCGTTGACCTTCACGATCGATTCGCCGGCCCGGATGCCCAACTCTTCCGCCGGACTGCCCGGCAGCACCGCCAGCACCTTCAGTCCCCCTTGTGGATGGACAAACATCGGGCTGCGTTGCTGCTCCTCGTAACGGCTCAGCCAAATCAACGCTTCGTGCAACCCAAACGCCGCGATGGCGGCTACCAGCATCAGCGGGCTCCACCACGCCGCGAGCAACGCCAGCACGGTGATCACCGCACCATACCCCAGTAGGCGGCTGGACGAAACGCGCGCTTTATCCTGAGGCAGCATCCCCAGCGTCATCTCCGAGAATCCAAGCACGATCGGCAGCCCGATCAAGCTAAAGCCGTCTTGCCAGGCATCTCCGCCAAACAACGGCGTCCACGGCAGAACCCCGCCTAACGTCTGCGCCGGGACGAGCAAGAACAGCGGCACCGGCCACAAGCTTTGCATTTGATACCCGCCGATCAGCTTGCCTCTTTTTCCTTCAAAAAACAACGGCCCCGCAAACGAAGCCCCCTGCCAACGAACCAACAATCCTTCGGCCAAATGCAGCAAGCCGACCAGACAAAGCAATGCCGGAATATCCAGCTCCCGGACGACACGAACAACATCGCTCAGAACCGGGGCCTCTGCAGGATCCGGGATCAGATGGAATACAAACTGGAGGACACCCAGCACACCCACAGCGTAAGCGAGACATAAATAGCGGATGCGGAACAGCATCAGCACCAGCGTAACCACCCAAAGGCAGAGCATTCCCTCCATCGTCAAATTCATTCCAAGGAAGACGAAGACGACGGAAACCGCCAGCCCCGCCAGCAGCCCGCCAAGAGCGGTTTGCCAAGTCTGCAAGCCCCAGCGGTGCAGGCGAACATGAAACAGACGGCGTTCCAGCACAACCTGTCTGCGATAGAGCAGCAGGATGACGATAATCGAGATATAGTAGAACGGCTGCAACAACAGCTGCGCCCCCGCTTCCGCCAGACTCCACAATCCTTCGAGAATGAGATCCAAGAGGTATTCACGCTCCTTTTTTGGTGTACAAGTTCAAGCTTGTCATCTATCCCTAGGAGTAATGATCAGTTCACCTATGTACTCCAACGAAAATCAGAAAAAAAGAGGGCCGCATTTCAGCCCTCTTAGGGATTCGACATTCACTTCGCAATTTCCTTCCGCATAATCTCGAGTGCGCGATTTAACTGCAAGTCGTTTTTCGGATCGCGGATTTGTTGGATGATGCTGGCTTCCAAAGCCCCGGCGGTTTTCTCGTCCAGCACGCCGTTTGCCGTAAGCTTCTGGTCCGTCTGGAACTTTTTCAGCGCCTTCTCGGTGCTTTTATCGAAATATCCGTCTTTCCGACCCGGATTGTATCCGAGTCCGTCCAGCATCGTTTGAGCGCTTTTGATATCCTCACCGAGCATATCGTATTTGTACGTTTTTTCCTTATTGATGGGTGCTACCATAAAATAATCCGGCTGGGACACCTCAACATCCGGCTTAATCCCCTTCTTATGGATCCATTCGCCGTTTGGCGTCAGCCATTTGGCAATGGTGATCTTCAGCATGCTGCCGTCGCCCATTTCCTGACTGTAGCTGGATTGCACCGTTCCTTTACCGTAAGTTGTCTCACCAACCAGCTTCGCTCCTGCAGATTCCTGGAGAGCACCGGCCAGAATTTCCGAGGCGCTGGCGCTGCCCTTGTTGGTCAACACAACGACCGGGTAGGACTTCCCGCTTCCTTTGGAAACCGATTGCTGCCGGCGTTTATATTTATCCTCGATTTGGACGATGGCTTTCCCTGCCGGCACGAACTGTTCGGACATCGCCTCGACGACGTCCAGCACCCCGCCCGGGTTGTTGCGCACATCGATGATCAGGCCTTTCATGCCTTGTTTCTCGAGGTTTTCCAGCTCCTTCTTGAAACGATCCGCCGTATTCAGCGAAAACTCGGTCACCGTAATAACCCCGATTTTGCCATCCTTCATCTCAGCATAGACCGTTTCCAGTGCAATGTCATCGCGGACAATCTCGAATTCCAGCGTATTGGCGACGCCAGCGCGTTTGACCTTCACCTTCGCAACGGTGCCTTTCGGGCCGCGAATTTTGGCCACTGCCTCATTTAGGCTCAGCCCCTCGAATGACTCCCCATTCACCGACAACAGGATATCCTTCGGTTGAATGCCGGCTTTTTCAGCAGGAGAGCCCTTGATTGGGGAAACGACCACGACATTGCCGTTCTCCATGGACACCTCTGCCCCAATTCCGGTAAAAGAACCCTCAATCTGCTCCGAGAATTGCTGCGCCGTATCCGGGGCCATGTACGAGGAGAAAGGATCCCCCAGCGCATTCATCATCCCGTCGATCGCACCATCAATTAACTTGTTCGTATCCACGTCCTCGACGTAGTTTTTTTGGACGAGCTGCAGCGCCGTCTCGATTTTTTTGATATTTTGCTTCGAGCCGGTGCCGGCCGTGTCGGCATAACTTCCGCTGCGCAGCGGTCCCGTTCCGGCAAAGCTCCATTCCCCCGTCAGCGTTAACGTCAACAAGCTGCTGACCAGCATGGCTGCGACAACGAGCAGGGCTACCGTACGACCTTTAAACATCCTTGATCACCGCCTCCGAAAAAATGAACATCACCGGGCGGCGTGCCCGGCACGTCCGAATTGAACGTCACATAGTATATGTTCCACCCATGAGAAATATTTACAATTTAAGGTGGATTTAAAATTGGCTTCTTATCACGATGCACTTTCAAGCAGCCTAGTCCACGTCGAATCTTGAATTCAGCCGAGCCTTCCGTTGCTCACGTAGGTTCTGCCTACGCTCCGCTACTCAGTCTCTAGCTTCATCCAACCTTCTCGGTGCTAATAACCCAATCTAACGGTGAAAACGGACCCTGCCCCAAAGAGGCGGTATCCGTTTTCGCTCGAACACTATAGTTATTTTATTACAAATAAGGCATTGGGTCTACCGGGTTACCGTTGATCCGGACTTCGAAGTGACAGTGAGGACCGGTGGAATTGCCCGTGCTTCCGACTTCGGCAATTTTTTCGCCTTTCTTCACGTGCTGGCCTTTCTCAACCTTAATCCCGCCGTTGCGAATATGGCCGTAAAGCGTCCATACGTTGTCACCGTGGTCGATGATGACCGTGTTGCCGTAGCCGCTCCACCATTCTGCAACGATGACGACGCCGTCCTGGGCAGCATGAATGTCCGTACCTTGCGGTGCTGCGAAATCCACACCTGTATGGGTCTTCTTCACACCCGTAATTGGATGGATACGCGTACCGTAGCCGGAAGAGATGCGTGCACCATCCACCGGCAATCCAAAGGAACCTCCGTTCCCCTTAAATCCGCCGGAACCGGACGAAGTCTTCTTATATTTGTATACTTGTGCAGCCTTCAGCTTGTTCTTCTCTTGTTCCAACGCCGACCGTTTCTTCGCCAGCTCAACCAGGAGCGCTTCTTGCTCCGCGCTGATATCTTCGGATTCCTCGATCTCCGCGTTGTATTTCGCAATCAACTGCTGCTTCTCGATCTCCTTTGCTTCCAGATCGCTCTTCCGCGACTCGGCATCCGCATAAAGCTGCTTCACTTTGGCATAATCCTGCTCCAGTTGTTGCTTCTGTTGCTCAATCAGTTCCTTATCCCGTTTATGCTCGTCCAACAGGATATGGTCTTGATTGGCAATCGCTTGGAGGGAGTCCGCGCGCTCAAGAAAATCGGTGAAGCTGGTAGAGGACAGCAGCACATCTAAATAGGAAACGACGCCATCCGTATACATCAACCGAACGCGAGTGTCGAGCAAGTGGGATCGCTCTTCAATTCGCGCCTGGGTCTCGTCCAATTTTTGCGCGGTTTCACGCAGATCCTCTTCCGTTTCCTCAATTTCGAGGGAGATTTTCGTTAACTCATTGCTGACAACCTCAATCTGACTCATTAATTGCTTCAGATAGTTGGTGTTTTTATTGACGTAATGCTGCGCTTCCTGCTTCTGACTCTCGGCTTTCTCCTGCTGCGCTTTGGCTTGCTTAGCCTGCTCCTGAAGCTGCTTCAGCTCTTTGTCAATCTGGCTGATGGTTTTGGTCTTGGCGAAGCCTTCAGTAGGTTGGAAAATCAAAGCGGCTAATGCGACAACGGTGAGTGTGGTTATCCATTTCTTCAACTTCGTTTCCCCATCCTTCTTGTATAAGGTAGTTAAAAGTTCGACTCTTCTAGATATAAGAAGACCTCGGCTTTTGATTGCAATGTGCTACACCTTCAAGAACTTCCGAATCGACATCGTACTTCCCCAAATGCCAATCAAAAGTCCTAAGCCAACCAGCAATCCGCCTAGTTCCAGACCGATATCTTGCAGCGGCACCAGTTGAATAGCCAGCGTCACGTCGGATTTGACCGAGGTCACCAGCTCGTTATAACTAAAGAACAGCACGCCAACGGTGATCAAAGAACCGATCAAACCTATGAGTGCGCCTTCTACGAAGAACGGCCAGCGTATAAAGGTATTCGTCGCGCCCACCAGCTTCATGATGCCAATCTCCCGGCGACGGGCTAAGATCGTAACCCGGATCGTATTGGAGATGAGGAACATCGCCATCAGGGCAAGACCCGCTACAAAGGCAAATCCGATATTGCGGATCGCCCGGGTGATTTTAAATAACTTTTCCACCGTACCTTGTCCGTAGTTAACCTTATAGATCGGCTTCTCTTCGTATTTATCGTTCAGGGCATTAATCTTGCTGGCTACGTAAGGCACCGTAGTAGGTTCAATGACCTGAACCTCAAACGTATCAGGAATCGGGTTCGTCGTCTCGTCGTACCCTTCCAGCAGATCCTTGCCTTCCTCGCCGAGCTTCTCCCGGAAATCCTTGAGGCCTTCGGCTTTAGGAATCAGTTTCACTTTGCTGACTTCTTCCATGGAGCCGATATCGTTATAGATCTGGTCGCGTACGGCTTCGGTCACATCTGAGTTGAGGTATGCTTTGATCTGTACCTGGCTGTCCGCCTCATCGGCAAACGCATTGACGTTCAGCACTAGCAAGGTGAACACGCCTAAGATCAGCAACGATACGATGATCGAGGTGATGGACGCCACCGACATCCAACCGTTGCGGAACACGCTCTTTGCGCCTTCCCGCAAATGCCGCAAGAAGGTGCTAATAGTCATAACCATATTCCCCTCTCAGCTGGTCTCGCACGATATTGCCGTGTTCAATCGCGATGACGCGTTTGCGCATCGTATTGACAATCTCTTTGTTGTGGGTAGCCATAACGATTGTAGTGCCTCGGAAGTTGATTTCGTCCAGCAGCTGCATAATCCCCCAGGAGGTCTCAGGATCGAGATTCCCCGTAGGCTCGTCCGCAATAATGACGGAAGGATTATTGACGATCGCTCGAGCGATCGCCACCCGCTGTTGCTCACCGCCGGATAGTTGGGATGGATCGCGGTTTGCTTTATTTTTCAGCCCGACCAGGTCGAGCACTTCCATTACGCGTTTCTTAATAATCTTCTTCGGGGCTTCGATCACCTCCAAAGCAAACGCCACGTTCTCGTAAGCCGTTAGCTTCGGGAGCAGACGAAAGTCCTGGAAAATCACCCCGATATTTCGGCGCACATAGGGAATTTTGCGAGGTTTTAGCTTGCCAATGTTAAAGCCGTTCACAGAAATCTGCCCCTTGGTGGGCACTTCTTCCCGGTAAATCAGCTTCATAAAAGTCGATTTCCCTGCGCCGGAGGGACCAACCAAATACACGAATTCATTACGGTCGATCTTGACCGAAACGCCTTTAAGGGCGTGGGTACCGTTCGGATATGTCTTCCAGACATCCTGCATTTCTATCACTTGATCACGTCCTAAATCTATGATTCCGTTTCTATAGGTGGCCCTATCTTACATTCGACATGTTCCAGCCAAATCCTTTAAAAGTTGAGGAAATTCCTTGAAGTCCGATATTTATTGTAACAAAGATGTTACCACTTGAGTACCCGAAAGTTTCCAGCTGTTTGATCATACATATAGTTGTACAAGGTTCTTTTCTATGAATCTCAAGGGCTGCGGCCTAAAGGAGACGGCTATGAAAAAGAAACATTTGGCAGCTATATTCCTCTGCGTTGGGCTTCTCGGCGCCGCAAGTTGGGGAGCGCTCACACTCTATGTCTCACAGGACACCCTGCCTGCGGGCACCGTTGTGGCCGGATTGGATCTGGGTCGGCGCCAGCGCGATGAAGCGCTGCGGCTCCTTGACCAGGAGATCGCCGCATTAAACCGTAAGCAAGCTGTGTTTACGGTCGACGGCAGCACGAAAACCCTCACCTGGGCGGAAGCCGGGGTTACGTTTGATGCAGAAGCTTTTCGCGAAGAGGTGCAACGGCTGGAAGAGGGCTCCTTATGGGAACGAGGAGTGGCGAGAAGAAGTTTTCATCGGCAGTGGACGCTCACCATCACCTTCGATCCGCAGAAGCTGCAGACGGTGTTTTCCCCTGAATGGGAAAAGAATCGATTCGGCTCCCCGGTGAACGCTGTGCGGACGATTACTCCTCAAGACCAAATTCGCTATTTGCCGGGAACGGCCGTGCAGCGCATCGACTGGGATCGTTTGTTGGAGATGGTGCCGAAGCAGCTTGGAGAAGAAGTACGCCGTTTGGAGAAAAATTCATGGCATGAACCAACCCCAAACCCGTTGTCGAAGCAGCTTCCCACCTTTCAATTTACCGTGCCGCTCAAGACAGTAGAGCCTGAAATCACGGTGGAACGGCTGAAAAAAGAAGGCATCCGCCGCAAAATCGTCCAGTTCTCCACGAGCCTGATGACTAGCGGGGCCGGACGGGTGCATAACGTGGACGCGGCGGCTCGCAGCATCGACGGGATGGTACTGGCTCCGGACGAAATTTTCGACTATGGTGAAGTCATTGAATATGCGGAGAAGACGTACGGCTTCCGGGAGGCGCCGGTCATTTTTGGAGGGCGGCTGACCCCTGGGGTAGGAGGCGGCATTTGCCAGGTCTCGAGTACGCTCTACAATGCAGCGGTTCGTGCCGGGCTGACCATCGTGGAGCGACGCAACCATTCCCTTCCGGTCAAATACTTGCCCAAAGGTCAAGACGCCACGTTCGCCAAAGGCTACATCAACTTCCGCTTCCAAAACACCTCCGGCCACCATCTCCTCATCCGCGCCGAGGTGAAAAACGGTCAACTAACTGTTAAGCTTTTTGGCGATATGCCGGAGAACGTGAGTTACACGCTGGAGTCCCGTACAACCGAAGTCATTTCCCCGCCCAACAAGTATGTGATCAACCGCTCCTTGCCTGCGGGCAGCCAGCAAGTGCTCGTGCGTGGAAAGCAAGGATATGTCGTGGAGACATACCGCATCAAGAAAGTGGACGGCAAGACCGTTGAGCGCACGTTACTCTCCAAAGATACCTATCCGGCACAACCCAACGTCATCGCGGTGCGTGAAGTCAAAGCTGGTTCGACTGGGGGCAGCAATAGCGGAGATACGGGGAGCGGTGGCGGCAACCGTGGGAGCAACGGAAGTGGTAACCGCGGTAGTCAAAGCGGTGGTACAGGATCCGGGGGGCAAGGCGGCACAAGTGGATCGGGGAATTCTAACGGCGGAACGTCTTCGGATAACCTACCCAAACAGATCTTAGAGGACGGCGTCACCGGTCCGAATTTTCGATGAGCATCGCGGGGAGGAGGCCTTGCCGCTCCCCTCTCCCTTCTAACCCGGGCGATAACGGTAAAAATGGACCTTATTTCGTCAATTTCACGCCACTTCACCGAGATAAGGGAAAATTGTGGCGTTATTTTACGATATGAAGCCTAAACTCATGCTTAATGCGACGTTTCCTTAATGATAAGGACATTATTTACCGTTATTTCCCCGGAAATTGTCTGGGCGAGTCAAATAAGACCACAAAAGGGCGCTATTCTCCATTCGAGTTACAAAAGAAGACGCTCGGCGTCGAGCGAAAGTCGATAGGAACGAACGCGTACGCTGCCGCTGGCAGGTTGGATCCACTGTTTCTCAGACAGTTGTCTTAGCCATTTGCGAGCTGTTTTGCTTTCCACTCCCATCATGTGACAGATGTCCCCCGGTGTTAAAGGTCTCCCCGCGCGAAGGAACTGACGAAGCAGCTCCCTCTCATGGTAGTTGGCCTGCAACAAAGAATCCGCCTCCCCCAGCCACCTTCCCATAAACTGCTGCAATGTTTGCTGACAGTAACGCGGGTTCTCGCTGACGTCATCGTATGTAAATCGCAGCACCTTCCAACCATCCAGAATCAAGTCGTTTTGCCGCCGACATTGGTCGGAGAAGCGATCCCGGCTGATCCCGCGCAGATGCGGGCCATATCCGTCGATTTCAATGGCAAGCTTAATTCCGGAACGTAGGTAAGCAAAGTCAAGATAGCGGTATCCGTCTTTAAAATCGGTCACCTCATATTCAGGATGAAGCTGCCGAAAATGCCCGAAAGCGGGCCACCATACTTTTTCGACAAATGCCTTTTCCGCATACCCATGCCCCTCCCTCAATCTTCGTTCTCTCTCCCCTTGCCGGCGTCCCAAATGATCGCTGATCCACTGCGCATACGTCTCCTGAAATCCCATCCAACCAACCTCCTCCAATGGAAAAATAAAACGCCTTCCGTCGACGGACGAGACAACTACATCGTCCAACAACAAAAGGCGTGTGCTTCACGGCTCTATATTTGTTTTGTGATTTACTCATTATTATACCACATGCTCGCCATATTCTTCCATATACTTCTCCAACTGGAACAGGTGACCAATCACCCAAAATTTGCCGCACGATGTAAACTTGAAGTATACTGGACTGCATCTGAGACCTGCCACAAACGTTCCTCATAAATTTACTGCATAAAATAATTCGCAGCGTCTCCAAACTAGGGTATCAACTTCAAGAGCACCGCTCTTGTTGCTGATTTCGTCGATGTAAGAAGGAGGCTTCCTTATAGATGAATAAAACGATCGTGTCCGCCTCTAACCCAGACTTCGATCAAACGCGCCGCACCTCAGTATGGCTACTGGTCACCGCCGTGCTTCTGACCGCCGCTGCCTTGCGGTCGCCCATCACCGGTGTAGGCGCCCTCATTGGCGAAATCGAGGCGGCCACGGGCTTGTCGCACGCGATGTCGGGCATGCTGACGACACTGCCGCTGATCGCCTTCGCGGTGTTTGCGCTGGCTGCACCCGGCTTGTCCGCAAAGCTTGGGATCGAGCGGACGCTGTTCTACAGCATGGTCCTGATGACCGGCGGCATCCTCGTCCGCTCTCTGCCGTCCGTTGCTGCGCTGTTTGCCGGCACCGCGTTGATCGGCATCGCGATCGCGGTCTGTAACGTGCTGCTGCCTGGGTTGATCAAACGCGACTTCCCGCAGCAAGTCGGTTTGATGACCAGCCTGTTCACCACGTGCTTGACTTTCTGGGCGGCGATTTCCTCCGGGATCAGTGTACCGCTGTCCCAAGGTCCACTGGGGTGGCGTGGCGCATTAACCATTTGGGTGGTGTTGACGGCGATCGCCAGCTTGGTCTGGCTGCCGCTGTTGCCAAAACGCACCGAAGCTGGCCAGAACCTGAACAAAGCAACCGTTGCGGGCCGCTCCGCCACCCCGGAGGGTGAAGTAACCAACACTACGGCACGCCCGCAGTCCGATCTGAGCCAAGCTTCCGGCTCGCGCCTTCGTATTTGGCGTTCACGGGTTGCCTGGCTGGTGACGATGTTTATGGGCTTCCAGTCGATCCTGTTTTACGTCAGCATTTCGTGGCTGCCGGACATCCTGCAGGAGCGCGGGATGAATGCCGAACAAGCCGGTTGGATGTTATCGCTGATGCAGTTAGTCAGTATGGCCGGCTCCTTCTTAATGCCGCTGTTCGCCGCGCGATCGGACAACCAGAAGTGGCTGACCGCCGCCTCCGCTGCGTTATGCGTGATAGGTTTTGGCGGCATCTGGGCCGGATCGGTCTCGTTAGCTCCACTCTTTATCCTTCTGCTTGGGGTTGGTTCCGGCTCCACCTTTGGTCTGGCGATCGTGTTCTTCTCGCTGCGCTCGCGCACAACGGAGCAGGCCAGTGCTCTATCTGGCATGGCTCAATCGATTGGTTATATCTTGGCTGCTTTTGGGCCAACGCTGTTTGGCTATCTCCACGATCTTAGCGGCAATTGGGACACCCCGCTTGCTGTGATCACCGGTGTTTCGATCATAACCGCCCTCTTTGGCTATGCCGCAGGGCGCAAGGGAGATGTTGATGCACGCTAAAGGAGATGCAAGCCCCAAGCCACAACTCAAAAAAGCTGTCCCCGAGGCCCTCAATTAGGCCCCAAAGGGACAGCTTTTTCATTTATTGCCAACCTCAGCTCGTTGGCTGACCTTCCAGATGCGGCTGCGGCTGTGGCTGCACCGCCGGCTTGTGCTTGAAGATCGGGACTAGGATCATCGCGCCCAGCAGCATGATGGTGCCGGATACCGCGTAAATGCCAACAAGCGGGAAGAACGTCTTCAACACGCCGGACACCGACATCATGATGACCATCATGCCCATAAACATCGGGCTAAGTACGCCATTGACGCGGCCGACATAGGATTGCTCCGTCCATTGCAGGATCATCGTGTTGATTCCGATCTGGATGCAAGGGAATGTCAATCCGTTCAGGAACTGCAATGCCAACGTCAACGGAACGCTGGTCGACAGCCCCATGCCCACGATACAGACAGCGCTGACCGCCATCCCGAAGGCTAACAGCATTTGAGGCGGGATTTTTTTGGCTAAGCCCATAATTACACCGCCGCCAATCAACATCGCTACCCCGTTCACCGCCAGCAAAAATTGCAGAAATTCCTTAGGTTGACCCAAACGTTCGGTGACGACAAACAACCCCAGCGTCTGAATAATCCCAACCGAGAAGCCAGCAATGGCAAACGTGGCGCCCAATACCTTCAGTACCGGACTACGCCATACATAGCGGAAGCCGTCCGCCAGTTCCTTGCGAATATTGGAGGTTTTCTCCTGTTTCTCCTCTGGCTCCGCATCCGCCGGCAGCCGGAACAGCACCAAAGCGGAGAGCAGGAAAGCCACGCCCATCACGCCAATCGAGATGTAAATCCCAAATTGATGATAGGAGTAAATCCCCAGCGACGGCCCAATCACCATGAAAATAGCGACCAACGACTGGAACAACGCCATCCCTTGCTGCACTTTATCCGGATGGACATGCTGCTTAAACAGCTTCATAACTGACGGCTGCGAGAACTGCGACAAAATGGCCGAGATAAAGGTGGCAAAATAAACCGCTTCCCACGAACCGTACAGCAACGTCAGCAGTACGGCGAAGACCGACACCGCGGACAGGAAGTCGCACCAGATCATCGTCCGCTTCGGCTTCCAGCGATCCGCAAATGCCCCTCCGATGAATGAGAACACGAAGATCGGCGCAAACTCCACGACGGAAATGAGCGAAATCGCCAGCGGATCGTTATTGGTCTGGTCAGTGACAAACATCAGAATCGCAAAGTTACGGACCCAGATCCCAATCTGCAAGAACAGGTTAGAGATCAGGATCGTCTGGTAGAACCTGTTCCGGAACAAGCTCCCGGAAGGCAAAGCCTGTGACTCATTACTTTTCACGTAAACACCTCATTATTGCTCAGGATAAACTATAGATTATCCATATGAACTGTAGGGATGTCAATTGTTTCTTTGATTCCCTTGAATCTGGATATATCTCACTCCGAAACCACCGGCTTCTTTTCAGTACGACTCGCCGCATTAGGCCCAAACCCGCTCATTTTGGCATGGCCCATAAAACATACCGTGATCAAAGCCAGAACAGCTGGCACCAGCGTCCACCAAAACATCGTGGTAATCGACTTCGACAGATCCGTTACAATCTGCTCCAGGACCGGTGCCGGAATGGCTTTACGTGCTTCCGAAGCCAGGAGCGTCCGAGGATCATCCAGGGATGGAAGCCCTTCGGCTCCGCCGCCCATGCCGGATAACGATTCACTTAACCGATTGGCGAACAAGTTGCGTTGCACGATCCCAAAAATCGTAATCCCCACCGTCATCCCCAGCGAGCGAATGAACGACATCGTCGAGCTGGCGGCTCCCCGCTGCGAAGGTCCAAAGTCCTGAATGGCCGACATCCCCAGTACAGAGAAGGAGAACCCGACGCCAAAACCTGCGGTGGCCATATAAATCGACAGCAACGTCTTGGTCGTGTCCGGCGTAATTGTCGCCAGCAATGCAATCCCCACGATAAAAATAACAGCCGATAAGATCATCACGTTACGGAAACTGGTGCGCTGCACGAGAAAGCCCCCGACTTGAGAAGCAACTACGGAGCTCAGCGTCATCGGCAGCAGGATCAAGCCGGAATTGGTGGCTGTACCGCCCGTGACCCCTTGTACGAACAAGGGAATGTACACCGAAGCTGCGATAAAGGCCGCACCGTAGAACAACCCGGCGAGATTGCTGCTGGCAAACAGCCGCTTCCGGAACATCGCGAAGGAGATGATCGGCTCCTCCGCCTTACGTTCTACCAGCAGAAAAATCGTAAACAGCACGGCAAACGCCGCAAACAGGCCAAGGATCTGTCCGGAATCCCAGGCGTACAACTGCCCGCCCAGTTCCAAGGCAAACATCAGGGCAACCACTGCACCAATCAAGGTTACTGCCCCCCACCAATCGATGCGTTGTTTGGAGTGAACGGCCGATTCCCGGTAAAAAGCCAAGATCAGGAACAAAGCGACGATCCCCAGCGGGATATTGATGTAGAAATTCCAGCGCCAGTTCAGATGGTCGGTAATAAATGCCCCAAGCAACGGGCCGGCCAGGCTGGAGATCCCGAAGACGACGCCAAACAAACCGCCCATGGCACCGCGTTTCTCCACCGGGAACACATCAAACACGATGGCAAAAGCGATGGGCATCAATGCCCCGCCCCCGATCCCTTGGATCGCACGGTAGATGCTGAGCTGTACAATGGTGTCAGCCGTACCACAGAGAATAGACCCTAACAAGAACAATGCTATGCCAAAAACAAAGAAACGTTTCCGCCCATACATATCGGACAGCTTACCGAAGATCGGCATCGCCGCCATTTCCGCGACCATGTATGCGGAGGTCACCCATACGTATTTATCCAGTCCACCGAGCTCGGACACGATCGTGGCCATTGCCGTAGACACGATCGTATTGTCCATGGCGGACATTAAGATGCCGAGCAGCAGACCGGCAACCACGAAGCCGAGACGGCTGCTTTTTTGCGTGTTCATCTTATTCATTCCTCCAAACGTTCAAGTGCTCCCCCACCTCGCTGTGCGGGTCTTGATGATAGTGCTTTGTATATTCCACGAGTCGGATCCGACAGCCCGGACCAATATGGACATCCCCGCCGCGCACGACATCGGCTACGGTATTTTCCAGGCGAATGACATCCCCTTCAATCACCCTTGCCTGCAACGCCGGTGTGCCCCATTGCTTAAACAGCGATACCCACTTCCAGGTCGGGTGCGGAGCGATGCGGATGTGCCCGCCGACAATTTCCCCCGCTTCGCTGCGGCCGAACATCCCAATCTCCACCCGCTCGGCATTGATCGTGCCTTGGGTTTGAATCGCCCCCTTGAGGCGCAACCGTTCGGCCTGACAGTCACCATTCAACTCGCAGCTTCCAAACAGCCCAATCTCCTCTCCTGCGATGCCGCCATCAATGCGAAGCTCCCCATTCAGCTTGGCTCGGCCTGCTTGAAGCCCGCCTCGGACGTTAAGGGTGCCGGTAAGATGCAGCTCTTCTCCGCGCATCGGCCCGGTAACCTCAATCGTGCCAGTCGCCTTGACGGTCTCGGCACGCAAGCCTCCGTCCACCTCCAGCGTTCCGGTACAATTCAAGCTGCGGCAATTCACATCTCCATTGATTTCGCCTTCGCCGACAATTTTCACTTTATTAAAAACCCCGCCGTTTGATGTCCCGTTGCCAACGATCTTCAAATCGGCGCTGCGGTCTTGCATAACTTGTTCAGCCATCCTCAATCCCTCCTGAGTGATGAGTCGTTATTTCTGTTCCGCGCGCCCAACCGAAGCCTGCGGTGAAACCTCATAGTGTTCCTTATACTCCACGCGGCCAATTTCGCAGCCCGGTCCAATCACAACCGAGTTACCGCGCACCACTTCCGCCTTCGTCCCCTCCAGCCGAATGTCATCTCCCTCGATTACATCGACCGTCAACCGCGAAGCCCACATGGGAGAGATGTAATCCAACAGACGTTTGCCTTTGCGCTGGCGAACCACAATCACTTCCCCGCCGATTTCCTTCGCATGGCAAGGACCCTCCAAATCCAGCTTCAGATTTCCCGCATTCAGCATCCCGCCAACCTGAAGCTGGCCGTCCACCTCCGCGGTTTCAAATTCAGCATTGCCGTCCAGCTTCAAAGCGCCGTCCACCTTCGCCGTCTCACCAATCACAGAGCCTTTGGATTGGAGCATTCCTTGGACATGCAGCGAGGTGAATCGCACATCTTGGCGGACCTTCAACATTCCGTCCAGCTCGATTTTGCCGCCCTGCAGCAACCCCTCCGAGGAACCAGTGCCGTTGAAGCTCATTTGGCCAGCTTGGATCGTTCCTTTGATTTTCAGCGTCCCGTTGGCTTCCAAGACTTCGCAGATAATGTCCCCGTTTAATGTGGCAATGCCCTCCGTCTGGATTTCACGGTACACGCCGCCGGATGCCTGACCTACACCGTTAATTTTCAAATCCTTAACGCTTCGTTCCGCCATCATCCTTCACTCCCGCTCACCAATAGTTTTAATTCCTCTGTGCAGCGCGCCAGCGATAACCGAACGATCGTCCGGACACTGCGGTCAACAAAAATCTCCCCATCCTCCGGCACCAGGATAAAGGCAGCCACCCCCATTTTACGGATGAGATGTACGCCGCATTCCTTCCCAGCCAAGCCTGGTAAATGGTCCTCAAGCGCCTGAACCAATAAACGCCCTTCCTCGAGGGAAATATCCCCGCTTTGCAGCAGCTTATCGAGCACGTAGACGATTAACATCTGATCGAAGCCAAAGTTCGGCTGCGCCTCTTTCTTCTCTGTAGTCTCCATATATAAGTTCAACGATGTAGATGTAACAATGTTTCGTTCCAGTAGTTCATCCGCGCTTAAACGGATATCCTTCGGACTCCCTGAGAAGACATCCGCCAGCGCATCCAGCGATAAATCGTCCTTCATGCCCAGAATGCGGTCAATGCGCTGCAGGATTTTTTCCCTTGGAAAATACGTTTCTTGCCCGGTAAAAGACGATTTACGGATAAACCACTGTTCCGGGATCAGGTTCTTGCGCTTCCAGCGATACAACTGTCCATACGAAATGCCTGTCAGATCCAGCAATTCCTTTTTGGAAATCAAATCCTCACTCATTGTCATGCTCCTTTCATTGCACAAACAGCGTAACATAACATTGTTACGTTGTAAAGCAGGCGTGAATGGAGATCGATCCAAGTCGTTGCTGCTATTCATCTTAATCGACCCTCGGATCTTCTCCATCCGTCTCGGGGCGGATTTATGCGCCCGGCTCAGGGTGGAAATCTCAAACGAAAAAAAGCCCCTCGCCACGAACTGTGACTAGGGGCATGAACGGCATAGATTCTATTTTGACCTCTTATAGCTTAAACCGATCGATCTGCGCATGCATATCTGCGGCCATCCGAGCCAAGCCTTCTGAGGCGGAGGAGATCTCCTCCATGGACGCCAGCTGTTCCTGGGTTGCCGCCGTCACCTCTTGCAGGCCCTCCATGCTGCTGGCCGAGGTTGCTGCGATTTGTTCAACTGCGTGAGCGATTTGATCGGCACTCGCCGACATTTGCTGCGTGATGGCCGACACTTCATGAATTTGCGCCGATATCCGCTGCGTAGACCGCTCGATCGCTTGGAAGGCCGTTTGCGCTTCCTCGGTTACGGCTCTTCCCCGCTCGACATTCGTATTCACCTTATGATTCATGACTTCGTAGGCCTTGCTCGTAAGTTCGGTCATCTGTCCGATAGTCCGTTGAATCATTTCCGCTGTCGCTCCAGACTGTTCCGCCAGTTTACGCACTTCGCCCGCTACCACCGCGAAGCCGCGTCCTTCCTCGCCAGCCCGAGCCGCTTCGATCGCTGCGTTAAGCGCCAACAGATTGGTTTGGTTGGCAATCTCCGTAATCGCACTGCTCATTCCGGCAACCTGTCCGCTGAGCTCATTCATCTGTTGCAGGATATCCGCCGATTCCAGCGTCGACCGGCGAATCTCATCCATTTGCAAACCGACCAGATTCACCTTCCCACTGCCTTCTCGAACCTCCTCCACCGTTTGCAATGAAGACTCGACGATCAGGCCGGACGCGTCCGCGATTTTTCGGATGCCTTGAGACATTTCATCCATCGTTTTGGCACTTTCTAACGAAGCAGCGGCTTGTTTCTCCGCATGATCCGAGGCATCCGACACCAGCTGGGCAACATGTTCAACCGCCTTGGCGTTCTGCTCGGTACTCGCATTTAATTCTTCGCTGGAAGCGGTCAACTGGCCCGCCGTTCCTGACATCTCTCGTACCATTCCCCGCAGGGAAGCCAACATGCCGTTGTAGTTCGCAGCCAACTCCCCAATCTCATCCTTGCGCTTCGTGATGACATCCTCGTTCAGGTAACCTTCACTCACCCGTTTAGCCGAGCGATTGAGCTGCTCGATCGGACGCGTGATGCTCAAGATCGTTAGGATGAGCAGGACGCCCGCAATGATCATGGAGACACCTAGAACCATAAGGGAGGTCCACATGATCGGCTTCGAGGCGTCGCGGAATTCCTGCACATCCAGAACCCCAACGATTTTAAACCCGGTCAGTGGGTTGGTCGTAAAAAACGCGCTTTCTTCCTTCCCGGTTTCTGGATCGGTATACGTCAAATAGCCCGACTCCGCCTCATGGATTTTCGCCAGATGTTCACCTGAAGCCTCTTCACCAACCGTTTTGGTCGGATGCGAGACGAACTTGTTCGAACGGTCCAAGATATAAATATACCCGCGTTCCCCCAAGTGAATGCTGCTGACGTCCGCATTCAGTTTTGCCAGGTCCAGGGCGACCGTGATCGCTCCTTGATGGTCTTTTAACGCGCGGCTGATATAAAGATTAAAATTGCCGGTCGTCGCCGATACGAACGGATCAATGATTACGGTTTCCTCCGGGTTTTCCATGGAGGTGATATACCAATCCCGTTTGCGCGGGTCATAGTCCTGTTTGCCAGGATCGGGGGCTTTCATCCACGCTCCGTTCTGATTGCCAACTACCAGATTCTCTAGCTCTGGATGTTTTTCTACGAAGAGGTCAATGAGTTTCCGCAGCTCCGGAGATTTGGCATCCACCTGGGCGGAATCGATTTGCTGCACCAGCTGCTCCACGTTGCGAACCTCTGCCTCCACGATATGGTTAATCGTATCATTCAACAGATTTACGCTCGATCGGGTGTTGTCATCCATTTGTTCATGTAACTGTTCGCTGGCGCGGGTATAGCTGGAGTAAGAGGTCGCCAGATTAGGGACCGCCAGCAGTACGGCAAAAATGATGAGCATCCGGTTGCGTAGTGTACGGACCTCCAACAATTGTCGAATCTGCATCCATCTTTTTTTCATCGTCGTTCTTCTCCTTTTATTTTGTAATGGGCATCCTGTGCTTCTTGTTGTCTGCCAAGGGTTGATCAACTACAAAACCGCGCCAATGTTGCTTCAGTCTGAGTCAATGCACCAAAATAAAAGGCTTGGCAAGATAAGTTATTACTATCTTTCGACAAAAAACGACGAATTCTTTATAGTTTTCTGAAATTTTTATGTAATTTCCATAAAATTCAAAATGTACAGAAGGCGCCCTCTCGAGGGCGTCGAAGCAAGGTAAATAAAAAAAACAGCCGTTCGTCTATCGACGAAGGCTGTCTCCGAGCTCTGCCTGCGAATTGGCTAATCGCTTATTTACTTTTTTCCAGATACTCTTGCGTCCATTGGCGGCCCGCTTCCAGCTTGCTCTCTGCACGTTCAATGGCGGCCGTCACTTGAGCGGTCGCTGTCCCGCCGTATACGTTACGGGCATTCACGACCGTCTCCGGCTGGAGCACGTCATAAATGGTATCGTCAAACAATGGCGAAAACTGCTTGAACTCGTCTAATGTCAGATCCAGCAGGTATTTGCCGTTTTGAATGCAGTAAAGGACGGTTTTGCCGATGACCTCATGCGCCTGACGGAACGGCAGACCTTTGTTTGCCAGGAAGTCGGCAATGTCGGTGGCGTTGGAGAAGTCCTGGTTGACCGCCTCGCGCATCCGCTCCTTGTTCACTTTCATCGTGGCGATCATCGGTGCGAATAGCTGCAGCGCTCCTTGCAGCGTGGCAACAGTGTCGAACATGCCTTCCTTGTCCTCCTGCATGTCCTTGTTGTATGCCAGCGGCAGCGACTTCAGTACGGTTAACAGGCCCATCAGGTTGCCGTAGACTCGGCCGGTTTTGCCGCGGACCAGTTCCGGAACGTCCGGATTTTTCTTCTGCGGCATAATGCTGCTGCCTGTACAGAACGCATCATCCAGCTCGATGAAGCGGAATTCGGTGCTGCTCCACAGCACGAGCTCCTCGCTGAGACGCGAGAGATGCATCATCAGAATGGAGGCGTTGGCAAGGAACTCGACGATAAAGTCGCGGTCGCTCACGGCATCCAGACTATTTTCATATACCCCGTCAAAATGCAGCTGCTCGGCTACAAAATGACGGTCGATCGGGAACGTCGTGCCAGCCAGCGCCCCTGCACCCAGCGGCAGCACATTTATCCGCTTATAGCTGTCCTGCAGACGCTCGATGTCGCGTTGGAACATGGACACGTATGCCAGCAAATGATGGGCAAACAGGATCGGCTGCGCCCGCTGCAGATGGGTATAGCCCGGCACAATCGTGTCGAGGTTCGCCTTGGCTTGTCCCAGCAGCGCCTCCTGCAGTTCCTGCAGCAGGCCCACGAACTCGACCACTCGCTTGCGCAGGTAAAGGTGCATGTCCGTCGCTACCTGGTCGTTGCGGCTGCGCCCAGTGTGCAGCTTCCCGCCAACCGGCCCCACCTCGTCGATCAACTGCTTCTCTATGTTCATATGGATGTCTTCGTCCGATACGGAATATTCCATCTCGCCGCGGCGGATCTTCAGCAGAACCTGATGCAGGCCTTCCTTGATCTTCTCGACATCCTCTTCCGGCAAGATCCCGCATTTGCCCAGCATGGTAACATGCGCGAGACTTCCTTGCACATCCTCCTCCGCCAACGCTTTATCAAACCCGATGGAGGCGGTATACTCCTCAACTAAACGGTTGGTCTGCTTCGTAAAGCGGCCACCCCACAGCTTGCTCACCTGACCCACTCCTTAACTCGAAACTTGATTGCTATTTCCAATCAATTCAGAACAGAAACAGAAGGAAATGTATTCGAAATTTCGACTACATTTCCTCGCGAACCATCGAAATTGTAGATTCTATTCGAAAAATCATACACATTCCCGCCTCATCCCCGCAAAAAGCTCAATTATATACGAAATTTCATACACATTGGGGTCTAATCGCTAAAAATCGGCGAATTGTATTCGATTTTTCGAATAGATTTTGGGTACACCCTTTACTTGCCGCTGTTTTGCGCCACACCCGCGCCAACTTTCAGACGCAGCGCGTTCAGATGGATGAAGCCGGTGGCGTCGCCTTGGTCGTACGCTTGCGTAGGATCGGCCTCCATCGTAGCGATATCCGGGTTGTACAAGCTGACTGGACTCTTCACGCCGGCGGCGATGATGTTGCCTTTGTACAGCTTCACGCGCACCGTACCTGTTACATTCTTCTGGCTCTCCGTCACCAGCGCTTGCAGCGCCAAGCGTTCCGGCGCAAACCAGAAGCCGTTGTAGACGAGCGTGCTGTAACGGGTGATCAGGCTGTCGCGCAGGTTCATGACCTCGCGGTCCATCGTCAGCGATTCCATTTTGCGATGAGCCGTGAACAGAATCGTTCCGCCCGGCGTCTCATATACCCCGCGGCTCTTCATGCCGACAAACCGGTTCTCCACCATGTCGACGCGGCCGATGCCATGTTTGCCGCCCAGCTCATTCAGCTTCTCCATGACCCCAAGCGGGCTCAACCGTTCGCCATTGAGGGCCACGCAGTTCCCTTGCTCGAACTCCAGCTCCAGATACTCCGGTTGATTCGGGGCATCCTCCGGCGACACGCTGAGCAGGTACATGTCTTTGTTTTCCGGGGCGGATGCGTCAAACCACGGATCTTCCAACACGCCGCTTTCATAGCTGATATGCAGCAGGTTGCGGTCCATCGAGTAAGGCTTCGCTGCCGAGGCTGTTACTGGAATGCCATTCGCTTCTGCATAGGCGATCATTTCAGCGCGTCCCGGGAAGCGATCGCGGAACTCGCTCAACCGCCAAGGGGCGATCACGCGAATTTCCGGAGCCAACGCCGCGGCCGCCAGCTCGAAGCGCACTTGGTCGTTGCCTTTGCCGGTAGCGCCGTGGGCGATCGCCGTTGCGCCTTCCGCGCGGGCGATTTCCACCATGCGCTTGGCGATCAGCGGACGGGCGATGCTGGTACCCAGCAGGTATTGCCCTTCATACAAAGCGCCCGCCTGGAACATCGGATAGATGAAGTCTTTGGCGAACTCGTCGCGCAGATCGTCGATGTATACTTTCGAAGCGCCTGTAGCCAAAGCCTTCGCTTCCAGCCCGTCCAATTCTTCCTTCTGGCCGATATCAGCCGTAAACGCGATAATTTCGGCATCGTATGTTTCTTTTAACCACTTGAGAATGACCGACGTATCCAGGCCCCCGGAGTATGCCAGTACGATTTTTTCCTTTGCCATGATTCCTAGTCCTCCCGAAGAAAAATTTATCCTATCAATGCGGCCATCAGCGCTTTCTGCGCATGCAACCGGTTCTCTGCCTGATCAAAAATAATCGAATGCGGTCCGTCGATCACGCCTTCGCTGACTTCCTCGCCCCGGTGAGCCGGCAGGCAATGCATAAAGACGTAATCCGGCTTCGCATACCGCGCCAGCTGCTCGTCGACCTGGTAATTGCGGAAGGCCTCTTCGCGGATCTTCTGCTCTTCTTCAAAGCCCATGCTTGCCCACACGTCGGTGTAAATGGCGTCCGCTTCTTGTACCGCTGCCTTCGGATCGCGCACCACTTCAATAACCGCGCCCGTCGCTTTGGCGATTTCTTGCGCATCCGCAACGATTTGCGGGTCCGGTTCATACCCTTCCGGGCTGGCCACGGACACGTGAACGCCCAGCTTCGCCCCGCCGATCATCAGCGAGTGCGCCATGTTGTTGCCATCGCCCACGTAGGCCAGTTTAAGGCCTTGCAGCTTGCCCTTATGCTCGTAAAGCGTCTGATAGTCGGCCAGCACCTGGCACGGATGAGCCAAGTCGCTCAGTCCGTTAATGACCGGCACGGTAGCATAGCGGGCCAGATCGACCACCTTATCATGACCGAAGGTCCGGATCATGATCCCGTCCAGGTAGCGCGACATGACTCCCGCCGTATCAGCGATTGTTTCGCCGCGTCCGAGTTGGATATCATTTTTGCTGAGAAAAAGCGCATGGCCCCCCAACTGATACGTCCCCACTTCAAAGGACACCCGCGTCCGCGTTGACGATTTTTCAAAAATCAATCCGACGGTTTTCCCCCGCAGCGGCTGGTACACCTCGCCGTTCTTCTGCTTGCGCTTGAGCTCAATCGCCAAATCGATCAAATAGTGGATCTCGTCAGTCGAATAATCCGTCAGCTCGATAAAATCGCGGCCGTTCAAATTCATACTGCTGCGTTTGGATGGTTCCAGCAAAGTCATTGATTAGTTCCCCTCCTTGGAAGTATAAGCGGCGATGACGTCTGCCAAAATCGCTACGGCCTGATCAATCTCTTCCTTCGACACCTTGAGGTTCGGCAGTAAACGAATGACCTCCGGGCCAGCGGTGACGAACAGCAGTCCATGTTGTTGTCCCAGCAGTACGATGTCGCCTACCGGTCCGGCGCATTGGATTCCGATCAGCAAGCCTTTGCCGCGCACTTCTTGGACAAACGGCTCATCTTTAAACGTCTCCTTCAGGAGCCCCGTCAAATATTCACCCATCTCTGCCACATGCTCCGGAATGCGCTCCTCCTGCATCGTCTCCAGTGTGGCAATGATCGCTGTCGTCACGATCGGATTGCCGCCAAATGTAGACGCATGGCTGCCCGGAGGGAACGCTTCGCGCAAATACGCTTTCGCCAGCATCGCCCCGGCGGGCAAGCCGCTGGCAATCCCTTTGGCCGATGTAAAAATATCTGGCTCGATGCCGTAATGCTGATGCGCAAACCATTTGCCCGTACGTCCCATGCCGGTTTGGACCTCGTCGATGATGAGCAGCAGCCCCTCTTCCTTGCACAGCTCGGACAGCTCTTGCACGAACACCGGATCCACCGGGTGCACGCCGCCTTCGGCTTGCACCATTTCCAGCATCACTGCCGCCGTTTGTAGGCCAATCGCTGCTTTCAGGGCAGGCAGGTCATGCAAAGGTACAGACTTGAAGCCTTCTGGAAGCGGCAGGAAGCCGTCCTTCACCTTCTGTTGACCGGTCGCGGTCAGCGTAGCCAACGTCCGCCCATGGAAGGATTGATTGAACGTAATAATCTCGAAGCGGTTGGTTCCCTTCACCTTTTGATGGTAGCGCCGCGCCAGCTTGATCGCCGCTTCATTCGCCTCGGCGCCGCTGTTGCAGAAGAAAACGACGTCCGCGCAGCTAATCTCGGTCAGCTTCCGCGCTGCAGCTTCCTGCTGCGGAATATGGAACAGGTTGCTCACATGCCAAAGCTCATCCAGCTGAGCCTTCACCTTGGCCGCCACCTTCTCCGGGGCATGCCCCAGGTTGGCGACCGCAAGACCGCTCATGAAATCAAGGTAGCGGTTGCCTTTGTCGTCCCACAGCCAGCTGCCTTTCCCTTTAACCAAATGAATCGGGTACCGGGCATAACTTGGGAACAACGCGCTGGGGCTGCTCCCTTCCGCCGCAGCTGCTACGGCGTTTGCTCCGGTGCCCGGAGCCGTTGTTGCTTCTTTCAGATCACTTTGCGCCATCGTTTTTTCCACTCCCATCTACTTAATTACTAATATAACCTTCCGACAGCCGCTTCGCTACGCCATCCGCACGATTCGGGTACCGATGCGTCCCCCGGCCAGCACTTTGCCAAGCACACCCGGCTCGTTGCCGCCTACAATCACTGCTTCCTTGACACTGCCGCTGATGCAAGCCACGGCGGCGCGCACCTTCGGGATCATTCCGCCGTAAATTTCCCCGGTGGAGATCATATCCTCGATTTGCTGTACGGTAATGGAATCGAGCACTTTTCTTTCGGTACCCGTCATTTTCAAAATCCCAGGCACATCGGTAACAACAATCATGCGCGAAACCCCAAGTGCCGATGCAACCGCTCCTGCAGCCGTGTCCGCGTTGATGTTATAACGTTGCGCTCCGTCTGCACCAATACCTACGGGAGCAATGACTGGAATGTAACCGAGGTCCAGTACGCCGCGGATCAAATCCGCGTTAACACCCGTCACATCCCCAACGAATCCGACTTCCTTGCTGTTCGCAACCGGCTTCGCCTGCAGCAAACTGCCGTCCACACCGGATAAGCCCAGCGCTTTCCCGCCGTTCTGAGCGATGCGGCGCACGATCAACTTATTAATACTGCCGGCCAGCACCATTTCTACGACGTCCAGGACTTCATTCGTCGTGTAACGCAGCCCGTCCACGAACTTGCTCTCAATTCCGAGCTTGCCAAGGTTTTCCGAAATGGCTGGCCCGCCGCCGTGTACGATCACCGGGTTGGCCCCTTCTTTTTGCAACTTCACCAAGTCAGCAAAAAAAGAATTCGGCAGCTCCGCGAGCGTGCTGCCGCCACATTTCATCACAAACATTAGTCTGCCTGCTCCTTTCCGGAGTTCATCTCATCTGATAAATGATTTAGGATATGAATTCAAATTAAGTGCGATAAGCCGCGTTAATCCGGACGTAGTCATAGGTCAAATCGCAGCCCCAGGCGGTGGCTTCGCCTTGGCCGTTATGCAGGTCAACGGAGATGTTGATCGTGTCGCCTTTCAGGTAAGCAAGCGCCACATCCTCATCGAAAGGAACCGGACGTGAGCCCTCCAACACGACGATGTCGCCAAGCTTGATGTCCACCGTCTCCGGATTGACCGGCTCTCCTGCACGGCCGACCGCAGCAATGATGCGGCCCCAGTTGGCATCGGCCCCAAACACCGCCGACTTCACAAGGCTCGAGCCGACGATTGTCTTTGCGATCGCCTGAGCCGAGTTATCGCTTACGGCGCCTTGGACCGTCACCTCAACGAGACGGGTTGCGCCTTCCCCGTCGCGGGCAATCGCCTTGGCCAACGTCTCGCACACGTGGCGGAACGCCGCAGCGAAGGCGTCCCAATCGGCGTGTCCGGGGGACAGCTCCCGATTGCCGGCCAACCCGCTCGCCATCGCTAACAGCATGTCGTTCGTGCTCGTGTCGCCGTCGACGGTGATCATGTTAAACGTCACGTCGGTCGTTTGCCCGAGCAGGCTTTGCAGCGCCTGTGGTTCAATAGCGGCGTCCGTCGTGACGAACGCCAGCATCGTGGCCATGTTCGGGTGAATCATGCCCGAACCCTTGGCAGCCCCCGCGATCGTTACCTCGCGGCCGTCCACGTCCAGCTTCACGCACACCTCTTTCTTCACGAGGTCCGTGGTCAAAATCGCCTGGCAGAACTGCTCGGCCCCCTCGCCGTTCGCTGCCAGCGCCGCCGGCAATCCTTCGATGCCGGCATGGACGCGGTCCATCGGCAACAATTCGCCGATGACGCCGGTGGAGGCTACGGCGACTTCGTGTTCGCCGAGCCCAAACGCCTTCGCCGCCGCTGCGCGCATCGCGTAGGCGTCAGCTTCGCCTTGCGCGCCGGTGCACGCGTTGGCGTTGCCGCTGTTGACGACGACGGCCCGCAGGCGCTGCCCGCTGGACGCGACGCTCTCACGCGTCACTTTCAGCGGCGCCGCCTGGAATACGTTCGTCGTATAAACTGCCGCGGCGACCGCCGGCACTTCGCAGAGGATCGCGCCGAGGTCGTTGCGGGTTGTCTTCTTCAGACCGCAATGCAGACCGCCGGCCTGAAAGCCTTTTGGCGTGGTGATGCTCCCCTCCGGCGCTTCACGAAATAAACTAACCACTCCCATGACTGACTCCTTTCATAAGCCCAAATAAGTTCATATCTACCTACGGATAAACGGGTGTGAACTTCAAGCCGGTCGTTTCTTCCCAACCCATCATCAGGTTCAAATTCTGAATCGCTTGCCCCGCCGCGCCTTTAACCAAATTATCAATGACGGACACGATCGTCAGCCGACCTGTACGCGCATCCGCCGCAAAGCCGATGTCGCAAAAGTTCGAGCCAAATACTTCCTTGGTCGCTGGCCACTTGCCTTTATCCCGAATGCGGACGAACGGACGTCCTTCGTAATATTGACGGTACAGCTGAATCAAATCTTCCTCCGTGTAAGCCCCCTTCAATGTGGCATACATCGTGCACATAATCCCCCGCGTCATCGGGGTTAGGTGCGTTGTGAACGTTACCGTAACCGGTTCGCCGGTGATTTGCCCCAAGGTTTGTTCGATCTCAGGGATATGCTGATGTTTGTTGACCTTATATACTTTCATATTTTCATTGATTTCCGCGTAATGGTTCGTCAGGTTCATCCCGCGGCCTGCGCCGGATACCCCCGATTTCGCATCGATGATGATGCTGCCCGGATCAATCCAACCTGCACTTAACGCTGGGATTAGGCCAAGCAGCGTAGCGGTCGGATAGCAGCCCGGGTTGGAGACGAACTCCTTGCCTTTTACTTCATCGCCGTAAATCTCCGCCAAGCCGTATACCGCCTGCTCAAGCAACGCGGCTTCCGGAGCCTCATGTTTATACCAAGCCTCGTATTCCCGGCCGTCTTTAAGCCGAAAATCACCGGACAAATCAATAACCTTCAGTCCAACCTCCAGCAGCTGCGGCACTAGCTTCGTGCTGACCCCGGATGGCGTCGCAGTAAATACCACATCCACCTTCGTGGCAAGCTCCTCTGGATTCAAGCCGTCCAGCGGCTGAACGATGATCTCGGATAAATGCGGGAACCCGTTCGTTATAGGCTCTCCTGCGCTAGTAACGGAAATCACCGAAGCAATCTCGACATGCGGATGTCCCCATAAAAAACGAATCAGCTCCACGCCCCCATATCCCGTGGAACCGACAATGGCTACTTTTATTTTCTCCCCGTTCACAATGCTAACCTCGCTTCCTCTCCCATTGGATCAACCCTATGAAATCAACAATATGCATCATTCCGTTGTAAATATGTATTATTATACGGCTGAACTTATATAAATACAACAACTCTCACAAAAAATTTCCCCTCGCATGTCAGGCCCCTCTTTTGGCCGCCAAACTTTT
Source organism: Paenibacillus barengoltzii NBRC 101215 (assembly GCF_004000745.1). GTDB lineage: Bacteria > Bacillota > Bacilli > Paenibacillales > Paenibacillaceae > Fontibacillus > Fontibacillus barengoltzii. The sequence continues at coordinate 26,833 of NZ_BILV01000034.1, forward strand.
ATGTAGGGGCTGAATCAGGTATATTTAAAAGGTGCTCATGAACCGTATAGAAGGAGGAGAAGCACCATGTCGAACGAAAAAACAATCGCATTCGTATACGCTCATCCCGATGATGAAACATTTGGATGTTCTTATTTAATCCGACAAATCGCGGATGAAGGAGGCAAGGCGGTGCTGCTTACGGCTACCCGGGGAGACGCGGGCAAAACCGGCCGCTTAGGGGAGATGACCCGCGAACAGTTAGCGGCCCGCAGGGATCAGGAGCTGGCCAAAGCCGCTGAGATCCTCGGCATCTCCGTCGTTGAGCAACTGGGGCTGCCGGACGGCAAGCTGAAGGAGGCGAATCCTGTAATGCTGCGGGAGAAGATCGCCGACTTCTTGCGGCGCCATCAGGCACAGGTGGTCGTCACGTTCCCGGAAGACGGCCTGTCCGGACACCCGGATCATATCGTCATCCATCACGCCGTAAACGATGTCGTCTTTGGGGGCCAAGCGCCAACCGTGCAGAAGTTGTATTACAACCAACTGGGATCGTACACTTCCGATCATTCCAGCGTGCTGCGCGTAGCAGCCGGCAACCGTTGGGAAGCCAAACGCCAAGCCCTCGCCGCCCATGAATCGCAAATTTGGAGCGTGGAGCGGGTATTTGGCGTATTGGGGCCGCAAGTACCGCCCCGTCACCAATTCGAATCGTTTGAGCTGGTTTGGGAGCGCGGCGAACGGTTCCCGCAAAAAAATGAGCAGTCTATCTATGATGGCTTGGTTTGAGGAACTTGTTGATCCATGGAAAAAAGCACGGGCTGAAGTGTTGACTTCAACCCGTGCTTTTAACGTTATTAATATTCTTCCGGATACGGAACAGGGTATCCCCCATCCTCCTCCGGCCCACTCGTACCGACATCGTATCCATTCACTTCAAAAGTAATAATTTTATCGAAGAATACGTAGTCTTTGCGACTTTTGAACGGCCCCTTGTTATTATCATGTTTATCAAAGGCATACATCACCGTTCCTACTCCGTTCGCCCGTCCTTCATACCAATTAATGAAGTCGTATACTTCTGCCATAGATAAGTCGTATTCTTTCTCAATCCCATTGTTTAGCGTAATCCGAAGCAGCGCTCTCTCTCCGGTCTGACCAGGAGGAGTAACTACATCGGCTTTTGGTGTGGCAGATGCCTCGTTAGAATTGGCGCTTTCACCTGTCGATCCAATCGCAGAGACGACATAATAATAAGTCGTACCGTTTACAACATTGGTGTCCGTGTAAGTTGTTGTGTTCCCCGGTACTGTAGCAATCGCCGTATACGGCCCGCCAGGCACCAGGGAGCGTTTCACGATGTAACTCGTCACATTACTGCTCGGGCTTGTCCAATTCAAAACAACTTTTTTATTCCCCGCGGATGCTGTCAAATTCATCGGTGCATCTGCAGGTTCTCCGCCTTTGCCAAAGACGTTCCATTCGTAGACATCACTAACACTTGTACCCACATTTTTTAGCACAACTGTCATAACGTTTTGGACAGGGGTAGGAAGGATTTCAACCTGATCTTTATTCACGATGTTGTATTGTTGTAACAAGTTATTGCTTGCATCATAGAACTCAACAGCCAGGTTAGTGCCACTGGCGATCACGGAATTGATTTCCACCGGTGAAGAAAATGTGTACCATGCTACGCCACCAGTAACCAAGACAAATTTTGTACGTGTATTGTTGTCTGTCAATTCACGTGCGGTACGCGTTGGGTTTCCTACCGTGTTACCAGCTTGGATTAATAGCCCATCCAACAATCCACCCGTATATTTGGTTGCATTTGGTGTAATGCTTTTTTCCGCTGAATTTCCGCTTTCCCCAGCCTCATTCACTGCGCTGACTACATAATAGTAGGTCGTTCCATTCGTTACGGCTCGATCTACATATGCTGTGCCTTTCACGTTCGCCAGTAAGCTGTAAGGACCGCCTGCTGATGTCGAACGTTTTACGTTATATGAGGCAGCTCCTGTGTTATCCCATTCCAACTTTACAAACTGATCACCGCCCTGGATCCAGTTAATGGTTGTATCTAGTGGTGGTGCTGAAGGGTTTGAAAATACATTCCATTCGTATACACTGATACTGCTAATTGACCCGTTTTTTAATACAACCGTTGTCACATCTTGTACTGGGGTCGGGAGCGTTTGAATTCCGTCATTTTTGATAAGATCATATTTCTGCAGCAAGTTATTATTGGCATCGTAGAACTCAACAGCCAAAACGTTACTGCTATTCACAATCACAGAGTTGATTTCTACTGGGGAAGAAAATGTGTACCATGCAAAACTTCCGGTTGTCATGACAAATCTGGTACCCGTATTGTTGTCCGTTATTTCACGTGTTGTTCTCGTTGGTGTCCCAACTGTATTACCCGCTTCGATTAATAACCCATCTAACAATCCGCCCGTATATTTGGTTGTATTCGGTTTAGCACTTTTTTCAGACGAATCGCTGCTTTCCCCCGCCTCATTGACCGCACTAACTACATAATAATAGGTCGTTCCATTGGTGACGGCTTGATCTACATACGTTGTTCCTTTAACGTTCGCCAGTAAGGTGTAAGGGCCGCCAGCGGATGTTGAACGTTTTACATTATAAGAGGCAGCTCCTGTATGATCCCAATCCAATTTTACAATTTGATCCCCGGCCTGGATCCAATTGATGGTCGTCGCTGTTGGTGGCACGGAAGGGACCGTAAATACATTCCACTCGTACACATTGATATTGCTTGATGCACCTTTTAAAACAACAGTAGTAACATTCTGTACTGGAGTTGGAAGGGTTTGAATCCCATCATTGCTTAAAACATTATATCTTTGCAGCAAGCTATTTTGATTATCATAAAATTCAATGATTCCTGCCCCACTACTCTTCAGCACGACAGAAGAAATTTCTACTGGGGAAGAAAAGGAATGCCATGCTACATTTGATGTACTAAGTATTCCTCTTGTCGACACATCGCCATCTGTCATTTCTGCAACCGTAGTCGTCGATTGCCCAACCGAAGCTCCAATCTCTATCGAAATCCCGTCCAATAATCCACCCGTAAATTGAGATGCCGCGTGGGTGGAAGCAGGATATGTAATTGAACCAGTTATAATTCCAACAGCAAGTAAGATGATGCCAATCAATCGCTTCAAAATAATGCCTCCTATGAGAAATAATGACTATCAGGCCTGATGATTTAAAGGCTACCACTCACGATACTGTTTGTCCAAACATAAATTCCTAGATCAGGATGAAAAATCTAATATTTTCCTTATAAGTATTGTTTATGTAAAATGTCGTTATGATAAATAAAAAATCCATAAGTATGGCCAGGTAGATCAATCTACTTGCCCCACACTTATGGATTACGTCACATTTCTCTAGGCTCTTTTAAACCCTTCCCCCAACACCTCATGCGCATTGGTGATAATCACAAACGCATTGGGATCCAGCGTCTGCACTAAGGTCTTGAGTCGCGTGACTTCGCTCTGCCCGACGACGACCATCAGCACGGTCCGCGCATCGCCGGTGTACCCGCCTTGGCCGTCCAGCTTGGTCAGCCCTCGATCCAGATGAGTAAGGACCGCTTGCGCGATCTCTTCCGTTCGGTCGGCGATGATATAAGCAACCTTCGTATAGTTGAAGCCCAGCTCGATGGCATCGATAATTTTACCGGTGATGTACAAGCCGATCAGGGCATAGAGCGCTTTTTCCGGGGTCAGCAAAAATAACGCCAACACAATCACTATCCCATCCATCATCACAACACAAACGGAAAGGCTCAGGCCGCTGTATTTCTGAATGATTTGCGCTAAGGTGGATAGTCCCCCTGTCGATCCCCGGCCTCGGAACACGATGCCAAGCCCGATCCCGACCCCGATACCTCCATATAACGAAGCCAGCAACGGATCTGTCGTCGGCACTGGAATGTCCCGCGTCAAGAAGACGAAGAACGGCAGCACCACCGTGCCCAACAAAGAACGGATGGAGTAGTCCCGCCCAAGCAACACGTAGCCGGCAATGAATAGCGGGATATTCAGGGCCCATTGCGTGTAGGCGGGTTCGATCCCAAATTGCGATTGAATGATGATCGATAATCCCGAGACACCGCCTGAGGCGATATGACTGGGGACCAGAAACAAATTAAACGCCAAGGCCGTGATCAGAGAGCCTACGATAATCATCAGCGTATCTATCGTATGGCGTACCGGACCGGCGACCGGGATATAGTCTTGAAGATGGCGTTTGCGAACTTTCGGTGGCATTGCTGCCCCTCCTTACTGGCATTTCATGAAATTGGTACAACGAAAAACCCACCCGTACCAAGCGTGGCCAAGGTGGGTCATATTTAGCAGCTTTAGCAGCGGCTCGGGCGGAATGGTCACACCAAGGCGCTCCGCCCTGCCGATTAATTCTCCGTGTTCGTTTTAATCTGACTGCGCAGATAACCGTCGATAAACGCGTCCAAATCCCCGTCCATCACCGCGCCGACATTCCCTGTCTCCACGTTCGTCCGGTGATCCTTCACCATGCTGTACGGATGGAACACGTACGAGCGGATTTGGCTGCCCCAGGCGATATCGGACTGCTCGCCGCGGATCTCATCCAACTCGCGTTGTTGCTCCTCGATCTTGCGTTCGTACAGCTTGGAGCGAAGCATCGTCATCGCCCGTTCACGGTTCTTGATCTGCGAGCGCTCATTCTGGCAGGTTACCACGATCCCAGTCGGGATGTGGGTAATCCGCACGGCCGAGTCGGTCGTGTTGATGTGCTGACCGCCGGCGCCGCTGGCGCGGTACGTATCGATTTTCAGATCCTCGTTACGGATTTCAATCTCCACGTCATCGCTGATCTCCGGCACGACGTCACAGGAGACGAAGGACGTATGCCGGCGTCCAGAAGCGTCAAACGGCGAGATCCGCACCAGCCGGTGCACGCCCTTCTCCGCCTTCAGGTAGCCGTAGGCATTGTAGCCCTTGATCAACAGTGTAACGCTCTTGATCCCAGCTTCGTCGCCCGGCAGGTAATCCAGCGTCTCGACCTTGAAGCCGCGTTTCTCCGCCCAGCGGGTATACATCCGCAGCAGCATTTGGCCCCAGTCCTGGGACTCGGTGCCGCCGGCGCCGGGATGCAGCTCGAGAATCGCGTTCATTTTGTCGTATGGCTGGTTCAACAGCAGCTGGAGCTCGAATTCCTCCAGCTTCTTGACGAGCTTCTCTACGGAGTCCGCTACCTCCGCAGCCAGCGATTCATCGCCTTCTTCCTCGGCGAGCTCCGCCATCATTTCCAGCTCATCGTATTCGTTTTGCAGCGCCGTATATTGGTCGACTGAGGATTTGACCGCATTCATCTCGGCGATAAGCCCCTGAGCTTTCTCATTGTCGTCCCAGAAATCCGGTGCCGCCATTTTCTCCTCATAGTTGGCGATCATCTCTTGCTTCAGATCTAAGTCAAAGAGACCCCCTAAGGTTAGTTAATTTCTTTGCGATTTCGCGCATGTCTTGTTTCACGTTCGCGTCGATCATACGTTGAATCACCTTTCTTTTATCGTATTCGGCTCTGTCTTCATCATGGGCCCAACGGGCAAAAACGGGCGTACCCGGGGATTCCCAGGTCACCCGCTAATGCTTGGTGCGAACCGTAACGGTCCGCGTATCCGTGGTTTATGCGTTTTGGCCGTGGCAGTGTTTATACTTCTTGCCGCTTCCGCATGGGCACAAGTCGTTGCGGCCGATCGTCTCGCCGCGTTTGACCGGGCGTTTCTCAGCCGGTTCGCCGCTTGTAGTGATTTTGTTCTCATCCACAACCGCTTGACGCTCCTGGTTCGTTTCGATCTGCGCCTTCATGATGTATGTCGCGACTTCTTCCTGAATGTTGGCGATCATCGCGTTGAACATCTCGTAGCCTTCAAATTGATACTCGCGCAGCGGGTCAGTACCGCCGTATGCACGAAGATGAATACCTTGACGCAGCTGATCCATCGCGTCGATGTGGTCCATCCATTTGCTGTCGACCGCGCGGAGAGCGATAACCTTCTCGAACTCCCGTACCATTTCCGGACCAATTGCTTCTTCGCGAGCGTTGTACTTCGTCAGGACGCGTTCAAAAATATACTCGACCATCTCATTTGGCTCTTTGCCCCACAGATCGTCTTTCGTAATCGCGCCTTCGTCCAGCAGCTTGCTGTTGACGTAATCGGCAACTTCTTGCAGTTCCCAGTTCTCCGGTATCTCGTCAGCGGTATGGGCTTCAACCACCCGTTCGATGACCGGCTTAATCATATCGAGAACGATTTGCTTAATGTTCTCCGATTCCAGCAGCTCCCGGCGTTGTTTATAGATAATTTCGCGCTGTTGGTTCATGACATCGTCATATTGCAGGACGACTTTGCGCACGTCGAAGTTGTTGCCTTCTACGCGTTTTTGCGCTGACTCAATCGCGCGGGTAATCATCTTGCTCTCGATCGGTTGGTCTTCCTCGAAGCCAAGGCGTTCCATCATGTTCAGCACGTTATCCGCACCAAACCGCTTCATCAGCTCGTCGCCCAGCGACAGGTAGAACTGCGTGGAGCCGGGGTCGCCTTGACGACCGGCACGACCGCGCAACTGGTTATCGATCCGGCGCGATTCGTGGCGTTCGGTACCTATGATATGCAGGCCACCCAATTCGGCCACGCCTTCACCCAGCAAGATGTCGGTACCGCGACCCGCCATGTTGGTAGCGATCGTCACGGAACCCGGTTCCCCTGCGTGGGAAATAATTTCCGCTTCCTCCGCATGGTATTTCGCGTTCAGCACCTTGTGCGGGATTCCTTTGCGCTTCAGCATCTCGGATACGCGTTCGGAGTTCTCGATCGAGACCGTACCAACGAGCACCGGTTGTTTTTTCTTATGACGCTCCACGATTTCTTCGACAACGGCTTTAAACTTGCCGTCAACGCTCTTATAAACAACGTCCGGCAAGTCAATCCGACGGTTCGGCCGGTTGGTCGGCACCTGGAGCACTTCAAGGCCGTAAATTTTCTTGAATTCTTCTTCCTCGGTCTTCGCCGTACCGGTCATCCCGGCCAGCTTGCGGTACATCCGGAAGTAGTTCTGGAACGTAATCGTCGCCAGCGTCATGCTTTCGTTCTGTACCTCGATGCCTTCTTTGGCTTCGATTGCCTGGTGCAGCCCGTCGCTGTAGCGGCGGCCCTGCATGATCCGACCGGTAAATTCATCGACGATCAGCACCTCGTCATCGGTCACGACGTAATCGACGTCGCGGCGCATGATGACGTTCGCTTTGAGCGCCTGCACCACGTGGTGGTTCAGCGTAACATGTTTATGATCGTACAAGTTATCAATGCCAAAAACGCGTTCCGCTTTAGCAACCCCTTTTTCGGTCAGCGAAACAGCCTTTACTTTAATATCTACCGTATAATCTTCCTCCGGCGTCAGCGTCTTCACGAAACGATCGGCTGCATAATACAGCTCGGTGGATTTCTGAGCTTGGCCGGAAATAATCAGCGGCGTCCGCGCTTCATCGATCAAGATGGAGTCCACTTCGTCAATAATGCAATAATACAGCGGCCGCTGAACCATCTGTTCTTTGTAGAGCACCATGTTGTCGCGCAGGTAGTCAAATCCAAACTCGTTGTTCGTGCCGTACGTGATGTCGCAAGCGTAAGCTTCTTGTTTCTGCTCATGCTCCATGCCGTTGAGGTTCACCCCAACCGTCATGCCGAGGAAGTTGTAAATCTGCCCCATCTGCTGGCTATCGCGTTGTGCCAAATAGTCGTTGACGGTAACGACATGCACACCTTTCCCCAGGAGCGCATTCAAATAAACCGGCAGGGTTCCGACCAGCGTCTTCCCTTCACCGGTTTTCATCTCCGCAATCTTGCCTTCGTGAAGCGCCATACCGCCGATCAGCTGCACATCAAAATGACGCATCCCGAGCGTGCGTTTCGAAGCTTCCCGTACTGTGGCAAAAGCCTCCGGCAACAAATCATCCAGCGTCTCGCCTTTCTCGATCCGTTCCCGGAATTCAGCGGTTTTCCCTTTCAATTGCTCGTCCGAAAGCGCCTCAAATTGCGGTTCTAATGAATTAATATAATCTACCGTCTTCATCAGACGTTTGACATCACGTTCATTCGTGTCGCCAAATATCTTTTTTACTAATCCCAGCATGATTTACCCCTTTCACGCATAAACAGATGATTTGCCTAAATTGTAACAGTTTGTAAGGCACGCCGCAACACGCCCCGTCACGTCTGCATTGCGGTAAAGCGCCTTTGTATACGAATAAAGAGCCCTATCCGCGGGCGGATAAGGCTCGTTTCCTTTGCGTAAGTATCACAGGAATTACCACCTAGTTTGAAGCAAGTTGCCATGATTGCACGGAGTGCAAGGGGTTAATCCTGTTCAATCAAACCGTATTTGCCGTCATTGCGCTTGTAGACGACGTTCACTTCTTTAGTGTCGATGTTCGAGAAAACGAAGAAGTTGTGTCCTACCATATTCATTTGCAAAATCGCTTCCTCTACGTCCATCGGCTTCAAGGTAAAGCGTTTCGTACGAACCACTTCCAGCTCTTCCTCGCCTTCATCCAGCGCAACGGAGCCTGCGGTCGTGCCCTCTACAAAGAGGCTGTTCTTCACGCCTTTCTGGCGCAGTTTACGGTTGATTTTCGTTTTGTGCTTGCGGATTTGACGTTCAAGCTTGTCCACAACCGCATCAATGGATGCGTACATGTCATCGCTGCGATCTTCCGCACGGAGCACAACGCCGGTCAAAGGAATCGTTACCTCGACCGCGTGCAAGCCTCGTACCACACTTAACGTGACAGTACCGTCTGAGGTAGGGGGTGCATCAAAGTACTTGTCTAGCCGGCTGAGCTTCTTGTCTACGTAGTCACGCAAGGCCTCAGTCACTTCAATCTGCTGTCCTCGAATACTAAAATTCATAGGGCACTCCTCCTTTGCTTTGCACCTTTATTATACCATGACGTTAAGGCAAAGTAAAAAGTGTTAAAGGTCTGTAAACCACCGCGATATCCGTAAAAAAAGACGGGCAGATCGGCAAATCCCCCGCGCTTTCAAGCCCGGCGATCCTTCCGGTTTCCCCACCAGGATTTCAACAAAATCGTGAACGCCGCCCCACACGCGGCCCCGATCGTATCCAGCAGCACGTCCTGCACCATCGCCGTCCGCCCCGGCGTAAAGCTCTGATGCAGCTCATCCGTACAGGCATAGAGGAATGCGATCAAAATCGCAAAGAGCAGACATCGCCGATTGGATCGTCCCCGACCGCCTAAAGCGTAAACCAGGAACGCTGCCAGTAAAGCATAACTGCCGAAATGCGCCGCTTTGCGAATAAAAAACTCGATGAAGCTCGCCCCGCCCACACTGTCCACACTGATTTCATAGTCACCATAGCTGAACCGGATCCCGCCGAATCGATTCTCAATCCACTGGTCCGAGGTGCTCTTCTCAATTTCCGGCACCAGCGACTGCTCCTCATAAGACTGCGAAGAAAACCCAAAAAGAATCGCCATCATCGCGATCGCCGGCAGCCAGCGCAGCCAAGGTCGAAGGTTGTGCAAAGGAGGTCACCTCATTCGATTACGAACTCATTCACTTTAGAAAATTATAGCATAATAAAAATAAGAAAACCCCGGGTTCCCCCGGGGAGTTGCTAGCGAATCTTTAATTGTTAACCATCGTACCGTTCATATGTAGGTCGGCTGTGCCGGGATGATTACAGTTTGATTACGTTAGCGGCTTGTGGACCACGTGCGCCTTCAACGATTTCGAACTCGACGGATTGGCCTTCTTCCAGCGTTTTGAAGCCTTCAGCTTGGATCGCGGAGAAGTGTACGAATACGTCGCCGCCTTCTTCAGTTTCGATGAAACCGTAGCCTTTTTCTGCGTTGAACCATTTTACTTTACCTTGCATGCACTAACATTCCCTTCATTATCAAATAAGAGTGTGATCCTTGTAACCAAGCCCCACATGTCTGACTATACCACCCAAGCTTATCCAGTGTCAATTACCAAGGAAAAGGTTTTATTGTAAGGAATTTGTAAATATTTGTCGGATTTTAGTCATTTCAATATAGAGATAGAAATCTCACTAATCCTTATTAACCGTGAAACAAGTTTTGGCATCATCCAACAGAATACTTGCTCTACCAATTGAATGATACTCAATTTGATACTTTTGAATATCTGTTTTGCTAAAACAGTTCCGACCATCGAAAATAATCGGTGTCTTCATTTTTTCTACAAATTTCCCCAATTCATATTCACAAATTTCAGGCCATTCGGTCAAAATCATAGCACAATCGACATCCTGTATCGCCTCTTCGATTGAATCCACGTAAGATACCCCTAGTGGAAGGACCTTTTTTGCTTTTTCGGTGGCGATTGGATCGTATGCTATCACTTTTGCCCCCGTCGAAAGTAGTTCATTGACTACCGTAATGGATGCTGCTTCCCTCATATCATCAGTGTTGGGTTTGAATGCAAGTCCCAATATAGCAACGGTCAGCCCCTCAAGAGAACCAAACCGTTTCTTTGCTTTTTCTGTCAGAATGCTTTGTTGTTTTTTATTTACTTCAATAACCGACTTTAATAATTCAAACTGATAATTAGCATTTCCGGCTATTTGCATCAAAGCTTTGGTGTCCTTAGGAAAACACGAACCTCCATAACCAATGCCAGCATTCAAAAAGTGCTTCCCTATCCGTTTATCCATCCCCATCCCTAAAGCCACTTCAGTAACATCTGCGTCTAATTTTTCGCATAAATTCGATATTTCATTAATAAAACTTATCTTGGTTGCAAGAAAGGCGTTGGAAGCATATTTAATCATTTCAGCACTTCGAATTGACGTTCTAAAAACAGGCACCTGGAAAGGTCGGTTTATTTCTTCGACAATATCTGCAGCAAGTTTGCTATCGGAGCCTATAATAATACGATCTCCATGGAATGTATCATGGATAGCGGATCCCTCTCTAAGAAATTCCGGATTTGACACAATATCGACAGTAATGTTATCAGAGAACTTGTTATACTCGATGATAGCCTTTATTCGATCATTTGTTCCAATGGGCACAGTGCTTTTTGTTACAATAACGACATCGTTTTTAATATACTTTGCAATGGCAAGTGAGGCATTTTCAACAGCACTTAAATCAGCAGTACCGTCATCATTGGACGGGGTACCGACAGCGATATAAATAACTTGCGCTTCATCTATTCCTTCTTGAAATTCACTAGTAAAACTAAGGCGATTTTCTGCTATATTTTTTTGGATCATCTCTTGAAGTCCAGGTTCATAAATCGGGGAAATTCCACTTTTTAGCATTCGAACCTTTGCCAAATCGACATCAATGCAGGTAACCTTATGCCCAACTTCGGCTAAACAAACACCTGTTACTAAACCTACATACCCTGTTCCTATGACCGCAATATTCATTATGATCACTCCAAGTCTGTAGAAACATATATTTATTACTATCGGTCATCCTTAATAGCTTCTAGAGAGTTAAACATCTTTTTGAGTAATCATATCAAGCAAAGAGTAAATACTCGAGACTAAATCATGGTCCCCCCAGTTATTTTGAACAGCTGCACCTGCTAATTTATGGATATTCTGAATCGCCTCACCACTAAAGCAAGGGTAACCAAAACTTGCTGCATTAGCTTGAACAATCATCAGATCTTGCTTAGCCTCTCCTAGCAGCCCTCTTGCAGCATAAACGAATGCTCTCTCAAGAAGTGCCTCAAGCATCAGGGTGATATTATCGGCTTCAAAAACCTCTCTATACATTTCATTGATCGGAATCGTCTGGTATAACTTTCTAAAGATAATTTGTTCATACTTTGCTGTTGCCGAATCCAATTTTGAATACTCCACAGGATCATTGGCTGAACCTCTGCTAGCGGCGTGCATCCGATACAACACAGTCGGAACTGGCAAGTAGTCAATTTTATATAAATTAGCCAATCTTAACCAAAAGTCATAATCTTGAGCTCTAGTTAGCTGAGTATCCCAACCGATTAATTGATCAAGACAACTTCTTCTAAACAAAACTGTTGGCCCGTGTACAAAACACCCACGCATTAATAATTTAAAATCTAAGTCAACTCTTACTGGAGATAAGTCATGTATACTTACAACCTGTCCGTTTGTATCGTTAAAGTTAATAGAGCGCGTATGAACCATTCCCAGTTCGGGGGAAACCTGGAATCTTTTTAATTGGAGCTCCAATTTTAATGGTAGTGCGATATCATCATCGTCAAATACCCAAATGAATTCCCCATTAACATGTTTAATAGCTTCATTTAAGGCAGATGCTTTGCCCCCGTTTTCCTTATAAATGTATTTTATTCTATCCATATAAGGGGTGAGCAATTCTTTAACAGGAATTTCTGAACCGTCATCAACCAATATAACTTCAAGATTCTTATGCGTCTGGGCAAAGACAGATTCTATCGACTCAAATAAATAATCGGGTCTATTATAGGTTGTAATAATGACGGAAACCAACTTATCGCTTGATGGCAAACTATACAACGGCGGCAAGAATAATGAGCAAATATCTATATGATCTTCAACCCCAGGCAAGTTATCACTGACCGGTTTCGTTAAAACTCCTAAGATCCATTCACTTGGAACATCATCAATCCACTCTAATGAACAGTCTACCGCGTATTCAACAAGACCGTTTAATAGTTGTTTACTAAATATATTGAGATGGTCGGGATCCGGAATGGAGTACCTATTGGGAACGCTTATAATCACTTTGCCTCCCGGTTTACATACTCTATAGGCCTCTTTAATAATTCGTTTTGGATCGTTAACATGCTCCAATACTTCCGCAACAACTACCGTATCGAAATATTGATCAGGTAGATTTAGTTGATAACCATTGCCCACTTGAAATCTGCAAGTGTCAATCCCGAGTTTTGCCACTTTATACCTTGCAAGATCAACAGCAACAGGGTCAATGTCAATTCCATAAAGCGTTGCTCCGTGTGCTGCAATGAAAACCGACAAGTCACCATTTGCACAACCTATTTCTAACACATTACCGGTACATAACGGCGCAGTAACAGCCATTCTCTTTAATTCTTGCTGGTTACGGACTCTTCGATAGTTATCCCACTTCTTAGAGAGGTTAATATCATTAATGTTCAGTAAAACTCTATAGATTTGATTTCCGATAACTTCCTCAATATACTGACCGGACTTCGAAAGATACCATTCTGCAAGTTCTTCGTTACCAACGATCATGGACAATAGAGCTAAGCATGCTTCCGCTTCTTTGCTTTCAGAGCCTGCGGTTAATTCAGAGAAGCAATGCTCATAAGCTTCACTAAGGTTGTTCTCTTCAATTAAACGTATGACGTTTTCTGATAAGGACATTTATCAAACGCTCCTGTCTGTGTTTTCAAAAAAAGTACGGATACAAAAACCAATTCTTTATAAATACTTATATCGGCATTCGATTTGATTAATATTACAGGAAATAATATCCGTAAACAGCAAGAACAATGGACATGAAAATTGGCTCCCGAAAATACAGGAGCCAACGAATACTCAAGCTAATCATTTACAATTATTGATTCAATCCACGGAGATTTTAGGCTATTCCTTTTTAATTCTTGTACTAATGCTGCTCCCGCAATTTTATTTTCCATTTTGAGCAACCTCAATAGCCTATAAGAAGTCTGATAATTCTTATCGAGTTGATATAACTTTTCAGCATAATAGATAGCGTCTTCCACTTGTCCTAATTTCATTAATATATCGCTTACCAATTCATAAATATTGATATTCTCTTTTTTATTTTCAGATTCAATGATTACCTCAAGTGCCAATTCCGCAAAACCATTTTTATTTAATTCTTTGGCGATCAGATAACGAAGTCTCGGATTGACGGTAGTCCCGATTAATGTTTCCAAACAATCATATTTCTGTAACTTAATCAAATCAGAACATAGGTGACTCCAAAACTCCTCTGATTCCTGCGATAATTCCAAACCATTGTCTTGATGCTGCTCAATTAGTTCTCTCCACCACTTCCATTCTTTATCTCTAAGCCCAAGCTCACTTTTAAACCTCGCCATGACATCAAAAGAATTAGTGATGAAACTTAATAGGAATAAGTCCCTTTTAGAATAAGGCTGAAGTTTACTAATGTGACTCCACTTCATTAACGCCTGATCATAATCGCCATCAATCATATCGATCCAAGCTCGAATCTCATCGTCTATTTCAACTCTATAGCACTTGATCAACTCATAAGTTACGGGATGTCTTAATTCATATAATAAGGACAAGAACTGCTGGATACGCTTGACGTCATTAAATGGCCAAATTTTTATCATAGCTGCTAGTAAATCTTGTCCAGATAAATTTGGATACAAGTCCGTGAACAGCTTTACAAGATAAAGCAAATCAGGTGCCTCTTTAACGGCAAGAAAAAAATGTTCTTGTGCTTGTTCATATTCTCCCTGTAATAAATAAAGTTCACTTAGCCTACTATGAGCAAGGTAGGAACCAGAACCATCATGATGATCATACTCTTTAATTCCAGAATCTTCTCCTAGCTCAAGGCATTTATTAAAGCATATCATAGCGTCTTCAACATATCCTATTTGTTGATACACACTTCCGACCTCATACCACATAGTTGGGTTTTCAGGGTAAAGTAAAATACTATCCGAAGCAATTTCCAACGCTTGCGGATACTGCTCCAATTTAAGAAGAGAATTTATCAGAAGGATCAGCATTCTGGAAGTAAACGTTTGATTTTTTGCAATAGAATACGATTTTTTAAATGCATTCACAGCATTAGCATACTGTCCTTCATGATAATACTGGAGGCCTAAATTATAATAGTTAAAAGATGTAGGGCTTGTTAAAATTGCATTTTTGATAATCTCCATATTTCTTTTGCTTTTATTTTTACCCTTTACGATGCTGTCCAAATACCCATCGTGGTATATTACACAGTTCATGTACCCACTAGGTAAATGTGCATTTTTCTCTAGGTTTATCTGCTCATGAAGCTTACCTTCGTATCTCATCGACGGCTGGTTCCGAAATAGTCGAACAAACTGGTGAGTCTGAGTTCGTCCCATTCCCAACTCATTTCGAATACGGAGGAAGTAATAGGCTTTATCCAGTTCGCATTGTAAATTTTCTACACCCTCATATAAATATTCGTCCGCATCCAAATGCAAAATATACTCACCAGTGGCTTGATCCAAAGCATAATTTCGAGCTTCAGAAAAATCATTCGTCCATTCGAATGAGTAGACTTTATCGGTATATTGCTTCGCAATCTCGATAGTCCGATCTGTAGAGCCCGTATCCACAATAATGATTTCACTCACGATATTCTGAACGCTGTTAAGACATCTTTCTAAGCATCTTTCCTCATTTTTCACAATCATGCAAAGCGAAATTGATGATTTTTTCATAGATGTGTCCTCATTTCACTTGATTTAAAAGATTGAGTCTTTCCAATGCCAGGCCAAACCCTTGTTCAAAACTAATCCTGTAATGATATTCAGCCAATTGGATGTCTCCGCTTAATTCGAAGTATAGTCCCAGATTATAATGAGATCGGTACGATCCTACCCCTTGAACCGATTCATATTTGCCTTTAGAGACTTCCCCAATTTCGATACAAGTGGCGAAGACATCTGGAATTTGCGGAAACCATTCAGGATTTCTTGCTTCGATTACGGCACAACCATATATATAATATAAATCGGTGTAATCCGGATAAAATTCAATAGCGGTATTAATAACATTCGATAATTTGTCCCATTCCTTCAATTTCATTAATATATTGGCATAGTCGAGAAGCAAAGTGCTATGATAGTTAGGGTAAGGGGCTTTGATTAAATCCAAAGCTCTTTCAAACCACTTTTTGGACTTTATCCATTCATTCATATGCCCATAGGTTCGTCCCAATTGAAATAACAAGTATGGATTGTTAGGATCTTCTTTATGTTCCAGTAAAAGTAAACTAATATTTCTCTGGTACTTATTCTTTTTATTTATCTCTTCCTGAGTATATCCTTTATGATAAAACCTAATGGAACTATTAACTACTTTTGGAGATCCTCCTCTATAGTAAAGTTGCTCATGTATTCTGCCCTTAAAAATAAAATCAACGTTATTAGGAAACATTCTAGTAATCCAAGATACCGACAATTGTCCATTCGCTGTTAAGCTTTGTATTTCGATCCGCGCAGCTACTTCTTGGCTAACAATAACTTTCTTGGCCGCTTCCTCTAAAGCTTGATTGTCTCCAACAAATTCCTCATCAGCATCCATTATGAGAATAACTGGGGCTGTGGCTTGCATAATGCTAAAATTCCTGGCCTCCGCAAAATGATTATCCCACTTTCGCAGAAATACTTTCGCCCCCAATTCTCTAGCAATTTGTGCCGTTTTATCATCTGAATAGTGATCAACCAAAATAATCTCACGGACAAAAGGATTTATTGAACAAATGGCCTTTTCAATTGAGTGTTCTTCATTCCGTGTAATTATGCATACAGATATGTCATTCAAAGCATCATTCCCCCAATACTATAGAGCAACAGGTATCCTTCAAAGGATACCTGTTGCTCTATAGCTATACATTACTTATACGTATAACCATTAATTATTACTTCGGATGATTGTCCATCAGGATTAACGACTCTGATATTAACAGGCTCCGCAACTGTCCAACGAGGGGTACGTGCCTTGATTTGAGACTTGGAATACACCGTCGATTGGATAAGGGTATCGTTGAAATACACCTGAGCACCTGTTACAAAGTTCTGACCTGTTATTGTAATTAGCGTTCCTCCTGTTAACGGACCTTCAGTTGGTGAAAGACTTGTTATCACCGGACTAGGTAAAGGCGGAGGTGCTAGATAGGTAAATCCAGATGGAACCGTAACCGATTTCCCAGTTGAATTAACCACTTTAATATCTACCGGTCCAGCCACAGTCCATTTTGGTGTGGAAACCTTAATTTGAGTCGAACTATATCTTGTAGCTTGAACCAAACTGTCATTAAAGTAAACTTTAACTCCAGTATCAAAGTTATTCCCCGACAGAGTAATAACTAATCCCCCAGTTAACTCTCCCTGGTTTGGAGTAACACTTTGGACCTCAGGTGTTGGAGGTTCTTTATATGTGAACCCGTTTACCAATTCAACCGACTCATTATTAGGATTTACAACTTTAATTGTTACTGTACCCGGTTGAGTCCATGAAGGAGTGTTAGCTTTAATCTGGGTCGAACTGTAAGTGGTCGATTGAAGAAGTACATCGTTAAAGTATACTTTCGCACCTGAAACGAAATTTTTCCCTGTTAGTGTAATTAGCAAACCACCAGTGAGTTCACCTTCACTTGGGCTTACGCTGGTAAGTTCCAATGGAGGTGGTGGTGGTGGTGCAAGGTAATTAAAACCGCCACTTAAAGTAGAAGATTGTCCATCTCCGTTCACTACTTTAACATCTACCGGACCGCTTGTCGTCCAGACAGGTGTTCTTGCCTTAATTTGTCCAGAGCTATATACAGTCGCTTGAACCTGCGTATCGTTAAAGTATACTTTTGCTGCAGTGTCAAAATTTTCTCCTACTAATGTGATAAGCAACCCTCCGGCCATTTCACCTTCATTTGGACTAATGCTTGTTAATTTGACGGGAGGTGGTGGCGGTGGTGTTTCAAATGTGAATGCTTGGGGCAATACTGCCGTTTGCCCATCTGGATTTGTCACACGAATATCTACAGTTTCAGCCGATTGCCATGCAGGTGTAGTAAATTTCAATTGCGTTGCAGAAACAAATGTCGTTGCGACCTCTAGACCGCCAACGTTTATTTTGGCGCCGTTAACGAAGTTATTGCCAGTGACTACAACGACTTTTCCACCTGTTATTAACCCTGTATTAGGGGTTACAGAAGTAAGTATTGGTGCAGGTGGTGGCGGTGGTGCAAGATAGTTGAATCCATTGCTAATAACTGAACTTTGCCCATCACTATTTACTACTTTGACATCTACAGTTCCACTTATCGACCACTTAGGAGTCTTAAGCTTAATTGTTGAAGAACTGTAGAAGGTAGATTGTACCAGTGTATCGTTAAAATACACCTTTGCCCCAGAATCAAAATTCTTTCCAGATAAGGTAACTAACAATCCCCCAGCCATTTCTCCTTCATTCGGGCTGACATTGGTTAACTCCATCGGCGGCGGCGGTGGTGGTGTTTCAAAAGTGAACGCTTGTGGTAAATCATCTGTTTGGCCATCCGGATTCGTCACACGTATATCTACGGTTTCTGCTGTCTGCCATTCTGGTGTTGTAAACTTCAATTGCGTTGCAGAAACGAATATAACCGGAATCTCTTGATTGCCTAGCGTTAGTTTCACACCGTTCACAAAGTTCGATCCATTTACTGTTACTAGGGTTCCCCCCGTAACCAAACCGGTTGTGGGAGAAATAGAACTTAATACCGGAGCTGGCGGTGTCAAGTAATTGAACCCCTTTTCTAACAAAGCAACTTGTCCATCATCGTTGATTACTTTTACATCTACTGCGCCAGGTAATACCCATTTTGGGGTTACAGCTTTAATTTGGGTTTTGCTGTACACAGTGTATTGAATTAAAGTGTCATTAAAGTAAACTTTAGCCGTAGTATCAAAATTCGCGCCTGTAATTGTGATGACTAGGCCTCCATCTAACTTCCCTTCATTCGGAGTTATGCTTGTGATCTCCGGAGCTGGTGGAGGAGGCGGTGTCTCGAACGAGAACGCTTGTGCTTTTGTTACGGCTTGTCCATCAGGATTCGTCACTGTTACATCTACAATTTCTGCAGATGCCCAAACTGGTGTAGTTATTTTTAATTGTGTTGATGAAACGAATGTCGTGGCAATCTCTTGATCTTTTAATTTAACCTTTGCCCCGTTGATGAAATTAGAACCATTCACCAATACTTCGGTGCCCCCCGTAATCAACCCATGATCAGGGCTCACAGAGCTGATTATCGGTGCGGGAGGTGGAGGAGGCAATATATAGTTATACCCTTTTTCTACTAGTGCTGTTTGTCCATCAGGGTTTTCAATTTTTATATTGACAGATTCTGCATTTGACCATTTAGGGGTCCGGATCTTAATCACAGAACCACTATAAAAAGTAGTTTGTGTCACCAGTGTATCGTTAAAATAAACTTTGGCTCCACTAAGGAAATTGGAACCATTCAATGTTACTAAAGTATCTCCTGTTGTAAAGCCTTCATTAGGCTGGATGGAGGTGATTTCAGGTTTCGGCCACTTGTATGTATAACCTTCGGCCTGTTCAATAAATTGACCGTCTGGATTTACAATTTTGACGGTAACGGCCTCTGCCTTACTCCAACTCGGAGTTAATATGGTAATTGTTGTGTCATTAACATAGGTCGATGGTACGACCTTATTATTGAAATAAACTTTGGTACCTGTTTTAAACCGGCTCCCAGTTAGTGTTACCGACTCTCCCCCCGTGGTTAATCCTTCATTGGGAGATACCGATACTAATTCAGGGCCAAGAATATAGCTATACGCAGCATCTAATTTAGCGCTTAAGCCATCTGAATTTGTTACCTCAACGGCAACTGTTTCCGGAATTGAAGTAGCAGGTGCCTTTACAACTATTTTAGTCGGTGTGATTGAAATAACATCTGCAGTTTTTTCACCCATTTTAACTTGTGCACCTGTCAAGAAATAGTTGCCTTGGATGGTTACTTCATTATTACCCGCTAACGGGCCTTCATTAGGAGTAACTTTTGATATTACTGGAACAGCATAATAGTTATATGCTCCTGTTGCAGTTTGACCGTCATCATTGATCACAGTTACTTCAACTGTCCCTGGAACTCCCGCCGGAGTTGTGACAATCAATTCTGTCGAACTATTAAATTGTACCGAAGGTGCAAAATTTTTCCCGAATTTAACTTTTACATTCGGACGGAAATTCTCCCCAGTGATTACTACAGATTCTCCACCTTCGAATGGACCGCTATCCTTAACAATTGAGGTTATGATTGGAGCCTTATATTTTACTTCAATTTTAGGATTCCTAACATCATATTCGTGAGGTACACCTAAATAATCGTCATACTTAACGTGAATGTCTTCTGCCCCAACTGAAATCAAACCTGTATTGGAGCCTAACTTATGACGTATTTTATACTTGAAACTCAAAGCATCTTTCTTGAGTTCATTGAAGGTCCATGTTAGTGTATTTCCATTAACAATCGGTTGTGGTATATTATCTTGGTAAGAATTAGGAACAATCTCAAACTCTGGGGCTACCGTGTCCGTAACCTTGACATTATAGGCACTAGCCAATCCAATCTCGTCTACGATGGCTGCATAAATTTCGGCTAAGCCTACAGACCCCAGTACAAAATGGTGGTGGTGAGCTGTTGTTGCCATATCTTTCAACAGCAAGTTAGGAGCACTTGTATCTGGGTTTTCATTTGGAAGCAAAAGTGCTATCGTATAGAATACGACGCCTTCTCCCTTTGCTGAATTCGCCTGTTCCAGAGCTACTTGGCGAGCATACGAATCTGGTGAAGGTTCGGTAGCTTGTCCGTCGGTCATGAGCACAATAACTGGTTGGGCTTCCGCTCTATGATTTCTTAGAAGTTCTTGCGCCAAGGCTATTGCGTCCCTTGTACCAGTGCCTCCACCAGCGGTTATTTTATCTATATAATTTTTCAATTCTGTAGGATTATCAGAGAGATCGAAGGACTTTTCATCACTTGCGAAATCCACAATGCCAACCCGATGCTTCGTAAAGTCCACAAGGTCAATAAATCCTTTGGCCGCATTCTTGGCATTTTTCATCTTATCTTCGCCGTTATTCGGCCCATAATCTGCCGCCATACTTCCCGAACGGTCGATAATTAAAATGATATCATTCGGTTTTATTACGGTTACATCCGGAGAACCTATGACATCTAGTTGAATCTCAGCCTCTTCCCCCTCAGTTATTTGAGTCGGATTAACTACTTTTGTTACTGTCACACTTCCACTTGCCGCTTCAACAGAAGAAACAAGCGGTAATTGTGATATAAGCAACACAGTAGTTAGGACAAGGCATAACAGCCTGGAATAGCCAAATTTCATATTCACTCCTCCTCTTTTATTTTTTAAAATCTACAAAAAAAGCGCCGACATCATTGGCATTATATTTCCCATAATCCTGTGTCACTCGCTTTTTTCTATTAAACATAATAATCTCCTGACCCAATTTTTCCTTCTCTAACGTAATAAAATGAATGATTTGCTCATGCAGTTCTCGAACCTTATCTAGAAATTCCAAATCTCCCTCTGTTCTTTTCATCCCATTAATCTCGTTATACAATTGATCTAGAATACTAGCATATTTCTCATATTCTTCAAAACTATGCTTTTCTAGTATTTGTTCATAAATTTGCATGAGTTCAACAAGCGGGTTGAACCTCTGACTAGACATTTTCTTGGCCTACCTTTAAAGAGTGCATTGCCTTTTTCCAAGTTTCAGCAAGTCCCCGTGCAAATTCCAATACATCATCCAACATAGGCTCTTCTCTTTTAATCATAAATCTAGCAATATGTCCGTTATAGAACTCGTACAGTCGATACAGATCTTTAGCAATGGGATAATCCATATTCAACGTAATCATCAGTTCGCTAATAATGGACCGAACTTTATGCAGGGATTCATTCATTGCTTCGTACTGTTTTTGAGCATATTGGGATTTTGCTAAAAGTAATGATTTAACCATTCCCTGATATAGCATTAAAGTCAATTCACCAGGACTGGCTGTCTCAACTTGAACCTTCAAGTACTGCTGTTGAATTGCGTTTTGCATCGTTACCTCGCTCCATCAATCATTTTATTGGTAGAATAATTGCGTCAGTAAATTTTGACTTAACTCATCGAAGCAAATATTGAACTCTGGCTATTTAATTTTTGCAATGCTAGTTCCATGGCAGAGAATTGCTTGTAGTATCGATCTTCAATATCAAGTAGTTTTGATTTCCACTTTGCCTCTTGGGCATTCAGTTCTTTGAGTTCTTTGCCCATAATACTATCATCAACTGTTTCAGCCAAACCGGTACTTCCGATTTTTTTCTTAATTGCTGCCAATTGGTCATTAGCAATATTATATAGTCTGTCTGAAATAGATAGGTTAGTTTTTCCTTGTACTTCGGTAAGTGTTGAACCCGAAGCAAACAACCGTTTGACCTCATCAAAGTGATTATTCACGGCGTCCATTAATTTAGCCTCATCAATCTCAAGCTTCCCATTCTCCGTATATGCAGACTTTACTTTAATGCCAATTTGCGAAAGCAAAGAAATCTCACCAGCTGCTGCATTAAGAGGTGTATTTAAGCTATTACGCATGGAAGACAAGGTATCTTTTAATATTGAGTCATTGTACAATGTACCTTCCTTTGCTTTAGCCTCCCATTTTTCGATTTGACTTTCGCTCATTGCTTCCTTTTCCTCATCAGTAAGCGGAGCATAGTCTCTATTTTTCCTCGTTGTTGTTGCAGTAGAGAATGCATCGATCAAAGCGTTATATTGCTCAACAAAGTTCTTAATCTTATCAACCACTCCGCTACGATCAGTAACTGATCCGATAGAGGCTTGTCCTTTACCTTTTAAAACAACCTGAGTTCCGTTAATAAATACAGAGTTTGATGAAGAAGTTAGTGACACTCCGTTAACAGTGTATACAGCATCGCTTCCTTTATCACTCGTTGAAGCAAAACCAAACAATGCTATATCACCGGAGACATTTACTTCAGCTGCTCCCCCTACATCTGTACTTGATAAATATAAAGCACCGCTATTAGGGTCGTAGCTGGCAGTCACTCCGGTTACACTTGAATTGTTGTTGATACTCTTTACAATGGAATCAATTGTAGAATTACCGGCAGTAAAACTGATATCCACGTTCCCTTTGGAGCCCTTTACATTAAAAGTCCCACTAGTGGCTACAGGTGTAGTGGAAGA
The DNA here is from genome assembly GCF_004000745.1 of Paenibacillus barengoltzii NBRC 101215. Classification (GTDB taxonomy): domain Bacteria; phylum Bacillota; class Bacilli; order Paenibacillales; family Paenibacillaceae; genus Fontibacillus; species Fontibacillus barengoltzii. The sequence goes on from NZ_BILV01000034.1 coordinate 49,905, forward strand.
ACCCGTTACCTTACCGACAATCATTGCTGATTCGGCCAATTCAGTAACCGTTACATTGCTTGTTCCAACATTTTTACCTGACGAAGTGATCTCCAGCACTGAGGTGTTCGATGATGTCGATGTTGTTTTTTCATAGTTACTCTCAAATCGAAGTTCATTGATAGTATTTTTAAACGATAGCAGTTTTGTATTCATCGACATATAATCTTGTCTTTTCCACAAAGTGAACTGCTTCTTTTTAAGGATATTATCAAGGGGTACTCTTTCTGCGGCCATCAATTTCTGTATGATACTTTCCGTGTCGAGCATTCCACTAAAACCGGTCAGACGACTTGGGGAGCTTATACTTGCCATCCCTGCATACCTCCTTTACATCTTTTCGTCAACAAAAATACCAACCTTTTGACTAAGGTTATACATAACATCGAGCATTTTCTCGCTCGGGATTTCCCGGACGACCTCGTTCGTTTCATCTTTCAACACTACAACCATAATCGTGTTGGTTTTTTCGTGAACCTTAACTCGAATATAAGTACCGGTTTCTTCAAGCTTTTTGTTCACTTTATCGACAAGTTTCGGTATAGAATGCTGTTCATTTGAAAGAGGAACCGAATCAGCCATTTTTTCCACAATCTCCTCATTTGAGAGACTCTTGAACCATGGCATTAAGGATGTCGATGATGAATTTGGATCAACTCTCACCTTTGTATCCCCCTAATTCGATTATTGGTCTATACTAAAAAAACCGGCCGGTTTCCCGGCCGGCTCTGTTGCAGATTAACGAAGAAGTTGCAGAACACCTTGAGGTTGCTGATTCGCTTGAGCCAACATTGCTTGAGCTGCTTGTTGCAGGATACCGTTCTTCGTGAATTCCGACATTTCTTTCGCCATATCAACGTCACGGATACGCGATTCAGCCGCTTGAAGGTTTTCAGCAGTTGTTCCCAAGTTGTTGATCGTATGTTCCAGACGGTTTTGAACAGCACCGAGATTAGAACGAAGCTCGGATACTTTGTTAATAGCGGATTGAACTTTATCCAGGTTTGCGCTGGCAATGGAGTTCAGAACTGTCGCCGAATTACCGGAAGTAAGAGTCAACAAGCCCGCTGTAGCATCCATGTTAACTCCCAGTGCAGTCGCAGTAGCGGAAGAAAGCGAAAGGCCAATAACTTCGCCGCTGTTTGCGCCAACTTGGAAAGAGATCGATGTTGTTGTTCCGTCAAGAAGTTTCTTCGTATTGAATTGAGTTTGAGAAGCGATAGAACCAATTTGAGCGGACAGTTGTGCAATTTCGTCATCGATTTTCTTAGCATCAGTTGTTGTCAGCACTTCGTTTGCGCCTTGTACGTACAGCTCAGCCATACGTTGCAGCATAGCATGAGTTTCGTTCAAAGCACCTTCAGCTGTTTGGATCAAGGAAATGCCATCCAAAGAGTTCTTGTTAGCTTGTTCCAAACCACGGATTTGGTTGCGCATTTTCTCGGAAATCGCCAGACCAGCTGCATCGTCAGCAGCACGATTGATTCTGAAACCAGAAGACAATTTCTCCAAAGATTTGCTTTGAGCATTGTTGTTAATGGTCAATTGACGTTGTGCATTGTAAGAAGAAATATTGTGGTTAATACGCATAATAAAAATCCTCCTTGGAATGTACTGGTGTTTAGCATCCTTGCTTACACCCTTTTTTGGTCGATACATGGTGTACGGCCGTCAACACCATGCCTTTCGTCCCATGATATATATATCGGACAAGACTCAATATTGTTTATAGCTTTTTTGTTTTTTCAAAAATTATTTCTTCGTTGGAGGCACCATTCGCTTAAGTAATTCAGTCTGATTTCCAATTGACTCAACAGCAGCTTCTTTATTTTGCTTTTGAATCAATTCGTAAATTTCCTCCCGATAGATTGTCACCTGATCCGGTGCCTCTATACCAATTTTAACTTGATCTCCCAAAATATCGATAACCGAAATGGCAATATCTTGATTGATTATGATCTTCTGCCCTTTATTTCTCGATAATATCAGCATGCTGCCCCTCCTGTTTTCGAAGGTCCATGATTGAATAACGAGGCCCATAAGCCGAACGTTCGAGCACAATTTGAGCAGCAAATAAGGTATCTATGTTCATAATTAGAGGTGCCTGTAAATTTATAGTGATATCAGAGATTGATCTAGCCGTTACAATTGAGCGTACAACAACTTGCTCCTCCTTCTGGATTTGAAGCAACTCTAACCATCGCTTATCGATGGTAAAATCATACTCGGGACAAAACAGAAACGGATCTGTTGTGATAAAAACCAAATGTTCATCTTCTGTTGATTGGATATATTCGAATGTTTCTGCTACCCCAGGCAAAAGAACAAACTTCTCATAATTTTCGAACCCTAAAATAGGGGATTTGAAGTGCCATATGTCCTCTTGCTTCACACTAAACTCACCAAATCTGGATGATTGAATTTTCAACGGAATACCCCCTGCTTGAAAATAAAAAAGCTATACATGAAGCACTTTCTAGCGTTCATTATAGCTATTTGCAAAACACTTAGACAACCTCATCTAAGTTCCTTCCGGTTGCTGTGATAAATATAAAGTTTTTTTGAATTAGATAAGGATTTACCTTGCCAGGATAATAATCGATAATCGGCTTATGTGTCTCCGGTTCTGCAGTTACCTTCTTCGGAAAATAACTAATCGATAATGTACCAGGAGTATATGTAATGTCGACATTGTCATATCTCGCTTCTCCCCTGAATTCAATAGGCCGATCCTTAAACGCATTCTGTCGAGCAATTTCTGCGAATGCATTTCCCGGAAGATGAATAGCCATCATTCGATCACCAGCCTGGGCAATCTCTGCAATATTCTGCATTGAAGATTCCAAGGCACTCTGTGAGATCCGATCACAAAACTCGTCAATCTTTGCTCTCCCAAGGGCTGACCAAGCTTTTCGCTGGTCAATATCCAACGAACTTTTTGTGCGTTCAATTGTCAATTCCCCGAGTTCTTGATGAAGATTCATCGAAGGTTTAGGTTGCTTAATACTCCACTGTCCCTTAGTCGTCTTAATGGCGATACGGCTGAAACCCTGGTGAATTTGTATTTGAGGAATATTCAAAATCTCACCCCTAATTCAAAAAATCAACCAAGCTAGGCCGAATAATTCTAGCCATTGTATCCAACGATGCCTGATATATACTTTCAGCGGTTTTAAGCTCTGTAATTACAGAAGCCATATCGGCATCCTCTGTTTTTGACTGCAATGAAGTATAATTGAGATTCAAGTCGCTGAGACGGTTTAAGGTAAATGTCAATCGGTTTTGCTTACCACCGACTTCAGCTTGGGCGGTAATCACATTCTCGAGATTCTTCTGAAGAGCTGGAATAATGTTTTGAATGGCCGTTGTTCCTGTTGGGCTTGTATCCGCTAATGCCTGTTTGAAGTTGTCAATAACTGCAAAGAGCCCTTCCGGATCTCCCGATACTCCAAACACCTTATCCCCCTGTAAATTCACGGGAATATATATTCCCGCACCGATCTGATACCGCATCTCTCCTTGATCCAAACTATATGCTGTATTAGCTGGATCGCTTGGATATGGCTGTTCATTCACGCGTTCCCCGTTAAAGATGTATTTCCCCTTGAATTGAGAATTGCCGAGGGAAACCAGTTGCTTGTAAAGCTGATCCACTTCTTGAGCTATATTATTTCTCGCATCAGCCGGGACGGTATCCGTTCCACCTTGCACCGCGAGTTCAGACAAACGCTGTATAATTTGCGTTGTTTCCGTTAATACGCTATCCGTAAAAGCCATCCAAGAATCCGCATCTTCCACATTCTCTTCAAACTTCGTAGTCGAGCTAATCTCTGCCCGATATTGCAAGGCGCTTGCGACGCCAACTGGATCGTCGGAAGGACGGTTGAGGCGACGGTTCGTCATCATTTGCTCCTGATACTTGTCCAAACGTCGGTAGTTATTTTGCAGATTGCTCATCATGGATCTGCTCATCATCGATTGAGTAATACGCATTTGTCATTCATCTCCTATCTACCGCCCGACTACACCGGTACCATTAATTAGTTTATCCAACATCTCGTCAATGGTTGTAATCACACGAGAGGATGCACTGTAGGCATGCTGGAATTTGATCATGTCCGCCATTTCTTCATCAAGCGATACACTACTTACGGCCTGTCGCATACTATCAGCATGATCGGACAACAACGTGCCGTTCTGAACCATACGGTAAGCGTCGTCCGAATCCGTACCTAATTGAGCTATAACCGATTGAAGATAGCTCCCAAAGGTACCTTCATTAGTAAGCGCACCGTTCTGAGTACTGTAATCAAACTTCCCTTCGGATAGTGAAGCGATGAGCAAAGCAAGGTCTCCGTTCCCTTGAAGCACTTTCTCCGTTACAACACCGTTCACTGTTACCTGCTCTGTGCGCATCGATGCCGCTATATTAGCAAGATTAGCTTGAATTTCCGGGTTAACACGAATATTAGCCGCTGTAATAGCTCCGCCATCGCTAGATACAAAGAAATCTTTCCCCACGGTCGCTGGCTCCTGGAGAGTGTACCCCAACTTATGCAGACCATTTAACCCATCAACGGTATATTTAATATCCTGCATCAATTTCCGCGGGTTGGCTGGATCCATTTGGGCTCCAGGAATTGTAACGCCATCCGGCAAAATAGATCCGGCAGGTAATGTGACTTCAATTTTACCTGTTGCCAAAGTGTTTGCCATCACATTCATTTGGTTAATGTAGCCTTGAACAAATACATCACGAGATTCAATATATCCTGCAATCTCACCCTTGGTGAGAGACGCTGTATTAGCCAAAGTAAACTCTACTGGTGCCTGCGTACCATTCACAACTAGTACATCACCAAACATAACCTGATAGTTATCATCAGTTTCTGTAACCTGGACATTGCCTAAAGAAGATAATTGATCCACGAGTAAGTCCCGCTGATCTCGCAGATCGTTTGCGTTATCCCCCAAACCTTCCACTCGATTGATCATTATCGTCAAGTCGGAGATTTGTTGAATCGTATTGTTAGCTTCAGCCACTTTCACATCAATTCGCTGAGTAATATTGCTACTAAGCGTATTTAATTGTGATGCAATATGATTGAAAGTTTCGGTCAAAGCAATTGCTTTCTGCTGAACGACTGTACGTGAGGACAAGTCCGAACTACTGGGGTTTTTGCTCAATTGTTGCCAAGCGTTCCAAAACTCCGAGATACTTGTGGCGATGCTGTTTTCAGAAGGTTCGTTGAAGATCCCCTCAATATTGGACAGTGCCTCTTGTTTAACATTCCAAGTGGATAGATCTGAATTTTGATTCCGATACTCAATATCGAGCAGAAAGTCGCGGATTCTTCTGATACTGGTAACTTCTACACCCATGCCGAGTTGGTTGGGGTTTGTTGATTTGGTTAATCCTGGGAACTCAATGGGTCTTGCCGCTGCCATTTTCGCAACTTGACGAGAGTAGCCAGGTGCATTGGCATTCGTAATATTATGACCAGTTGTGGCAAGTGCTGTTTGCTGTGCCAGAATTCCTCGCTTGCCCACTTCGAGCGTATGAAAAGTCGATCTCATAATTTACCTCGCTTCCTGTCGTCCCTTATGCTCTAGTATCGAAATAACTTCTATTTTTCTTCGTAGCCTGTTGTTTCGTTGGATCAGTGTACATCAATTCGTCCTCAGGCAGGCTTGTTAACAGATTCAAGCTATAATCAATAAACGTAAGCGACTGCTCAATTAGCTCTTTATTAATAGCGTTAAGACGTTTCAATTCTTGTAATGTTATTGATAATTGCCTCTGTGCGTCCAAAAGCATCTGCTTCTCCTCGGTATCAAATACCAAGCGACTCATTTCCGTGATCGTAAGGTTTAATTGTGAGCGAATTCCCTTCTCCTTCAAAAACCGGAATACGGACTCCTCACGCAGTTCGTCTAACTCAGCTGCTTGTTTCAGCAATCGGGTTTCCTTGGTCATGACTTGAGTCAAACCAGCCACATCATTAGCCATAATCGCTTTTTGCTTCTCAGCCCCAAGTTCAATCAAGGTGCGGTACAACTCGTCCAAATGTCGCAATGCGTCGACAACTTGTTGTACACTCATTCTTTTTCACCTGATTCGATAAACGACTTAAAGTATGGAGCTAGCTTCTCTGCGATTTTCCCGGCTTCCACATGGTATGTCCCCGACGACACCTCTTCCTTCAATTTGGCAATCCGTTCAATACGCTGAGGGTCCTGAACCTTTTTATATTCCTCAAGCATCCCCTTAGCCTCCAATGAGATGGAAACTTGGTCTACTTGTTTCTTTTTTGGTAAATGGTTGTCACGATTTTCAATATTTCGTAGATATGGATTAATTCCGCCGATTCTTCCCGTTTCATTGATTTTCAACTTACATTCACCTCGCTTCAAATAAAAAAGCCGATAATCTTTACTAAGTTTATCGGCGTTGGTTTAGGCTTTTTTAATAGCGAACGATTGGAGCTTAAAGAATATTATGCCAAAGAAACAGGGTTTTAGTCATTAAGGACTACGGAATTTGTCGATTGCATTGTAAGCACCATTACCGCGCTTATCGCCAAATTCCTGGCCATTCTGAGAGTCCTCTCTAGCTGCTGCAGCAAAACCACGTACAAGACGGGTGCGGCAAGAATCACACATATTTCCATCCCGAATTAATACCCCACATACTTCGCAGGGATACATCATGTTCGGGTTATTTGCAACGGAAATACGACCTTCTTTTATGAATTTAGTGATTTGACGAATAGAAACACCAGTTGCTTCATGAACTTCCTGGATTGTGGCCATTTTCTCTTCACGCAAATATTTCAGGCATTTTTCGTACTCTTCTTCAATTTCCTTGATACAAGAAGGACAAATATCTCTGAAATTATTGGCAAACAATCTCCCGCAGCGCGGACAATTCTCTAGATTGATCCCCATATGCTTCGACGTCCTTTCAAGAATCGCTTCGTTTGATGCTAGATTACCTCATTTATGGGGGGTTCGTCTATACATTTGATGAGAAGAATTAGGAAGTTTACATTTTCTAGGATCGAGCCCAAGTCAAACAATAAACTTCGGCGCGGCGACCTATGCGTCCACAAAGCTCATGAAGTACGCGGGAGCAAGCCTCAAGCGTGCTTCCTGTTGTATAGACGTCATCGACCAATAATATACGTACCGGCTCGGGCGACCGATCCGAAAGGATTTGGAAAAAAGGATCTGGCTTTGTATCATCATAAAAATGGGGTTTCCTCATGGAGACCTGCGGGTTGGCACACACGTCCCCTCCAATCACCCAACCCTGAGGCGCCGCCCAATAGGGGGATTTGGTGCGATTCAACTTCACTTCGTTTATCGCTGTTAATAGTTTGTCTGCGGCAAGCGCAGACGGGCGGAAAACATCATGCAGATCATGGAGACGCTCCCAGCGGGTTTTGAAGCTTTGTTTCTCAGTATGGCGGGAACGTTCCAGCAAATGCAGTAGAGGAATTCGGCCAGCAGTCGCAGCACCATAGGCCAGACGGGCGGCTTGATTGAATCCCCGTTCCTGCATGCGTTCGCTGCTGACTGGAACGGCGGTGACTGCATGGAAACGAAAAGAAGTTTCGCCGATTTTATTTTTGCTTATGACACCTGTTTCTTCTAGCTCCTTCACCATTTGCCGATAAGCCACCCCCGTCATCCGAGCTAGAATCGTGCCATAGGTTTCATTTCCACGGTATTTATATTGAGCAAGCCACTCGCGCATCATCGGGTTATAGGTAACAGCACTTCGATTCATCACGAAGCTACGGGGAGCTTGCCCCTTCCGGGTGCAATCCGGGCACCCCATCGACCGACCACAAATTTGGCAGCGCGGGCTTTTGATCCAAGGGATCGAGAGATAGCAGGATAAGCATATTTCCGGATAGCCCCGCACTCGCTCGGATATTGTCTTGCCGCACGTTAAGCAAGGAATGGAGGGAGGTGCCAACAATTGATGTAAAGGTGTTAATAACCCATTCCAGGAAAAGCTTTTCTCCTCACTAAAGCAATAAGTGCTGGAGGACACAGGGTTTGACAAGAAATCATCCGCAGAACAGATCTCGGTTGCCGCTTGTGCTCCTATTCCCGCTGAAGTAGACCGCCCAGACCTAATTCGAGCATAGGTATTCTCGTCGAAATGCCCTGAAAACAATCTGCCGACGGATTGTCCTTGGGAATTTGGCTTAGGATATCGGAACTTGACCGCCCCACGCCGATTTCGGTTTCGCGTGCTTGAACCGTCATTCGCAACACTCTGGGATGACTTCATCATATTATTGAACCTCCTTTACCTTTATAAAGCCGTTTTTGTAAGCAGCCGCGTTCATCATTCGGATTTGCCGAATCGCATCACGTTGTGACTTGGTCCACGCCGGTGCGGCAAACACAACCTTTCCTTTCGGATCGTCCTTGGAGCGGCCAGCTCTCCCTGCCATTTGGACCAAAGAGGCTTCATCAAACAAATCGCTGTCCGCATCCACTATGTATACATCGCTTTTAGGTACGGTAACGCCACGCTCTAGTATCGTAGTCGTCACCAGCATGCGAATTCGTCCTTCCCGAAAAGCGAGCACTTTCTCATTCCGGTCTGGATCTATAGAAGAAGTCCCTTCAATAGGGAGTCCCGGAAAATAAGTGCGTAAAAGCTCGGTAAAAGCCGCAATTTGACGAATTCGGGTTACGAAGAGAAAAATTTGTGCCCCACGTTGAACGGAATGGCGCAGTAAGTGAAGTAAAGCAGGGGGCAAAACGCGGCGGCGGAGACAAGCCTCCACGCTCGCCATAGTAATTCTCTCAGGAACCGGTAACGGATAGCCGTGATATCTTGCCGGCACTTTAGCATGCGGCAGCCGGCCCGCCCGAATCTCTCTTCGCATTCGCGCAGGCGGTGTCGCGGACAACAAAATAAAACGGCCCCCCGGTTTGCAAGCGGCCTCCGCTGCATAGTTCAACATCGGATCATTGTGATAGGGAAAAGCATCCAGCTCGTCAATCACGACCAAATCAAACGCCTGGTAAAACCGCATCAGTTGATGGGTTGTAGCCAGTATTAACCGCGCTTCTTCCCATCGCTGCGGGCTTCCTCCATATAAGACTGCCATCGGCTCCTCGGGAAAAGCCTTCGCCACCCGTGGGGCCAACTCCAGCACGACATCACGGCGTGGCGTCGCCACCAGCACCCGGCCGCCGCTATCCAATGCATAGCGCAGCAGCGGGAAAATCATTTCGGTTTTGCCGGCGCCGGTTACGGCCCAGAGTAGGAAGCGTGGCGGACGGGACCTGGTTTCCGTCCGGCGCAAGGGGGAACGCCGCGAGGCCAGAAGAAGAGCCGGCCTTCCGTGAGCCGTTGCTGCCCCTGGCCGCTGCGCAGCAGCTTCCTGCGCTTGCGCCAGGAAGCGCAGCGCCTGCCCCGCCGCGCTGCGCTGGGCGGGGCTCAGCCCCCACCGGT
>NZ_BILV01000035.1 GCF_004000745.1 Paenibacillus barengoltzii NBRC 101215
CCGCTGCGGCGGCGCGGCGCGGCGACGGCGCGGCGAGCAGCGCGTCGATCACGTCCACAGCCGCGCGGCGATAACGCGCGGCGATGCCGGCGCCTACTGCTGCCGCGTAATGCAGCGTCGACTCGCCGGACAGCATTGCCCCGCCGGGTAGCGGCTCCGTGATCCACGCCTCCGCCGGCTTCGGAATCCGTTCGTCGAGCTGCTGCTCCCAAGTCTCGCCCCAGAGCTCCAGTTCCTGGCCGATCACCCGCAACTCCTGGCGCACATGCCAGTCCAGCTGCGCTTCAACTTGTTCGGCCAGCGCCTGCAAAAATTCGCTTTGCCGCTTCTGCTTCTCCGCTTCCGTCTTCCCGGCAGCGAACCAGCCTTTCACTTTAAAGCCCGGCGACTGGCTCTCTAAATAACGTCCCGCCTGCTCCCGGAGCGGCGGCGTCATCAGTTGGGCTGTCTCCAGCAGGCTGCTAATGCGGCGCAGCCATTCCTGCTTTCTCGTCTCCCATAGCTGCTCACCTGACGGACCCGCCAGTTCCAGCTGCCGCAGCTCCTCCTCCATCGCGGAAACGTCCGTCTCTCCGCCGGCTTCCGCCTCCAGCTGCTCACGTTGGGACTGCTCCGCCGCAGCCGCACGAGCCAGATATCCTTCAACCGACTGGGCAGCTGAAGCATAAGCACTGTACTCCAGCAAACCTTCTCCCCGTGCAAACAAATGGCCGATCACTTCCCGCAGCTGCGGAAGCATATTGCCAGGGGCGTCCTCTTGTTTCAGCGAGATATAAAAGATCCCCTGCGCCTGAATATTCCAGTTCCGGAACGCCTGACTGACGGAAGCCTGATACGCGGTAAAGGGCAGTTCCTCTTCCCGATGCTTATCAATTTGGTTTACGATCATATAAACAGGTTTACCGTAATCACTTAACGATTTGGCAAAGCTTAAGTTCGTCTCCGAAGATACATGGTTATAGTCCATCACGTAAAAAACGACGTCCGCCAAGTGCAACGCCGAATGCGTGGCCATCGCGTGGCCGGCGTCATTGGAGTCGACCCCTGGCGTATCCAGCAGAACGCCGCCGCGTGGCGGCAGCTCCACCCGATCCCACAGTTCAACGCGGGTGTATTCCTCCCCATTGCGGCAATACGCAGCCACCTCGTCCACCGGCACCTCGACCTTCGGTTTCCCCGGATCGGCTGGCGTCAGCAGCGCGCGTGGCTCCCCTTCCCGGATCAGGACTACATTGGCGCTGGTAGGCAGCGGGCTGGCCGGCATCACCGTCTTTCCGCTTAACGTATTAATCAGACTCGACTTCCCTGCAGAGAAATGGCCGCAAAACGCCGCGACCAGCTCCCGCCGTTCCAGCTTATCGCCCACTTCTCGAAGCTCCGCCGCCGAAGTAGCATCTCCTTCCTGCTCCAGCAAGTGTTGCAGCTGATGCAGCCGCTCCTGCAGTTCGTAGTCCGTTTTCGTCATCGTCTGATCCATCCATGCCCCTCCGTTTTCCACGCTGCGAAATCAAGTTTCATTTTAATTATTCATATTTTAACATTTCCCCGGGCGGTTGGAAACGCTCCCTATTTGCAGCTTCCTTACGGGCTTTCTGTACAACAAAACCGCCCCCAAACGGAGACGGTTCAAGTTGTATTAATATAACCCGGCCTCTCGATCCGCCAACACCTTTCCGGTGAGCGACAGATCGTAGTCGCCTAACGAGGAGAGCACCCCGCGCAACGCGTCGGATTCCAACGTTTCGCGCAGCTTGGCAATCCACTCGCGATTTTCCGGCTTGTTCATGACGACGAGATCCACCCGCTCCTGAGTGAGCGGAATAAACTCAAGTCCGGCAATCTTCGCCGGTCTTTCACTGCCGACTCCAACGTCCGCCTGACCGAGAGTAATTCGTCCGCCCAGCCCCATATGCGATGTTTCCTCTTGATCGTATCCGTTAATGGAATCCGGTGAAATCCCGTGCATGCGCAGTTGCTCATCCAATAGCACCCGAGCGCCGGAGCCTTTTTCCCGATTAATTAACCGAATTCCCGGCCGCGCCAGATCCTCCCAGGAGCGAATCCCCAGCGGATTGCCCTGCTTGACGTAAAATCCAGCCCTCCGCGTCGCAAAGTTTAACACCATATAAGGAAGGGAAATAAACAACTTGCGAATATACGGCAAATTATACTCTCCCGTATCTCCGTCATACAGATGGGTACTCACGATATCTGCCGCACCATGATACATGGCCACCAAGCTGTCCATACTGCTGGCAAAAGAACGCAGCGGCCGGCACCCCCGAAGTCTGGATTCCAGTGCTTTCGCCAGCAGATCCAATCCCGTGTCCTGCCCGGTAATGACCAGCGTCTTCGCACCGTTCGGCGTTTCTCCCCTATCTACATCCGACTGAGGCGGCATAGTATAGGGCGCCGCTTGGAAAGCCGGTATACCGGCGGCAGCATGAGGTGCTGTCCAGCCTTTGGCTCTCTGCTTATAAGCTTCCAGATCAGTGGAATCCACTCGCATCTGTTTGCCCACCCGGTAAGCGGGAAGTTCTCCTTTTTTGATCAGGTCATAGACCGTTAGCTTAGACACCTTCAACAGTTTGGCGATTTCCTCGGCGGTATATGAGATCGGTTCGGTCATAGCGCACTCCTTCATCCGTTCCACATCAGCTCATGCAACTAGACTCATCTTACCGGGGATTCCTCTTTTTTTCAATGAAGATTCCCTAGGGGTCTATACAATTCGTTATGTTTTGTATAATCTAGTTATAATTAGATATAACTAAGGTGGTTTACCTATGCATAAATTTATGAAAGAGCCTATCTTAGCTGTACTCTCAGCCATTCTGATCATTCTATCTTCCGGTTGCGGCCATCCAGCTGCCTCGTCTGCACCGGTCAAGGACCCGTCTGATTCTACGGAAGAAGTCGAGTTGCTCATCTCCGCCGCTGCCAGCTTAACTGAGAGCCTAAGTGAACTTCAGAGCTTGTATGAAGCCGAGCATCCCCAAGTGAAGCTGACTTTTAATTATGCGGCTTCCGGCACGCTTCAGCAGCAGATTGAACAAGGCGCACCGGTTGACCTGTTCCTGTCTGCCGGAACGAAACAAATGAACGTCTTGCTTGACAAAGGACTCATCAACGAGAGTCTCACCACCAACCTAGTGACGAATAACTTGGTCCTGATCGTCCCTAGGGAAGATGCTGTGGTGATCCAACGCATGGACGATTTAAGCAAACTCGGCGATATCGCCATGGGCACCCCTGAATCGGTTCCAGCCGGAAAATACGCACAGCAAGCTCTAGCCTACTATCAGCTTTGGGACACGTTGCAATCCCATTTGGTGCTGACGAAGGACGTCAAACAGGTGCTGTCTTATGTGGAAACCGGCAATGTTGACGCCGGGTTCGTGTACAAAACCGATGCAGCCCTTTCCGACAAAGTGAAGGTGGCCTTGACCGCAGAACCTGAAAGCCATGACCCGATTGAATATCCGATCGGCGTGCTTAAGGGCAGCGCCCATCCCGACGAAGCGAAAGCTTTCTACGAATTTATATTAAGCGATCAAGCCCGGCAAGTATTCATCAAATACGGGTTCACCCCGATGGAGTAACCATATATGCATACATTTGAATTCTCGGACTCCTTCTGGGAGCCAGTCACCTTATCTCTGCAAGTGTCCATTGCCGCCACGATCATTGCCTTTGCGGCAGGATTGCTGGTGGCGTGGCGCATGTCCGCCGCCACTTTTTATGGGAAGACGTTGGTGGAAACCGTCTTTCTCCTTCCGCTGGTCCTTCCGCCAAGCGTGGTCGGCTTTATTTTATTGGTGGTGTTGGGGAAAAACAGTTGGATCGGCCAGGCCGCGGAACGCCTGTTCCACATCAGCTTTGTGTTTCAGCCGCTTGGTGCCGTGGTCGCGGCGGCTGTTGTCAGCTTCCCGCTGATCTATCAAACGTTGAAGTCCGGCTTCCTTGAAGTGGATAAGCATCTGAAAGACGCCGCTCGTTCGCAGGGCGCCGGGGAATGGCAGGTGCTGATCTATATCGTGCTTCCGCTCGCCGCGCGTTCGCTGCAGGCGGCCTTTATTCTCGGGTTTGCCCGTGCGCTGGGGGAATTTGGGGCAACGATGATGATCGCCGGCAACATTCCCGGCCGCACTCAAACGATACCGACGGCTATTTATTTTGCCGTTGATACCGGTAACCTTCAGCTGGCTTGGGCGTTAACAGGCTGCACGATCCTGCTCTCCTTCGGACTGCTGATGATCTCTTCGCGCCTAAGAAACGATAGGTGAACGAACAAGCTCTAACAACAAAAATCCCCTCGAATGTGCGTGAGTTTCACAAGCGCATTCGAGGGGATTTCATTTTCTCTTTTTTGAAAAAAAGAGGGATATAAGCTCTACTTCACCGCAACTTCTGCGGTTTCAGTTGGAAGCAGGACTTCAAACACCTTGCCGTGCTGTAAAATGGTAATGCCGCGTGTTTTATCCTTCATCACGACAACCTCAGGCTTTGCGGACATCCGCTCCAAATAATGCTCAGGCACTTCACCGGAGTCGCTGACCATCAGCCCGTCCACTTCACGTTCGTCATTTTCACCTAAATTCAAATCAAGAACTTGTTCAAATACGTCCGAGAACTGTTCAAAGTTGTCGGTATACACAGAAATGCATCTCATGTGGTCTCTCATCCTCACCTATGGGTTATCTTATTTTGCCGCATTTTTCTTAGGTTTTCTGTTTTGCGGCGTTTTCATACGTTTTTTGCCCTCCCGGCAAACGTCAAGCAGCGGGCAAACATCACATTTAGGGGCTTGCGCCTTGCAGTGATACCTTCCGAAAAAGATTAAGCGATGATGCGTTAACGTCCACTCCTCTTTAGGTACCCGTTTCATCAGCTTCTTTTCCACTTCGAGAACGGAATCGTTCCATCCGGCTAATCCTAACCGTTTGCTGACGCGCTCCACATGCGTGTCAACGGCAATTGCCGGAACCCCAAAGGCGTTGGATACGACAACGTTGGCCGTCTTACGCCCCACCCCGGGCAGTTCAACCAACTTCTCATGTTCCCTGGGCACCTCGCCGCCGTACCGTTCCAGCAAGATCCGGCACAAACTTTGAATATGCTTGGCTTTGCTGCGGTACAAGCCAATTTTACGGATATCTTGTTCCAGCTCCTCCAACGGAACCGAGACGTAATCCTCCGGCGTTTTATACTTCTTAAATAAATCAGCCGTAACTTTATTGACCGTAGCGTCGGTGCACTGCGCGGACAGGAGGACGGCAATCGTAAGCTCAAAGGCATTCTCGTGGTTCAACTCACAGCGCGCATCCGGAAACATGGCACCGATGGTGTCTAAAATATGGCGGACATCAGCCGCGTTCATGTCTCCACTCCTTTCCTGGAGGCCCTGCTGGCCGCTCTTGTTAATCCCGCGAAAAAACCGTCTTGACTCGGGAAACATCCCGCATCAAGACGGTTGATCTCACGAAATAATGATTATTGCTTTTCGACTTCAACCAGCTTGTCTCCGTTGAAATACAAAACAATTTTATCATTAATCTGGAGGGATTGCACGGATATTGTCGTGTCACCTTGGTGAAAATACGTATCCGCTGTTACCGCAAAGCGATAATTGTTGTCAGACGTGGAGGACCGCAAGACAATAATTTCCTTGCTTACCCCGTCGTACCGGGAGAATTTGCGTTCTTGCGCCGTCAGCACCTTCACGACAACTGCACCGTTTGTATCTTTGCGAACTTCAACATGATCATTGGTCGTTAGCGATGTCACGCTTGTGCTGACTTCTGTCCCACGTTGAACCTTCACGCCGTTAACTAAAGAATAAGTTTCCACATTGCCAGCAAAAGATTTCACCAGCAAGCTCGAACCATCCACACTTTGGATCTTTCCTAACGTCAGCTTCACGACTTGCAGCGAGATCGCTGATTGTCCGTTAAACGTAACATTGATCGTTTGTCCCGCTTTCAGGTCGCTGACTTTAATGGCTCCGCCATTTTCGCCAAGCAGTACAGCTTGATCTACATAGAATTCAGAGGTTACGCCGTTCGCTGTTGCCCGAATGCGGCTGTTCGAGGTATTCACCGAAACGACCTCAAACTGAATGGTGCTCTTCACCGCCAGCGTTTGCAGCGCGTCTTGGTTCGCTGTCAGCATCGCGGTAACTGGATCCCCGGCTTTGAGATCAGCCAGCGAGGCATTCGCTTTCCCATAAATGCTGATCGTTGGCGTCGAACCTTGATAAGGAACTTCTACGGTTTTGCCATTGTTCTGCAAAATCGTAATTTTCTTCGCGGAGGTATTGGCCGATACATAAGTGCCTTCGTACTTGTAGGTCACATCCACATTAACTGCGCGTGAACCTACAACGGTCAGATCCACTTTGCGGCCTTTGGACAGCAACGACTCCAGACCGGATAACGTTGGGTTCGTTGTGTTGTAGCTGTATTTCGTCTTCTCATCGATGACGAACACATACGGTTTCTCCGCTGCATCCAGGACGGTAAGCGCCTTAGTTTTCGCGTCATAGTTGATCACCGTTGCGCTCTCCAATTTCTCGGATTGACGCCCCGTAACTACGATCTTCGTCACTTCGTCGTCGGGATTCAGGGTCAATTCAACCTTGTCCCCGCCCTTTTCATCCGTGATCAGATCGTCCAGGCTCGCGTCTGCGATCCCGTTGATTTCCACGGTCACGTTCTTCGCCAGCCGCTTGATTTCATCACGTCCGCCGGCATTGGTGTAGCTCAGCAACGTATCGCCAACGAGATCCAGCAAGGTCCCGGTCACGGTTCGTTCTGTCGCTTGGGTCACAACTAAGGAGGCCAGCACGCCGTCCTTCACTTCAAACGTAACCGATGCCCCTTCTTTCACTTCGCCCATCTGACTTAGAACTTGGTTTTGGTAGAGCAAAATCGTCTTATCGTTGTATTTGAACGTTTCTTCATTGCCGTTGGCAAGCTTGATCGTAACGTTCTTCCCGGTAAGATCAATCTTCGAAACCGTACCGTTGCCGGAAATATTCGCCACAGATTGCAGCTGAATAATCACTGGCTTCTTGTCAGGCGTAAACGTCTCACGTTGAACAACGACCGTACTCTCCGGGGTTAAATCGCTGACTTTGATGGAGTTCCCGTACTGATCAACAAAAGTTGTATTGCTGTCATAGGTCAAAGTCAACGGATTGTTATTTACCAATAAGAGCAATTGGTTGTTCCCGAGAACACGCAGGAGCGTACCTTCCGAGCGCTCCAGCTGTTGGTTCGGATCGGTAACCTCCACATAAGCGGCAGAACCTACCTTGTCCACAGCCAGCACTTTCGTATACAGCTTCAAGGCGCTTCGGGTGGTTCTTGTTTCAGAATCCTTCGTGAAATAGACCGAACGGTTATCCAATGTGAAGCTCTTCAGCTGACCGTTCGTATACAACGTCATCTTGTTGTCTGTAAGCTCTGTTACTATCCCCTCGTAGACGTTGGCATAGCCCGGGTTGACGTATTCACTGCCGCGGCTAAAGAAGGTCGCGATTTGAGCCCGCGTCACTTTGCCCAGCGGATCGAACCGGTTCCCTTCAACCCCGTTGGTTAAGTTCAGTTGAACCGCAACATTCACGTATCCACGCGTATTAGCGGAGATGCTGGTTTGGTCGGCAAAGCCGGTTGGCAGCGTTGCAGAAGCTTTCGCTTCCGCGTCTTTCCCCAACGCGCGAACGAGCAGCTTGGCTACCCATTCCCGGGAAGCCTTCTTCTCGCCCCAAGCTTCGCCATCCTTCGTGGCGGCGATCTCTTCGTTTTTATTAATCAAATTTTTCGACAGGGCCAGCTCCAAATAAGGTTTAAAATAATTGCCCACTTTCAGATCTTCTGGAGCTCCGGCACCATTGCCGAGTTGAGAATCCAGGTTCATGAACCGGATAGCGATCGTAATAGCTTCTTGTTGCGTAACGTTATCGCCTGGACGGAACTTGCCGGCATCGCCTAGCAGAATGCCTTCAGCTGCTAATTTGTATATGTGTTTCTCCGCCCAGAATCCGCTCTGTACGTCGCTGAACAAGGATACGGCTGCGACGTTTTGCGTGGTTACGGCCGGCGTTTCCTCGGCGAATGCCGCCGTTGTCCCGCCCAAGCACATGGCCGTGACTAGCATCGCGGAGACTGCTTTCCGGGTACTGCGTTGAAACGTGCGTTTATAGGATGCCATCAAATTCTTCCTTTCTACAAAAAAGATCTCCTTAAACCATTCGACGGCGAACGGGAGAGTTCCTCCCCGATCTCTTAATTTCTTACCAATGGATGCGTCAGTTCGACATGCCCCATCAAAGTATCCACGGCAGCGCCGTCAACCAGCACATCGATCGCCTCGACTTCGTCGAATTGGAACAACGTGTTCTTCAGCGCATCTATCGCTAACGCCTCCCCGCCTGCTCCAAGGCGCGCTTCATCCGGAAGCGTTAAATCAACGGTAACCGTTCCGTCCTTGAAATCAGCCGAATGAAACTCCGCTTTGCCCCATAGAGAGAATTGGCTTGCGGAATTAGGGGTTTGCAGCGCTTTGAGGGCGGCTAAATATTTGTCTTGCTCCGCCGGATAAGAGATCTCACGGCTCTCTTTGCTGAGCTCTAGCATCTGGTCATCGGTAAAATAAACCTCAATGCTCTCCGTCTTCAGCTGCGGTTGATCGACTCCGCCCGCTCCTTGCGTTGCATCGGAATTTTGCGGGGTTGCCTCGTTTGGTGCTTGTACACTTCCTTGGTTCGCCTCGGCATTCCCTGCTCCAGCATCCGGAGCAGCCTGCGGCTTCTGCCCGCAGCCGCTGCTCAAGGCGAGCAGAAGTACCAGGATTCCGAGGATGATGCTTCTTCTTCTGTTCACGGTGACTTCCTCCTTCGCCCGGCGATCACTGAAGGCCGAGATATTCTTTAATACCGTCAACGATACCCTGGGCAACTTTACTCCGGTACGCATCGGTTGCCAACAGTGCATCATCGTTCTTGTTGCTTAAGTACCCGCATTCCAGCAGCACGGCCGGCATCGTCGTTTCCCTGGTCACGTGCAAGCTTTGCGTACGGACTTTGCGATCGGCCAAGCCGGAGGCTTGAACCAGATGCTTATGCATAACCTTCGCCAGATCCAGGCTGGCTGCCCGCGTATAATAGGTCTCCACACCGCTGGCCGAAGCAGAGCCGGAGTTCGCATGTACGGAGATAAAAATGTCCGCTTTAACGTTCTCGGCAATCTTCACCCGGTCAGACAACGTTGGATACGTATCGCTCTCGCGCGTTAGCACCAGATTGATGTTCGGATCGTTTTGCAGCAGTTCCTTCACCTTCAGCACAACCGCCAGGTTAAAATCTTTTTCCTTCTTCTTCGTAACACTAATGGCGCCCGGATCGCTTCCCCCGTGACCGGCATCCAGTACGACCGTCTTCTTCCCGCTGCCGCCGGAGGTTCCTCCGCCCTGACTTGGATCCGTGTTCAAATTGACGAAAATCAAGCCGTCATTCTCATTGACCAGCTGGTAATTCACCTTATGGTTCAAATCCAATACAATTCGAACCGTCGATGGATTGTTGCTGAACAACGCGTATCTAACCTTGGAAACATCCGGGTAATCCGTGATTTCAAGGCTCCCGCTCTTACTTGCGTCCAGCGGAGCGCCGTTAGCCAACGTTTCGGCAAATTGGGCTTGCGGCAAATCGATCACAAGCCGCTCGGGACCACTCATCGTGAAGACATTAGGTGTTACATTCTTATCGACCGCAATCATTAAGCTGTTGTTGTCAAACGCGATCCCGGTCACATTCGCCAAATGGCTAGTATCTTCTGGAGGCATAACCGTTCCCGGCTGCTCTCCGTCAGTTCCGTTGCCGTTCCCGGAGTCGTTGCCAGACCCGGCATTGCCGGTATTCCCGCTTCCGCTGCCAGAGCTTGGCGTTGTCAAATAAGCAGCCTTCGCTGTGTTATCCCATGCAACTTGCAGCCCCATTTGCTCACTGACAAACCGCATAGGTACGAGCGTAGTATCTTGGGCAAGCTTTGGCGCGACGGGCAGTTTGATCTCGCTTCCATTGACGGAAGCGGTGGTTTGATTCACGACAAGAATAAGCGTTGTACCGGGTTGCTTTATGGTTACCGTGCGCGTCTTCTTCTCATAGTTGACGTCAAAACCTAGCTCCTCCGCGACGACACGAATTGGAATCATCACATTTCCATTCACATTTTGGACTTGTCCATTTTGGGGCAAAGCGAGTGCTTGCCCATCCAGATAAATACTCGTACTACCGGACGCTGCATGACCGGTTTGCGCCATTACGAAGAGCAGCAACCAGCCGAACATGAGCGTCACCAAACTTTTTTTCTTCATCCGTCACCCCTACCTTTAGAATTTTTGCCTTGTATTGCCGTAGGCGTTCATTTCCATTTCGACATCACCAGACGACATATTAGACGCCAATCGGCTTGGAAAGTTGCGAAAATCTGGCATTTTTCTACTTAACATTTGCCAGTGTTTCCTATGAAAATCCTGTGTTTCCTGAATGCGGCAGAGAGACGAACGAAGCTGGACAGCTTCACTGTGGCAGCACTGAGCGAGCCGTTGCCATGTGAGTGAGTCAAACTCTCGGCGAGAGGGTCGCGGACGCTGTGGGGGAACACGTGTGCATAGATGGTCTCCGGCGGACAACGTTGAGGCCAACCTGC
>NZ_BILV01000036.1 GCF_004000745.1 Paenibacillus barengoltzii NBRC 101215
AAGTTGGCGCAGTTAGGCGCAATAGCCAACCTGCGCTCTAACGCTTGCCAGCAACGCTATTAGGCCCAAAACGGAGGCGTTGCGATTCTAACACTTATGTGAAAGCTTATTTGCCGGTTTCCTCCTCCAAATGGAGCCATTTGGCGCAAATAAGCTCGCTGGCAAGCGTCAAAACGGATGCTTCTCGATTCTAACGCTTTATGAGAGGTAAGTTATCTCATTTGCGGCTAGGACCTATAAGCTTGAAGCAAAAAACAGCCCAGCAAATCCGCATTCGGATTTGCTGGGCTGGTATAGTCTGCTGCTGCCCGTCATCTTTATCTGCACTTCGTAGATGATGTACTTAGCGGTTCATCGGATGCTCCAGGTCCACGTGACCCATCAGTGATTCGACTTGCTGACCATCCACCGTCAACTCGATTTGCTGGACTTCCTCAAACTGAAACATTGTGTTCTTCAGCGCTTCGATCGCCAGCGACTCCCCGCCCGCACCAAGACGTGCTTCGTCCGGCAAGTGAATATCGATCGCTAACTGCCCGCTCTCCGAGTCGAACTTCACCGTATTTAGAACCACCTTCTCCCAAAGGGAGAGCAGACCGTCTTCTGCAGTTTGCAGCGCCTCAAAGGCGCTTTCATATTTGCTCTGATCCGCTGTAAATTCAATCTCACGCGGCGTCTGCTTCAGCTCCAACATATCATCATCTGTCAAATAAACCTGGATAGTCAGCTTCTCCGCCCCCGCTTGTGCATCGGTTTGGGGATCCCCCGAATCATCAGTACCGTTCACCGGCCCCTGCACCTCTTGCATCTGAGTTTCACCTTGCTGCGCACCGCTGCTTAGCGCAGCTTCCCTCTGATGCTCATTCTCCGGAGGTGAAGCCGTCGGCTTGTTACCGCATCCTGCAGCAACCCCCAGCATGGCCACCAAAGCCAGCAATACAGCCACTTTTCTCTTCATGCCGCTTCCCTCCTTGTCATATCTTATCGATCATAAGCCCAGATATTCTTTAATACCCGCGACAATCCCTTCTGCCACACGTTGTTGAAACTCCTCCGTGTACATTAATTCGGCATCGGTCTTATTACTCAGATAACCGACCTCAAGCAGCACAGCTGGCATCTTCGTTTCCCGTGTGACATGCAGGCTACTCTTTCTAACGCCGCGATCTTTTAAGCCCGTTGCCTTCACCAAATGCTGGTGCATGACATTCGCAAGCGGAATGCTCTCGTCTCGAGTGTAATACGTTTCTGTACCGCTAGGGTTGCTTGGCGGATCGATACTGTTACCATGAATCGATACGAACACCGCAGCCCCTTGATCATTGGCTACCTTCACCCGATCCTGGAGCGTCATGGTGACGTCCGTCATACGGGTCAGGATGACCTCTAAACCCGCTTCCTGTCGGAGCAACGCTTCGACTTTCAGCGCTACAGCCAGTGTAAACTCCTTCTCCTGTTTCTTCGTGACACTGATCGCCCCAGGCTGGCTGCCGCCATGACCTGCATCGATCACAACCAGCGGCCGGCCGCCTGCCACCGTATTGGTGCTAGGTACGTCTGCAGCCACTGTCAAATCAACGGTTACAAGCCCATCATCAAGGTTCGTGACCTTAAAATCTACGCTCCGGTTCAAATCGATGACAATCCGAACCGTTGACGGCGATTGGCTAAACAGCGAATAGCGGATCTGGGAGACGTCCGGATAATCGCTGACGGCAAATTGACCGTTCCGACCTGCGTCCAAAGGATGAACATCCCCAAAAGTTGGAGCAAAGTCGGCGTTGGGAACATCAATGACGAGCCGCTCAGGACCGCTCATTTTAAATACGTTTGGGGTCACGCTACCGGAAACGGCAAACATTAAACGGTTTTCGCTAAAGCTGATACCTTGGATCAACGCGATTGGGCTCTCGGCTTGGTTCCCCGTTGAAGCTCCCGGGTCGTATGTATAGTTATCCCCTGCCGCAGGCTGCCCTCCCGGAACGGAGTTTGGAGTCTCCGACCCTGGAGCTTGACTCGCCGTCCCCGGAACAACACCGGAGGCAGTACCTCCTGCAGGACTCGTTAAGTAAGCGGACTTCGTAAGATTGTCCCAGCTCACCTTCATCCCCATCTGTTCCCCTACAAAACGCAGCGGAACCAGCGTTGAATCTCCCTGCAAAAATGGAGCAGAACTCAGCTTCACCAGCTGACCGTCAACATAAGCGGTGTCTTGGCCCAGCGTAAGCTTCAGTTCGGTTCCCTCTTGGGAGATCGTAATCGTGCCGCTCTGCTTCTCCCAGCCAACTTGGTAACCCAAACCTTCGGCAACGACGCGCAGCGGCACCATTACGTTGCCTCCCACGATCCCCGCTTGGGCACCGGCAGGCTGTTCGAGCTCCTGGCCGTCCAGCACAATATGGGTTCCGGCTGCCTCCGCCGAGGCAGCGTAGGCGTTGTTCGCCAATCCCGGAAACACGAGCAAACCAACCAACATAAACATCATTAAGCCGAGTTTCTTCATCCGTAAATCCCTACCCCACCCTCGTATTTTGCCGAATCAAGAATCTTGTTGCCGGATACGCCACCAGACGAGGATCCAGTGAGCATTGTAAACGCCAACATTCCTAAAACGTTGCTAATTACTTCCATAATATCAGAAAATACTCTGGGCTGATAGACTTATATTTTCATAGATTGACAAAAAAAAGCCCCAGCTGCATCTCGCAGCCGGGACTTCCCGCCAAGTTCAGACGGTTTAAGCCAAATGCGCAAATTTCTTCTTCTCGTATGCCGCAATCAAATCTTCGTGCTGGAGCGTCAAACCGATATCGTCCAAGCCTTGCAGCAAAAACTGACGGCGGTGCTCATCCAAATCAAAGCTGATGTTCAAACCATACTCGTCGGTGATCGTTTTTTGCTCCAGATCCACCGTCAGTTTGTATCCCTCATGGGCAGCTGTGCGCTGGAACAGTTCCTCCACTTGTTCTTCCGACAGCTTGATCGGCAGGATGCCGTTCTTAAAGCAGTTGTTATAGAAAATATCCGCAAAGGACGGTGCAATTACACAACGGAATCCGTAATCCAAAATGGCCCATGGTGCATGCTCCCGCGAAGAACCGCACCCGAAGTTCACGCGTGAAATCAGAATGGACGCACCAGCGTAGCGCGGTTTGTTCAATTCGAACTCAGGATTCGGGTTCCCTTCCGTGTCAAACCGCCATTCATAGAACAGAAACTGACCAAATCCAGAACGCTCAATCCGTTTCAGAAATTGTTTAGGTATAATTGCATCGGTATCTACGTTGACACGGTCCACTGGACCTACGATCCCAGTATGTTTTACAAATGCTTCCATCGTCGATTCTCCCCTTTTCCCTTGATTAGCTCAGGACTTCACTCTTGATTTCCCATTCGCGCACGTCGACGAAATGACCTTTGATCGCCGCTGCTGCCGCCATCGCTGGAGAAACCAGATGGGTTCTGCCGCCGCGCCCTTGCCGTCCTTCAAAGTTACGGTTGGAGGTCGAAGCACAACGTTGCCCCGGCTGCAAGACGTCAGGGTTCATGGCCAGACACATACTGCAACCTGCATCACGCCATTCGAAGCCAGCTTCTTTGAAGATTTTGTCCAGACCTTCTTTCTCGGCTTGCAGCTTCACGCGGCCCGAACCTGGAACGACGATCGCCGTAACTTTGTCGGAAACCTTGTAGCCTTTCGCGATTTCCGCTGCTGCACGCAGGTCTTCGATCCGGCCGTTTGTACAGGAACCGATAAAGACGTAATCAATTGCGATATCCGTCATCGGCGTCCCTGGGGTCAAGCCCATGTATTCCAGCGCTTTCTCAGCGGCTTTGCGTTCATTCTCATTCTCGAAATCAGCTGGATTCGGCACCACACCGTTGATCCCCGTCCCCATCCCCGGGCTCGTTCCCCAGGTAACTTGCGGAATCAGCGAATCCACATCGAATTCGACGACGCGATCATAAGTTGCACCTTCATCGGTAGCCAGCTTCTTCCACTCTTCCACGGCTTGGTCGAATGCCGCTCCTTGTGGCACATGCTCACGGCCCCGCAGGTAATTAAACGTCGTCTCGTCCGGTGCAATCAAGCCTGCTCTTGCTCCGGCTTCAATCGACATATTACAAATCGTCATCCGCTCTTCCATGGACAGCTCACGAATCGCTTCACCTGTATACTCAATAACATAGCCGGTGGCGAAGTCCGTGCCGTACTTGGCGATGACACCGAGGATCATATCCTTTGCCGTTACCCCTGGTTTGCGTTTGCCCACAAAACGAACTTCCAGCGTTTTCGCTTTTGCCTGCTGCAAGCATTGGGTTGCCAGTACGTGTTCAACTTCACTCGTCCCAATCCCGAAAGCAAGTGCACCAAACGCACCGTGTGTGGACGTATGGCTGTCGCCGCAAACGATCGTTTTGCCCGGATGCGTCAGGCCCAGCTCCGGCCCCATAACGTGCACGACGCCTTGGTCAATCGTATCGAGGTCATACAAGGTGATGCCAAAATCGCGGCAGTTCTTGGCCAGCGTATCAATCTGCTGCTTCGAAATCGGGTCGGTAATGTTATAACGGTCTTTGGTTGGGACGTTATGGTCCATCGTAGCGAAGGTCAATTCAGGACGGCGCACTTTGCGTCCGCTAAGGCGAAGACCCTCAAATGCCTGCGGTGAAGTCACCTCGTGAACGAGGTGCAAATCGATATAGAGAATGCTCGGTTTGCCTTCCTCTTGATAAATAACATGGTTATCCCAGATTTTCTCGTACATTGTCTTTTTGCTGCTCATGATTAATCACCCCACAGAAGGATTCGTACACGTGATCAAGGCGAAAGGGCGGTTTGCTGCGCCCTCCGGCCTTGAATGTTGAATCCAATATAACATGATCGTGTTAATTGTTCCAAGATATAATATCTATAAACGCAATAGGTTTAGCTTATAAGTGGCACAAAAGGCGGCTGGCTACTTCACCAACCCGCCCCGCAGCGCCATCACAACCACCTGCGTCCGATCCTCGCAGCCAAACTTCTGCAAGATCCGGTGGACATGGGATTTTACCGTCCCTTCGGTAATAAACAACTTGGCCGCTATTTGCTCATTACGAAGTCCATAGGCCATCTCCTGGAGAATCTCCTGTTCGCGCTCAGTCAACGGCTCCAGCAACTTCACTTGCAGTACATTATCAGGAGCGGACAGTGATGCAGAGGCTATCGCTTCCTGCAAGGCGCCGGAGGCAAGTTTCGTCTTATAGATGGCTTCTCCCCGATAAGCTGCCCGGATCGCTTCAATCATGTCGCTTGCTTCCGCATCTTTTAATAGGTAGCCGACAGCGCCGGCACGAATCCCTTCTAGCACATAGTCCTGATCATCAAACGTCGTCAAAATCACGATTTTAACCCCTGTTTGCTGCGCCATGATTCGCTTTGTCGCTTCAATTCCGTCCATGAACGGCATCTGTACATCCATCAGAATGACATCCGGATGCAGCTCCTCCGCCATTTTGACCGCATCGTTTCCGTTTCCCGCTTCACCAACGATCTGCAGATCAGGCTGCAAGCTGAGAATATAGCCAAAGCCTTGGCGAATCATGTTCTGATCGTCAACGAGCATCACTTTAATCCGGTTTGCTTCCGTCATGAGCCTCCTCCTTTCCTTCCGTATCCTGTTGGTTTGGCTCGCTCTTCACCGGGAGTTTGGCCACAATCTCCAAGCCGCTTGGTTCATGTGCCGCAACCTGCAAACTTCCGCCGATCTCCTCCACCCGAGTTCGCATCGTTTTTATCCCAAACCCTTCGGTGATGGGCTGCCCGACTGGCAGCTTGCCGTTATCCCGAATGCGCATCACGACCTGATCCATCTCCTTCCATAGACGAACTTCCACCTCGGTGGCTTCCGCATGGCGTACCACATTGGTGCTGGCTTCTTGTAATATTTTAAACAGAATCCCGTAGACTTTGTCTCCCAAATCCTCATCTGGCAGCTCGTCATCCATCACGCAGCGAATTCCGGATGAAGCTTCAAAACGTGACAGTAGGGCTTTTAGGGCAGATTTGCCGGAGAACGAGGAGTCATCCGCCAGCGCATGAACGGAGTTGCGGATATCTTGAAGACCCTGACGTGCGACGACCAACATCTCATCAATCGTTTGTTCCGATCGTTCAGGATCCTGCCGGACCATGAACCGCAGCGCTTGGAGTTGGACGATCAAGGACGTGAGGCTGTGGCCGACGGAATCATGAATATCTCTGGCGATGCGCGTACGCTCCTCCAAGATCGCAAACCGCATCGAGGTTACGGAAGCCTCCTGCAATTCATCATACGCCTTCCGCAGCTCTGCAATATGACGGAGATTTTGCTCATGCATTTCTTGACGCAACATCCGACGGCGAATAACAGAGTACAGAAAGATCGCAAGCGAGATATAGCTCATGATCTCAGGCAGATTTAAGGCGCCATAATGGATGAATAGAACGGCCGTAATCAACAGCGTCAGGATAGCAGGCCACAGCGGCTTCGGCATAATCAAGCGGAACAGTGCATAAAACACGACGAAAATGAGGAAGTAGACCAACTCCCAATCCTGATACCAGACAAAATTCATCCCCGTAATCACAACAAGCAGACCCAATGCCGCCCAGGCATGCTTGGGAGTCCATTGGGATTTCGGAAGGAACAGGATGCAGGCATAACTCAGCCAAATCAGCCCGTTCAAGGCACTTTGAGACGGGGTTCCGTCAAACAGCCCGGCCGAAAACATGGAAATTAAAATAACCACGCTGATGACAGCAGGTCGAAGGAGAATTGTGCTTTTTCCCATGGACATCGAAACGTGACCTCCAAACGTTGGATGTCTTTACCTTATCATAGCCTATCTCTATCTGGAGATAGAAATTTGACGGTGGCAATTCTAACCCGAGACAGTCTCGAACGAGAGCGGATGCGTACAGAGCTCGATCTGTTCCTTACTGGACGAGCACGATCAATGCGGGGAGCGTCAAAAAGGAAGCGAGGGTCGTCCATACGATACATTTTGACACTAGACCCGAGGCGGCATCAAATCGCTCGGCCAGCACAACGGCATTCACCGCAACCGGCATACAGGCTTGAATGAACAAGACTGAAAACAGCAGACCCGAAATGCCCAGCAGCTTTAATGTTACAAGAGCCACAAACGGTGCTAGTAGCAAGCGAATGGCCGTGCCCGTCCAGAATCCGGCAGGCTTAACCTGCTTCGCCTCCGCCCGGCCAACCTTGATCATTTGCGCGCCTAAGATCGTCAGCACCACCGGCGAATAAGCGTCCGCGACCATGCCTATCCCTTGCTCCAACCCGGCTGTCAGGTGAAGCCCAAAGCATTTTAGAAATACAGCCAGCGCCGCCGCATACACCGCTGGCAGGGTAAACACCGATTTGACTGCATTTTGAACTGAAAACTGGGAACGTGCCGCAAAATAAACGCCTGCCGTATTTACAATGATCATTTGCGTGATGACGTACACGGAAGCTTTATCTAGACCCAGTTGGCCAAAGGCCAGCAGCACGAGCGGCAGTCCGTAATTGGCGCTGTTCGTTAAGGTGGAGATCAGTGTCAAACCGGCCTGCTCCGCCGGATCCAGACGGGCGATCTTCCCGATCCCTTGGGCAATGCCCCACATAAACAGCAGATTCACCAGGGCGAAGCCGATTGTGCTGTACAGCTCATCCGTGGAGATATGGGCACCCCGCAGCGTGTCAAAGATTATAGCCGGACTTAGCACGTACAAATACAACGTAAGCAGCGGCTTCGTGTCCCAGGCGCGAAACCGGGCCAATATCGCCCCGGCGGCAACCGGAACCGCCAGCGGCACCAGAACGCCTAAGAGCGTCGATACAACCGAATGGAGCATCACAGCACCCCCTTCTTAGAATTGCCTCCTATTTTAACGGCCGGATCCTTCCATCGTCCAAGACTTGTAAGCAATATGGTTGATAGACAAAACCTATACCCTTGTTCCAACCAAAAAAAGAGCAACCCGTCCGAGAAACTTCCCAGCGTGGTTTGCTCCATTTCTACCCAAGCTTAAAACGAATCGATCCCCATCACATGATCCAGCGGTACCGGTCCGATGCTGCGGCTGTCATTACTGTTGTTCCGGTTATCCCCCATCACAAATACGTGGTTCTCCGGTACATGCCATATCTGCGCCGCGCGGGGATCCATCTGCTCCTTGATGTAAGGTTCCTCCAGCTGTTGCCCATTGCGGAACACATGTCCATCCTTCACTTCAATCGTATCACCTGGCAAGCCGATCACGCGTTTGACATAGAAAACATCGTCCTCTTCCCTACCGGAAAGCCAAGTGATGATCGGATGCTCCTTCACGTCGTCCCAGAACGTACGGCTCCGGTCTACCCGGCTGTCGATGATGACGATGTCGCCATAAGCCGGCAGCTTCTCCAACACATGCGTAAACTTCCAAGCGTAAATGCGTTGATTGTCCGTCAAGGTTGGTTCCATCGAATGACCGTCAACTTTATAAGGTTGAATGATAAAAATGCCGATAATCATGCTAAGTACAAAGCCTAGGACGATGGAGAAGCCCCATCCGCCGAGTTCTTTCCACCATGTTTTCCGTTTCAAGCGAAAAACCTCCACACTCTTGATGTTTGTCTCTTATTATAAAGGCAAGTCACATACCAATACAAATATCTATATGTTATAGTGTACTTATAGGTTATACTTATAAGATCAAGAAGGTTTATTCCTTAATGAACCAAAGGGGTTAATGCTATGGAACTTCGTCAACTTCTATACACTATAAAGATCGCCGAGGAAAAGAACTTCTCCCGGGCCGCCGACAAGCTCCACATCGCTCAGCCATCACTTAGCCAGCAGCTGTCCAAGCTGGAACAGGAGCTCGGGGTGAAGCTGTTCCAGCGCAATACGAGTACGGTTGAGCTAACCTATGCCGGTGCCAGCTTTATTGCGCACGCCCAAAAAATCATGGACGCCGTCGCCCAGCTCCGTCAGGAAATGGACGACATTTCCCAGCTCAGAGCAGGCCGCGTTGTGGTCGGCAGTATGCCGATTACCGGCTCTCACCTGCTCCCTTACGTGCTTCCTGCGTTTAAAGCGAGCTACCCCAATATTCAAGTGACCCTGTTGGAAGATACGTCCCTGAACCTGGAGAAACTGACGGCCGAAGGCGGTACTGACCTCAGTCTGCTGTCCCTGCCGTTGCAGGAGCCCACGCTCTCTTACGAACCGGTTGGTGAAGAGATCATCGATTTGGCAGTTCCTCCGGACCATCCGCTGACGAAATTGCCCGGGGTATTAGAGCAGGGTGTTCAGATGAAGCAACTGGAAAACGAACCGTTTATCGTGCTCAAAAAAGGCCAGGGCTTCCGTAAAATGACTGCCGACCTATGCCGGGAGGCCGGGTTCGAGCCGAATGTCGTCTTTGAGAGCAACAATATCGAAACCGTACAATCGCTGGTAGCCGCCGGGATGGGCATTACACTGGTGCCGCGGTTTATCGCCCGAGCGAAACGCAGCGAGTTGATCCCGGCGTATTTACCTCTTGCCGCTCCAGCCCCAAGCCGGACGCTAGTGATCGCCTACCGCAAAGGACGTTATCTATCCAAAGCTGCGGAGGCTTTTATCGAGACGTTTAAAAAGACGATGAAGGAACGCCAAACGTCACATCAATCATAAGCTTGCGGACGGCGGTCGTCGAAGACGGGAATCCGGCGGCGGACTTGATCAACCAACGTCAGGTCAATGCTGGCGATGACCACTTCCTCTGCTTCGCCGCCCTCAGCCACGATCTCCCCCCAGGGGTCGATGATCATCGAATGGCCGAAAAACTCATCGCCGCCACTTTTCCCCGTCCGGTTGCAGGCGATGACGTACATTTGATTTTCGATCGCCCGCGCAATGAGCAGCGTACGCCAGTGGTTAAGCCGCGGGATCGGCCATTCCGCCGCCACAAACAGCAGCTTCGCCCCGCGTAACGCCAAGCTGCGGGTCAGCTCTGGGAAGCGGATATCGTAACAGATGGCTGCCCCGGCCGTCACGCCATCCAGCTCAAACGTCGCGCTCCGTTCTCCCGGTTGCAGATACTTCTCCTCTTCCATCAGTCGAAACAGATGAATTTTAGAGTATGCGGCCGCCTCATCCCCGTTGCGGTCAAAGACCAGCATCGTATTGTAGACTTGACCGCTGCGATTTTCGGCAATCGAGCCGCCAATGATATGGATCCCATGACGCCGGGCGAAGGCAGACAGCCATGCCCGGTTGTGCTGTCCCTCCGGATCAGCCAACCGGCCAATTTCCGTCAAGGCGTATCCCGTATTCCACAGCTCCGGCAGCAGGATGACGTCTGGTTTCTCTGCAGCGTGAACTGCTCGTTCCATTGCCTCCTCGAACTTGGTCCGGTTCACTTCGGGTTCCCCTAAGGCGACATCGCATTGAATCATGGCGATCCGCCAATGACTGGACTGTAGACTCACTTTCTTTGCACACCGCCTTTTCGTAGGCTTCACTTTGCTTAAATCTCATCATAATGGTGCCTGGGTTGAATCGCAAGCCGAACGTGAATGAAACCAAAAGAAGCGATGGTTGCGCCATTTCGGCGCTTTTCCCTTTGCAATGCCAGGGGACGCGTGGTATGCTTACATTACATGAGAACCATAAACGGACATTTTGATAAAACGCATTGACGGGACCAGTACGAAAGTACGCGGCAAGACAGAGAGTAAATTCCACCGGCTGAAAGAATTTACATGCTAGCCCTTTCCGAATCCTATCCCTGAGCGGCCGGCCGAACAAGCCGGACAGCGCCCCTGTTACCGGGCATTGAAGTTGGATGAGCTTGTCTCATCAATAAAGGTGGTACCGCGGAAGTCGAAACTTTCGTCCTTTGCATGCAAAGGCGAAAGTTTTTTTATTTATATCTATCGTTCGAGGAGTGATCCCCATGCTGCGACGCATCGTCGTCAAAATTGGCAGCAGTTCGCTGACATCGTCAGAAGGAGGTTTAAACCGGGAGGCCGTGGCGTATTACGCATCCGAATTGGCCGGGTTGATTGAGGCCGGATACCAGCCATTGCTGGTCACCTCCGGCGCTGTGGCCGCCGGGTTTCGTGAAATCGGCTACTCCGAACGGCCTAAGCTGCTGCATGAGAAGCAGGCTTCGGCTGCCGTTGGTCAAGCGCTGCTGATGCAGGCTTATCGCGAAGAATTGGCTCGACACGGAGTGACTGCGGCCCAGGTGCTGCTGACCCGGTCCGATTTCCAAAACCGTAAGCGAACGGGCAACGCCAGCATGGCGATCGAAGAGCTGTTGAAGCGAAACGTGCTGCCGATTATTAACGAGAACGATACCGTTTCGCTGGATGAATTGAAGTTCGGCGACAACGATACGTTGTCCGCCCTTGTCGCTAACCTGATTCACGCCGATCACCTGCTGATCCTGACCGATATGGACGGTCTGTACACCAAGGATCCGCGTCTGGATCCACAGGCCCAGCGGATCAGCCGGGTCACGGAAATCACCGGCCAGATCTATGCGATCGCCGGCGGTGCCGGCTCCTCCGTCGGTACGGGCGGTATGAGGTCGAAAATTGACGCCGCGAAAATCGCTTCGCTCGGAGGCGTTCCGGTCTTCGTCGGAAAGGTCGCCTCCCCCGGCGATCTGCTGGCCGCTTTGCACGGCGATGGGCATGGCACCTATTTCGAAGCCCACGGTGCCTCGCTGCCGCGAAAGAAGCAGTGGCTGGGCTTCTTCTCCACCCCAATCGGGACGCTGACGGTAGATGCCGGTGCTGAGGAGGCGCTGATCCGCGGCGGACGAAGCTTGCTTCCAGTTGGCGTCAAAGAGGCCAGCGGACAGTTCCATACCGGCGATGTCGTAGAGGTTATCAGCGCAGGCGGCGAGGTATTGGGACGCGGCATCGTTAACTATGATGCGGAACAGCTCCACAGCATTCTCGGGCTCCCCAGCACCGAAGTATTCAAGAAGTTGGACAGCGTCCATCGTTTGGAAGTCATCCACCGGGACGAATGGATCTCATTAAAAGCATAATTCATCCATCCGTTTTCACAGGATTTTTAAGGAGGTATACCTATGAGTGAAGTAAGAGAAAAAGCGAAGCTGGCCGGAACGGCCGTGTCAGTTCTGAATCGTCTGACAACGGCGCAAAAAAACGACGCTCTGCTGGCAGTCGCCGATGCGCTTGTTCGCAACAGCGATGCGATCCTCGCGGCCAATGAAGAGGATCTGCAGCGGGGACGGGATAACGGGACATCTTCTTCCTTATTGGATCGCCTGGCATTAACCCATGCGCGCATTGAAGGGATCGCTGAAGGACTGCGGCAAATCGTCGAGTTGCCTGACCCGGTAGGCGATGTGCTGGAAACGATCAACCGTCCGAACGGGCTGCATATCATCAAACGCCGCGTCCCGCTTGGCGTCATTGGGATCGTCTATGAAGCGCGGCCGAACGTAACGGTAGATGCCATGGGCTTATGCCTGAAGACAGGCAATGCCGTTGTGCTTCGCGGCGGCTCCTCCGCCTTGTCCTCCAACCGACAAATCTTAAAGATTATCCACGAAGCGCTTGCGGGAACGCAAGTTCCGGTTGATGCTGTTCAACTGATCGAGGATCCAAACCGCGCCTCTGTTGACGAAATGCTGAAGCTCAACGGATTGCTGGACGTCGTGATTCCACGCGGCGGCAGCTCGCTGATCCAGACGGTCGTGCAAAATGCCACAGTTCCAGTCATCGAGACGGGTGCGGGGATCTGTCATACGTATTTGGATGCCTCAGCCGATCCTGTGATGGCGACAGAGATCGCGATGAATGCCAAAGTTCAGCGTCCTTCGGTCTGCAATTCGATGGAAACGCTGCTGGTGCATGAGGCGTTTGCCGCACAACATTTGCTTGAGCTGGCGAATCGTTTCAAGGAAGCCGGGGTTGAACTGCGGGGCGATGAGGCCGCAAGACAGCTTATCTCTTGGGCAGTACCCGCGACGGATGAGGATTATGCCACGGAGTATAACGACTATATTCTCAACGTGAAAATCGTTCGCAATCTGGACGAAGCGATGGCGCATATCGCCCGCTTCGGCACGAAGCACTCCGAGTGTATCGTGACCCAAGACAGCGCGAATGCTGAACGGTTCCAGCAAGAAGTTGATGCTGCGGCGGTGTACCATAACGCTTCCACTCGCTTCACCGACGGATTCGAGTTCGGGTTCGGCGCGGAGATCGGCATCAGCACCCAGAAGCTGCATGCCCGCGGTCCGATGGGGCTGACTGCGCTCACCTCAAGTAAATATATCATCCAGGGGAATGGACAAATCCGGCAGTAACGGGGCGTCCCCCCTTTTTTTCAACCAAAATAATAACCGGAGGTCATATCCTATGAAAACAATACCTTCTCTGTCCGCCTCCACCATCTGTTTCTATGGAGCAGGTTCGATGGCTGAAGCGATCGTACGCGGCTTGCTCCATAAGCAAGTTGCCAGCGCGGATCAAATTGTGATGCTGAATCGCTCGAACCGGGAACGGCTCGACTATTTAGCCCAAACCTACCAGGTCCAAACAGCATCTGAAGCGGACGCAAAGCAGATCTATTTGCGGGACGCATCGATTATCGTCCTGGCGATGAAGCCGAAGGATGCCGGTGAAGCTCTGGCTGGATTGGGCCCACTTCTGCGCGAGGGTCAGTTGATCGTCTCCCTGATTGCCGGTTTATCCATTTCGACGATTCAAGCGCTGCTTGGCAGCCCGGTCGCTGTCGCCCGCACGATGCCCAACACCTCCTGCTCCATCGGACAAGGTGCGACGGGAATCTCCTTCTCTCCGGAGACCACCGAGGAACAGCGCGCCCAAGTCTTGTCGATGTTTGAAGCGGTAGGGATGGTTAGCGTGATCCCAGAGGATCAAATGGAAATATTGACGGGCGTATCTGGGAGCGGACCTGCATATGTTTATTATCTGATGGAAGCGATGATTGAAGCGGGCATCGAAGGCGGATTAACGCCTGAGCAATCTCGTGATCTTACCGTACAGACGGTACTTGGCGCTGCCCTCATGATGTCAGAAACCGGCGAAGCGCCTACCAAGCTGCGTGCAGACATCACCTCGCCCAACGGTTCGACGCAAGCGGCGATCGGTGTGCTGGAAGCCGGCAGCTTTCAGCCAAACGTAAAAGCTGCGGTTCACCGGGCCGCCGAACGCTCGAAAGAAATGGGCGAAGCCGTCAAACAAGCGCTGTTGTAAGAAGCTGCAGCCGTATGGTGCAGCGATGGTCGGCACTGCGCGTAAGGCCAATAGGAAAGGGGGACGGCAGCATGAACTACGTCGATATCCCATGGGAAGAAAAACAAGCGGCGCTGGACGCCATCCAACGCCTGCGGGAGGAGTTCGCCGCCCGCGGTTGGTTTCCCGCTTCCAGCGGAAGCTTGTCGATGCGGGTCGGGCGGTATAAGCCGGACCGGTTTGTGTTTGCCATAACGGCCGACGAGACGTATTGGTCGGAGCTGTCAGCGATCCCTTCCCCTTCGGTTGGCGCGCTGTTCGTCGATGCCGCCAGCGCCCCCTGCGAGCCAACGCGGCTTAAACCTTGTTCCGATGCACCGATTCACGCGAGAATCTACCGGATGACCGGCTGCGGCGCGATCGTACACGTACATACGACGTTCAACAACGTGCTCAGTGACTATTTTGCTGCGGATGGCGGCGTTCCACTCAAGGGGAACGAGTTGCTCAAAAGCTTAGAGATCTGGGAGACGCAGGCGGAGGTTCGAGTGCCAATTCTGCCGAACGCCGCTGAGCTCCCAGCCATCCTCAAGCAAATCCCAGGCAGTCTAGATACCCGTGTGCCGGCGTTGCTGCTGCAAAATCACGGGGTCTATGTCTGGGGAACCAACATTGCTGAGGCGAAGCGCCATCTGGAAGCGCTGGAGTTTATGTTTGAAGTGCTGTACCGTTCCCTGCTGTTGCCTCCCAAGGAGTATCATGCCTAAAAAACAACTCGCGACAAGCGATAAGCGGAGTGATTAAACTACCATCAGCAGCTCCCGCAATTACGCTAACCGCGAGTTTTTTTACATTTGCCTAAGATCTTGCTTTATCTCTCGATAAATTCCGCATACGCCTTCGCGTCCATCAAGTTCGCCAACGCGACGTTAGCGTCCTCCTTCAATCGAATATGGACCATCCAGCCCCCATCATACGGCTCTTCATTGACGAGCTCCGGCGCGGTATCCAGCTCCCGGTTCACTGCCAGCACTGTCCCACTGACCGGCGTAAACAAATCGGCCACCGTCTTCACGGATTCGATCGTTCCGATGCCTTCCTGCGCTTCGAATTCCTGCCCTGGCTCGGGCAGCTCCACGAATACAATGTCGCCCAGCCGATGTTGGGCGACATCGGAGATGCCGATCTTCACCGTTCCATCTCCCATATCAAGTACCCATTCATGCTCATCGCTGTACAACACGTTTTCCCTGATCTCACTAGCCAAAGCTTGCTCCTCCTCTTTCGGATGATCTAGTGTACCTTAAATTCTGTGGAAGATTCATCTTTGTATTTCCCTCGTTCAGATTATTCCAAACCTAGCTATCATGTCAATATTATTAACACATTTGATAGAGTCTAGTAAAATGTAAGCGTAGCCTTTTCCAGTAAACGAAATTAATTAAAATTATTATGATAACTTTATTGACATCTAGACAGATTTTGAGTATTAATGAGATGTGTAAGCTGCGGTTGATGGCAGGGGGAGAGATTACAATTACGGGATTGTAACGCCGAAGGAGCAAGCCGCGAAGCGGTGAATCTCTCAGGCAAAAGGACCTCTGCCGGACGCAACTCTGGAGAGCATTCACGTGGAGGTATCTTTTACGTGAATCACCCAAGGGGAAACCTGCGCGAGCTTCGAGCCTCCGCACAGGGTAACTCTCAGGTACAAAGGACAGAGCCTGGAAGAACCGTTAGACCTCTATGCAGGTTAGCGGGTTTTCTTTGGCCTGTCCTTTTTTTGCTGTTCTCAAAAATTGGCCGATCCGGCCCTTACGAGGTGATGGTAATGTCCGAATCCGCTTTGCGGCGTACGCCGCTCTATCCCGGATATGCGCGTTATGAAGGAGTCCGCTGTATCGATTTCGGCGGTTGGGAGCTGCCGGTGCAGTTCAGCGGCATCCAGAAAGAGCACGAAGCCGTGCGCGAGCGCGCTGGTCTGTTTGACGTATCGCATATGGGTGAATTTTACGTGGAGGGCCCTGAGGCGGAACGCTTCCTGCAACACATGACCACTAACGACGTGACCCTGCTTCAACCAGGAAAAGCCCAATACACCTTGCTCTGTTATCCCAATGGCGGTGTGGTGGACGATCTGTTGATCTATCATCTGGAAGAAGGCAAGTACATGCTGGTGGTCAACGCCTCGAATATTGACAAAGACTGGGACTGGCTGCAGCAGCACCTTCCCGCTGAAGGGGTAACCATGCGGAATGCCTCTGACGAGACTGCGTTGCTTGCCGTTCAGGGGCCGCTCGCCGCCTCCCTCCTCTCCCCGCTTTGCGAAGGGGAGGATCCTGAAGCGTTGCGTCCGTTCACGTTTATTCGGGAAGCTCGGATTGCCGGGATCCCCGTCTTGCTGTCCAGAACCGGGTATACCGGTGAGGATGGGTTCGAGTTGTATGTCGCGGCCAAGCAGGCCCAAGCGCTTTGGGACGTTGTGATGAAAGCCGGGGAGAGCCAGGGCCTTCTCCCCGCTGGGCTGGGCGCCAGAGATACGTTGCGCTTTGAAGCTTGCCTGCCGCTGTATGGTCAGGAGCTGGGCCCTGAGATTACCCCGCTCGAAGCCGGCTTAAACCGATTCGTGAAGCTGGAAAATGACGACTTCATCGGCCGCGATGCGTTGATCAAGCAGCGGGATCAAGGCCTTCCTCGCCGGCTCGTTGGCCTGGAGATGATCGACCGCGGGATTCCGCGCACCCATTACCCGGTATTTGCCGAAGGCTCAGAGGAACCGATCGGAGAAGTGACGACAGGTACGCAGTCGCCAACGCTGAAAAGAAACCTCGGAATGGCGATCCTCGCCACCCGTTATGCCGCCCCCGACACGATCGTAGAGGTCGACATCCGTGGCAAGCGGCTGCAGGCCAAGGTCGTCCCGTTGCCGTTCTATCGCCGAAACCCTGCCGCCAAGCAGTGAAAGGAGAACAGGAAATCAGATGCTTAAACATCGCTATTTACCATTAACCGAACAAGATCAAGCGGAGATGCTGCAAACGATCGGCGTAAGCTCCGTCCAGGAACTGTTCAAGGACATCCCGGAGAACCTTCGCTATCAAGGGGAACTCCCGGTATCTCCCCGCCTTGACGAATACGCGCTGACCCGACACTTATCCGAACTGGCCGGGCGCAACGCCGACACCGATCGGTATACCAGCTTTCTAGGTGCCGGAATTTATGATCATCACATCCCTTCCGTCATTCAGCACGTCGTATCCCGATCGGAATTTTATACCGCGTACACACCGTATCAACCGGAAATCAGTCAAGGCGAACTGCAGGCGATATTTGAATTCCAATCGTACATCTGCGAACTGACTGGCCTTAAGGTCGCTAATGCGAGCATGTACGACGGAGCCACCGCTTTAGCGGAAGCTGGCAACCTAGCCGCAGCGGCTACCAGACGCAAACAGCTGGTCGTCTCCCGCACCGTCCATCCGGAAGCACGCGAGGTGCTCGCCACTTACGCCCACGGCTTGAATCTGGAGATCGTTGAGGTTGGTTGGGAACAAGGTGTGACCGATCGCGAGGCACTTACTGCGGCCATCACTAAGGACACCGCAGCTGTCTTGATCCAAAACCCGAATTTCTTTGGCTCCCTGGAAGATCTTCGAGCCATTGGCGAACTAGCTCATGCCCAAGGGAGCTTGCTGATCGTCAGCAGTAATCCGCTCGCTCTGGGCCTGCTGGAAGCGCCAGGGAAGCTTGGTGCCGATATCGTCGTTGGTGACGCCCAGCCTTTGGGGCTGGCTCCCTCCTTTGGCGGTCCAACCTGCGGCTTCTTCGCCGTATCGAAAACGTATATGCGCAGGATCCCTGGCCGGATCGTTGGGCAGACCACCGATCGCAACGGCAAGCGCGGGTTCGTCCTGACCTTGCAAGCCCGTGAGCAGCATATTCGCCGCGAGAAAGCGACCTCGAACATCTGCTCCAACCAAGCGTTGCTTGCTTTGGCTGCCTCCGTTTACTTATCCGTGATGGGTAAGCAAGGCATGGCTGAAGTGGCAGAGCTGAATTTGCAGAAAAGCCATTATGCCAAACAGGTGTTCACTGCTATCCCTGGCGTAAGCGCCGCTTTTGAGTCACCGTTCTTCAACGAGTTTGTGCTTCAGTTGCCGGAGGGGACTGATCTGACCAAACTGCAGCGGGATCTGCTTGCCGCCGGATTTATCGGCGGGTACGATCTGGGACGCAGCTATCCTGAACTCGCCGGCCATCTGCTGGTCGCCGTGACGGAGAAGCGCAGCAAAGCGGAAATTGACCAATTCGCCCGCGTACTGGAGGAATCAATATGCTCGAAATAAAAGAGACGACGAAATCTGATGAATTGTTGATATTTGAGCGCAGCCGCCCTGGGCGGATCGGCTATTCTCTACCGGAATGCGACGTTCCAACCACCCCGAAGGAAGAGCTCGTCCCCCAGGGCATGCTGCGGAGCGAAGGCCTCGCTTTTCCCGAAGTTTATGAAGTGGACGTGATTCGGCATTATACCGCGTTGTCCCGCCGGAATTTCGGGGTAGACAACGGTTTCTATCCGCTGGGCTCCTGTACGATGAAGTACAACCCGAAGGTGAATGAAGATGTTGCACGTTACCCTGGCCTGGCAAAAATCCATCCTTATCAACCGGAGGAAAGTGTGCAAGGGGCACTTGAACTGATGTACCGTCTGCAGCAGGATTTAGCCGGACTCACCGGCATGGATGCCGTGACACTGCAACCGGCGGCCGGAGCCCACGGGGAATGGACCGGCCTGATGATGATCCGCGCTTACCACGAAAGCCGCGGCGAGAAACGCACCAAGGTGATCGTGCCGGACTCTTCGCACGGCACGAACCCAGCCAGCGCCTCGGTCGCCGGCTTCGAGACGGTGACCATTCCGTCCACCAAGCGCGGCATGGTGGACCTGGACGCGCTGCGCGCCGCCGTTGGCGAGGACACGGCGGCGCTGATGCTCACCAACCCGAACACGCTGGGCTTGTTCGAGGAACAGATCCTGGAGATCGCCGACATCGTGCACGGAGCCGGCGGATTGCTGTATTATGACGGCGCGAACTCCAACGCCATCATGGGGATCGCCCGCCCTGGCGATATGGGCTTTGACGTCGTGCATCTCAACCTGCACAAAACGATGAGCACCCCGCATGGCGGCGGTGGTCCGGGCGCCGGTCCAGTTGGCGTCAAGGAGCGGCTCATACCGTTTCTGCCTGAACCCCGAATCGTAAAGGACGAATCCGGGCGGTACGCCATCCGCGGTGCTCGCTCCGAAGAGGCCGCTGGCGGCGCTGAGAGTGGATCGGCCAGCTCGATCGGCCGAGTGAAAGCTTTTTACGGTAACTTTGGCATCCTGGTTCGCGCATATGCTTATATCCGCAGCTTAGGCCCTGATGGACTCCGCCAAGTCTCGGAAAATGCCGTGTTAAACGCCAACTATATGATGAAACGCTTGGCGCCTTATTACGAGTTGCCGTACCCGGATCAACCATGCAAGCACGAATTCGTCATGTCCGGCAGCGGGCTGGCGAAGTACGGCATCCGCACGCTGGACGTCGCCAAGCGGCTGCTCGATTTCGGCTATCATCCGCCAACCATCTACTTCCCGCTGAACGTAGAGGAATGTATCATGATTGAACCGACGGAAACCGAAAGTAAGGAAACGCTGGACGGCTTTATTGACGTCATGATCGCCATCGCCAAGGAAGCCGAAACGAATCCGGAAATGTTACGGAACGCTCCGTACACCACTCCGGTGACGCGTCTGGACGAAACTGGCGCCGCCCGGAAGCCAGTATTGAACTGCGCTTGCGGCTAAGATCATGCAAGCAAAAAGAGATGCTGCTTGAATAGCAGCATCTCTTCTTTGTTCCATCAATGATTTAGAAATAAACCACCCAGATCACAAGCGCCAGCAAAATGCGATATACCGCAAACGGCACCAGCTTGATGCGGTCGATTAGCTTCAAGAAGAATCGGATCGCCAACAATGCAAACACGAAAGCACTGATAAATCCAACAATAAAGAACGGCAGTGCATCGATCGTGAAATATTCCAGGTTCTTCATCAGGGAGATCAAGCTGGCCCCAGCCATGATCGGAACGGCCATGATAAAGGTGAAGTCAGCCGCGGCCCGGTGGCTCAAACCTAGCAGCACCCCGCCGGAAATCGTCGAACCCGAACGGGAGAAGCCCGGCCAGATCGACAGACATTGGAACAACCCAATGCCGAGCGCCTGCTTGTACGTAATTTGGTCAACAGTATCCACACTTGCGCGCTTGGGCGCAAACCGGTCGGCAGCGATCATCAGCAGCGCTCCGATCACCAGGCCAATTAACACGGTTGCGGTGGAGAATAGATGCTCATCAATAAAATCCTCAAATAACACACCAAGAATCCCGGCAGGAATCAACCCTACGATCACCTGCATCAGCTTCAACCGCGGTCCGCTCTGTCTGGCCGCTTCCCCTTTGGCCTTCGGCATCCAGCGCGACAGCCCCAGCAAATCGATAAATCGGTTGCGGAACACGACCAAGACCGCCAAAATCGAGCCGAGTTGGATCACGACTTTAAACGTGTTCGCCACATACTTTGAACCGAGCAGCTCCTCGGTTTTCAGCCACATATCATCCACAATGATCATATGTCCCGTGGAGGACACCGGCGCAAACTCCGTAAGTCCCTCCACCAGGCCAAGAATAATAGCTTTCATGAGTTCCAACAAGTTCATTTCGTAGGTTTCTCCTTATCTCTCTGTTTTGATGTTGTCGCGAAGCTCCTTCTTTCTCCGACGCAGCCAGAGGAAGCCCACCAACAATACTCCTAAAGCGATCATAGCATAGGCGATGTTAGAATACACGTCCATAAAGGCGACGATCTCTGCCCAGGAACCTCCTACCGCCGCTCCAAGCAAGACGAGCGCCACGTTCCAAATCAGCGTCCCGATCGTGGTAAACAGCAGGAACAGGCCAAATTTCATTTTCGACATGCCGGCCGGAATCGAGATCAAGCTGCGAATCAGCGGAACCATCCGGCAGAACAGTACCGTCCAATAGCCATATCGATCAAACCAGGCATCCGCGCGGCGGACATCTTCTTTTTTCAGGCGCAGGAACCGACCGTAACGATCGATCCACCCTTCCAATCGGTCAACGTTCACCAAATACCCGATCCCATACAAGATCACGGCGCCAAACACCGAACCAAGCGTCGAGAAGACGATCACCCCTGACGGTGTTAAGCTCGTATAGGTGGTCATAAAGCCACCAAAGGTTAAGATTACTTCCGACGGAATCGGGGGAAATACGTTTTCCAAGGCAATCAGCAGGAAGACGCCAAAATAGCCAAACCTCTCCATAAAGTCTGTAATCCAGTTCTCCACGTTGTACCTCCCGTATTTAGCGAATCGCTTTTTTGACGTTGCGTAAGTAACGGGCCTGAATAAAGAAGAAGTAAACGACTTGCACCAGCAAAAAGCTAGCCAAGATCAACACGGTTTGCCAAGCGACCGAAAAGTTAAACAAGCTTTGCATGGCCTTAAACGCAAACAGGCTATGGACGATGGCCAGCGCGATCGGCACGAAGAACAACACCCCAACCTGGCGAGTAATGATTCGCGCAAGTTCTTTATCCGTGAGGCCCAGCTTCGACAACGCCCCATACTGCCGCCGATCATATGCCAAATCACTGTACAACCGAAAATACAGAAAGCTCCCCGCTGCGATAAAAAAGACAGTGCCCACCAGTAAAGCGAAAAACAGCAAGGCTCGGTACGTTGTGCGCTGCACTTCCGCCAAGGTGCCGCTGACGGTCATGGCGTAAGGCCGGTCCGACTCGTAGCTGACTCTCCCGTTGTCGGTCAGCTCCGCCGCCAGGCCGCGGGTAGATTCCAGAGCATCCACGTAAAACCCGGTAAACCGGTCCATCCCCAACCCTTCGCCCTCCTCTGCCGAAGCCGCCTTAAGCCGCTCCAGCAAGGGATCGCTGACCACCAGCCCGGAAAACGAACCCTCCCGATCATCGCCAGTCGTAGGTGTTAGATTCTCGGGCAGGGCGACATGCTGACTAATGCCGATCTCGTGGACCGTAAGCTCCGGTGCACCCGCAAAGGTGTAGGAGACCGGCTTGCGCTGCAGGAGTTGCGGTCTCTCCCGCTCCGAACCAAGCAGCAGTAGCGCCTCTCCGTCTTTCGGCGAACTCTCGGACACTGCGATCCCCGCCGCCTCCAGCAACCGTTTATAATCCGTGAACGAGATCAGCGGCAGCCGATCCAGCGTGTTGGAAGAGCTTGAAGATACCACTTCCGCGAGAATGATAGGCAGGCTTAGTGTACGGTACGCAATTCCGCGTGACCCAAGCTCACTTCGAATCGCCTCCAGATGCTCATCCTCTGCTTCGCTATCTCCTTTGGCCACATAGGCGATGTCCACCGGATAATCCTGTTCAAATTGATCCGCGAGCCGATTGACCGAGGCGAAGGCGCCTACCGCACAGAACGTGACTGTCGAAATGATCGTCACAAGAAAGAACATCCGGGCATTCTCTTTCATTCGGTAAGCGAGACTGGATACGGTAATCAAGTTTGTTTTATTCCAATAATAATCGAGTTGCCGTTTGATCCGTTGAATCAGAAACACACTTAGCTGCGTGTAGAAGAAATACGTACCCGCTATCGTCATCGCTGTCACCGGCAGCATACGGGTCAGCACGTTGGACGCCGTAGCTGTAGCCGCCAGCCCATAGCTGATACCAAGCAACCCTGCCCCCAGCAACGATAAAATCAGGGAAGCCTGCGGCGGAGAGGCGGGCTTCATCTCGGCCTGGAACAACTCAATCAACCGGTGCGAACCCAGCAGCATGGTCGTACAAAGCGAAATGATCAGAAACAACAGCGAGAACGCCCCTAATGTCAGCAACAAACCTTGCCAAGGCACATGAAAGGATAGCTGTGGAACACCGAGCAGATTGGAGCCTGCCATCAGAAACAGCTTGGCCAGCAGAAGTCCCCCGCCAATTCCACACACCAGCGCCCCTGCACCAATCAATAGATGCTCCAGGAAGACGAGGTTGCGCAATTGC
This sequence comes from Paenibacillus barengoltzii NBRC 101215, assembly GCF_004000745.1. GTDB lineage: Bacteria > Bacillota > Bacilli > Paenibacillales > Paenibacillaceae > Fontibacillus > Fontibacillus barengoltzii. The sequence goes on from NZ_BILV01000036.1 coordinate 23,359, forward strand.
TTCTCGGTCATGCCGTGCAGCAGCAAGATCCCAAACTCGCGCTTGCGCGAGCGTAGAAATGACCCCACGGAGTAAATCACGAAGAAGAATACAAACACGTACATGATCACTTCGGCGGACCAGAGCACTAACACAGCTGAACGATACATCACTTCTTGCTGAAGGCCGGGATGAAACAGAAACAAAGCGCAGACGAAAAAGATCATTACCGAAAACGCGCTACTCAGAAAATAAGCAGCGTACGTTCGTTTGTTCCGCAGGACATTGTTATAGGCGAATTGACGAAAGGTCATGACTGTCCCCTCCCAGCAGCGACATCATGTCGATGATTTTCTGGAAGAAGGCCTGCCGATTGTCCCCGCGATACATTTCGTTGTACAGCTTCCCATCTTTGATGAAAATGACCCGATGGCAATAACTCGCCGCCAGCGCATCATGTGTGACCATCAGAATCGTCGCCCGATGCGATTCATTCATGGCAGCGAACGCCTCCATCACATCTCGGGAAGCCTTCGAGTCCAGGTTGCCTGTCGGCTCATCGGCCAAGATCAGCGAAGGCTGATGGATCATCGCGCGGGCAATCGCTGTCCGCTGCATTTGCCCGCCCGACAGTTCATAAGCATATTTGGACAGGATTCCCTCGATCCCAAGTCGCCGCGCCATCTCTAGCGCCTTGGCTTTCATGACCGGGACAGAAACCCCATCCAACGTTAAGGGCAATACGATGTTCTCCTCCACCGTCAGCGTGTCCAGCAGGTTGAAATGCTGAAAAATAAACCCCAGCTCCCGCCTCCGGAACAACGCCGTCTGCTCCCGATTCATCCGTTGCGGGTCCTGCCCCTGCAAAGTAACCGTCCCCGAAGTGGGTTCGTCGATGGTGGCGATAACATTAAGCAGCGTTGTTTTGCCGCTGCCGGACGGCCCCATGATGCCAACGAACTCTCCTTCCTGGATTCGGAAACTTACACCATCCAAGGCTTTGGTCGCAATTTTCCCTTCATAGATTTTCGTTAACGCCGATACTTCCAATACCGCCATGCTGATCTAGCGCTCCTTCTTATTCAGTCCATCTATCTCGATTATAGGAAAGCTGTCAGCCTGCGCTCCATCGCTTAACCTTACAGTTACCTTACTCCCTTGTAAGCTTTACGGGTTCGGTTGAAAGATAATCCGCACGGTCGTCCCTGCACCGTACTGCGATTCCAGCTCCAGACGATGCCCTAGCTTCGTACAGATTTCCTTCGCTAAGTACAACCCCATCCCGGTGGATTCCGGAAAGCTCCGACCGTTGTCTCCCGTAAAATAAGCGTCGAATACCCGCGGCAGATCACTGGCTGGAATCCCTATGCCTTCATCCTCAATCTCCAGCACCGTCTCACGTCCGCGTACAAAGCCGTGGAAATACAGATTCGCCCGTTCCTTCACGGTATATTTCACAGCATTAGTGATCAGCTGCGTCAGCACGAATGACAGCCATTTCTCATCCGTAGTAACCTGAAGTCCCTCAGGAATTTCGATCATGGGATAAACCTTACGCCGGATGAACAATCTTTTCTGGGCTGACGTCACGGAACGTACCAAGACCGCCAAATCGAGTGTTTCGGCCACAAAATCATGCTCAAACGTATCCAACCGAGCTGTATAAAGCACCATTTCCAATCCTTTGCGCAACCGATCCAGCTCATCGGCAATTGCCACAGACTGAGTGTCATCTTCATGCTGCACCATCAGATGGATGACGGACAACGGCGTTTTCATTTGATGCACCCATTGATTGATAAAATGGCGATGCCCCTCGATCTTGCTCTGCTGCTCGCCGATTTCCTGCAAGTACAGACGATATTGCGCCTTCAAGAAGCGCTGCAGGGAGTCGGCCAGCGGCGAGCCCGGCTTCATTTCGGCAAAGGAGCGCAGCGAATCGGGCATCTGCTCCAGCAAGCGGTAGAACGAGCGGTTGGTCCAATAACGGACGATGAGAAAGATAGCCAAGATGCACGTGCTCAGGAGCGCCCCGTATACACTGATCGCCGCATGGCGGTAACCGTCAAGCCAGTACACCAAAGTCAATACAGCGAGTTGCAGCAAATACACGATAATATACGGACGTTGATCCCGCCAAAATAAACGCATGGGCTCACTCCCCCCAAAGAGGCACGAGCCGATAACCTTGACCTCGAACAGTTTGCAGCGCATTATCAATCCCGAGAGCGGACAGCTTCTTTCGCACCCGAGTCACGTAAACGTTAAGCGTATTATCGTCGACAAACGCCTGGTCATCCCAAATCTTCTCCAGCAGTCGGTCCCGGCTGACCACCTGCTCGATTTTACTCATCAACTCGTCCAAAATTTTAACCTCGGTTAAGCTCAGCTCAATTCGTTGATCCCGCAAGCTGAGGGACAGGCGGTCCCGGTCCAACCGCAGCCCGGCGACCGTTACCGTACGGTCATCTCCACTCCCGGCATAAGTTCCATAGGCGCGGCGCAGCTGGCTTTTGATTTTGGCAATCACGATATCGTAATCAAACGGTTTGGTGATATAATCGTCAGCTCCATTTTCCAAGGCCATCACCTGATCCATCTTTCCTTCACGCGCCGACAAGAACACGATTGGACAGGTCGATAAGTTGCGGATCTGGCGACACCAATAGTAGCCGTCGTATTTCGGCAGGTTGACGTCCAGCAGCACAAGATGCGGAGCGTAGCGCTCAAACTCGGTTTTCACTTCACTGAAGTCCGAGGCCGCCAACGTTTCGTAGCCAAACCGTTGTAAATATTGCTCCAGCAGCTCCACAAGCGGCTTGTCATCTTCCACAATAAAGATTTTGAACATCGTGTTTCTCCTTTTCTAGCAATCCCACTCCCTGCATTGTAGCAAATAATCCCCCCAGAAATAAAATAGAGAGGCTTAGCCGTGAAGCTGTCACCTCTCTTAACCGCATCAATGTGTTAGATTTCCTCGTCGCTCCAGAACACATCCCGCCGTTTCGGCCGGGCAAGCAGCTTGATTCCCCCGCCGATCAGCAAGACGGCGACGATCGTCGGACGGAGGTATTTTTCAATTCGATAGTAGATATGAAGCTCGGGGAAATTAGCATCTAGTACTGGAATGATCAGTTCCATCCCCACGAAATAAATTCCTAGCAGAATCAACGCAATGCCCAGCCAATGCTGGTATTCACCGCGGGTTTCCAGCAGCGGTTGATCCTCCATAGGTAAAATTCCGTAGCGGCTCGTCTGCTGCAGGCCGTCGAAGAAACAATAAAACCAGATGATCGGGAGGATGAACAAAAACACCGATAACCGAAACACATCAATGATATAGAAGCTGCCCAGGAACAGGACCATCATTTGCAGGCCGCGTTTCTGCAACCCGAGGTACATTTGACCTGCCCCGGGAAATGCGGATAACAATGTCGCCAGCACTTTGCTGCGCCGACCTTCTATTCTTCCGGCTTCCCAGTCGTCAAAGGGGGTTCGGTCAACCAACGGCTCGCCCGCTAATTTCCGGTGCACGAGCTGCACCGCATCGAACATGCTGTACAGCCAAATGATCGGCAGCAGACCAAGGAACAGCAGAAACACGGAATCATGTGTAAGGCCAGATACAAAAAACATCATCGTGATCAAGCCAAAAAAGGCGATCAAAAACGAAAGCCCGCGCTGCATAAGTCCAAGTTGAAAATGACCCAGACCGGGTACAAACGACAGCAAGATGGTAAAGAATTTCTCCGACTCTCTTCCTTCGCCGGTCATCTGACGAACATGCTCCCGGTAAGCCCGTTCCTCCGGCGATTCGCGAAGCATCGTGATCAACAGGTCAAACATCGAGATCAACCAGAGAATAATGGACGCGACCAAGGTGAACATGGCCATCTCCCCGCTGTCCGCAGCCATTGCTACAACCAATCCAAACAAAATTCCGCCAAAAAACAGGATCGGATAGGTGATCCCTCTTCCTTTTTTGCCCCAATAGAGATGTCCCAGACCAGGGATAAAATTTAACAGTAAAGCTAACAGTCGATTTCGCTCATACGGCATATGCTTTCTTCCTTTCCTCTATCATCGCTTCATACCATTCCTATAGAAAATGAATTTGTTATCGTTGCCAGCTGTCAAGCCAGCTGGTTGTTGCCTTCATCATCCGCTCGCTCAGAGAGGATGAGTTCGGACGTTGGATCAGTTGATTGCTTTTTAACGCGATATGATCAAAAACACCGCTTCCCAGCAGCAATGCGGTCAAAGTTGCCGCGATTACATAGTGCAGCAGCGGATGACGACTCCAGGCTCTGCGGCTGCCGGTTCGCGCCTTCGTCTCCCTAGCACGCGGAAGCTTCTCTATGATCGATTGCCGATAGGCTGCCTCATCTATCGGTCCCGGAAGCTCGCGTTCCACGGAGGATAGTACAGCCGCATAACCAGCAAAGGCCGCCTCATCCCCTTGCAGTAAGGCTTCCAAGCGTGACTCCGTGTTCGCATCCAGTTCGCCGCTAATATAACTGCGCCATAGCGCTAAATCCTCTGGCTTATGTTGGCTCATCCCCATTCCTCCCTTGACCAGTGCTCACGAATATAAGCCCTCGCCCGGTATAGCTTCGATTCTATTGTTTTCACCGCTACACCTAACTCTGCGGCGATTTGATCATGACTTTTGCCTTCCAGATAAAATTTCGTAACGATCTGACGATGCCCCGCCGGAAGCGCGGCAATTCTTCGACGGACCTCCACAGTCCGCTCAGCATGGAGTAAACCAAACAGATTACCTTCATCCGAATCCGTTGCGTGCAGGTCCAGATCCGCCGGGTCCCAATGCTCTTCCTTGCGCCGGTCCCGCTTCCGCTTGATGTCAATCGACTTGTTAACGGCGATCCGGGTCAACCAGGTTTTAAGACCTTGTGAGCGATACTCCGGGAGAGATTTATAGATTTGCAGGAAGGTTTCCTGGGCAGCATCCTCCGCTTCCTTGGCATCATGCAGCACCGAGTAGGCTACTCGATACACATAGGTCCCATATTCCTGGATCAACCAAGGAAAGACGCTGTGATCTCCCTTCTGAAATCTTAGAACAAACGATCTTTCATCAATAACTCTCCCCTCCTCCCATCATATTGACGACGGTTGTCCGCCCTGCCCCTGCATACTAATTGAAAAAACGTTTGAACCCGCAAAAGTGCTACAAAACTACCCAAAAAATTGTTTATGTCATAAATGTTTACATTAAATTCAACTATTTAAATATTTTAAAACTGACTTAAAAATCGTTCTACAAATCGTTATAGCTTGATAACTAAAGGTTTAAGCGCTTTATTCGCCATTTAACCTGTTTGTCAATATACATGACATCAAACTATAATTTCTCTCAAGTTAACAACCGTTGTGGCAGTTTTTATTACATAACGTTAACTTAATAACATCTTGGAGGTTGATGGAATGAAGAAGTGGACATCCCGAAGTTTAAAGACCTTATTAGTTACCGGCCTCGCCGTGACTGCACTGCTCCCCAATTTATATCTCGCGCCAGCTTCTGCAGCCGAAACGGTGACAGGTACCGTTACCGCGACCGAAGTTGTCAAGAAACTGCCGAAAGTGCAGGTCATCGCCACCGGCGGCACACTTGCCGGGCAATCCACGGATGAAACGAGCTTCCAAACCTATCGAGCCGGCTCGCTGCCAATTGCCGATCTCGTAGCCTCCCTCCCCAATAAAGACCAAATCGCCGATGTCTCTACATATCAATTCGGCAACTCTGGCTCCAGCGCCTATACGATTGAGCAATTATACGATCTTTCCTTGAAAGTTGACGAAGCCCTCAAAACCCAAGACGGGGTTGTGGTAACAACCGGTACGGATACGATGGAAGAAATCGCCTACTTCCTGGATTTGACCGTGCGCAGCCCCAAACCGGTCGTTGTTACAGGTTCCATGCGACCTTGGACGGTCATCGGGACGGATGCGCCAGCTAACCTTTATAACGCTATTAAGTTGGCGGCGAGCGGAAAGACGAAATATTTCGGCACCGTCGTCATGCTGAACGACGAGTTCCATGCCGCCCGTGAGGTTACGAAAACGAACTCCTATCGGACCGATACGTTCGTAACGCCGGAAATTGGAGCACTTGGTTATATCGACGAAAAAACGATCCGCGTTTACCGCGCACCGTTCCGTGCTCTAAAATCGGCTGCAGATTGGGCAACACCGTTTGATCTGAGCAAAATCAGCAAAAAGGACTTGGCGAAGGTCGAAATCGCCTACTCCTATCAAGATGCCGGTGCTGGTGCAATCAGCGGATTTGTCGCCAACGGAGCCAAAGGCATCGTTACGGCTGGCACCGGAGCAGGCGGGATCTCCAAGGCAATGACCGAAGAGCGTAAAGCCGCCATCGAGAAAGGCGTTGTGTTCGTCACAACGACCCGGACCGGATCAGGCAGCAACTATTCCAGCGGTGAAGGGATTATCGCCGGTGACAACCTGAACGCCGCCCATGCTCGCATTCTCTTGCTGCTCTGCTTGTCCTTCTCGAAGGACTTCGATACCGTGAAGAACTGGTTTACGACCGTCGGGTATGGCCAAATTGAGCTCCCGGCAAAGTAAGGAAATTGAATAACTCTACCTCCCCATTCAAATATTTGGCAGCGCGGTTCTTAACGAACGCGCTGCTTTTTTTACTTGGATTGACGAGCCCATGGGGAATCGGTAAGATTTGGAGGGAGGTGTTCATCTAGCATGACCTTACTGCTTACTTTGGGTGGAATTCTGATGTTTCTTGCGGTTGGGCTCGGCGCCTTCGGCGCGCACGCCCTCAAAGACCGCTTAACCGAAGATCGGCAAAAAACGTATCAAACGGGCATCCAATACCATATTGCCCACGGAATCGGACTCCTTCTGCTGGGTCTTACCTCAGCACAACTCGAGAGCGAATCGCTCATCGTCCTCGCCGGCTGGTTCCTGCTTGCCGGTATCATTCTATTCTCCGGCAGCCTGTATGCCTTGAGCTTGACCGGCATCCGCAAACTAGGCGCCATTACGCCGTTAGGCGGCGTCAGTTTCCTCGCGGGTTGGGTGATCTTTGTGATTGCGGTGATCCAAGGCTAAGTACGATCTTACACAAAAAAGAGTGCCTCTTCCATTGAGAGGCACTCTTTTTATTTTATTGACTTATCGCATCCCGCTGCGGAAGCGTTGCGTATAAGCTTTGACGTCCTCCGCTGTACGCACGCGGTTGCGGCTCCATTCCAGCAAGATCCGGTCAATGTACCGGAAATGGACCTTTCCGGCAAATACCGCTTCCTTCAGCGCCAATCGGATCAGCTCTTCTGGATAACGGTCTTGGTCCACCCAGCTGGAGATCGTCTCGCATTCCATCGGCGAAAGCGGACGGGCAAATTCTTTTTCAAAGATAACAAATAAGTTCCGTTCCGGCTCCTCACGAACTTCAGGAGCAGAATCTTCCGGTTTGCGGCCGAACGCGGCCGATGGCTGCGCAGCCAGCCACTCGCCCAGCCGCTTGTACATACCATGCAAATTATAATGCTCCGAATGGATGCCGGTTGCTTCATCAACCGTCTCGTCGATGCTGATCCAGCCTTCCTTCAATAAACCGCGAATGACCGGGGCAAGCGTTCCGGGTGCCATGTCCATCCGTGATTCCAGCTGCTCAATCGACGGGAAATCGTTACGCTCGATTTGCTGGAAAGCCAGTAACTGGATCAGCAACATCGCTTCTGTATCGCTTAAACGGAGCTTCCGGTAATGGGCAAGCAGCGGGTAAGGGATGTTCACCATCCCCGCCTCCATCCCGAGAGCCATGCCCTTCGCCCAAGCGTTGTTGCCTTCATTCATGGCCATAGATTAAGCTCACCTTTCAGTAGCCTTATGGATACAACCGGTACAGCATCCGCGGGAACGGAATCGTCTCGCGTACGTGATCCAGACCGCAAATCCAAGCAACAGTCCGTTCCAATCCGAGGCCGAAGCCGGAGTGAGGAACCGAGCCGTATTTTCGCAGATCCAGGTACCATTGGTACGTTTCCGGCGACAGGTTATGCTCCTTGAAGCGTTCCTCCATCAGTTCCGGATCGTCAATCCGTTGCGAACCGCCGATAATTTCCCCGTAGCCTTCCGGAGCAATCATATCGGCGCAGAGTACGACCTCTGGACGATTCGGATCCGGCTTCATATAGAACGCCTTGATTCCCGCTGGATAATGGGTGATAAACACCGGCTTGTCGTAACGTTCGGCAATCGCCGTTTCGTGCGGTGCTCCGAAGTCTTCGCCCCAAGGAATATCAAAACCTTGCGTATGCAGGTATTCAATCGCCTCATCATACGTGATCCGCGGGAACGGCGCTTGGATGCCTTCCAGCTTGGACACGTCGCGGCCTACAGCTTCCAGCTCGGCTCGGCAATTTTTCAATACCGATTGCACCACATGCGTGATGAAATTCTCTTGCACCTTCAAGCTTTCCTCATGATCGGTGAAAGCCATTTCCGGCTCGATCATCCAGAACTCGATCAAATGGCGGCGCGTCTTGGATTTCTCAGCACGGAACGTTGGTCCGAAGGAGTACACTTTCCCCAACGCCATCGCAGCAGCTTCCATATAAAGCTGGCCGCTTTGTGTCAGATAAGCGTCTTCCTCAAAATATTTCGTATGGAACAGGTTCGTCGTTCCTTCCGCCGAGGTTGGCGTCAGGATTGGCGGATCCACCAGTGTAAACCCGTTTTGATCGAAAAACTCTTGCACGGCGCGAATAATTTCAGCCCGAATGACCATAATCGCCCGCTGCTTCGAGGAACGAAGCCACAGGTGACGATGGTCCATCAAGAAATCAACCCCGTGTTCTTTGGGCGTAATCGGATAGTTTTCGGTCAATTGGATGATTTCGATGTCGGTAACCGTCATTTCATAACCGGACTTGCTTCGCGGCTCCTCGCGAATAACGCCCGTCACGTACATCGAGGATTCTTGGGTCAAGCTTTTGGCTTTGTTCCAGGTTTCCTCAGATACCTCGTTCTTCACTACAACTGCTTGGATGTAGCCGGTCCCGTCCCGAAGCTGTAAAAATTGAATTTTACCGCTGGAACGTTTGTTATTGAGCCAACTGCCGATGACGACCTGTTCCCCGACATGCTCATTCACTTGACGAATCACAGTTTTGACCGCCATGCTTATATCTCTCCTCTAACGAAAACGATATTTAAAAACCCACAGGTTTAAATTCGCCGTATTTTACTTCGATTCCTGCACGATCTGCAACGTATCGCGAGCAATCATCAGCTCTTCGTTGGTCGGGATCACCAAAACTTCGACCTTAGAGTTCGGAGTCGAGATCCGGCGCGGTTCCCCAGAACGAACTTTGTTCAGTTCCTTGTCCAGTTCGACGCCCAAGTAGCTGAGGTTTTCACAGGTTTTCTCACGGACGATCGCCGAGTTCTCGCCCACGCCAGCCGTAAAGACGATGACGTCAACCCCGTTCATGGCCGCAGCATATGCACCGATGTATTTACGCAGGCGATATTCATACATTTCAAAAGCGAGCGTTTCATTCGGTTTACCAGCTTCCCAACCATCGGTAATATCCCGCATGTCGCTGCTGCTTCCGGAAATCGCCAGCAGACCGCTGTGCTTGTTCAGCATCGAGTTCACTTCGCTGATGGACAGCTCTTCCTTATTCATGACAAAGGTAACGACCGTTGGATCCAAGTCACCGCTGCGCGTACCCATCATCAAGCCTTCCAAAGGCGTCAGACCCATGGAAGTATCCACCGATACTCCGCCTTTCACCGCAGTCAAGCTAGCCCCGTTACCGATGTGGCAAGTGATAATCTTCAGTTCTTCAATCGGACGGTTCAAAAATTCCGCAGCTACACGGCTGACATATTGGTGCGAGGTACCGTGTGCGCCATAACGGCGGATGCGATGCTTCTTATACAGCACCTTCGGAATCGGGTACAAATACACTTTCTCTTCCATTGTTTGATGGAAGGCTGTATCAAAAGCCACTACGTTAGGAACGCCTGGCATGTTCGCTTCAGCCGCATTAATCCCCATGATTGCCGGCGGGTTGTGAAGCGGCGCCAGATCAAACAAGCGGCGGATTTCAGCTTTCACTTCCGGCGTAACGAGGGCGGAGCCTTTAAATGTTTCGCCGCCATGCACGACGCGGTGACCTACCGCTTGAATCTCGTCAACCGAGGACAGAACGCCATGCTCTTTGTCGGTCAATTTCTCAAGCACTTTACGGATCGCCGTCGTATGCTCCAGAATTTCGCTGACTTCCGTCACTTCTTCTTTGCCCGTCGGTTTGTGAGTCAGGATCGAGGAATCCATGCCAATCCGTTCAACCAGACCTTTAGCCAATACGGTTTCATCGGTCATATCGTACAGCTGATATTTCAAAGAGGAGCTTCCTGCATTAATTACTAACACTTTCACAGCCGGTCACCGTCCTTATCGTATTTAAAGAATCCTTCGCCCGTTTTAACACCCAAATTGCCGGCGCGGACCATTTTCTTGAGCACGAAAGAAGGACGGTATTTCAACTCGCCAAATTCACGGAACATCCGTTCCAAAGCGGCCAGCACCGAATCCAGACCAAAGCGGTCGGCCATCTCCAGCGGTCCGTATTGGAATTGGTAACCCATGCGCATCGCTTCATCGATTTCTTCCGCAGAAGCAACGCCTTCACCCAATACATGCAACGCTTCATTGATCATAACGCAAATAATCCGGGATGTGACAAAGCCCGGAGATTCATATACCATGATGCCGCGTTTCTCAACGACTTCTTCAACAAACCGCTTCGTTTCTTCAAACGTCGTATCCGAAGTTTTCAGACCGCGAATGATTTCTACCAGGTTGATTTTAGCAACAGGATAAATAAAGTGCATGCCGATGACGCGCTCCGGATATTTCGTTCCGCCGGCAATCTCGGTCAAACTCAGCGTGGAGGTATTACTTGCTAAAATAATGTTGCTTGGACAAACTTGGTCCAGTTGCTTAAATACCTCTTTTTTTGCATCCAAATCTTCCGAAATGGTCTCGATCACCATATCGCAGGTACCGAGTTCGGCAAAGTGTGTAACTTTATGAATACGGGATAAGATCAGTTTCTTCTCCGCTTTTGTAATTGCCCATTTCTCAAGTTGTTTATCCAGACTCGTCTCGATCATGTTATAGGCATGATCCAATTTATCGGCTGTCTCCTCCACGAGCAACACGTCCAGTCCTTTAGCAGCCAGCATTTCACTGATGCCTTGACCCATTGTGCCGCCGCCGATGACACCAATTCGTTTGTAATTCATGGTCCTCTCGCTCCATCCTTTCATCATCTGTACATAATATGGTTTTCCAGATGTCGAAACATACATCTTTTAACACCCAACATATAATAATATCTTAGCACGAAGAAAAAGTAAAAAAAAATAACCGGCACCATGATTTATGCCGGTAAATGGACGCTGTCACGAAATTGACAACGAAATTGCTCGCCGGAAAGGCGTTCTTCTTTTAACAAAATTTCTAGGGATTTGTCAAATACTGCCGAATGCTGTTCCAATAACTGCTTCGTTCTGGCCGCAAGACCCTCCAAAATTCGAGTATTTTCGTTCATCAGCACCTCAGTTGTCACCATATCCATATTCACGATCCCCAGCTCAGTTAACCCCGACGTCATCATCGTATGCACGATTTTTAACGCCTGCTCGAAATCGTTACTTGATCCGGTGCTGCGACCGCCATAATAAATTTCTTCTGCGGCAGCCCCTGCCAAGGCGATCATGATTTGACCTTCCAGGTACGATTTCGTATACAAGTACTTCTCGTCCTGCGGATTGTGCCGGACATAACCCAGCGCTCTTCCGCGCGGACTTAGAGCAACCTGACTGACGCTACCCGGAGCAACAACCTCTGCAGCAATCGCATGGCCCAATTCGTGGATAGCAACGCGACGTTTCTCTTCCTCTGCTGCCTGACGATCGGTCTGCTCACCCATCAGCACTTTATCGATCGCGACTGACAGATGTTCCTGGGTGATTTGATCCACGCCATCCCGCATCGCATAGATTGCCGCTTCATTCATTACGCTTTCCAGCTGAGCGCCGGAGAAGCCGAACGATTCCTCGGCGATTTTGTCCAAGTCGACGTCCTCCCGCAGCGGTTTATTCGCGGCATGCAGTTCGAGGATATGGCGGCGTCCCTTCTTGTCCGGCAAATCCACTTGTATATGTCGGTCAAAACGGCCCGGCCGCAGCAGCGCACTGTCCAGCATCTCCTTGCGGTTGGTTGCAGCAATCAGCAAAATCCGCGGCGAGTCGGACGTATAAATGCCGTCCATTTCCGTAAGCAACTGGTTGAGCGTTTGATCGTATTCCCGCTGCTGTCCGCCTTCACGTTTACCGCCGATGACCTCGATTTCATCAATGAAAATAATCGCGTTTTCCTTGTTTTCCTTGGCCGCGCGGGTTCTCGCTTCTTTAAACAGATCACGAATCCGGCTAGCCCCCACGCCAACATACATTTCTACAAACTCACTGCCGGAAGCGGCCACAAACACCGCGTTTGTATAATGCGCCGCTGCTTTAGCAAGCAAAGTTTTGCCGGTTCCAGGAGGACCGGTCAGCAATATCCCTTTAATCGGCCGGATGCCAAACTTGCTGATTTCCTCATGGCGCACCATGAAATCCAGCGCTTCGCAAAGCTCCTGCTTGGCGCTCTCCTGACCGCCAATCTGCTCGAAGGTCAGCTTCGCGGGTCCGCGCTTCTTGCGTTTCCGTTCCTGGGCGGCTCCAATCGTAATGCCGCCGCGCATTTTGAGCATGGCAAATACCGCACCGAATAACACGATAGCTGTAACGAGTGGAATGATGTTCACGCCAATGACCGCCAAAAAGACAATGAGTACAAGTATAAAGCCAAGCGCAGCTTCAATGATCCATTTACGCATTTGGCCACACCCCCATCCGTTCCGGCGTACGCGGCAAAATAATAAATTTGCTGTATTGTCCGTCTGTTAAGGTGATGTACACGTTTTTCTCATCCATTTCCGCCGTAGCCTGCAGCTTGCTGTTCTCCTGCTCCATCTGTTTCAGCGCAGCCGTAATTTGGGTATATTGCTTATTTTCCATGGCCTGAGCGACAGTAAACATCGCATTTTCCCACAACTGGTCAAGCTCCGGCGAGGAATGATCCTCGATATTCAGCTTCAATGTACGGCTGCCGATTTGCTTCTCCCCGTTCTTTTCGATGTGCCGAACCAATTCACCCAAATCCGTCCCGGGCTTCAAATTCAGCTTCAGTTCCAGCTCATCCGCCTTCACATTCATATCGACATGATTAACCCCATCTACACTCTTCACAATATTCTCCAGCGGACGCTCAATCGCCCACTGCCGATATAAGAACCATCCACCAAATAAAACAAGGGCGGAAATAGCAATGCTTGCAGCAATTGGTCCAATACGCAGTTTCACGAGATGTCCCCCTTATCTATATAAATAATCTACTATATTGTATATATTCACGTATATCAAAACTACAAGTAACAGTATATCACATCGTATATATAAATTCGAAGGAATGTGTGAATATATTTAAAAATAAAGTCTAGTAGTTCTAACCCGAAATGCTACAATTTCTCAAGCCAAACATAAAAAACGGTTCCGCCATTCAGGCTCTTCGCCTAAACAACGAAACCGTTAGATATGATTCATTCGTAGACTCCCCGTCAACGATTCGGCAGGGTGAACACTTCCGGCAAAGCTTCGCCGGTCGTGAAACTGAAAAACCGGTAGTAATGGTGGTCCTTCTCCTTATAGAACAGCTGCCACACCAGTTGATTATTGTAAATGCCTGGAAGCAGCCGAACCACTCGGATCCCTGGCAATGATTGTTTGATGATCGCTCGCATTTGGTTCTCGGACTTACCATCAGCCAGCAGGCGTATCTCCGGATCATGTCCTTCCCGCAGCCAGACCATCATCTGACGACCGGAGGCATCTTCACCTTGTACGACCCAGATGACTTCATCCCATACCGACTTCCAAACTTTGTCGCCCCGGACGAGATCTGTCTCTTGCTTTGCCTGCTGAATGGCGGCTCTTTCGGCTTCCCACGTATCCTCATGAATGTATAGATAAAACCGGTGGAGACCCAGGAGCACGATCAACAGGATCACAAGGGACAGCAGGATCCATTTCGTTCGCTTCCTCAAGCTTCTCTTCCTTTCCCTTCCTATGCAAGCAGCCTCCTTCTGGAAACCGCGCGCCGCTCATTATCGTGCCAGCAGTCCCTCAAACGCCGCCTGCGCCTCGTAGCGGATACGTTCCTCATCCAGCGTCAAGCAAGCCCCGTGTTTGACAACCTGCTTGCCGTTCACCCAGACATGCTCCACGTCCTTGGCCCCAGCGGAGTAAACGGTATGGGAGATATAATCTGTTCTCGGCAGGAAATGGGCTTGCTCCGTGTTCAAGGCGATAATATCTGCCTTCATGCCTGCAGCCAGCTTGCCTGTATTTTGCAAGAAGACTGATTTTGCACCGTATTCCGTTCCCATCTTCAAGGCTTCCAGTGCCGGAACCGCCGTTGGATCGCCGGATACGCCTTTATGGATCAGCGCAGCCAAACGAATCTCCTCCAGCATATCCAGGTTATTGTTGCTCGCCGGACCGTCGGTCCCCAGCGATACCACTACGCCTTTCTTCAAGAGTTCAGGTACGCGGGCGACACCGCTAGCCAGCTTCAAGTTACTGCCCGGGTTATGCGAAATTGTAACTCCGTGGGCTGCCAAGATATCGATTTCCTCGTCGGTCAAATGCACCGCATGGGCAAGCAGGGTTGGGCGGGAGAACATCCCCAGCTTCAACAAATGCTCTACCGGACGGACGCCGTAATCGTTCACGTTCTGCTCTACCTCGGCGCGCGTCTCCGACATATGCGTATGCATTGGCAAATCGAGATCATGGGCAGCTTGCACAAATTTCTCGATGAAAGCCGGCGGGCAGGTGTACGGTGCATGCGGTGACATCATCGTGGTGATGCGTCCTTCTGCCTTGCCGTGCCAGTTCTGCGCAAACGCGATCGCTTCCTTGAGCTTCTGATCTTGCTCTTCCGGGGAGCACAAACCGATGGCCCCGCGCATCAGCACGGCGCGAATGCCTGATTCCTCCACGACTTTGGCCACTTCGTCCATATGATCGTACATATCCAGGAACGTCGTCGTGCCGCCCTTGAGCATTTCCAACACGGACAATGCCGTACCGGCATACACATCCGCTGCCGTAAATTTGGCTTCCATTGGCCACATTTTCTCCTGCAGCCAGGTTTGCAGCACCATGTCATCTCCGTAACCGCGCAGCAGCGACATCGCCGCATGGCCATGGGTATTGATCAGGCCCGGCAAGAATAACAACCCTTTGCCGTCCAAAGTCTCGGCGCCTTCCACGCCTTCCGGGCGCTCTTCCCCAATATAGCTGATCGTATCGCCCTCAACGAGCATATATCCGTGAACCACAGGACGATCCGCATCTAAAACGGCAAACGTCCCGTTCTTAATTAACCATTTCCGACTCATACGTTGCTTGTTTCCTTTCCGTTTTCCAAGTAGTAAGCCAAGCTCAGCAAATCTGTGGTGAAATCAGCCGCATGAATCCGAACTTCCGGCGGAACCTTCAGAATCGTTGGCGCGAAGTTCAGAATCGCACCGATTCCGGCGGCCACCAGCTCGTCCGCCACCCGTTGGGCTTCTGTATCCGGTACGGTGATGATGCCAATGCGGATATTTTTCGCCCGAACAGTTTCCGCCAGCTCTTCGATCGGCTGAATCGTAATGTTGTTGATCTGCTTACCAATTTTCGCCGGCGAAGCGTCGAACACCGCAACAATCTTCATATTATCCTTCAAATACGCATTATAATTCGAAAGGGCTTGGCCCAGATTCCCGGCGCCCACCAGCGCGACGTTAATCTGTTGGTCCAGATTTAAAATTTGTTGAATTTTCTCAATCAAATAAGCGACATCGTAGCCGATCCCCTTCCGGCCAAAATCGCCGAAATAAGCTAAATCCTTACGGATTTGCGCCGGATTAAGATCCAGCTTCTGTCCAAGCTCCTGGGAGGACACCGTTGGCACCTCACGGCGGCTGAGTTCATTTAAAAAACGCAGGTAAACCGGCAGTCTGCGGACGACAGCGTCCGAAATTTTATCTGACTTCATGCATTGTTCCCCCTATTCTCCATTACGATCTATGAAGCGGCTTAGGCTTCGGGATTTAACCATTCCGAGATACGCGGCACCATTTGAGTTAATGGCATATGCTCCATCTTCGGTCCTGGCAATGAGTATAAGAAATATTTTCCATAATATGATTCCAGGATCCGGGTATCATAAACGATCACGATGCCGCGATCCTGCGACGAACGGACAAGTCGTCCGAACCCTTGCTTAAAGCGAATGACCGCCTGCGGGACAGACAGCTTCATGAATGGATTCTTCTTCTCCCGCTGCAGACGTTCGCTCTTCGCTTCCACCAGCGGATGGTTTGGCGGCTGGAACGGCAAGCGTACAATTGCTAAACTGGTCAGCGCCTCGCCAGGGATATCCACCCCTTCCCAGAAGCTGCTTGTCCCGAGCAGCACCGATGCGCTGTTCCCTTGGAAGCGCCGGGTCAGCTTGGTGCGGCTGCCGCTGTCCATCCCTTGCCCGATCACCGTGATGCCTTCCGCTGCAAGCCGTTCTTTCAGCGGGTCATACACCTGCCTGAGCATCTTGTACGATGTAAACAGCACTAGCATGCGCCCCTGTGTCGCCACCGCGGCATCCGCCAGCGATTGTACCAGCGTGTTAATGAAATGATCATCCCCCACGCTGCCTTTCACACTTGGAAAATCGCGCGGAATCACCAGCAACGCCTGATCACGGTAATTAAACGGCGATGGCAGCATCGCGGTGATCAGCCGATCCTCTTCCGCTGCCTCCGTCAAGCCAAGCTGCTCAATCATATATTGGAACGATTTATCTACAGATAAAGTCGCAGACGTCATGACGACGCTCTTCTTCCGATCGAAGAAAAATTGCTTCAACTGAGCGCTGACGTCAATCGGCACCGCATACATTTGCAGCGACCGGCTGCGGAAGTTCCCGTTCGCTTCCATCCAATAGACGGTATCCTCGCTCTCTAGCTTCATGAAGAAGCGAAGCGCTTCCCGTTCTCCGGCTAAATCTTTAAACAACCCGCTAATATCGGTGATCAAGCTCTCCGCTGCATAATCGTCCTGCTCTTCTCGGATTTCGGACAGAAGGCGCTCCCCTTTCCGAAGCACGTCGCCGAGACCTACATAAATTTGATTCTCTAGCGCGGTCAACGTCTCCCAATCCTTGGGCTTGCGATTCGGCAGCAACCGGTACACGAACTGTCCAGGATCACCAGGGGCGGCGTCACTGCGGTCAGGCATTAAGCTGAACAGCAACTCGCTGAGCTTGTCCCAGCTCTCCTTCACATCCACCAGCGTAGGGAAGATTCCGTCGATGACCGAACACCAATCCGAGGATTTCTCTGCGGCTGACGCTTCGAGCGTGCTGCGGAGGTTGGCCAATTGCCCCGTCTTGCTGTCTTTATACAGCCGGGTCAGCGTATGCACAACCGTAAAATACTTCATATGAATCCCCAAATGCTTGCCGGCCACATCCTCTAAATGATGCGCTTCATCGATTACTAATCGCTCGTAGCCCGGCAGCAGCTGATGCCCCGCCTGGATGTCTGTAAACAGCTTGGAGTGGTTCGTAATCACCACGTCCGCGACACCGGCTTCGTGTTTTGCGCGATGATAGAAGCATTTGCGGAACCAAGGACAGGAGCGGCCCAAGCAGGATTCCGACTCACTGGCCACTGTCTCCCAAAAATCACCGCCGCGATTGCCGAGATTCAGCTCTTCGTCATCGCCGCTTTCTGTTTGGGTCAGCCATACGACCATTTGCGCGGCCGTCATCACCTCTTCTTTAGGTGTAGAGAAGTCTTTTCTATTTATTTTATGTTCAAATTTGCGCAAGCACAAATAATGCTGCCTACCTTTAAAAACGGCTGCACGAAACGGAAAAGGCACGACCTCCGTCAACAACGGCACATCGCGCTCTCTAAGCTGTTCCTGCAGGTTGATCGTGTGCGTGCTCACCATGACCTTCTCTTCATTCTTGACGCTGTGGTAAATGGCCGGCAGCAGATATCCCAAGGATTTGCCCGTCCCAGTTCCAGCCTCAACGAGCAGGTGCTTATCTTCCTCAAAAGCTCGCATGACCTCGTGTAGCATCATGTTCTGAGCTTCCCGTTCCTCGTACTGCGGCAATCGTTCCCGCAGCCGTTCTCGGACCTGCTCCATAAACTGCTCGAAGGTCACGTTCTCCAGCGGATTACGTTCCGTGCTGTCCCTTGGCGCTTCGATGTCGAGCCAATCTTCCACCTGCAAGGCGAATTGGCGGTAGTAGACATAGCCGTCTTCGCTTGGCAAAGCTTCCCGCTCTTTTTCCTGCACCATGGCATCAAAAAACCACCCGAGATCGCTGTCCTCACCGGCAAACAGATCTGCCAAACGCTGTAAAGTCAATAGCGGCAATCGGTCACATTCCTCCAAGCATTTGAGGAAAATCAGCGCTGTCGCCAATGCGTCACTGTCCGCCTGGTGCGGACGCTCATGCTCCACCTCAAACTCCGCCGCCACCATCCCTAGCTGGTAGGAAGTCAGTGAAGGGAACAGAATTTTCAGGAAATCCATCGTATCCAGAATCCGTCCTGTAAACGGCAAATACCCCGTCTTGTCCAAGGCGCTCTGCAGGTAGTTAAAATCAAACGCTACATTGTGCCCAACCAACACGACGTCGTTAAGTAGTGGAACCATCTCCACCATCACTTCGTCCAGCTCTGGCGCATCCTTCACATCCTCTTCGGTAATGCCCGTTAACCCCGTAATAAGCGGAGGAATCGGTACGCCCGGCTTAACGAAGGAACGATACACCTGAGAAATTGATCGATCCGGCTCTATAATGGCAAGTCCCACTTGAATGATTTCATCAGAGGACTGGTTACCCGTCGTTTCAAAATCAAGCACAGCATATTTCATTGCAATTAGATGTCCCTTCATTCCAGTCTCTTTACAGCATAACAGAAGATAGCCAATTTGAAAATTAATACAAACCATATCTGTAATAAAAATCACAAAATAAAACAAGCGATGCGCCGCCGTAAGCGGGGGTTCGCATCGCTTCCAAAACATGCCGTAATAAGTGCGTGAATTTCCAAGTCAATGAGCGATAAATCCTACAATAACGACGTCAACTCGGGACCGTAATGGAGTTTCCCTGTACTGTTCGCACAGGCCTCCAAATTGGCCAACGGCTCGGGTAAGGACGGATCATGGTGGTGAGCCAACTTGAAGTACTCTTTTGCCTTGTCAAATACGCCCTTGTGCGCCTCAATACACCCCAGCGCGTTGTAGATAATAGAACGCAGCCGCTTATTTGCAGCCTTTTCCAGCACGATCCAGAAATGCTTGGCGGCTTTGTCATATTGCTCGAGGTGCAGATGGCACATCCCCAGATAGGTCCGGGCTAACATGCTGTCCGTAAATTGCTTCACCACCTGCTCGAATTGGGCAGAAGCCTGGGGAAACATCAGCAGCTTGTAATATCCTTGACCTTTCACAAAGGCGGGGTCATCCAATTCAGGAAGATCGGGAATTTCTCTGGACTCCAGACTTCGGAACGCATGGCGTAAATATCCCATTTTCTCCTCAAAGCTCAACCATTCCTCGATAATGCCGTCACTCATATGCTGAAGCAGGTTCCACTTTTTCGCAAGTTCCTGCTTCTGGGCTTGGCCAGCCAAGGGGTATTTCCTCGTGATTTCGTCCAACATCTCATTCATTTCCGCAAACACATGCTGAAACATCATTCGCATCCCCCCTAACGAAAATGAAATCAGTCCGAGCCTTACGTACATTTTTTGTTTCGCGGGACGATTTCATTCCGGCAGGGAGGAATTACACTTTTTGATGGATGGATCTCTGGGGGTCATGTGGAATTGTATGTGGAATTGTATGTGAAAAATCAAGTACATTTCAGCGGTTGTTGCGGCTTACACCCCAATGTACTCGAAATTTCATGTACAATGCGGTGTTTTTGCCCTCTTGGGGCGGAATGTACTCGAAATTTCATGTACATTTAGGCGTTTCCCGGGCATTTCGCCTAATTCTATATGAAAAATCATGTATATTGGCGAGGGATTGCGAACTACAGTCAGATTATGTGCGAAAAATCAAGTACATTGCGGTGGTTGTTGTTGCTCACAGCCCAATGTACTCGAAAAATCATATACATTTCGGTGACATCAGTATAGTGTAACGCGGACACACCATATTTAAACACACCAAGGGCCCGGCAAAAATGCCGAGCCCTCCTTCTATGGCTCCTTCGTTACGCCGAAGGTGCCTTATTAAACAACCGATTTAGCGGATCATGGCGTGGAGTTCTTGATGCGCCTTTTCCACCGGCTTGTTGTTTTCGTCAACGAACACGACGGTTGGCTTGTGGCTGCGGACTTCTTCCGGTGACATTAGAGCATAAGAAATAATGATGACATTATCACCAGGTTGCACCAGTCGCGCTGCTGCACCATTCAAGCAAATCACGCCGCTGCCGCGAGGTCCAGGAATCACGTACGTTTCCAGGCGGGCGCCGTTATTGTTGTTGACGATTTGAACCTGCTCGTTCTCCAACAGATCGACAGCCTCCATCAGATCCTCATCTATAGTAATGCTGCCCACGTAGTTCAGGTTCGCTTCCGTCACGGTGGCACGGTGAATTTTCGATTTCATCATCGTTCTATACATTACGGGTTCACCCTTTTCGTTAAAATTACGTTGTCGATCAACCGCGTTGTTCCAAATTTGACGGCAACGGCGATCAACACCCCTTTTTGGCGGCCGGCTGCATCAACACGTTCATCCTCTGCCAAAGGCGACAATTCCGGAAAATCCGAAACTTCCACATAATCGATATTCGCCAGCGGTTCAGCGCTGATCTTCTCGCGGATTTCCTCCCGCAGCTCCCCTGCGGTAACAGGAGTTTGCCCCTCTGCCTTAGCCCTTGCATCCTCAAGACTGCGGGATAAAACAAGCGCTGCCTGCCGTTCTTCCGGACTCAAGTATACATTTCGGGAGCTAAGTGCCAATCCATCAGCTTCCCGCACGATTGGACAAGGAATCACTTCGATATCAAAGTTCAAATCCTCTACCATCCGCGTAATGACCGCCACCTGTTGGGCATCTTTTTGCCCGAAATAAGCACGGTCCGGCTGCACGATATGAAACAACTTGCCTACAACGGTAGTGACCCCGTCGAAATGGCCCGGCCGGGAAGCACCGCACAGCACGTCAGTCAAACCGTCGACCTTAATGTGAGTACGGGTTGGCTCAGGATACATTTCTTCTACAGTGGGCAAAAAGACGAAATCCACACCTTCACGCTCGGCTAAGGCCAGGTCTTTCTCCGGATCGCGGGGGTAGCGCTCAAAATCCTCGTTCGGCCCGAACTGGATCGGGTTCACGAAGATGCTCAGCACCACCAGATCGTTCTCCGCCCGTGCTTTGCGCAGCAAGCTGGCATGCCCCTCGTGCAAATATCCCATCGTTGGCACGAGCGCAACTTTGATTTGCTTTCCTTCTTTCGCTGCTGTGAACCGCGCATCCTTCAACTGTTCACGGAGCGGGACAATCTTCTCAAAGGTCTTCATGACCGGACTTCCACCTTTCCTTTACCATACAAAGTTCCCAGCGATTCCTGCACGCCTTGGTCCGCGCGGAAAACATGCTCTTCTGCCGGGAACGAGCGATTTTTGACATCCGTTACATATTCTAGAATCCCCTGGCGGATCTGTGCGCCGATATCGGCGTAGGTTTTGACAAACCGTTTATCCCGGTAATCTGCCGTATATTTCAACACGTCATGATACACGAGCACTTGGCCGTCACAACCGCGTCCCGCGCCAATGCCGATGGTCGGAATACTCAATTCGCGGGAGATGGCCGTTGCCACTTCCTCCGTGACCAACTCCAGCACAACCCCGAAGGCACCGGCGCATTCCAACGCCTTGGCATCCTCCATGAGCCGCTTGGCATCGGCCGCGTCTTTGCCCTGCACCCGGTAACCGCCAATCTGGTTCACGGATTGAGGCGTCAATCCGATGTGTCCCAGCACCGGTACCCCGGCTTGCACGATGGCTTGAACAGCAGGAGCGATCTCCGCGCCGCCTTCCATTTTGACGGCGTGGGCATGCCCCTCTTGCATTAAACGGCGAACGTTCCGCAACGTTTCGTCAATACTTCCGTGATATGTCATAAACGGCATATCCACCACGATGAAGGTGTGCTGCGCCCCGCGCGCAACGGAACGACTATGATATACCATATCGTCCAATGTGACCGGGATCGTCGAATCGTACCCCAGAACAACGTTGCCCAGCGAGTCACCGACCAGCAGCAAATCCGCCCCCGCTTCCTCAGCCAGTTGAGCCGACGGATAGTCGTAGGCGGTAATCATCGCGAGCGGAATGCCGTCTTGCTTCATTTTTTTCATTTTGACAATGTTTAAAGCTTGTTTCCCTGCCATGTGATCCATCTCCTTCGGTTTGGCTTTGTGCGAGTCCTCCAAAAACGCGCACAACAAAAAAACCTTTTAGTTTGGCACTAAAAAGGTCCGAAGTCCAAAGAAGAGTGAGTTATCATCCTCGTTCTTCTGTCTCGGTCCTCTTTCGGCTCAGAGCAGAATCCAACGCAACTTGATTTGTGGTCATTCAAAACGTCGGCCGACGGTTTGAACTTTCACCACATTCATACCTCCGACAAGCACCCGGAGTGCAGTTCAGGACGATGCCGATACCGCCTCCTGTGCTCAGTATAACAAATTACGTTAATTTTTTCATCCGCCAAGTTGTACTTCTCCAGAGAAAATCGTGAAATGTTGGCCATTCTGATCCATTAAGAGCAATGCGCCGCTCGAATCCAATCCGGTTGCCGTGCCTTGGAGTACCCCGTTTGGCGTATGCACGATGATCTCCCGCCCCAACGTGACAGACAGCGCCTCCCACAAGTGGCCGATGGGCGCAAACCCTTCCTGGATATATAGCGCATAAAGCTGCTCCAGCTCCTTGACTACTGCGCCGATCAAGCTTGTCCGATCAATCCGCTGCCCGCTTTCGATCAATAACGAGGTCGCGATGGCTTCCAGCTCCGGCGGAATGTCGGAGGCTGCCAGATTGACATCAATGCCAATCCCGGCGACGGCGTACCGGATCAGCTCATCCTCGGCCGCAGACTCCACGATAATGCCGCACAGCTTCCGGCCGCGGGCTAAAATATCGTTTGGCCATTTGATGCCGACATCCACACCCGTGACTTTCCGTATCGCGCGGCAAACCGCTACAGCGGTCAGCAAAGTCAACTGCGGTGCAATCGACAGCGGTTGGCGATCGGGACGCAGCAGCAGGCTCATCCATACGCCTTTGCCCGGCGGTGAATACCAGCGGCGCCCTTGGCGCCCGCGCCCTGCCGTCTGCTCTTCGGCAAGCACAAGCGTACCATGAGGCGCGCCTTCCTCCGCCAACCTGCGGACTTCTTCCTGCGTGGAGGGCGTGCTGTCCAGCAGCTTCAGCCGTTTGCCAAACATCTGCGCCCCCTGGAGGGCATGCAGCAAGCCGGCATGGCTTAGCTTGTCAGGCTGCCGAGTCAACCGGTACCCCCTGCGAGGAGCGGATTCAAATTCGTAACCTTCTTCACGCAGCTTGGCGATTTGCTTCCATACTGCCGTCCGGCTGATCGACAGCCGGCGGCTCAGCTCCTCGCCAGATATATATTGCCCCGGATGCTCCAGCAGCATGTCAAGCAATCGGTTTGCTTCCATCATTCTTCACCACCGTTTCCACATGTTTCAGGAGCGTTGCCCGGTCGTTGGGCAGCTCACCTGCGGCAACCGCGATCAACAGTTGCTTTAGCCGTTCGCTAAGCCAAGGGCCGCCTTTGCGGCCGGCCGCTTGCAGCACGTCGCCGCCGCTGATGGCGAGCTCCTTCAGCGTATGTACTTGCACCTCGCGGTGCCATGCCGCCGCCCGTGCCAATATCGCCTGGTCGGCCTGCCGCTTCGCATCGTCGCCTATGGCCGCTTGCACCACCGCCTGCTGGCGGTGCAGCCACCACGCGGCGGTCTCGCGGCCAAACGCGACCTGCAGGCCGATCCAGCCGCGCCGCTGCTCGCGCTCGCCTGGCGCCTCGGCCAGGATGGCTTCCCACGCTTCATCAAAGCGGACGATCCCAGCCGCCTCTTGGGCGGTCCGGTTCGGGAACGTCCAGCTTTTGAGCAGCGGGGAAGCCGCCTCGCCCGGGGCGCCCAGCGCCTGCAGCAGCAGCGACCAGCGTAGCGCCGGCGGCGCAGGCGCCAGCAGCGGCA
>NZ_BILV01000037.1 GCF_004000745.1 Paenibacillus barengoltzii NBRC 101215
GGAGCGGGCTTTCCGCCGCCGCAGCCGCTTGGCCGGCGGCGGAGGCGCCCTCCTCCGCGCCTAGAGGCGGCGCGGGGAAGTGGAACTGCTCCTGGATCACGGAGCGGTTCGGGCCTTTCCCGATCGTCTGACGCACGACTTGCGGGATCAACACCTGCCCGGACAGCACCGCACGCACGCTGTTCTCCACGAAGCTGTTCAGCTCCGGCTCCTTGCTGAAACGCACCTCCAGCTTGGACGGATG
The DNA here is from genome assembly GCF_004000745.1 of Paenibacillus barengoltzii NBRC 101215. Classification (GTDB taxonomy): domain Bacteria; phylum Bacillota; class Bacilli; order Paenibacillales; family Paenibacillaceae; genus Fontibacillus; species Fontibacillus barengoltzii. The sequence continues at coordinate 245 of NZ_BILV01000037.1, forward strand.
TACGTTCACATCCACCAAGGACGGGTGCATCTCCAGCATGAGCACCACCAGTGGATAACGATTAATCGGCAACAGCGTATGATATGCACGCAAAATTGCCTGATGCAACCCTTGATTCCGGATATACCGACCGTTCACAATCGTGGACATGCCCGAGCGGCTGGACCGCGCCAAATCCGGTCGCCCAATATACCCGGTCACCCGGTAATCCAGATCCTCCGCTTCAATCGGCACCATACCTTTGGAGGCATTCACGCCATAGATGGCTGCAATGACCTGCAGCAGATCGCCGCCTCCCGGGCTTTGCAACAACGTATTACCGTTATGCCGCAACGTAAAAGCAATCTCAGGATGAGCCAAAGCCTGACGATACATCGTATCAGAGATATGACCCAGTTCGGTCTGGATCGTCTTCATATACTTCAGCCTTGCCGGTGTGTTGTAAAATAATTCCTTCACCACAATATCCGTTCCTTGCGGGGCAGCGATGTCCTCGTTAAGCTTTAACGAGCCGCCCTCGATTTCGATCACCCGCCCAAGCCCGGAATCGTCGCTCGAAGAGACAAGCCGAACCTTGGCGACCGCCGCGATACTGGGCAAGGCTTCACCGCGGAATCCGAGACTGCGAATCTGGAACAGGTCGCGTCCGGAAGTGATTTTACTTGTCGCATGGCGATAAAACGCTGTTTCACAATCCTCCGGTTCAATCCCGGAGCCGTTGTCGGTTACGCGGATCAGCTGCAGCCCGCCCTCTTCGACAGCGACCTCGATCTTCGTAGCCCCTGCGTCAATCGCGTTCTCCACCAACTCCTTAACTACCGATGCCGGGCGCTCGACCACTTCCCCCGCGGCAATCTGGTTGGCGATATGCTCGTCCAATATTGCGATTTTTGCCATAGCTATTCCCTCCTTCCTTGTTTACCGCTCTTACGACATCTGGACATATCTATATGTAATTTCATATAGACTTCCGAAAGGAAATGACCAAATTACCGCCTATACTCGAAATTTCATCCATAAATACGGCACAAGCCCGGGTTTTTGCTCAAATGTACTCGATTTTTCATTTACATCCCGCCAAACCACCAAACTGAGCTTGATTCTACTCGAAATTTCATCCATAATCCGCTGCATCCCCGGGGGTTCGCTCCAATGTACTCGATTTTTCATATACATTAGGGCTAAACCCCCAAACCAAGGCTAATTATACGCGAAATTTCATACACAATAAGGACAAGACAGAATCGGAACCGATCGGCCAACTCTGCAATACACGTCGTGGTGCCGTTGTAGGTAGTGTCGTTGTTCTTAGTACCTGTTGTACGTGATACCGTTGGATACCGTGGTTCATAGAGTTGTCATTTCGTGCTCTATCCTACATTGTGCGCATGCTTTACAACCTTAAAAACTGACGCTCAATGCACCGTTGGGTCACTCGGTAGATCAGCATGCGGCCTGACCGCCCGTGTGCCGCCAGAAACGCGCGCTGGGAGTAGCGCGCGTTAGGAAAGTCATCGATCTATGTTGCCACCTCAACCTCAGCCGAATCAGCCGCACTTCCGTATTAACCACAGGCTTTATTGCAGCCACGCAGTTGCAACTGCTTCTGTGCCGAACTCCCCTCACACCCGCAGTTCAACAGCTTAAGTCGGTCGAAGCTCCACTCGCCCCCACAGTTAACATCTGCAGCACCTGCACCATCTGCCGCCCACAAATACAACTGATCGTTCCCCTCCTACGTCACAATCCCTATCGTACGTTTACAAATCCTTCGCCTTCATCTTCAGATCATTAACCAGTTGCATGGCTTGCAGCGGGGTCATGTTCATTAAATCTGCATTTTTAATGAGGTTAATGATCGTACGAGTTGCCGGGTCTTCCGGCGCCGGAGCTGCCGGCTTCGCTTGAACTGGCGGCTCATCGTCGCCAAACATTGAAAGCTGTACGACCGGCCCAACTTCGCCGGCATCCGACTTAAGCTCAGCCGATGCCGCAGCTTCCGTTGCCCCTGCAGCCGCAGTAGCAGCAGCCTCCGCCAAAGCAGCGCCAGAAGACCCCATAACAGCTTCATCGGTGGCTGCCGTTTCCCGCACTATCGGAGCAGTCTGCTCCTTCACAAGCGGCGAAACCGCCTGCGAAGAAGACCCTGCTGTTGCTGCCGCGTCTGCTGATGCGGTTGCTTTCGCAGGCGCACCTGCAACTGCAATGCTGCTTCCGTCCGCCAACGGACTTTTCTCCTCCAGCTCTTTCAGCAGCCCGTACGCCCGGCCAATGATCTCATCCGGCAGGCCGGCCAGCCGCGCGCAATAGATGCCGTAGCTCGTGTCAGCCGCGCCGGGGATCAGCTTGCGCAAGAAATGCACCTTGTCGCCGCTTTCCTGCACTGCCATGCTGTAGTTGTTCAACCCGCGCAGGCTGTGCTCCAAATAAGCCAACTCATGGAAATGCGTCGACACCAGTGCCTTACAGCCAATCCGGTCGTGGACGTATTCAATCACGGCCTGTGCAATTGCCATCCCTTCGCTGGTCGATGTGCCCCGGCCCAACTCGTCGATGATGATCAAGCTGCGCGGGGTAGCCTTCTCCGTCATGATCTGAATATCGGCCATCTCCACCATAAAGGTACTCTGCCCGCCAATCAGATCATCTGCGGCCCCAATCCGCGTGAAGATGCGATCCACCAGCGGGATTTCCGCTTTAGCTGCAGGGACAAAGCTGCCGATCTGCGCAAGGATGGAAATCAGCGCGACCTGACGCATATACGTACTTTTCCCGGCCATGTTAGGTCCCGTGATCAGCAGGATGCTTGCTTCATCCTTCCGGAGCTCCGTGCTATTGGAGATAAATGCCGTATCCTTCATCACCGCTTCCACCACCGGATGCCGGCCTTGCTCCACGACGAAGTCGTAGCCATCGGTCAGCTTCGGCTTCACAAAGCTGTTGTCCGAGGCTACCTGCGCCAGCGAGCGCAACACATCAATTTCAGCGATTTGCTCGGCCAGCTTCTGCAAGCGAGGGATATCCGCAGCGATCCGTTCACGCAGCTCGTTAAACAGCGTGTATTCCAGATCGACCATCTTCTCCTCAGCTTCGAGAATCAGTGCTTCCTTCTCCTTCAGTTCCGGGGTAACAAAACGTTCGGCATTCGCCAGCGTCTGCTTCCGTTCATACCGCCCTTCCGGCAATGCAGACAGATTGGCGCGCGTCACTTCGATATAATAGCCAAAAACTTTGTTGTAACCGATCTTCAGCGATTTGATCCCCGTTGCTTGCCGTTCAGCCGCTTCCAGCTCGGCGATCCAGCGTTTACCGTTAACGCTGGCTTCGCGAAGCTCGTCCAATCTTGCATGATACCCAGCCTTAATAAGGCCTCCATCCCGCACCGACACTGGCGGATCGTCAGCGATCGCTGCATCAATCATGTCGGCCAGATCCGCACACTCATCCATTGCCGAAGCAATCCGCTTCAACGTGGTTGAGGCCGAGTCTGCGCACAGCGTCTTGATCGCCGGCACCTGAAGCAGCGACGTTTTGAGCGCGACCAAATCCCGACCGTTCGCATTGCCGAAGGCGACGCGTCCCACCAGCCGCTCTAGATCGTAGATGTCCTGCAAAGCGCCGCGCAAATCCTCGCGCAAAATAAACGCGCTGTGCAGATGCTCCACTGCCTCCAGACGTTCCTCGATCCGCGTCTTCTGCAGCAGCGGCTTGTCGATCCAGCGCCGCAACAGCCTGGAGCCCATTGACGTTTCCGTGCGGTCAAGCAGCCACAGCAGCGATCCTTTTTTCGAACGCTCGCGAACCGTCTCAACCAATTCCAGATTCCGTCGTGTAAACGGGTCCAAAATCATAAAATGCTCCGGCTCATAAGCCGATATTTTCGTAAGTTGTCCCAGCGAGCGCTTCTGCGTCTCGCTTAAATAACCGACCAGGACAGCGATATTGTCCCGCCGCTCCGGCTCCAGACGAATCCATTCGGCCTCGCCAAACAGCGATCGTGCCGTATCTTCCTTCGCTTTCGCCCAAGGCGTATACACGACGGGCTTGCTCAGCGGAGCAGCTTGTCCCGCAATCCAATCCAGCAGTTCCTTGTCCCCGATGATTTCCGCCGGGTCGTACAGGCCAATCTCGTCGCGCAGCCACTCTTTGTTCGCCGGCGCCGACGTCGCGTACAGCTCCCCCGTGGACAGGTCACAGGCAGCCAGAGCCATCATCCCCTGCCGTTCAGTGACCGACACGATGTAGTTGTTCGTCCGTTCGCCGACGGTTTTCCCTTCCATGATCGTCCCCGGGGTGATGACCCGGACGATCTCACGCCGAACCATACCTTTGGTTTGCGACGGGTCGTCCATCTGTTCGCAGATCGCAACTTTGTATCCTTTTTCAATCAAACGATGAATATAATTGTCCGCCGAATGGTAGGGAACACCGCACATTGGAATTTTCTCTTCGGCGCCCCCGTCCCGCCCGGTCAGTGTAATTTCAAGCTCCTTCGCAGCCAGGATTGCATCCTCAAAAAACATTTCATAGAAATCGCCCAGCCGGAAAAACAGAAACGCATCCTGCGCTTCCGCCTTAATCCGTAAATACTGCTCAATCATCGGCGTGTAGGTAGCCATGATTCCCCTCCAATTAACCTAAGCACATTCAGGTCTTTCATAGAATCCTATTATACCAGAAAAGGGCAACCCGGTTATGAAGGATTTTGCAATTTCCAGGCGGGGCGAATATCCGCAGATTCGTCCCAGACATAGCCGGACTGAATGGCATTCAGTAAAGGTTCGATATATCCCTGATATCGCGTATAGTCGGGAACTTCATGGATATCGGCGATCAGGCGGGGTAACGCTTCGCGAAGCGGTTGCTTTCTGCCGGTGTAAAACGCCGTCCAAACCGCCTCCTTCTCCAACGGTCGTGCCTTTAAGCGTTCCGCATGCTCGATAATGAAGCGCGCCAATGCCACGACCCCTTTGGTGACGAGCGGAGAGATTAGGAAGCTAGGTAAGGTGCGATATTCGAAGCCGCCGTACTCCTTGAACCGAAAATCGCCGAGAAACCCGTACTTCGGTCTACGTAGCGCACTTCGGGGATCCTCCAGTAGAGCCAGCGGCAGCGCCAGGTAATTGTCGAGCGTCCGCAGCAACTCTGGAGTTAACGACACTCCGCTGAAATGCAGGTGTCCGCCCAACGGAAAACCGCGTTGCGGCATCGCCCCCGCCTGCCAGATCAGCCCTTGATCTTCGATGGAAGCTCGGGCTTCATGAAATGCGCGCAGCAAATGAACGACAACATCGCGCGGTTCCTTGCCGGGGCGCGGCCTTAGCTCTGCCAGCGGAAATATCCGCTGCCCGCGATATCGCAACACATCGCAGCCCGCTTCCCCATGAAAGTGCAAGAAACGGGAAGCCGGAATCACTTTCCCATGGGCACGATCAAACAGCAAAAACTCGGGGTCCATCCCAATCAACCGCTCTGTCGGTGAGTCCAGCAGCTTCTCCTGTTCCTCCAGGGTATCTCGCATCGCCTGGGCGATGGCCTTGGTTGCCGCGCTGCCGAGGTCCGAGATTGGGGTGATGGAATCCACCGTAAATTTCCCCTCTTCCCCGGCCGAGATCACCACTTCACCAAAATCAAGTCCCACGGCGTATAGCGCCCGAACCGCCGTGTTCGTCAGGCGTTTATAAAGCGGTGACTCCGGGGACAAGGCTTCCCCCAAGAGCGGGAGCGTTAGCCCCGCTTTACCAAGCGGACGTACCTCCCAGGCCCGCAAGTGGAATACCGTAACGGCATAGCGGCGGAGATATGACGCAGTAGTGCCCCTGGCCGCATGAGCGTTTCGTACCTGCGATGTTGGCTTCAGCCCAGCCGCTTCGAGCCGGCGGCGCCAGTCTTCCAGCGAGTGCATCGGCCGGCCCAGCACGATCTCTTGTACCCGGCCGCCCCAATACGCCTCCTCACGTCCGTAGTAAATCCATTGGGAATCGTCTGCAGCGGTTCGTACGAGCCGCCTTCCCGAAGCGGCACCTGCCCCCGCTGACTTCCTGCCGAAACTCGAAGATGTACGCAATAACGCTCTGCTGGATGATTCCGGTCCTTTCAACACCCGGTAGGGTCCGCCCAAACGTTCCAACGCCTGCAGCAGCCGAGCTTTAAATGTGCTGGAGCCCAGACGCATTTTTAGTACGAGGTGCTCATCCTTCACCACTGAGTTCATCCCCCGTCTTCGATAGAGGTATTATTCAAAAATAAAAACAAAAAGAGGGCAGCCGCCCTCTTCGACGACGCCCCTGCCGCATATGCTACAGTGTACACTGAAACTGTTGATACTTACCCCTTTGCCTACTTGCTTCCTGATCGAATTACAGTTCGTCGTCGAGGAGATCCGGATCCAAATCTTCATAATCGCCGAGCTCGGAGCCGAAATCGTAGTCCTTGTCATCAATGCCGCTGTTCGGCACGACCAGCACGTTCAACTTCGTTTCGGCAACCAGTTCCACCGCGAATTCGCGTTCCACCCGAATGGATACGCGGCCGTCTCCCGATACGGTGGCTTCGACGGTGCTCGGTTCCTGCGTGGCTTCTGCGGACACTTCCACCGTCGACGAACGGTGTCTGGAATCCAAGTAGTTCAGCGGTACATTCTCAACATACGATACCGTTTCTTTAGCGACCTCGGTCTGCGAGTTCTTGTCGTACGAATACCAGATGTTAATATCGTAAGTACCAATAACTTCAATTCCGTCTCCCGCTGCGACCGCTTCGTACTGGTGGTTGATGATCCAGGCCCCCAGGATGCTCGACGGTTTATGAGGGGGAGTCACGGTATGTGTTACGGTAGAGAACTTACGACCTTTGCCGCAGATCGCTTTCGTGATGATCTCTCTACTTTGATATTTCAATGACATGTTAGAACCTCCTCCATACATCATTCAATACAAGTGTATGCAGGACATTCGTCTAGGGTGACAACTATTTTATTGACGCCTGTTTTCGTTTTGCTCCCCGTTTTTCCGCGATTCGTGGAATGGGAGCCTTATTTTTTTTGGAGACAGCTAGATATAAGGAAAGTTCTCGGCATAACTGCAAAATGGCTGAACGCATTTCAAATTCCTCACGGGTTGAAGGCATTTCCATTTTCTTGAACTCCTCCTCCAGCTCCGCGAGCATCTGCTCGGTAATCCCCGTATATTCCTCTTGATTCACATCTACGCTAAGCCGATCAAACAATACAGCCACAAATTCGCCTTGCGGGATCCGATGGTACACCTGCGAAATCAGCTCCAGCATCCCTTCGATCCGGCTTAACTGTTCTTTGCGCATGATAAAATACGCCGTCCAGGCCTCGTTGGGCGAGATCATCTGGTTCTCGGCTGCCCGCTTCGCGAGCGCATAACCCTCGTCGATCTTTCGGGCCGCATCGGTGATCTCCTTGCCATCCCATAAGCGGTAGGGATCACGCAACGAAGCGGCAATCTCCTGAAATATGCCGGAAAACAAAGCATCCACCTCACGCCGAGTTTCCAGCAGCTTGTCTTCCGTTTTGGGCATGTACAGAAAATTGACAACCATGGCCGAACCCAACCCAATGATCAGCAGCTCCACCTGGATTAACAGCACGTGCCAGGAGATCTCCCCGCCGCTAAATACGCGGAACACGACAACGGAGCTGGTCACAATCCCTTCCTTGAAGCCCGCGCGAGCGATCAATGGGAAAGCGACGAGGATGTAAATGGCCAGCACCCAAATATGAAACCCGAGGAAGTAGAAGATGCCAAAAGCAAGCAACAACCCCAAAGTTGAAGCAAAAAAACGTGCCGTTATCGATGCCAGGCTGCGCTTGCGGGTGACGTCGACCCCTAAAATCGCCAGCAGTCCCGCCGAATTGGCACCAGGCACCCCTAAGGCATCCGCAATAAATATTGCCATTAACGTGGCAATGGCCGTTTTGATGACTCGAAAACCCATGAATTCTCACCCTTTTTGTCGAAAGCGATCTATGAAAATATCCTACTTGATTTTCGGAATCCAAACAATCCCATTTCTCCTGATCTGATCGAACGGGATCATGCTGCAAAGCGACCTTGCACAACAATGATCCGTGAAATCCTCATTCGAAATTCGAATGGTCGCAGGCCGTTTTGATCACCGACCACGGACCGGCAGGGTAACGTCAACACAAGTCGGACTCCAAGAGCTGCAAAGACTGTCCCTTGCTTGAGGAGTGCACCTGAACAAGCAAAAGGGCCTGACCCTACATGCCTGGCACAGGACAGCAAAGAAGAAGATCGCCAACTACCTGACCAAGCTGGCCGGATAGGGCGATCTTCCTGTTTTCTTAAATAATTAGAATCAGAACTGTCTTGCATTGATATTAAGTTTGTATTTATCCCCAGTTTTATTATAGATATAAACTTCCCAATCTCCGGATAATCCATTACCTAACATATCTTCAAAGCTTATTGTTTTTTGACTTCCTCCCTTTAATTCATAACCATCTGTAATTTTCAGACCATTACGGCTGATATCAATAAAGACAGATGAAGAAGCATTATTTTTAACCCAAACGTTCAAATAGATACCATTTTCGGGCGCTGTAGTAAATTTACCAGTATATGCCGAAGAACCTGTATGAGTGACATTATTAATGAGATGCGCATCCATTGGATAGAACATGTTGTCATCAATAATTGTAGGTTTAATGTTTGATACTTCTTCCGTAGCTGACAATGACACCACAGATTGAGCGGATACCGGAGCAACATTTTCAGACGCAGATGCAACCGGGGCAAGAGATAACAAAGCCGATGCGATCAAAACAGCTGATACCTTTGTTTTCTTCACAGACTTGTAAACCTCCAAAAAAAATTCTAATTTATGTAAATAAACGGTTTGTGTAGATATCATACAATATTAGCCAATTCTGGCGGTTACGTTTTTTTCATTTTTAAGAAACCGAAGTTTATACTTTTCTATATTTCCCTCTTTTTTCTTAGTTTTAAGTTGTTTATTGACCAGTGAACTTGTTCCTAACGCGATAATTCAACATATGCCAGCCCACGGTGCGCTTATTTTGACTTTTGATTTCCTGATAATGGGGAAATCTTGTAGGGAGCGTTACCGCTCCCTTACCAGCTTCCGCTCGATATAAACGACCATCTGGTACATCGCCGTCGCCACGATGGCGATGATGACCAGGCTCGACAGCACCAGGGTGAAGTTAAACACTTGAAACCCGTAGACGATCAGGTAACCAAGACCGATTTTGGCTACGAGGAATTCTCCAACGATAACCCCGACCCAAGCCATCCCTACGTTCACCTTCAGCGTAGATACGATGGTTGGGAACGAAGCCGGCAGAATTACCTTCAAAAATACATCGCGTCGGCTCCCCCCAAACGTGCGAATCACCTTCACAAAGTTCGCGTCGACTTCGTTGAAGCTGTTAAAGACGACAAGGGTGGTCACAATCACCGTAATCGATAACGTCGTAACCACAATTGCTGTGAAGCCAGCACCAAAGAGGACGATAAAGATCGGGCCCAGCGCCACCTTCGGCATACTGTTAAACACGACCATGTAAGGATCCAGCACACGCGATAGAAACGGCGACCACCAAATCAGCACAGCTAGCAATGTGCCTATCAGCGTTCCCAGCAGGAAGCCTACCGCTGTCTCGCCAACCGTCATCGCCAGATGCGGCCACAATTCTCCGCTCAGCGCATCCTTTACGATCTGTCGTCCTACCTTGGACGGGTAGCTGAAGATCAGCACATCAATCCATTTCAGTTGGCCTGCCAGCTCCCATAATCCTACAAACAATACGAGGATCAAGGTCTGCACACTCAATACGTAACGACTCATTCGCCGTTTGCGTTTGCGGTGTTGCAGCCATTTCTCCTGCAGCCAGTCTTCTGAAGCGGCCGGTTTTGTCACAGGCGGTGCCAATGGCTATCCCTCCTCCCTTTCCGACGTCTCCAGATCGCGCCAGATTTCATGGAATAGTTCATTAAAGCCTTCGGCCTCCCGGGCATAAAACGGTTGAGCTTTCCGGATATTTTCCGGAATCTCGTACATGCTGCGAATTCGGCCTGGTCGGGGCGCCAGCACGATCACCCGATCGCTGACCGCAATCGCCTCCGATAGATCGTGGGTCACCAGTACCCCCGTTTTCTTCCGCTGCTTTAGCGTCCCCCACACCAAATCCTCAAGCTGCAGCTTTGTTTGGTAGTCCAGCGCCGAGAAGGGCTCATCCAGCAGCAACAGCTCCGGATCGGTCGCCAGCGTTCGCACAAGGGCCACCCGTTGACGCATTCCGCCCGACAGCTGATGGGGATACAAGTCCGCGGTATCGCCAAGCCCCATTTCGGCCAGCAATGCCCGCGCGTGCTCCACTCCTTCCGGCGTTAACCTTCCGGTCAGCTCCAACCCCAGCACGGTATTGCTCAGAATCGTCCGCCACGGGAACAAATAGTCCTGCTGCAACATATAACCCACTTGCGGAGTAGGGCCCGTTACCGGTTTGCCGTGCAGGAGCACCTCTCCTCGAGATGGGGCTAACAGACCAGCCATGACGGAAAGAAGCGTGGTCTTTCCGCAACCGCTGGGACCAACCAAACTGATGAATTCGCCAGGCTCTACCGCTAAGTTCATCCCTTGCAAGGCGAGGACGGCCTCCCGGTCCGTCACGTAGACCAAATCTAGGTTTTTTAGTTCCACGACAGATGGCAAAAGCGCTCACGCTCCTTTTCCGTTCACGTTCATGTTATTTGACGGAGTTGACGACTTTCTCGGCAAAGCTGTTATCCACCAGCTTATTGGCTTCTACCCGTTCATTGAGTTCTCCGGCGCTTTCCATCACATCAAGCAGGTTGTTCCAGGCATCCTCTGCCAAAGCCGGCGTTTCTGCATAACTTCCCTGCTCCTGGTACCGCTTGATCGAGCTGACCAAGATCTCCATGTCCGTATCTTTGAAATATGGCGCAACCGTCTCAGCGATTTCTTCCGGCGTATGCGATTGAACCCAGCGCTGGGCTTTATGAATCGCATTCGTAAATTTCTGAACGATTTCCGAGTGTCCGTTGATATAGCTCTGCTTGGTCATAAATACCGTATAAGGCAGCCTTCCGCTCTCCGTACCAAAGGAAGCGACGACATATCCTTTCCCTTCCTTCTCCACGATGGAGGCTTGAGGTTCAAACAGTTGAACGAATTGTCCCGTTCCCGATATGAATGCAGCCGTGATGTTGGCGAAGTCCACATTCTGGATTAACTCCAGATCCTGATGCGGATCGATTCCATGCTTGCGCAGGGTGAACTCGCCCGCCATTTGCGGCATGCCTCCTTTTCTTTGACCCAGAAAGACGCTCCCCTTCAGCATCTCCCAATCAAATTCGGCGGAGTCCCGGGCAACCAGGAAGGTACCGTCGGTTTGCGTCAATTGGGCAAAGTTGATCACTGGATCTGTAGAGCCTTGCTGGTATACGTAAATCGACGTCTCCGCTCCGACTAGTGCCACGTCGATGGCTCCGGACAGCAGCGCCGTCATCGTTTTGTCACCACCCGCTGTTGTTTGCAGCTCCACGTCCAATCCTTCTTCTTTAAAGAAGCCTTTTTCCAATGCGACGTACTGAGGGGCATAAAATACGGAACGGGTAACTTCCCCGATTCTGACCTTTTGTGCTTTGCCGCTTCCTCCGCAAGCGCTAAGTGCTGCGGTTAGGAGGACGATGAGCGTAATCCATAACCCCTTTCTCACGTTGTTCATGCCATTCACCTCTCCTTCTAAATGGGGTTTCATAGCCAATCGTTGTCTATCGGTTGGCCAGAAGATACTAAATACTATGCGATAGCCTAACAAAAGGTTAAGCCGTGCCGGGGCACTCCAAGTTTGATGCACAAAAAAAGCCGCCCCTAAGAGCGGATGAATCCGCCTTAGGGGCAGCTTTCGACCGGCATCGCTTTAGATGCCGTAAATGCTTTTGAATTTCTGTTCTAGATAATCTGCGAGATAGTCCGGGTTTAGCTCCTCGCCGGTGACCGCAAGGATCAGCTCCGACGGTTTCCGGCTCTTGCCGTATTTGTAGATTCTGTCGGTCAACCATTCCTTGATCGGCTGGAAGTTCCCTTCGGCGATGAGTTCTTCAAATTGCGGCAGCTCTTTCCGCAGCGTATTGGCGATTTGGGCAGCATACATGTTGCCAAGCGCATAGGATGGGAAGTACCCAAACAGACCGGCCGACCAGTGTACGTCCTGCAGAACGCCAAGCCCGTCGTTAGGCGGAGTCAAGCCGAGATAGTCGCGGTATTTCTCATTCCAGACTTTCGGCAGCTCGCTGACCGGCAACCCTTCATTAAAGAGCATCTTCTCAATCTCATAACGGATAATAATATGCAAGTTATAAGTCAGCTCATCCGCTTCAATCCGGATTAAGGAGTTCTCTACACGATTGATGCCGCGGAAGAACTGCTCCGGCGTAACCCCTTGAAGCTGTTCTGGAAAATGCTGCTGCAACTCGCCGAAATACCGTTGCCAGAATTGCAGGCTGCGCCCAACGAAGTTCTCCCAGAAACGGGACTGGGACTCATGGATCCCCATCGACGTTCCTTGGCCCAGCGGCGTTCCAGCCAGCTCTTTCGATACGTTCTGCTCGTAAAGCGCATGCCCGCCTTCATGCAAGGAACTGAAGATGGCACTGGCGACATCATCCTGCTTGTAGTTCGTAGTGATCCGCACGTCGCCATGGTTGATCGTGGTTTGGAACGGGTGAACCGTTTCGTCAATCCGTCCGGCTTCAAAATCGTAGCCGATTTGTTTGAGCAGGAACCGGCTAAACTTCGCTTGCTGCTGGTTATCATACAGCTGGTTCAGGAATGGAGCTTCCGGCTTATTTTTCGCTCCAGCTACCGCCTCAACCAAGGGAACGAGTCGATCGCGCAGCTGGCCAAAAACTTGATCGAGTTTCTCCGTAGTCAGGTCCGGTTCATACATATGTAGTAACGTATCATAACGCGTAGCCTTCGGACCCCAGTAGTCGATAAACTCCTGAATCTTTGCCACAATTTTCGTTAAATAAGGCTCGAATCCGGCAAAATCGCTGTTCTCCTTAAAGTCTTCCCACACCGTTTCAGCATGGGCCGTCAGCTCTGTATATTCGCGGAATTTCTGCGGCGGAATCTTGACGCTTCTGTCGTATTCCTCCTGCACATCGAGCACCATCCGGCGCTGCACGTCATCCAATTCCTCCAGGACGGCAGGCTGGTTTAAATAAGCTAAATACTCGCCCATCTCGGCTGACGTTTGCAGCTTAAAGGCTTCCGTGGACAACAAACCAATGGTCGCTGCCCGAGTCTCCGCCCCTTTGCGCGGTGCACCGGTGCGTAAATCCCAGTTCATCAGAGATACCGCTTCCCCGTATGCATGAATCTTCTGCAGAAGCTCCCGAAAGAGCTCCCATTTCTCAACCGTTTCCTGTTTCATGACAACTCCCGCCTTTACTGGTGAAATATAGTTGCTACTCTTGATGATACTTTTAACTAAACGTATAATCAAATTTTAAGTAGACGAATTCGCAAATTGAAATATTACTTTCAAGAAAAGGAGTTGCCTCTCCCTATGAAAATTACGCTTAACGCAGCGGCCAAAAAACTGATCGACGACAAATTGGCTGGCCAGCCTGGCTTGCTCCGCCTCGTCTACGATACGGAAAACTGCGGCTGCGGCATGAGCGGCGTTCCCGTATTGAATATCGTATCTGAGCCAGGACCCTACGATATTCCTATGGACAATGAAGCCTACCCATTTTGGATTGACAAAATGCAGGCTGTTTTTTTTGAGGAGGAGTTGTCCCTGAAAGGCGAAGATGCAACCGGGACATTCCGCTTGGATGGGCCTTCCCAGTTCTACAAATCCAATATTCCATTGGTTGACCGCCGGTAATTCGCGGATATGTGCCAACAGCAGACAAGGAGGCAATAACATGAATCAATTAGAGTCGATACTGGAGTTCAACCGCAAATTTGTCGAGGAGAAGGAATACGAGAAATATGTAACGGATAAATTTCCGGAGAAGAAAATGGCGATCGTGACCTGCATGGATACGCGGCTCGTCGAACTACTCCCGAAAGCGATGAACCTGCGCAACGGTGATGTGAAGCTGATCAAGAACGCTGGTGCCATCATCTCTCAGCCTTTTGGAAGCGTCATGCGTAGTCTTCTTGTTGCGATCTACGAACTGCATGCTCAGGAAGTCTTTATCGTGGGTCATACTGGCTGCGGGATGGCTGCGCTCAATTCGGACCGGATGATTGGTTCCATGCGGGAGAGAGGCATCAGCGATGACACGCTGAACACGATCGAAAACTCCGGCATTAAGCTAAACAAATGGCTGCGCGGTTTCGATAACGAGAAGGAAGGGATTATTCGGACCGTCAATATTGTCAAGAAACACCCGCTCCTTCCTGCTGATGTTCCGGTTCACGGGTTATTGATTGATTCGACGACAGGCGAACTGGAGCTGGTTATTGACGGGTACCAGCCTCTTCCGAAATAAGTCCGACACGACTGGAGTTTACCTGCATCTATGGGAAAGGAATGGAACAGAGAGATGACGTATAATTTCGACGAACGTGTGCCGCGAAAAGGAACCTACTCCGAGAAATGGGATACTGGACAGGAGCTGTTTGGGGATCCAGACGTATTGCCTTTGTGGGTAGCGGACATGGATTTCCGTTGTGCACCAGCCATTGTCCAAGCCGTCACGGAACGGGCCAAGCTGGGGATTTACGGCTATACTTCCCGGCCTAAAGAATATCTGGAGGCGATCACCGGTTGGCTGGAGCGCCGTCATAACTGGAACGTTCATCCGTCCTGGTTGACCGACACTCCCGGCGTCGTACCAGCGCTTAGCGTAGCTGTACAGGTATTAACCGAGCCAGGAGATCGGGTGATCCTGCAATCCCCGGTCTATAATCCGTTCTATGATGTGATCCGCAACAATGGCCGTGAAGTTGCCGAAAATCCGTTGATTCTCAAGGATGGACGTTACCGGATGGACTACGATCATCTGGAATCGTTGATGCAAGACGGAGCGAAGCTGTTGCTGTTGTGCAGCCCCCATAATCCCGGCGGACGGGTCTGGACCCGGGAGGAGCTGGAACGGGTTGGCGAGTTGTGTCTGAACTATGGTGTGAAGGTCGTCTCGGACGAAATTCACAGCGATTTGGTCTTCGCCGAATACCGTCATGTGCCGTTTGCCTCGATGTCCGAAGCCCTGGCGGGAATTACGATTACCTGCGCGGCTCCTTCCAAGACGTTTAACATCCCTGGACTCGCGACAGCTTATACGATTATTCCCAACGTGGCTATCCGTAAGCAATTTAGCGAACGGATCAAAGCCCAAGCCATCGGTTCGCTGAATTTTTTTGGCCCTACCGCGACAATCGCAGCGTATACGCAAAGTGAAGAATGGCTTGATGCCGTCCTGATCTATATTCGTGCCAACCGTGACTTCGCCGTCGCCTATCTCGCCGAACATCTGCCAGCGGTGGTCCCTGTTCTATCCGAAGGAACCTACTTATTATGGGTGGATTGCCGTGCACTCGGATGGAAGAAAGCCGAGATGAAGCAAGTGATGTATAAAGAAGCGAAAATCGCCTTTACCGAAGGTTCCATCTACGGCCAGAACGGCGAAGGTTTCCTGCGGATCAACCTGGCGTGTCCACGCTCGTTGCTGGAGGAAGCTCTGGAACGCTTTTGCACAGCCGTTGCTGCTCATCAAGCTTGATGGCCAGTATCATGAAATCAGCGTAAACATATCAAGCCGGAAGACGATAAGTCTTCCGGCTTATTTTTTTATGCTCTTCTCATGTAAGCGCGCACCGTCATCGGTGCAAATACCGCTACAATCACGGCTGCTCCAAAGAGCGAGCTCAGCATATCCCCACCGATGGTTCCATGGTTCACCAGTTCCCGTACCGCTGTCACCAAATGCGAAATCGGATTGATGTTTGCAAACCATTGCAGCCATTTCGGCATCGTTTCAACTGGAACAAACGCATTGGACAGGAACGTTAATGGAAACAACACGATCATGGATATGCCTTGTACGCTGGATGCCGTTCGTGCGATGACGCCAAAGAAAGCAAAGATCCAGCTAACTGCCCAGGAACATACGATCACCAGCAACGCTGCTAGCACGACATTACCCAATCCTCCATCTGGACGAAGTCCCATGATGTAACCCATGGCAAACGTCAGCACCGTTGCAATCGTATATCGGACGGTATCGGCCAGCAGGGCGCCGGCTAATGGCGCAATCCGCGCGATTGGCAGCGACTTAAAGCGGTCGAAGACGCCCTTCTCCATATCCTCGCGCAGCTGTACGCCCGTAACGACAGAAGTAGAAATGACGGTTTGCACCAAAATCCCTGGAATAATCACCGGCAAGTAGCTCATCACATCCCCCGAGATCGCTCCGCCAAAAATATACGTAAACATCAGTGTAAAAATAATCGGCTGAAACGTCACATCAAATAATTGCTCCGGTGTCCGCTTGATTTTTAACAATCCTCGATACGCCATGGTCAACGAGTGATGAAGTGATTGTCGGAAGTTCGTTTGATTCTTTAGAGGCTGTACGGCCTTCGCATTAATATCCGCATGATTCATGCAATGACCCCCTTCTGATCAAGAACATACGCCTGTGGATCTGCAGTGTTCTCTTCAACACCCCGCCCGGTCAGTGTTAAGAAGACTTCATCCAGCGTTGGCTTCTGAACGCTTAATTCCGCCAAATCCACGCCTGCTTCACGCAAAGCGATCAATAGATCAGTCACCAGATCAGCCTCCGCCATTGGGGCGGTAATTTTCCCTGCCTCTGCTGTGAGGGTGGAAGGCACTTTCAGCACCCGCTCCACAATTTGGCGAGTTGCTGTCAAATGAAGCGGATCCTTAATTCTTAACTGTAACGACGAAGCCCCTACCGACGTCTTTAACTCATCGACTGTGCCTTCTGCGATGACCTGTCCGCGATCAATAACGGCGATCCGGTCTGCCAGTTGGTCAGCTTCATCCAGGTACTGAGTGGTTAACAACACCGTTGATCCAGTCGCCACAAGACGGCGAATCGTCTCCCACATCTGCGAGCGCGTCCGCGGATCCAGCCCGGTTGTCGGTTCATCCAGGAAGATCAGCGGCGGCTGGGCAATCAGGCTCGCGGCCAAATCCAGCCGCCGGCGCATTCCGCCAGAGAAGTGCTTCAGCGGGCGCTTGGCCGCTTCCGACAAGCCGAACTCCTCCAGCAGCTCTGCCGCTTTCCGGCGAGCCTCGCTGCGCCCCAAGCCTAACAGCCTGGAGAAGATTATGAGATTTTCCGTAGCACTCAGCGTTTCGTCCACCGAGGCGTACTGTCCGGTCACCCCGATCAACTGACGGACGATATGCTGCTCTTTGACAACATCGTGTCCAAAAATGCGGGCGGAACCCGCATCGGGACGCAGCAAAGTCGCCAGCATACGAATCGTCGTTGTTTTTCCCGCTCCATTGGGTCCCAGAACGCCATATATCATCCCGCTCCCCACCTGCAAATTCACTCCATCAACCGCACGGTTCGTTCCAAATATTTTCACGAGTCCCTCAGCCTCAATCGCCGGCTTACTTGCGCCGCCCGTGAAAGCGGAAGTTTTCGTCATCATCGATGATGTCCTCCTATCCTTCAATCAATTTGTTTTACAGTTAGGAGAGTAACGGAGGTAGTTAAACTGAATTTAAACAATAAAAAACACCCGATGGATCGGGTGTTTTCAAACCTTGGGCGCTTGATTGGACTTCAATTTTCGCAGTTCTTTCAGTTGCTCATTTGCTTGCCCCAGCGCTTTTTTTCGCTGCTCGATGTCTTTCATGTGCTGGCGTTCAATCTCGGCAAATTTTACACTGTCAAAAAGAATCCATTGCTTCATCATGGAAGCATCAGGAAAGATTTGATTCCGAATCTCTTTACGTTTCACAGCCACGCAGCACAAATAGTTATGATGAACTTCCATCTTCGTGACCTCGAACCAAGGATCCAGGCAGATACCTAGGTTCCCGGCATAAAAGGTCTGCTTATGATCGTGGAAGGGATGATATCCGTATGGCACCGTTACAATCAGAGTGCCGCCGTCTGCCAGCAATCGATAAGCATGACTGATCAACACTCCGGGATTCGCAAAATGCTCCAGAATTTGTCCTAGAATGACGGTATCAAATAGCTTATGACCTTGGAATTCCGTAACATCGGCGACTTTAAATTGAACCTTGGATCGGACAGGCTTAGATTCCCGGGACAACTCCCTTTTCGCATACTGGATCGCCCCTTCTTCCAAATCTAATCCAAGAACTTTGCGTCCTTCTCGGCCCAGCAGGATCGAAGTAATCCCTTGGCTGCACCCAACGTCGAGCACTCTTCTACCCGTTACTTGACGGCAAATCCAATGAATGCGTGCTCTTGTTGCTTCATGGGACTTTTCCGAGTTCACCTGACCATAATAGCGCTCGTTGACCCGATCTTGGTTTACCAAAATCCTTCACCTCCTCTATTTCGAGGAAACCGCGGTTAACTCATAAATTCTTTCAGGACTTTCTGGATTTCTGCCGGGCTTAGACGGTCTTTTTGCGGTACCTTCTTGACTAAGGTATTATTTTGATGGATGACATTCACATAATTTCGGGGAGCCAACAGTTCATGGGGTAAATCAATCACATTGCCATGTGTACCCCGCCCTGGAAGCTTCACGCGATATCCCTTCATATACTCGGCAGTCTTGTAAAGAAAAACATAGAATTGCGGGGAATAATGAAAGGTTGGTGCCATTTCTCCATTGACCGTGTCCCATAAATAGCCGTTTTGATTGATCAAAGCAATCGTTCCTTGCTTCGGTTGATAATCGTACAACTGCTGGACATACGTTTTATGATACAGGTCGTCAGAATCCAAACGTGCGATATATAAATCCTCGCTATTTCCGGCGTATGCTTTCATTTTCTCGATACTGTTGCGTTTCGTTCCAAACCAGATATTGTTTGGCAGCGGCGGATATTTTGACAGGATATCTGCTACAATCGCTTCGCTTTCTTCGGCAATCTTAAATATCGCCAGAAAGTTTTGATTCGTTTGGGCTCTTAATGATTTCAAGGTAAAGTTACGAAAGATCGCGATGCGCTTCTCCAACCACGGCCGAGTCAGCCGATCTGGCGATAACCCGAACGTATTGAAATTGCTTTCAATCACTACTTTTCTAGTCATGCACTTCCCTCCTTGTCATAATAGCCCGTATGTTACTTTTACTTTCGTGTAACGGAGCTACCGATCTTTCACTATATGTTGGACGTGAGGAGAAGGACAGGGCCGTCTTCCAATAACGCAGTTACCCCATGAATTCTTTTAGCACTTTTTTCTGCTCCTCTTTCGACAGTCGTCCTCTAACCGGGAGCGTTCTCGGGATCGAATTATAGCGGTGAATAACTTCGACAAAGTTACGAGGAGTTAAGATTTCATGAGGTAATTCAATCACGTTCCCGTGTGTGGCCCTTCCTGGCAGCTTGATGCGATATCCGGATGTAAATTCCGATGTCTTATACAAGAAGACATAGTATGGAGGAGATTTTCGAAACATCGGTACCATTTCTCCATGGATCGAGTCGTAAGCGTAACCGTTTTGATTAATTAAAGCAAGGGTGCCTGGCTTCGGTCGATGGTCATGCAGCTGTTGGATATAGGATTTATGGTACATATCGTCAGATTCCATGCGAACTAAATACAAATTCTCGCAGGATCCAGCATAGGTTTTAATGCGCTCCATCCCTTCTTGATGGGTTACAAACATGATGTTTTTCGGTAGACGAGGGTATTTAGCCAAAATCTCGTTGATCATTTTCTCTGTCTCGGGCACGACCTTGAAGATCGCCATAAAGTCTTGATTGGTTTGAACTAACAGCGACTTCAGTGTGAACTCGCGAAAAATCTGAATTCGATTCTCTAGCCAGGGACGGGTCAGCCGGTGCGGACTAAATCCAAATGTATTAAAATTGCTTTCGATTACGATCCTTTTTGACATCTACAATCCTCCTTGCTTATAGCCGCTCACTCAGCTTAATCTAGTTCTGGAAAACAGGCCTTCTACTTTTTACTATATGTTTGTGATAACGAACGGACAGGACGGATTCCATTGCTTGCTGAAAATAGTCTTGTACCCTCCTCTACTACTTGGCAGTACAAGCACACAATTCATTCCGTGCTCGCAATCATAGACTGAAATGATTAAGCATGCGAAAGGAATGAATTGTCGGATGCAACAAATCTATTTAGATACTAAAGACTTGCTAAAGACAATCGAAGACGCACTCAAGAATCAGAAGGCATTTTCCTTAGTAAGGATTGGTGACGGGGAGAATTTGGTCATGTCTCAACATCATGTCTGGCCTGTGTCTAAAGTGCTTCAGGAACGGTGGGCCATCAAAGCCAACCGAGGGGAAAAAGGCCTGACCCTACCAAATTTACATCTGCGAAACGCCGTGATTTCTTCTGTAAAAAAGGCGACCGTTGTTGGAATCCTTCCTCCCGGAGACAACACGATTAAAGCACCGAATTATTTAAAAAGACCCTTAACGGACGAAGTGTTCTCCTATTACAAGATTGAGCCGCCTTTGATTTGCCATGCCGGAGTGAACCGGGAGTTGGCCAAAATGGAGGAATTCTGGTCCCTCCTTTCCGGCCGGAGAATTCTGATCATCACACGGGAAGCTGCAAAGCTCAAGGAACGGCTTGAACAAGAACCCTATAATCAAAAGATCGTACATGCACTGCCGTTTGACCAATGGTCGGAGTATCGGAATACGATGAAGTGGGTTATCGCTCATAAGAATAGCTTTGACGTGTCTCTGATTTCCTGCGGAGTCAGTGCAGTAGTTCTCGCGGAACAGATTGCGGCGAAAACGGGCAAAGTCGCTCTCGACTTTGGCAAAGCTAACAATATCATATTGAAAGGGCGCCCCAATTAACCTGTGGGCGCCCTCGTTAGGTTTTAAACTTAGCTGTCTTACTTTCCAATCCGCATATAATCCCGGATCGACATCGCCCCCGGAATTCGGGCATATTGATCCAGGTGTCCTAGCCGCAGACGCGGCTGCCATTTGATGAGGCCTTGATCCGGAATCAACTCGCCGATAAGCATGCGGATCAGCGTACTTTTTCCTGCACCGTTCTGTCCGACAAACCCCATATGCTCACTCGCATGTAATTCCAGAGAAGTTCCTTGTCTCCAATTCGGTGCGTTACACCGCTTATTTCTAATAACCTTATAGCTAACTTCCCTTATCGCTGAAAAAATAAAAAAGCAGAGAAACTAGCGCCTGTCGGCGCCGGTCCTCTGCTACGGGAACTCCCTTAAAAAACGCTAAGGACTAAGGACATAACATTGTCCTTGGCCCATCCATTCATACACCGGTTTCAAGCACACTTAAATAAGCCTAGGGATTTTATGCTTTCCGAGTTGCGCTGTCACTTAACATGAATCGATTTCGAGGCTACGTTTGTCACGGCAGTGCGCCTTCCTGAATGACCGGTTTGCCGGCTTCCAGCAATGCTTGATTCCGTCCAAGAAAGATCGAAAGAATTAAGATGAGAAGGCCGGTCGCAATCAGCAGCCATTCGATCGCGATCACATCGGCGATCGGCCCGAAGATCAACATCCCGATCGGCATCATCGACGTGGAAATCATGCTGAACACCCCGAAAATCCTTCCCAAATAGCTCTCATCGACTTTTTCCTGAATCATCGTCATCGTTGGCGTATTAAAAGCCGGCATGGCTACCCCAAACAAGGCCATAAACGCCAGATAGATCCAAAAGACGGGAATGACGCCGAGCAAAAACGTGCATGCCCCCATCAGAACGGTAGCCAGCGTCATCGTATGGACTTTATTCTTACAGCCGCCCCATGCGGCAATCAATCCCCCACCCGCCATCATGCCGACGGAAAAAGCAATTTCAATTGCAGTAAGCCGCCAGACTTCCTCGCCGTAAGTTCGAGTCACCTGAAGCGGGGTTAAAAATGCGGCGGGGGCCATCAGAATAAAGAAGACCGCCATGAAAGCGAAAAAGGATTTTAAGTACGCTTGCCGACGAATGTAGAGCAGCCCCTCCTTAAGATCGCTGAAATAGCTGGACGACTGCTGGTCGGTGGCACGTTGATGCGGCGGTATCCGGAAATAAAGCAACAGTGTCAAAATTGCGATCGCCGCCGTAACCACATCGATGAAGAAAATGGTTTCGATCGTAGCCACGGTAAGCAGTGCAGCGCTGACGATAGGGGACACAAACATAATGACGGCTTGAATGCTTCCGTTAATTCCGTTCACCTTCGTTAATTGGTCGGACGGTACGATTTGCGGCAAAATTGCCCCAACTGACGGCGTCTGCACACCCGAGCCAAGCGCACGAATCGCAGCCATAACAAAGAGCAGCCATGCTTCCTCATATCCCATCAGGAACAGGAGCGCGAGGATCAGGGTGGCCAAAGCGATCATGCCATCTGACAGCATAATTAACCATTTTCGGTTGTATCGGTCCGCCCAAACACCCGCCACCGGGGATAACAGGAACGTGGGAATAAACCCGCAGATGATATATAACGTCATCATAATCCCCGACTTCGTATTCAGCGTAATATACCACATGATGGCATACTGCACCAGCGAAGAACCAAACAGTGAAATGGTTTGACTGCTCAGGAACAGGATGATATTTCTTTTCCACTGCTCTTTTGTTGTCGCTTGATTTGACCTGTCTACGTTATTCACGGACATCCCCTCTCGATCTGAAAATTACAGAATAATTATACTGTAAGCGACTCCAAATCACCAAATCAATGGAAAAGATGGTTATAAAAAAAGAACCCCGAATCCCGGGGTACATCGAGCCTTGTTATAATTTGGCGTTCTCCTCTTTGGCCATGGAACGAATGTAGAACACTCCCAGCACGGAACAAAGCAGAAACGAGAAGAACGCCATCGCTGCTGCCTGCTCTCGCTCCTGAAAGACACTAAACACCTGCTGCATGGACACGCCCAGCATTTGCGGTGAGTTAGCCCCCAGCAAGAATGGAGCCGTAAAGGAGCCAATAGCCCCCATAAACACGAAGGTTAGCGCAACGAGAAACGTTTTGTAGGACAACGGTAAAATAAATCTCGCAAACAATCTTAACTTCCCTGTTCCGACGTCTTTGGCGCTTTCGATAACCGATGAAGGAATTCCGGCCAGCGCCGAGCTGAGCAGCATGGTCGTAAACGGAATATTGAACCAGAGGTTCGCAATGATGATCCCCTTCTCATCGAAAATAATCCGCGGCAGCGTGACGCCGATGTGCGTAAGCAGGCGCGCCAACCAGCCGTGGTTCCCGAGCAGATTGATCAGCCCATAAGTCGCGATCACCCCTGGAATGAACAACGGGATCATATACGTCTTGCGTATCAGCTCGACGATGGGGCCCTGATTAAAACGCATGTAGATCGCCAGCGTATAGCTGATTAGCAGCACCAAGGCACAGGTAATGAGGGTGATCCGCAAGGTAAACAGTAAATTCGCCCGCATCCCTTTATCCGCAAACAGGTAATGGTACCGGCTCAAATCGTATCCCCCAGCCTCGTTCGTGAGACTTAGCACCAATGATTGGATGATAGGGATGATGACGACAACCAATAAAATGGCGAAGGAGGGGAGGACCATTGCCAGCCCCGCCATCGCTTGTTTCCACTCTTTACTCATTGTGCAGCAACTTCACTTTGCCAACGTTTGTTGATTTCTGTGCCGAGGTCGCCAATGTTGAAGGTGCGGAAGCCTTCGGCCACCCCTTTGAATTTATCCTGTGTTTCCTGCGGCATATTGGACAATTCGATCCCCGGGAACCCGTTCATTTTCTCGACGATGACGTTTTGTGCTTCTGGCGACAGGACAAAGTCGAGGAACTGGTAGATTGCTTCTTTTTTATCGGACTCTCCGTTGACCATCAGATACGTAGGCCCGCCGTTAAAGCCAGGCGTGATTTGCTGCATTTTGATCGTATCGGGAAGCAAGCCTTCGTTAATTTGCTGCAGCACCATATCCGACCATGCCGGAATCAGCGATACCTCGCCGTTCATCAGAAGATCTAAGGTGCCTTGGTTCTTCTTAGGGTAAATCCCATCACCGTAAACGTATTGACCCAGCTCTTTGAGCGTTTGGAATCCAGGATCCCATTTGGCCATCACGGATGGATCGGAATTGTGAATATCTTCCTCTGGTAAGTCCTTGTAGATTACCGTATGAACAAAGGAACTGCCCGCACCGCCGGTGGACGGGTCATTATAAGCAAATTGTCCAGGGTTCGCCTTGATCCAAGCCAACAGCTCGTCCAACGTTTTTGGCGGGTTGGAGATTTTCGTACTGTCGTAAGCTAGAACAACGGCGGAGGAACGGTAAGGAATTGCGTAGTTATCCACGTCTTTCATAGTATCGGGATTGACCTTGGCCAGATTCGGGATAGCGTTCGAATCTAACTGCTGCCACACTCCGTCCTTCGTGCCTTGGGATACAACGCCGATTCCGTCTTCATACAAATCGATGTCCCCCGAGCCTTTGCCAGCCTGCTTGGCAGCCAGAATCCGATCATAGGTCGGCTGCGCACCGGTTCCGGACGGGATATAAACGGGGTTCACGTCTACTTGATTGTTTTGCTTCTCGAACATCGGAATCAGTGTATCCCACAGATCCTTCACGTTTTGCGAGCCTGTAAAGTAAAAGTTAAACTTCACCGGTGCATTCGCCGTTGCCGGCGTTGTCGTTGATTCGCCCTGTGCTCGTGTATTTGACGCCGCTCCATTTATACCCGCACCCCCACATCCGGCAAGCAAGGTCATTGACAACAACGCAGTAGACAATAGAGTTAACCACGGTTTCTTGGATCTCATGTTCGTTTATCCTCCCTTAGTTGGGTTCACCTGACGGAAACCCGATCAATTTGACAATCTTGACGCCAACGTCCTTCCCAACCGACAAGTGCTGTGTTGCTTCCTTCGATTGGAACGTACGCAGCGTCCCCCATCCCGGCAGCTCCACGGTCACTTCGGCATAATGCCCTAGTACCATCACTTGCTTGATTCTCCCCGCCAACTTCTCTTCATTCTCCTCTGCCTCACTTAACACGACATCCTCCGGTCGGATAGCTGCGGTAACTTTGCCGCTGAGCCGCTTCTCATTCGGAAAGCGGAGCGCGCCGATCCGGATGCTTCGTTCATCCGCCACCCCCTCCAAAAAGTTCATCTTGCCGATAAAGCTTGCCACATATAAAGTCTCAGGCGCATCGTAAATTTGTTGCGGGCCTGCGATTTGCTCGATTTGCCCGTGATTCATCACCACGATCCGGTCGGAGAGCGACAAGGCCTCCTCTTGGTCATGCGTTACGAACACCATCGTAAGTCCGGTTTGCATTTGAATTTCACGGAGTTCCTCACGCATCTCGTGACGTAGCTTCGCATCCAGCGCCGAGAACGGCTCGTCCAACAGCAGCACAGCCGGCTTCAGCAACAAGGAGCGGGCCAAGGCGACGCGTTGCTGCTGTCCGCCCGACAATTCAGCAGGATACTTCTTCTCGTAACCCGATAACCGGACCAGCTTCAACGCGTCAGCGACGGCAGCACGGATTTCCAATTTGGGCATTTTACGGATCTTCAGCCCAAACGCCAAATTTTCGTACACAGACATGTGCGACCATAAATTGTAACTTTGAAACACCATCGACGTAGGGCGCTTCTCCGGCGGCACCCCGATAACGCTACGGCCTTCGATCAGGATGTCCCCCCCATCTGGTTCGAGAAAGCCGCCGATACTGCGCAGCACCGTCGTCTTTCCGCATCCCGATGGACCCAGCAGGGTCACGAGCTCACCTTGCTTCACGGTTAAGTTGATATCGCTGACTCCGTCCCCTGTCTTATAACGTTTCGTCAAATTTTGCACCACTAATTGCATGCGGTTTACCCCCTTTTCCCTTGGGTCGGCTTATTTCGTTTGGAACCCGCTCGCCAGCACATCTGCGCTGACCAGACGTTGTGCAGCAAGCAGCAAGATAATGGTCGGCAAGGTTAAAATGATGGAGAACACCGCTCCTGCGCTGCTCGGAAAGTCCGAAATAATGGAGTACATCACGATCGGCATTGTCTTGAAATCCGGAATCCCCACAAGGAAGGTCCCTTGCGCCTCATCCAACGAGTTGAGAAAGGTAAAGACCGAAGCAACCATAATGCCGGGCATCGCCATGGGCAACGTGATACTCCGAAACACCCGAAATGGAGTTGCCCCAACATCCCGTGCCGATTCCTCCTGCGCCCGATGCACATTACGGAAGGCAGCCGTAGGAATCCAAGTCATGAACATCAACACATTAATCATATGAATCAAGACGACACCCAGCAGGGTATTCATGAGACCAATTCGATAAAACAACACCGCAATCGAGACATATAACCCCATCTTCGGGAATGCATGCGTCAGCAGGAACGAGAACAAGAACATTCGCTTCAGCGGAAACTGGATTCTCGCGAATGCATACGCAGCTGGAATACAGATCAGGATGGATAACGCCGTTACGATCACTGCGATCAAGAACGACAATGAAATCGAGGAGACGATGTCGTCCTTGGCTAATACGAAGTTCCACCATTTGAATCCCCAAGTCGTCGGCAAGACGTCCGGATAGTTCCACTTCTCACTGAACGCCAGCACCAGCAGGTTCAAGAGCGGGCCGGCGAAAAATATCGCAAACACGGTAAGCAGCACAAACTCGATAATTCGCCTTGCCCCTACTTTTTTCCAATACCATCCCATTCAGGTCACTCCTTCCCTTCCGTTGATTGACGTTTGACCACATAACTCTCATATTCCACCAGCTTCGGCAAATCGGCTTCGCCGCGGATCAGCTTGTCCAACAGCTCCACCGCATCTCGTCCGATCCCGACGGCATCTACGGTAACCGTTGACAGCGACGGTGAGTACATGCGGCCAAGCTCGATATCGTCGTACCCCAAGACAGCAACTTCCTGGGGAATCTGAACGCCTCGATCCAGCAGCAACTTCATGGCGCCCAGCGCCAGCATGTCGTTGGTCGTGAACAGCGCGGTATATCCGTATTTCCGAAAGTCCGAGAAGTGCTTCTCCATCCGTTGGAAGCCGGTATCAAAGCTGGACTCCGGAGAAGGAATCACCCTTACAGCGCCGGATTGCTCCGAGAGGCCTAATTGTTCCAGACGCCGGAGGAATCCCGTTAAGCGGAGCGAGTGACTGCGATGCTCTATGGGTCCGGCGATGACGAAAAATTGACGATGTCCCAGCCCGTATAGATATTCGGCTGCCCGCGCGCCGCCAGTTTCATCGTTGCTGACGAGATGAATCACATCCGGATCGTCGGTCGAACCGTTGACCATGAGGTAAGGCAGATGAAATTTTTTGACGTAATCGATCACGTTCTTCTGCAAACGGCTGACCAGAATCAATCCATCCACCCGCTGTTCCAGTAAAAAATCGGTGGAGCGTAAGCTCATCTCTCGATCCGTCTTCAAGAAGACAGAATACCCGCGGGCTTCGGAAGCGAACAGAATTTCGTCAATGATTTTGCCGTACAGCGGATGAGAGACGATCGGCGGCTTCTCACGAAATACGATGACCCCAAGATTGTAGGTGCGTTTGGTCACCATCGCCCGGGCGACAGCATTCGGCTTGTAATGGAGAGCTTCCGCCGCTTGCAGCACCCGTTCCTTCACCTCCGCACTGGCATATCCGTTGCCGGAGATCACCCGGGAGGCGGTGGACTTGGATACTCCCGCCACCCGGGCTATCTCCCGCAAGCCATGGTTCGGCTTCCTAGTCAACGTAGAGTCTCTCCTTCACTTGCGATCATTTCGTTTTTCACAGCGATCAGCTCGGCAACATTCCGGGATGTGATCGAATCTACGCCCAAGCCAGCCATTCGCCGCATAACGTCTGGCTCTGCGACCGTCCACACATAGACCGCCAGCCCTACTTGTCTCGCCGCGGTTATGAGCTCCGGTCGAACCAACTGGTACGGAACGTTTAACCCGAAGCATCGCGCCGAACGGGCTTCATCACAGGCCTGGGCAACAGCCTCTGCATATGAGCTCAATCGAAAGCTGTCGATATTGACGTTCAGCAGCTTACGAATGGACGGGGTGAGACGTTCAGCTTCCATGGCAACCGCATACCCACATCCGCTGAAGAAGGCTTGATTCGTCATTCCCATTTGGAGCAGCGTCGCAGCCGCTGGTTCCAGGCAGGCCGCTGATTTGATATCAAGGTTCATCGTTTTTCCGGTTTCTTTGATCCAACGCAGAACGGATTCCAGAGGGAGACGCTCCTCCTTCGAAAATTCCTCCAGCTCCGCCAGTGTAATGTCTGATAATCGGGTCTGCCGTCCATCTGCAAGCACCACCTCGTCGTCATGAGCCAACACCAACTTTGCGTCTCGCGTAATCCGAATGTCGTCTTCATAAACGTCCACTCCAAGGGCCAATGCAGCATTAAATGAGGCTAAGGAATGATCGGGGTGCCCCATGCACCCGGTATGAGCTGTGATCAAAGGGAATTGCTTCATGTCATGAATTACCTCCTTAATCGAAATAAACCGGATTGGTAAAAGCAATTAACGTATAAATTTCGCGCACCCTCCCCCAAAGCTCGGCTCGCAGCCATTTTCTCGGCTCAGACGAGAGCGGCAAACCGGATAGACGGATGACATCGTCGCCCGGTTTGCCGCCGTTCCACATCACCTCGGTATCCAGCTCCTGGCCCCGGTCCGAGCAGAGGATCAGCTTGAAATTTTGATCGGGCAACGACCATAACCCCGGCCGAACGGAGAAATCAATCGTGATCTCCGCTTGCATATCCGTGTCCTCTTCCGGTTGCAGAGGTGACGGAATGACGGAACCCAGAGCGTAGCTTTCGCCGCCGCAGCTCACCGAGAGCAGCAGCAACGGGCCGATCGTCACCGAAGCTTTCCCTTCTCGAAGTGCGTTGACCAGATGTTCCTCCTTCGGCAATTCGTCTTCCGGGATGCCGAGATAGGTCACCGACAGCGGCTCATCCGTCTCCTTCTGCACATGCCAATCCCGGCCAGACGTCGCTGAGATCCGCAAGCCTTCACTCAGCTTGTCGGTCCAGAGGGCATACGCTCGTCGGTTGTTGGTGCGAATGGAAGCAAACGTCTCAGACCAAACCTCAATATAGTCAACAACGGACCAGTCCTGAATCTCATACTCCCAGAAGCATCCGGTGCAAGCCGGACTGCCGATCCGGAACGGATGAGCCAAACCGGCAATCCCGCCGAGTCGATGCACCGCTTGAATCCCCTCATCGATCTTGCTGCGGTCGGCTTTCCGCCAATCCGCATATTCGCTTAATCCGATCGTCACCATATGGCCATAGAATGTCGTCCACTCCATCCCAGGAACGATGAGCAGTCCAAACTTTTTGGAGATCGTCTCCTTCCCTGCGAGCCCGGTCATCGTATTGTGATCGGTAAGCGCAATTGCATCGAACCCAAGTTTTGCCGCGCCCTCTGCTAACTCTTCCAGCGTCTGGGCGCCGTCGCTATGCAGCGTATGAGTATGCAGCTCACAAGCCAACCATTTCATTACGCCTCATTCTCCTTTTCCGCCCAAACTTGGAGCAAATAATTACAGGTATCCGTGACGATCGAGTGAACGCTTAGCGTGACTTCCCAATCTCCGGCGGGTAGAGGGCCTGGAAGTAACCCAGGGGAAGCTTCCCTTGCCGAAAGCGCCAGCTCCTGTACCGGATCATGACGATGACAGGCGCCCCGATAACCTAGCGGATCGTCAAGCGAGAGCGTGATCAGGTTTTTCAGGGGGATATATTTGTCTGCTTGGGCTAATGCCGGTGCCTTCTGTTCCGGCAGCAGATATGCGTCGAAGCTTTGACTTAGCAGTTCCAAAGATCGTCCGCGCTCTTCCAGCAGCTTCGGAGTATATTCAAATTTCAGTCGCAACCGGCTGCAATCCTCATCCAATTGAAACGGAATACGAATATGCGTCTTGTTATTGTCCGGCGTCACACGCCCCATCACATCGAGTACTAGCAATACGGCTCATCGCCTTTCTTGTTTTATAGAATCATCACAAAGCCTAATGACCTATCTTGAAGTGGGAACGGTCCCACATGTTCTCATGGTACTGCTCGAACATCAAGGCGGTATCATCCGCGTGTTAATCTTGTGTAAAAGCAAAAGAAGGAAGCGAACAGGTTCGCATCCTTCTTTTTTCATCCTTATTCATGTTCAGTTGTCCGTATGCGTACAGATAAGCCTTACCCGCCGATTGCTTCTTACCGGTCTTGCAGCATAATTCGGTAAGCAGGGTATTGATGGATGGCGATGCCGCCAAACCCGGCATGCTGCGCAAAATAAGCGTTGATGGCCTGAATCTGTTGGTTCATGTAAACTAAGCCTTTATTATAGTACGTAATCTCACTGGGAATCGTAGAGCCATTAGGCGGACTGGTCTCTGCACCGATATAAACCTTCTTCCCCAAGCTTGCGGCATAATCGGCTTCCGCCAATGACGCGCGAATCTGCCGGTCAGCCGTGTCGCGGTAAGCCATTAGGGATACGGTATCCACGATATCCAATACGAAGTAACTTAACGGCTTCCGTTGTCCGCCTGTCTCCACCATCACCGGATTTTCCCCTGTCGCATACCAGCAAGGAATCGCCGCATTAAACTCGAGCGGATTGCCGCTGGTGCGAATTTCTGCCGCGATTTTCTTCAACACCTGCAGGTATTGATAATTGACAGAACCTCGCTTCGTTTGGTATTCCGGCAAGACATGCGGTTCAATATCAAATTGAATGCCGTCAAAGGTGCTGTCCGGGTGGGAAGCATTAAACGCCAGCACCTGACGAAGCTCTGCGAGCGCATCGCGATGTCGTCCTTCCAAGGCCCACTCGGCTCTTCCGACCAGCGCAAAGACGCGGATCCCCTCCGCATGTGCACGATTGATCAGCTCCGTATAGGTTGCCGGTTGATCCGGCAGCGTTCTGCTTGTTCCAATAAACAACAGGTTGATGTTCTGGTCCTTCAAAAACTCCAGCAAAGACGTAATTTTTTGTGAGTTGGAAGCCGCATCATAGAAATCCCATGCCCAAATGGCTTTGGTTGATCTTGCCTCTGCTTGGGCCGGAGTGGTGACTCCCATAATTCCCGCCAAACAGATTGCCAACAACAGCAAGATTGCCTTGTTCTTCACTCGTTCCTCTACACTCCATTCCTTCTCTGATTTCCCTGTGATGCGATCCTCAAATGTCCGTACTTCTTCCAGGGCGATTTGATTCAGAATGAGATTAACATAAAACGGAGGAGCGCAAATGATCTGTTTGGCCTATTGTAGAGGGATTCCAGCCCTGATTATTCGACATTATTCAGCGTGAACCCAAACTTCAAGCAAGCTGTTCCACGTATTGATCTCGTTACCTTGCCCCACATATCGGATAAATTTTGCCGGCGTCGGCGTAAACTCAAACGTCTCCAGCTCCGTTTGTTTCTTGCTGGCCATCCCCGTTAGAACGGGTTCGAAATGCACGCCATCCACGGAGACCTCCAGATCAAAATAGTTCGAACGGGTGTGACCGTTATAAAACCACAGGCTCACCCCATCTACCGTCGTGACCTCATCCAGCTCTATCTGTAAATATTGGCCTTTCCCATCCGCCGACCAACGGGTGTCCGGATCACGATCCAGTGTGTTGCTCGGCACATTGCCGTCATCTGCGCTGGCCGATACTTTGGCAATTGCGGCTAAAGGTCCCTCCGGCTCAGGGATAGGTTCCAGCACCTCAAAGGTCTGGCGCGCTTCAACAATCACGCCTTGGAGCTGGCAGCTGGCAATGATATCAACGACACCGGGCCGTTCAGCGTAAAATGTATTCCCTTCGATATAGCCCACCTGTTCGTCACTAACCCGGTACGTTACCGGGATATTCAACTCGGAAGTGTTCACGACTTCTCCATTATCGAGCGTCAGGAAAGATTGCAGACGTCCGGTCTTGCCTGCACTGATCGCATAACCGGCGGAACGCCAGCCCGGTACGCTTTTGTCCGGAGCAATCGTAATATTCTCCGGCAGCACCGGCGTCTTCGCCACGCTGAACTTCACCCGAACCGTTTGTGTCTTTCCACGCCGTGTAATCGTAATTACACCAGTTCCGTCGATCCCTTTAGGTTGATCGATCTTGAGACGGGCATCCTCGGAAACCGCCTGTGCAGAAAGGACTGGGGTTTCTGTCGTGCCAAAGGGCAGTACGTAATCATATTGCGTTCGCAAAAATTGCACGCCCGCTACGGCTTCCCCGTTGACGAGGATCGACTGGAGACCTAAGGCCTGAAGATCCAACCGTTGCTTCGTTTGATCCTTGTACAAGCTTTGCGGGAATAGCCGCTCCCCTTGCCCAACGCCTTCAACCCAATCAAACGGCGAGGTATCGGCATCCGGGATCGAGCCTACAATATCGACCTTCACCCCGTTCACTTTCCCTTGGGTACCGATGATATACCCGTTGCCAAACTGCTCCGATTCGATAATGACCCCAGGTTTACTTGAATGGGCAGCGATGCCTTTCGTATTCCAAAATACGCTTTCGGTTGTCACTACGCCGTGCCGGCTCGTTGCGGACGAGCCGTAATCCCTTGTAATCGCGGATATCGCGTCCCCGTTCACCGTGAAATTATCAATCAAATTGGCCATGCTCAAATACATGTGGAAGTCCGTGAGGTAAAAAGAGTTCTCAGAATACGAATCGAGCAACACATTGCCATTTGCTGAGAAATTGGCATAGGTGAAGCTGTGTCTCGCCCCAACGGCACGGCTGTTCTTAATCAGGTTATCGTTTCCGATGAATTGGTACAGATAGCCGTTTCCGTTGGCTCCCCGGTATTGCGGATACTGCATCGTGACGTTGTCGACGGTGATATTTTTTGTCCGGTCTAAAATAATGCCCTTCGATAAAATATGGTAGGTGGCATTCCCCGGCGGCTTGTACGTGCTAACATTGCGGATCCAACTGTTAGCCACTGCAATCATATTGATCGCTTTAGCATTATCAGATTCGTACCCGGCGGTTCCTTCCACTTTGAAATCATCTTCCCCAAGCCCCGGCTTCGAGTTCTCAACGTTCGCGATCGAGAAGTCCTCCAGGCCAACTTCCGTAATGGGGGCTTCCGTTTTGGTAATCGTAATGTCATCGCGAAGCTTCAGAGGATATCGGGTAGGAATATCTAGGGTCAGGGTTCTGGCCTTGGGATCAACCGCCACGATCTGCCGATAAAATATCGGCTCCACCTTACCTAGACGGGAAGCCCATTTATTCTGCATCCCATGCTCCTTCAGGAAGCCTTCCGTCGTCTCAAAGGTGATCACGACAAAGTCATCCACTTGAAAGCCATCCGTGCTTTCTACGGGCAACAGCACCGTAGGTTCGGACACCGTTTTGCGCAGCTTGGTCACCGTGCTGGTCCGTTTCCAATCTCCATTGCCAACCCGGATGATGTCCTTTTGTTTCATAAACTCCTGAGTATTGTAAATATGCGTCTGTTGCTGCCCGTCACCCTTAAGCACCACCCCGCTGGAGTGGATATTCAGAGCATAATCCTTCCCTTCCTGGGGTGTCACACGGTACGTCCCTTTGGGAAGGTAGACCACGCCTCCACCGCGCTCCGCCGCATCATCAATCGCTTGCTGAATGGCGCGTGTGGAGTCTGTACGCCCCGTAGGGTCCGCACGGTACGGAGATTTCGTTACATTAATGCCCCGGTGCTTGTTAACGGAAGGGATCGGCATCTCACCTCTCCGATAGCCTGCATAGGAGAAGTCATGCAAAAATTGCCCCTCTTCCGTCCGGTATCCCGGATACCACCCCTTGGGATAAAGCAGGCTTCTCCCATCACGACCAAGGGACGGACCTTGATTAGCTGTAGGATTCGCTTCTTCAGCTGACACCGAGACAGCACCTCCTCCCGGAACAGCGAATCCGGCGACAACGGCGAGGGCGAGCAGCAGAGCGGGCCATCTTTTGCGCATCACATCATCTTCCTCCTTTGTATATGGGATTCACCCCCGATTGTAAAGCGAGAAAGCTTGTTTATCGATGCTCAAAAACGCCACTCGCGTTGCCATTTTATCCAAATCCAACCATCATCTCGCAGATAATGCCGCGTTATATCGATCAAGGGACTGTTGTTGGATTTGAATTGCCCGGTCGATCCCCATGGCATGGATTTGCTCCACGTAACCTTCAAACGCATCCAGCGGCTCCATCCCATAGATGATCTTAAGCGACATTTCATCCACGAGGCGGTTCACGTCCTGCATAATGACCGAAAACTCCGTACTCTCCTCCTCGGTCTTCGGCAGTACCGGCAAGATGTGCAGCGCAGCGTCCGTGTCGGACCACAGCCGGGCAGCCTCCTGCTGCTCTGGCAACGCATAATACTGCTCCATATACCGTACATCTTGCACGAACGGACCAAAATAACTAGCCCGTGTATACATCGCCAGCGCTTGTGATGGAGCCCACTGGTTCGGATTGTTTAAAATGAGGTCGGTATAAGCTGGATAACCGTCCTTCATTTCATAGCTAACCCCTTCGATCCCAAAGTTGAACAGCATATGCCCCTCAGGGCTGTAACCATAATCCAGCATCCGGGCCGATTCCTCCACATGCTGATTGCTTGTTGAGATCGCAACACTGCCGCTGACTCCCGCGACCGGAGCAAGTTGACCAAATTTCGGACGATCCCCCTTTTTCAGTACCGGATAAGGCGTCGGCGCCAGTTCGACCTTCGGGTCCCGGGCTCGCATCACCGGCAACCAAGTCCCGATTCCCGCCCCGGCGTTCCAGATGCTGGCGCCGCTGCGCCCGAGAATCATGCTTGTATCCTGGGTTTCCGAGTCCACTGCAGCAAGGTTGGGATCGATAAGCCCTTCCTGATACCAGTCGCGGAACAGTGCAAGAAACGCCTTGTACTCCGGCTCGATGGCGCCAAATTTGACCTTCCCCTGCTCCTGGTAGAAGTTTTTCTTAATCCCAAAAGCGCCAACGAATCCACCGCCTTCGATACCAAACAACGGATTGGGTACGCCAAGGAAGGTGAGCGGAGCCTCTGCTCCCTTCCGTTCTTTGAACGCCTTCAGCACATCATGCCATTCCTCGATTGTCTCCGGAATCTCAAGCCCAAGGTCATCCAGCCAATCCTTGCGGATGATCGGGCCTTGGTAAGTGCGAAGCCGCGGTTCACCCTGAATAAAAGGGAAAGCGTAGTAACTGCCGTTTGCAGTACGAACTTGGAGATCAATTTCGGGATGGGCTTGGAGATACTTTTTCAAATTCGGGGCATATTGGTCCAGGATATCGTTAAGCCTCAGAATATAACCATCGTTCATTGCCTTCTCCGGGCCGCCCGGATAATTGATCCATTCATATTCGATCAAATCCGGCAGTTCTCCGGAAGCAAGCAGGACGCTGATTGCCTCCTTCCCTTGATTGGCTGGAGGCTGAATGAAATTAAGCTGGACTCCGGTTCTCCGTTGCCATTCTTGAAAGAAGGGAACTTCGCTGAACTTAGATTTGATACTGGCTGCATTTCCGTTGAGCTCAGCCCAATAGGTCAGCGTCACCTGTTCCTTCGCTTCTTTCCCGACCGATTGTTGTATCTCCTGTGGACTCTCCACCGAAGCAGCGGATGACCCATGGAAAGGCCTCACACTGGAATCACAAGAGCTCAACAAGACAAACAACGCCAGGATCACCACCATCGCGAGTCCTCGGTTTGCATAAGGCTGAACCTGATCTCGATTCCGACTCATACCGTAACCTCCTTCCCATTCATGCCGCTGATCTCTTTATATCTGCCTGGCGTGATGCCTTCATACTTCTTAAACACCCGAATAAACGTAGCGGCATCGTTATACCCCACTACTTTGGACAGCTCGCTGATCGATTCCGATTGCGCTCGCATGAGCTCCTTCGCCTTCTCAATTCGACATCGGTGGATGCTGTCCAGCAAGCCTTCTCCCGTCTGATTCTTGTAAAGCTTGGAGAGGTAACTGCCTTTCATCCCAAAATGATCACCAATCGCATTGACATTTAAGTTGGCGTCGTTATATCGTTCCGCGATATACGCCGACACTTTCTCGATCAGGTTGCGGAGCGAGTCCTCCCGTTCTCTTAACAGATGGCTTGCACGTTTGTCGGCGGCAAAGGTGCAGACCTCATGCAGCAAGCTTTGCAGAGCGCTTTGCATTTCCTGTACGGTATCACAGGCCAGCACCTCATCGATCCATAGCGGATAATCGGCCAGCCGGCAATCATCCTCATGTCCGCCAAGTTCATGGATGACCTTGATCATCGTACTTACCAAATTAAACATGAGGCATTTAGCCACATTCAGCGACATCACCGGCTTCTCCAAATTCCGCTTCATGATCTCATTCATGTAATGACCGGCCTGTTCGGCATCCCCGGCTTTGATGAAGTTAATCAGCTGCTGCTCGGTCTGCAGCGGATAGTCATACCCATACATCCCACCTGTCGTCTCTTGCTGGATTTCCCCGTAAGCAATGATCCCTTTCTTCCCCAAAACCATCTT
Source organism: Paenibacillus barengoltzii NBRC 101215 (assembly GCF_004000745.1). GTDB lineage: Bacteria > Bacillota > Bacilli > Paenibacillales > Paenibacillaceae > Fontibacillus > Fontibacillus barengoltzii. The sequence continues at coordinate 36,978 of NZ_BILV01000037.1, forward strand.
GTATTCCATCGCATCCACTGCTTCTTGATACGCCTCATGAATGCCAATCCAGGATGGATGGCGACCGCTGAACGAAATCGTCAGCTCCATCTCGTAACGCTCCAAGAATCGCTGAGCTTCCGCCGCAATCGCTCTCAAATCCTCGCTCCATGTCACGGAATCCGCCTGCAAATTCACCAGGCATACGATCATCTCGTCGACCTCCGCAACATAGCCCACATGTCCTCGCGTGGCAACCAGTTCCTCGACCACATTGGAGATGATCAGCTGAATCAGTTTGCTCCGTTCGCTTAATCCCACGCCAGGCAACTTGTCATAGAGCCGATCTTCATTTTCGATCACAAATAAAATAACTGCAAAATCCCGCGAATACAGCGGCATCTGAAAGGAACGAAACGATTCCTCATAAGGAACAAGCGGGTCGGTCTTCCCCTTCAGCAGTCGATAGATCAAATTCGAACGAAGCACCTGCTGATGCTTCTGGAGTTGCTGGGCAATCTCATTCTTCTCGCTCCGGGCCCGCTGGATCATGTTCTGGATAAACCGGAGCTCATTCGGTTCTCCAGGTACAGACTGCGACGTTTTGTCCTTCAACGACTCCACCAGCTGTTGGATAGGAGAATAATTACGGCGCATAAAAAACCACGTCAACACGCTGGCACCGACCAAGCTGACCAGGATGCTGATATACGTGAAATTGCGGACGTTCACGGCTTTTTCCCAATACAACCCGCTTGGGATGATCAACGCATATTTAAGATCCGATACCGCCGAATCCATATAGAACAGCTCCGATTCTCCGACCTTCGCCTGATCCAGCCTTACGCGGTTGCCCTCCATAAAGGGAAGCAGCTCCTCGGCAGGGTCCCGATTGGTCATCAGCACTTCGTCATTCTGATTGAGGATCATTAGCAGACCATCACTGAAGCCGGAGATCCCCTCAAGTGCCTGCTGGAATCGGCTCGTATCCGTCATCACCACAACGGTCCCGGTCTCTTGCCCATTTAGATCAGCAGGCAGCTGCGTGACATAAGCGATCGAGGATTCCGCAGGCCCCGCATTGAGGTGAGGGAGCACCATAAAGCGCTTTGTATCCGCTTCCAAAACTGACCGTTTCCATGTCTCCAAACTAAGGTCTCCGGTTTCGTGAATCGTATGAAAGGCGGTAGGGATATCCCGAATATTCCCCGCCCGGAGAACCGCATCCCCTTTTTTCCAGACTACGTAAAATTCATCGATCGTGGCGTACGACGTCTTGAACAGGCGGAACTCCTTGACAAGCTGATATGCGGTGTAAGGCGCTTCGGCGTCAGATTGGCTTGAGTACATCAAAGTTTGCAAGTTCGGACTCCAGGTCATCTCCATGTTGAGCCGCTTCATCAAATCGATTTGCGTATCGATCGTGTAGCGCATTTGCTTCAGCAATGAATCATTCGCCCGATGAATTTCGCTCTTTAATGCCGTATTGGCCTGAGCGTAAATGATGAGGCTGAACAGAATCGGCACAAACAACACTGCACTGTACGAAACGAGCCAGGTTACGATCACGCTTTCCCGTTTCCGCCACAAAGATTGAATGTTCAACATCCGTTCCTCCCCCGTATCCTTCTGGTTTGTAAATAAGCAGGTAACTGGGTTAATCGGTTCGTTGGTACGTTGGCTTTATGCGTTTGTCAGTATGTCAGATCAAGACCTAATTATAACGTGTTTCCCCGGCCCAAGCCTATAGATAAAAAGTTCAATTCGATTGATAATTCTGCTTACAGGCCGTTCTGCAACCTATCCAATGCCAATAGCCCGAGGGACTTAGTCGTCCTTCGGGCTGATTATAATCGAGTTCAAGTTCTTAGAAAATTCGCCGCCTCCAACCTTGGAGCTTCGCCAAAGCTTCAACGAAGTAATAATCTCCATAGATCAGCGACACGTTCACGTTCTGATTCGCTGGCTTATGACCCGTGCCTTGAAGCAGGATCGCCTCATGCTTCGGCACGTCCCAAGTAGCATAATTCGCCGCGAGGGAGCTTAAGATCCGCTCAGCTGCAGAGCGGTACGGTCGGCCAGTGGGTTCATCCAGCTGGTCGGCAAGCTCCAACAATCCGGAGGCAGCGATCGCTCCGGCCGAGGTGTCACGAGGAATTTCTTCCTCTCCGCCTTCCCGCACAGCCCGGAAGTCCCACGGAGGGACATTGTCCTCAGGCAAGCTGGCGATAAAGAAATTCGCCACCCGCTGGGCTGCACTTAAGTACACGGCATCATTCGTATGACGGTACGTATTCGTCAAACCGTATAGCGCCCAGGCGTTCCCCCGGCTCCAAGCCGAGTCAGGACCCGAACCTTGCCCGCCTAATGCCCCCACACGTTCACCTGTTTCAGGATCAAACACCACGATGTGATGGGTCGACCCGTCCGCCCGTACGAATTGCTTCATAACCATATCTGCATGAGCCTTGGCGATATGCGCAAACCGCGGGTCGCCGCTTTCCTCAGAAGCCCAGAAGAGCAGTGAGATGTTCATCATCGTATCGATGATTGACCAGCCGGTCTTTTCGATGCCGTTCCAGGCCCTAAGATAGCCGCCCTTTGGGTTGAAACGACCGGCTAGGAAGTTTGCCGCGAACAAGCCTCGCCGCAAGGCGTCTTTGTCGCCGGTCAGTTTATACTTAAAAACCGCTGTCGGCAAAAAATGAAACCCAACATCATGATCAAAAGCATTCTCCTGCTGGAACAGCGCAAACAACCGCTCATCCCAAGACCAGGCCGCCTCCCGCCAACCTTCATCTCCTGTCATGTCGTACATCAGCCAAAGCATTCCCGGCCAGAATCCGGAGGTCCACCAGTCCAGCTTCGTATCATCATAAATCCCGTTTTGTCCTGCAACATGCGGAGCCTTGGTCCCCAAGGAATCCCTCATCTGCGACACCTTGGACTCCAACCGCGGCCAGATCTCCTGACCGATCGTATTTAAGGTCGTTGTCATGCTTCTCCTCCTCTACCTGTACTCGTGGATATCCCCTTCATCCATTACCCCTTCAAGGATCCGACCATAACACCTTTCACGAAATATCGTTGTAAAAAAGGATACACGCACATGATCGGAAACGTAGCCACAATGATCGTGGCATATTTAATCGTCTCCCCGATCTGGAACCGATCTCCAGCGGAGGCACCAATCGACATACTGTCCGTCGAGTTCGAGATCAGGATTTCACGGAGTACGAGCTGCAAAGGGAACAGCTCCCGGCTTCGAATGAATACCGAGGCGTAGAACCAACCGTTCCATTTATCTACAGCATAATACAAGATCATTACAGCAATCACGGGCATTGAGAGCGGGATGATGATTCGGAACAAAATCGTAAAATGGTTCGCTCCATCAATCTTGGCCGACTCCTCTAAACTGTCCGGGATGCCCATAAACGACGTCCGCATAATAATCAAATTAAACGTGCTGACAGCAAACGGAATGATCGTGGACCATAACGAGTCCAACAGACCTACGCCCTTGACGATCAGGTACATCGGAATTAAGCCGCCGCCGAAAAACATGGTGAACACGATGATGAACATAAAGACTTTGTTCCACATCACGTTTTTGCGGGACAAGACGTAAGCGCCCAGGGCGGTCATAAAAATATTCACGGTCACCCCAAACACGACGATAAACAACGTATTGCGAAACCCGATCCCGATACCTGGGTTGGCGAGCACAGCCCGATAAGCTTCCAGACTAAAACCGATCGGTTTCCAGAGGAACCCTTTATAGGCCAACAGGCGTGCTGGATCACTCAGCGAAGCTAACAGAACATAGACCAACGGATACAAAGTCGCGATCACGAGCAAAATGAGCAGCGTATAATTCACTACATTAAATAATCGATCCAGCCAACCGCTTTCCGTCTTCATCGCTTCCACCTCACCATAAGCTGTTTTCATTCACTTTGCGGCTGATGTAGTTCGCGGAGATGAGCAGCGCGAGATTGATCACCGAGTTAAATAATCCTACGGCCGAGCTGTAGCTCCAGCCAAATTCCAATAGCCCTTTGCGGTACACAAATGTGGAAATAACATCCGCCGTTTCGTAGGTAATCGGATTGTAGAGCAAAATGATTTTTTCAAAACCTACATTCAACAAGTTTCCGATCCGCAAAATAAACATGATGGTGATGACAGGCACCAGACCGGGCAAGGTGATGTAGAACATTTGCTTCAGCCGGCTCGCCCCGTCGATTCGCGCGGCTTCGTACTGCTCAAGATCGATACTCATCAACGCGGCAATATAGATAATCGATTCCCAACCGATCCGTTGCCAGATTTCCGACAGCACGTAGATCGGCCGGAACAGCTCTGGCTTTTGCAGCATCGCTTGACCATCGTATCCAAACAGCATGAACAGCCGGTTGATCAGTCCATCCGCATTCGTAAAGTCCGTAATTATCCCGCAGATGACAACTAAAGAGATAAAATACGGCATGTACGTAATGGTCTGCACGACCCGTTTGAAGTAGCGGCGGCGCACTTCATTGATCAATAAGGCCAGGATGATCGGTGCGGGAAACTCGAAGATTAACGTATATAAGCTGATGAGAACGGTATTTTTAAGCACTCGCAAGAAATAGTAGCTTCCGAAGAACTCTTCAAAATGCTTTAGACCGACCCAGTCGCTCCCCAAGATCCCCTTCACCGGGGTAAAATCCTTAAAGGCGATAATCGCGCCATACATCGGACCATAATGAAAAATCACGTAGTAGGCGATGACGGGAATCATCATGAGATACAAGTATTTGTTTAACCGAAAATCCCGGATGAACCGGCGTTTGAAGGACACGGGTTTATTCATGGGCTTTAGGGGTTCACCTCATTTCAAGTCGGGAGGGCAGATCCGCCCTCCCGCATGCTTCTTATCGGTTGTTGTAACGCTCCAGCGCTGCAGTTTGGATCTCGATTGCACGGTCCAGGCGAAGCGACTTCATTTTTTCTACATAACTTTCAAATTGGTCTGCGGATTCTTCCCCTAAAATGATCTTGATCGTCATCTCATCCACCAGCGTGTTAATGTCGCTCATAATCGTAGCGTATTCCGAGCTTTCCTCCGGCGTTGGCGTAATCGGCGGCAATTGGTATTTCGCGACATCGGTGTTCTTCCAGATTTCAATCGCATCCCGCTGGGTTTGCAAGGCGAAGAATTGCTCCGCATACCGTTTGTCTTGGACAAACGGTCCGTTGTAGCTGCCGCGGGCATGTAACGAGATCGCTTGCGCAGGTGCGAGCTTCTCTGGATTATTCATGAGCAAGTCGGTGTATTTCGGATATCCATCCACCATTTCGTAGCTGACGCCTTCTTCGCCAAAGTTAAAGAACATATGGCCTTCCTCGCTGTAGCCGTAATCCAGCATCCGCACCGCCAACTCCGGATCCTTGGCCGTTGTCGTGATGGCGACGGTGCCTTCAGAGGAGTACGGTTGGTTGCGCTGTCCGAATTTAGGCTTCTCGCCTTTGCTCAGCACCGGATATGGGGCTGCCACAAGCACGGCTTTCGGATCGTTGGCTTCAATCAGCGGCTGCCATTTCCCCATCCCGCCGCCGGCGTTGCCAATCGTTGCCCCCGTGGCGCCGGAGGCCAGGTTGCTGTCGAGCGCTTTCCCATCCACCGTCGCAATATTTTTATCGAGCAATCCTTCCTTATACCAAGACTGGAACAATCTTAAATACTCTTTAAATCCGGGCTCTGCAGGGCCAAATTTGACTTTGCCGTCCTCCTGGTAAAAGCCTTGCGTTACCCCGTAGGCACCTAGAAACGCCCCGTTGTAGGATTCATTAAAGAAGCGTGGCTTGCTGACCAGCGAGAGCGGAGCGGCAGCCCCCTTCTTCTCTTTAAACGCACGAAGCGTGGTCGTCCATTCGTCAATCGTTTCCGGCACCGGCAGGCCCAGTTCATCCAGCCAATCCTTACGGATCATCGGGCCTTGGAAGACCTGCAGGTACTCATCGCCCCGAATAAACGGGAAGACGTAATAGCTGCCGCTGTCGGTTTTCACCATCTTATCGATCTCGGGATGCTCCGCTAAATACTTCTTCAGATTAGGCGCGTACTTGTCGATCAGATCATTCAGGCGCAAAATATACCCGTCACTGATTGCTTTCTCCGGTCCGCCGGGAAAACTCATAAAGTTGTACTCGATCATATCCGGCAAATCGCCCGAGGCCAGCATGACGTTCAACGCCTCGCGGGCTTGACCTGCCGGCGGTGCGGTAAATTCGAGCGAAACCCCCGTTTTCTCTTGCCACTTCTGGAAGAACGGGACATCGTTATGGGAATTCACGATCCCGATCAGGTTCCCGGTCAAATCCCCCCAATACGTTAGCTTCTTATCGGTTTGGATCGGATACGTTGTCGCAGTTTCGGTGACTGAATTGTTGCCGCCGGTATCTGCTCCCCCTTCATTCGATTTCGCGCTGTTCGTCTGCCCCCCGTTAGAGCATGCCAGCAGCATGGTGCCAAGCAAGCCGATTACTAGGCCAGTGGAGACCCAGCGGGCTAAGGATTTTGTCTTCATATACCTTTCCCCTCCATGATTTGTGATGGGAGTGAACCCATCCTCAGCATACGAACGATTCGAAGAGCAGCCTATGGGCAAAACCTCCAATGGCATGTTGATTTCATTTGAGGCGGATTGATGATTTGTGCAATGAGGTTGATGATCTATGTAAAAAATCCCGCCGAACAGTAGTTCAGTGAGCTCATTCGCTTGCTTGCTCCGTTTGAATTCAGATGAGCGACAGCGCTGATTTCGATCAGCTGTTCGGGAGATACCAAGTAAGTAATACCTAGCAGGGTTTCCCCCACATCCGCTTTCAACAATCCAATCACCGTTTCAATATCCTCCAGCGGTCGAGTCAAATTAATCTCCACCTTTGTTTTCTCTCCTTTACATCAAAATAAGGATAGGATAAACTGTGCACAAAATATGCAGTCGTACGCACTATTTTGATAGGTACTACCCGAAACTTATGGGAATGGCGGATTATCAGCAGAACAAAGGAGAAGCCTATGAAATTGGAGCGATTAATCTCCATCATTTATAAATTGCTAAATCATGATGTCTTGTCGGCAGCGGTGTTGGCGGAAGAGTTTCAGGTGTCGCCGCGGACGATCTATCGGGATATGGATGTGCTTAGCGCAGCTGGTTTTCCGGTTGTGGCATACCAAGGAACCAAAGGCGGGTACGGTCTGATGGACGGGTACAAAATGGAGAACAGCTCCAAAAAGCACTAAAACTTTATGAAGAAGTATGACAGCCTGTTGTCATACTTCTTTTTTTATAATCAGAACATCAACAACCAAAGGAGAGATTCAAATGAGTAAACAAAATATTCCTTTCGACATGTACAACTACCACGCTTGGGCAAACCAAACGATCCTAGGAAGAATACGTGAACTCCCGTCTTCGTTGCTCCACCAAGAAGTAAATAGCTCCTTCCCCACTCTTGCCCATGCCTTAAGCCATATTTATGCGGTGGATCAGATGTGGTATCTGGTTCTGACTGGGATGGACATGCCCGAAGCCTTTCAAGCCTGCCGTTCGCTAAATGAACAGGTGCTAGAATCCGTGGATGATTATGCGAATGCCTATACCGAGTTGGCTCAGAAGTTTAACGCATGGTTCCAGACCCAACCCGATTGGGATCAATCGGTGTTGTTAAACAATCCGTTTGCCGGTCCCCGCCAAACCCGTTTATCGGAAATGATCCTTCACGTGGTGAATCATGGTTCGTATCACCGAGGGAACGTGTCCACCATGTTGCGCCAGCTCGGGCACGCCTCTACGATGAATGACTATGCGCTGTATTGGTATCAGCAGCCTGCGGCTTCCTTGGAATAAACGATGAAGATCGAGAATCTGCTTCCCGTGAGGTCCAGAGCGGAATTGAGGGGTTGGCTTCAAGAGCATGGCCGTACTGCGAAGTGTTGTTGGGTTGTCGTACGCATGAAGCCTAGCCCCGACACGCTCTATTACTTAGATGTGGTTGAAGAAGCTTTATGCTTTGGTTGGATTGACAGCACCAAGAAGAAAATCAATGATACGGAGACCGCCCAAAGGCTGTCTCCACGTCAATCAAACAGCTCATGGACGGAGTTAAACAAAGCACGCGTTCGTCGCCTTGAGAAGTTGGGGCTTATGACCGAAGAGGGACGACAGGTTCTTCCCAATATGGCTCCCGAGGCTTTTCAAATTAATAAACAGATCGAACAACGGCTGCGAGAAGATCCGCAAGTCTACGAGAATTTCAAGAACTTCCCGGCGCTCTATCAACGAGTTCGGATCGATACGATCCAGAGCGTCCTCCAACAGCCGGAACTTTTTCAGCGCAGGCTGGATAAATTTATCGCCTGCACGAAAGCAAATCAAATGTACGGCCAATGGCATGATGGCGGACGATTGCTGGAGGTTTAGATACTTCAATCGCGCAGTAATCACTCTGTGGTAACCAGAACCATCTCTTGAGCTTGGGATGTGTGATCACTGTCTAAGGCTTGAACTACGATACGGTCGTGCATGCTACGGCTGCCAAAGTTCCACGTGAATGACCATCCATCGCTTCCATCGAGGTCATAACCGAGGAGTTGCCGTTCTCCCCACGTTTCCGTCCCTGTAGGAACAACCCAAAACAATACGGTTTCGGTATTTAAGGCTTTCACCTGAAGGGTCATCGACTTCATACCGTCGCGAACAACCCACCAGCCTTCGTTATGCGGCAAATCCACGGTAACTTCAACAATTTGAGCTCGTTTATCCTGGGCTTGAGGTTCTTGGGGTTCAGCGGAATAGCTGCATGCCGAAAATATCAAGGACATGAATAAAAAGAAGCCAACAAGATGTAATTTCCTCATCCTAACCTCCCCTACTAAAACGACTTATACTATTATTGCGCATTCGAAAAATGACGAGAAGTGTTCCGGTACGTTGTCGGGGATATCCCCTTCTTGGACGTAAACTGTCTAATGAAATAGGTATCGTATTCAAACCCCGTCGCACGTGCAATGTCGTTCAGATTCATATCGGTATGGGTTAGAAGTTCGCAGGCGACTTTCAAACGATACGAGAGCAAGTAACCCATCGCGGTTGAACCACATCTTGCTTGGAACAACTTGTTTAAGCTGACCCGGTTCAAGTGCGCAGCTTGAGTGAGATCCCCTAAGGTGATTTTGCGGGAATAGTTGGCATGAATGAACTCTAGCACTTGATCCACCGGGGAAGGCTCCCGAATTTGATTCAACTCCTCTAACAAGCCCAGAATTTGAATCAGATACTTCTTAATCCGACAAGCCCAGCGTTCATCGCTCTGTGCCATCACTTCCATCCCCAGGACAAAAAACCATTCAAAGATATGCGGATAAGCTTGACTCGTCATTCGGGGAATGATCGGATACGGTTCCACGCGTTGAAAAAACGATCGCCCGGTTTGGATACTTGGTGCTGACGGAAATAGGTCCTCCGTTTCAGCCACCCTAACGCTCTTCAAAAATTCAGGGTGAAAATGAAACGATTGGGCAGCTATACCTTGCATCTTGGTAATCTTCCAATCATCGCTTTCAACCAAACAGAGAATTGCTGGAGCCGTGATGGCAATCGGGTGATCGTTCAGGGTGGCTTGAAGGCTTCCAGAGGTAATCAAGACCAGGGAACGGCGCTCAGGATAAGGCAGCCGAGTGACCTCCTCCATCGGAACAAACTCAATGTTAACAATGCGGTTCTTATAGCGGTCTAGCAGCGGCATGGGCTTCACCTATCAAATCGTATAGTCAGATCCTTCATTTATGTCAGTGTATCATATCTACCCGAGGGATATAATGAGCGATATAGCAAGAGAAGGAGGGAAACGCAATGGCACCTATGCCGTATCGCATTCATGTTCCCGAAGAAGTTTTGGACGATCTGAACCATCGACTTCAACGTGTCCGCTGGCCCGATCAGCCCGAACATACCGATTGGGAACGAGGCACCGAACTAAAGTATTTGCAATCCCTAGTTACTTATTGGAGAGATCAATTTGATTGGCGAACCCAAGAAGCTAGATTAAACCGCTTCTATCATTTCCGCAGCCGTATCGACGGGATCGATATCCACTTTGTGTATGAACGCGGGAAAGGCCCTAATCCTCTGCCATTGATTCTGACTCATGGATGGCCCGACAGCTTCCTTCGTTATGAAAAAATCATCCCGCTCCTTACCGATCCGGCAAGTTACGGGGGCCGTGCGGAGGATGCTTTTGATGTGATTGTCCCATCCGTTCCCGGGTTTGGGTTCTCTAGCCGTCCTTCGCATCCGGGCACGAACAACGCCCAGGTTGCAGAGCTTTGGGCCAAGCTGATGACGGAGGAGCTAGGTTATAAGAAATTCGCTGCCGCTGGTGGGGACATCGGCTCTGGGGTAACGCGGTATCTGGCCGCAAATCATCCAGAGCTGTTATACGGTATCCATCTCACGGACATCGGGATCATCCGGTCGCTCATGAACGCCTCAGGAGAGGAGCTCTCAGCTGAAGAACGGGAATATCAACAAGCTGCTTTGGCTTGGGTCGCTCAAGAAGGGGGCTATATGTCCATTCAATCTACTCGCCCCCAAACCTTAGCTTATGGGCTTTCCGATTCACCTGTTGGATTGGCCAGTTGGATTTTGGAGAAGCTGCGCGCCTGGAGTGATTGCAACGGGGATCTTGATCAAAAATACACCAAAGACGAGTTGCTCACCCATATTATGATTTATTGGGTAACGAACACGGCCGGCTCCTCAGCCCATATGTATTATGAAAATGCGCATACCCTTCCGCCTCTCGGATACATCGAGGTTCCAACTGCTCTCGCGTTGTTTAAAAAGGACATTTTGCCTCCGCCTAAGGCATGGGCTAAACAAAACCTAAATATCACGCGTTGGACAACCCTCCCCCGCGGCGGTCATTTTACCGCCATGGAGGAGCCGGAGCTGATGGCCAAAGACCTTTGGGCGTTCTTCCGATCATTTCGAGCGTCCCATCAAACAGCAAAAGGCTAACCGCAGAGGCGGTTAGCCTTTCAACTTCCTGTAGCATTATTTTTTATAATTGGATTGTAAAATATCATCCATCAGCTTCATAACCCTGCGAACTTCAGCATTCTTCACGATGGGCTCAGCGCCTTCGCGTACAACTTCATAGAAGTTCTGATAGAACGGTACGAAATCCGCTCTAGGCTCAGGGAAATCCAATTTCTCCGTAGCTTCCTCCGAAGGAGGCGCCATCGTCTTCGTGAGTCCTACGCCCGCTTGGATTGGGGTTGGAGCTGCCACATCCTCACGGCCGGTAGCTGCGATGATCTCGCCGGACAGATCCCAATCGTTAATCTTCGCTGTCCCTTCAAGGCCCTTCACATACCAACGCGGAAGCTTGGTATAGTTGGTGGTGCCGACTTCAACCAACGCCTTGACACCATTCTCAAAGGTAATGTAGCAGATGAATCCGTCATCAACTTCATCCCCTAAGATGTAGCTTAAATCCGAAAATACGCTTTGAACGGGACTGTCGACCAGCCACAGCAGTTGGTCCAATAGATGAACGCCCCAGTCCAGGAGCATCCCGCCGCCATGCTTCTTCAAATGACGCCAGTCGCCTGGAATACCGTTCGCCCCTTGAACGCGGGATTCAATTTGAAAAATCTCCCCAATCGTTCGGTTCTGATACAACTGGCGAATGATGAGGAAGTCCGGGTCCCACCGCCGATTTTGGTGAACCATAAAGACCTGGCCCGTCTCTTCCGCCACCGCCAAAATCTCATCCAGCTCTTCGGTATTCATTGCTACCGGCTTTTCGCAAACGACATGCTTGCCAGCCCGCATCGAGCGGATCGCGATTTCCTTGTGCGAATCATTGGGAGTCGCGATTAAGACCGCTTCGATGTTGTTATCAGTTAATACTTCCTCCAGGCTGCCATAAATATGCAGGCCTTTGCCCTTGGAGATTTGCTGTCTTTCTCCGGAAATATCGTAGGTTCCCACGACATGAAAGCGAGAGCTTTCTGCCGGAATGAGGCTGTGGGCATGATAAGAGCCCATCCCGCCATAGCCGATGACGGCAAAATTGATCTTCGACATCTTGCTTGCTCCTTTACGCCCACCACATGGCAGAAGGCTGCTCATGGATCATGATGGATTTCAAGTTGGTAATGGCACGCGTGAGGCCTTCATCCACTGACATAATTGGGTCTTCATGCTCGATGCTGAGCACATAATCGTAACCATATACGCGCAAAGCGGAGATGATATCCGACCATACCTTCAAGTCATGACCGCAGCCCACCGAACGGAACGTCCAAGCCCGTGTCTTCACATTGCCATAAGGCTGCATGTCCGTTAACCCGTACATGTTGATGTTATCTTGATCCAGATACGTATCCTTCGCATGGAAGTGGTGGATGGCGCCAGCTTCGCCAAGGATCTTCACCGCAGCAACGGGATCAATCCCTTGCCACCACAAATGGCTTGGATCCAGATTACAACCGATCGCTTTACCGGTCGCTTCACGCAATTTCAGCATGGTGTACGGCGTATGAGCCAGGAAGCCGCCATGGAGCTCGATCCCGATTTTCACGCCAGCCGCTTCCGCTTCTGCGTTGATCTCCTTCCAATAAGGAATCAGCTTCTGTTCCCATTGGTAATTGTAGTTATCGTCGTATTCGGTTGGCCAAGGCAAGACCGGCCAGTTCACTTGGGTATCCCCAGGTTTACCGCCCGATACGCCGGAGAAGCCGTTGACGACCGGAACGTTCAATAGGCTGGCCAGCTTAATCGTTTTGCGCAGCAAAGTGTCTGCTTCGGCAGCCACTTCCGGGATCGGGGAGATCGGATTGTTGTGACAGCTGAGCGCAGAGATTTCGAGGCCTTTGTCCGCTAATTTGGCAAGATATTCTTTACGCTCATCGCTGCTTGCCAGCAATTTGTCGATATCTAAATGAGCGTTGCCAGGATAGCCGCCGGTTCCGATTTCAACCGTCTGCAATCCTTTTTTGGCTACTTCTTCAATCATTTCTTCAAAGCTTAAATGATTAAACAAAGGTGTAAATACACCGAGTTTCATTGCTCTCACTCCTACTGGTTTACCTTATTTTTCGCGTGCTTCATAGTGTCCGTAGAGAGGGTACAGGTTCTGGGTTGGGGCGCACCAGCGGATCCCGTTCTTAATGACCTTCTGCACTTTTTCGTTATAGTAGCTTGGATACGTTTCATGGCCCGGTTGGAAATAGAAGATCTTCCCGTTCCCCCGCCGGAACGTACAGCCGCTGCGGAACACTTCGCCTCCCGGGAACCAGCTGACAAAAATCAACTCATCCGGTGCCGGAATATCAAAATGCTCCCCGTACATCTCTTCCTTCTCCAATTCGATAAAATCGCCGATGCCTTCAGCAATCGGGTGGCTCGGGTTCACGTTCCAAATGCGGCTATGTTTCCCGTCTTCACGCCATTTCAGGTCACAAGAGGTTCCCATCAGTCTTTTGAAGATTTTTGAAAAATGCCCCGAATGCAGTACAACCAGCCCCATGCCTTCCAGCACCCGTTTATGCACGCGTTCCACGATTTCATCCTGGACTTCATCATGGGCCATATGCCCCCACCAGATCAGGACGTCCGTATCTTCTAGCACTTCTTCCGTCAGGCCGTGCTCTGGTTCGTCCAACGTTGCCGTCTTCACTTTAAATTGATCCTCACGGAGAAACTTGGCAATTTGCCCGTGAATCCCTTCCGGATATACTTCTTGAACGACTTGATTAGTCTTCTCATGCCGAAACTCGTTCCATACGGTGACTTGAATCATGGATATCGCTCCTTGATTTTAGAGGTAAACCGGCTCGCCGGTCTTCGAGGATTTGTAGATCGCCTCAAGGATTTCCGTAACGACCAAAGCTTCTTCCGGTTTCACGACTGGCTCGGTATCATTAAGGATTGCCTGAATCCAGGATTGGGCTTCAAGCACTTCCGGTCTTTCCCCTGCTCCGTCGTAGAAGGCTACGCCGCCGGTTTGCAGCTCGATCTTCTTCTCATACAACAAGCTGTGGTCTTCCCCGTTGATGGTCAGGCCGTTGTTCATATCGGCGCCCGCTTTCGTTCCGCACAGCGTCGTTTTGGCTTCCTTTACGTCCAGGCTATTCAGCGCCCAGCTGGATTCCAGGAAGATCGTCGCGCCGTTCTCCATCACAACAAAACCAAATGCAGAGTCTTCTACAGTGAATTTTTCCGGATCCCAAGGTCCCCATGCATTCGCAGCATTTTTCGTTTGGGACAATTTATGATACGTTTTCCCCACCACGTACTTCGGTTTGTAGTTGTTCATCATCCAGAGAGTTAAGTCCAGCGCATGGGTGCCGATGTCGATCAACGGACCTCCGCCTTGCGCTTCCTCATCCAGGAATACGCCCCAAGTAGGTACCGCGCGACGACGAATCGCATGAGCTTTGGCAAAGTAAATTTCACCCAATCCGCCCTCTTCACATACTTGATGCAGATATCTTGAATCCGTCCGGAACCGGTTCTGATAACCGATCGTTAATTTTTTGCCGGTACGTTTCGACGCTTCGATCATGCTTCTAGCTTCTTCCGCTGTCTTCGCCATCGGTTTCTCACACATTACATGGCAACCGGCTTCCATCGCTGCAATCGAAATTACCGCATGCGAGGAGTTCGGCGTACATACGTGAACGACATCCAAATCCGTGTTCGCTAACATCGTTTCATAGTTATCAAAAACCTGCGCATCCGCAGTACCAAATTTCTTCTTCGCTTCCTCCGCACGTTCCACGACAATATCGCAGAAGGCTACCATTTCTACTTCTTTGACCTCGGAAAGTGCTGGCATATGCTTGCCGTTTGCAATCCCGCCGCATCCGATAATACCAACTTTAAGTTTCATCTTATCCCTCCTGAAAGCGTTTCTATTGTCGAATTCATTATAGCCAATTTGATAATAGCTTTCTTCCCAATTTCCTCGCATGATACTCCCGAATATTGCTCTTCATTTCAAAAAACAACAAAGGCTTCTAGCGAGAATAAACTCGTAAAAGCCTTTGATCTTTTAAGACTCTATTAGATTTTTGCGATATTGCAGCGGCGATTGTCCCACCTCATCTTTAAACACATGATGGAACGTTTTGACACTGGCAAAGCCGGCTTTGTCGGCGACTTCCGCCATTGGGATATTTTCATTGGCCAAAATAAACTTCGCTTGATTGATCCGATACTCCGTCAGGAACTGCATAAACGTCTGCCCTGTATTCGCCTTAAAAAATCGAGTGAAATAGTACGGACTAAAGCCCACGAATTTCGCCACGTCTTCTAGGGTAATCACTTCCCGATAACGATTTTCCACATATTCAAAGACTTGATTCAGCAAATCCAAGGTTTCTTTGTGCTGAATCGTGGATCGCTTGCTGGGCAAGTTTGAGGTTTGGCGTCTTGGCAAGTGCAAATAGAACTCGCCGATTAATTGATACAGATACCCTAAGGTCAAATAATTCATGCCCATCGGTTTCGTCTGGTCGACTTCATATAAATGAATCAATAATTCCGTCGCTTGCTGGGCTAGCCCCTGCGGCCAGTTGCGGCTATGCGGTTCGCCAGTCTCGAAGAGATTTAATAAGGAGTCCTCCGATATCCGCAGGATTCGCTCATCAAACAGCTTCAAATTAAACTGATAGACATACCGTTCACTCTCAGGCGAAGCCAAGAAATAATGGGCCTCCCCGCTAGGAAAAATGAAGATTTCCCCTTCCTCCAGCTGAACGATCTCTTCCCGAACGCCGATGTTCACTTTGCCTTTTCGGGAATAGATGATTTCAATTTCTTTATGCCAATGCGGATAGACAATCGTCATTCCGTCATTTTGGAACGTTCGAAACAAGAGGGAATCCTGAAACTCCGGGATTTCCAAGTACTCGCTCATAAACCTGATGACTCCCTGTACGTTGGATTTTGTCGTGTTCAGTTTGATTATAAGGGGCATCACTTGTCCGGACAACCCGAGAGGGGATTTACCTTTAGTTTTTACACTTATGATTAGAAATGTACATGAAAAAACCACCCTCTGCATCTTAGCTTTGGGTGGGTTAAAATAATTCCTTCTATGCTGAATGAACCTCATCCACCATCGCCCGAAGACGCTGGCAATCAATCGCTGTAGCCTCTAACGGCGGATAGTTCTGAAACTCCTCTTGCTCCACAATTAACCATGGAATATCGATCTGCTTGGCGATCTGGACGTATTCCTTCATCGGCAGGACGCCGGAGCCAATTTCCGTGCTTTCCCGAGGAGAATCCTGCATATCTTTCATATGAAAAAGACCAATCCGATCCTTATGCGCCTCTAACCAAGAAAACGCGTCCACGCCGGCATCCGCCAGCCAGTATAGATCCACTTCCAGATCGATCTGTTTCGTACGTTGCACCATTTCATCCAGAATGTCCACGCCGGGGATCTCCGTGAGTTCATTGGCATGATTATGGTAGTAAAATTCGAAGCCTTCCTCTGCCGCCTTTTTCGCGACCTCCTCCATTTCCTCAATGAAGGCGTGCCAAGCTTCTAAGGTCTGGAAGCTGGCATAAGGAATCACGATCCGAGAATTTCCAATTTCCTTCTCGAAGGCCAACGTTCCTTCGAAATCCCGTTGCAGAGCCTCAAAAGAAAGATGCGAAGCCGCAACCTGTAACCCCAATTCATCTAAGTAACTTTTCACTTCAGCGGCACTTTTCCCATGATAACCGGCAAATTCAACGCCGTCATAACCGCTTTCTTTTACTTTTTTGAGCGCTCCATAAAAGTCCGCTTTACATGCATCCTGAATACTCCATAATTGCAAGGCAATTTGGGGTTTCATCGAACCTCCTCCTTTCACGAGTCCATTATAGCGAAATCACCTCCCACATTCTTCCCGCTTTCTTCCGAAAAGCTCCTGAATAATGCGCTTTCATAACCGACATGATAAAAGGCCACAACAAGAAATCCTTGTTGCAGCCGGTAGATAATGACTTCCTTCTATTAATTTTGTTGGAACAATTGGGGATACAAAGCATGTACGCCGCCAGCAAAGTCACGTTGCACGTTACGGCTAAATTCATCGGCGACAATTTCGTAGTTGTCTGCTTCAACACCGTCGATGGCAATCTTCGCAATATCCGCAGGACTTGCTTTTGGTGCTTTTACATTTGCAGTCCGATCGACCAAATCCTGAATGGAGGTTCGCTCAAATCCTTTCTCCCAGAACAATTCCATCGCTTGCTGCAGTGCGGTCTCCTGATCAAATTCCCTTGGTCACTCCATTCTAAGCTCCTCCTTTCTTCTTCATCATACAAGTTTGAGAATGATTAATAAAGAATGATCGATTAATGAATACTATTGTTCCGACTACCGTCAAAAACAAAAAAACTTCCATCTTTATTGCAGACGAAGTTCTAAGGTGTTTAGGTCAATTTTGAATTTTCCTTCCATTAATATATCAAGTCCTAGTAATCCATTAATGTGCTCGTATGGAAACGACATAAAGTCAATGAATGCATTCTCTATTTTAAGTTCAGCTATCTGAATGGAGTCTACTTTCTTAACATAAGAATGCTCTTTTCCACCAATTCCATAGCTGGTATATATCTCATCCCCAGCCTGCACTCGAATGCCTAAATCATCAACAGCATCCTGTGAAATTAATGTGTGACTCGCTCCCGTGTCAATCACGATATTATCAATCGTCTTTGAGCGGCCTTCATAAGAAAGTAAAATTGTCGTAAAGAGCAATCCATCTCGATATTCAAATTTCATTTTATCTTGCTCCTTAACCCAATACTTTTTCTAATCCTTACAATAATCTTGTCATTGGATGTATGATAAACCAAAGTATTGTCCTTGCTATTTAGTAGTTCATAAGTAGCATCTTCGTCACGAACAGGTCCAATTACAGCTACTTCAGAAACAACTTCTTTATCGTCAATTTTATTGAATTGGAGAACTTCGAATTTAACAAATTGATTTGGATAAATGGCTCTAACTTCATCCCATTTCATAAGTTAATTCCTCCAATAATTTTTCTTAATTGTATCATAAACAAGATGGACATGTCGGTTAGATATAAATTCACATAAACGGAATAACCATCTCTTAGTAAATTATTGTTACCCTCAAATAACTTGTAGGAAGTTATCCACGCCTCCGCCTCCTCTTCCTCAACACAAGTTTAATCGAAAGAATGAAGGTGAATTGGAATTTTATGAAGTATTCGCATAATTTTACGAGTCCGCGATCAAACATGGAGCACGGCCGGGTATCAGTTGTTTCCTTCCCCACATTACTCCTGCCACCGAGACATTGAAACTGGATATTGATCCGAAAAATAAACCCACTTTTCTCACTTCCTCTTGTTTTCGATAAAGCTGTTCGCCTGAAACTTAACCATCAAACATTCTCTGTATGATATAATGTATTAAACGCATTGTTTGTGACCATATCCTTATTTAAGGAGATGATTCTTATGTCTATAAGCAAAAGTGAACTTAATGAATTAATTAATAAACTTTCTGATCAAGACATTCCACTTGTAGCTGATTTGGTTAGACGCCTTATTCATCCTGCAGATCATCATATCCCATATGATGACGAACCTCTAACAGATGAAGATATTCAAGCAGTTAAAGAGGCACGACAAGAATTCCTTGAAGGTAAAACCATAAAATTCGAGGATATTAAGCATGAATTACAAAATTGAATTATCTAAAAAAGCATATAAATACCTAAAGAAGCTTGATCCTAAAACGACGTTTATCTCTTCATATTGAACTACTCTCTCGTAGTCATCAGCATAGCAACGCGTGGCGATGTATATAACAGACTTTGAAATTATTAGATGTATTTGACCTAACAATTTTCATTTAATGAAACGAAGCAGCCCTTATCACAGGCTGGTTCGTTTGTTATCTGACCATCTTCCATAAACGAAGCTACATGAAGTTCCTGATTTCTGATATACATATGCAAATTCTCTTTAACAAGTGAAACCTCAGGAGTTTTGATAGACTGCAATCGGACTAATTTCAATGACAGGGCCATCAAGATAAAAAGATTTTTCATCAAAATCAATGCCGTTTCCGAAAGAGAATCCGTGATTGCTTATATCATTAAATCCCGAAAACAACTTTAACATATCGTCCTCTTTCATTCGAAGTTTACCTGGCAAGAATTTGATCAACTCAACCTTTCCTGGTTCAGGCGTGATTTTTCTCACTCTTCCGAAAATAGTAAATTCTCCCTCTATTTCATAGTGTTCAGCAAATAAGTTATCCTCGGTTAAATTTAGTGAAGCAATAAAGGATGTTGAAACATCATTGTATGGTTTCAAAATAACAGTTGCATTTTTAGGTTTCAATAAGTTTGCAAGTAGCGTCACTTGTTCAGTCCCTGCCTGTTCTGAGAATAGCCCCTTGAATTGATTTACTAGGTCGACTAAAGAAGATAATGCTGATTCAACAGGTGATAATGATACTGTCCCATCAATCTCGATAAATTCTCCTATCTGCAACTGATCAATAGGGTCTGTCAAGATTTCTGTGTAAACTCATTCCAAGCAATCCCCCCGAGGGGGATTTGGCGCTTCTAACGTAAATAGTTACTGACCCGATCCGGAAAGAAGACCGAAAGCTGAAGGAGCATCTGCCCCCAGTTTTGGACACGGCCTGTCCATTTTCGTGTCACATCCATCGTGGCCAGGTAGAGCATTTTCAGCAGGGCTTCATCGGTAGGGAAAATACTCTTCCCCTTGGTCACCTTGCGAAGCTGCCGATGGTAACTCTCAATCATATTTGTGGTGTAGATGAGTTTGCGGATCTCAGGCGGATACTTGAAGAAGGTGGAGAGCTCCTCCCAGTTGTTGCGCCAAGAGCGGACTATAAGCGGATACTTAGCGCCCCAGACTTCCTCGAAGCGGTCCATCTCTAGCAGCGCTCCTTCCTCGGTTGCGGCTTTGTAAATGGGCTTGAGGTCGGCAGTCACCTTCTTCAAATCCTTGTACGACACGTAACGAGTGGAGTTGCGGATCTGGTGAATGATGCACTTTTGAATCTCGGTTTTTGGATAGCAGGCCGCAATCGCTTCGGAGAAACCACTCAGATTGTCCACACAGATGATGAGAATGTCTTGGACACCACGATTTCGCAGGTCATTTAGCACGCTGAGCCAGAACTTACTGGATTCATTCTCCCCGATCCACATCCCGAGTACATCCTTGTTCCCGTCCAGGTCGATGCCAATCACCATGTAGGCCGCTTTGTTAACTATGGCCCCGTCCTGCTTCACTTTAAAGTGAATCGCATCCATGTAGACGACCGCGTAGACGCCTTGAAGCGGCCGATTCTGCCATTCCTTAATGAGAGGCACGATTTTGTTGGTGACATTGGAAATGAGCGTAGGCGAGACTTCGATACCGTAAAGGTTTTGCAGATGGTCTTGAATCTCTCGTGTACTGACACCTTTGGCGTACAGGGCGATGATCTGATCTTCAATGCCAGTTACATTCTTCTGGTGTTTCTGCACAACAATGGGCTCGAACTCACCCATCCGATCCCGTGGAACCATAATTTCCTGCTCTCCGTATTCGCTGACTACCGTCTTTTTGCTCTTGCCATTTCGGCTATTTGGCGTCATCTTGGCTTTGACCTCGTGCTTCTCGTAGCCTAAGTGCGTATCGAGCTCTGCTTCCAGCATTTCTTGAAGAGTTTCAGCAAACAGTTCTTTCAAAGCATTCTGCGCGTCTTGTGCTGTTACCAGCTTGTTCTCCTTAATGAAGGCTCGCAATTGCTCTTTCGTCCAAAGTCCCATGTATTCTCCCCAACCTTTCTATGTCTTCCATTTTACTGGGTTTAGGAGTTTACACAAACTATTTTACAGACTGGATCAATAATTGCATCATCGAAACCTGTTAATCTTTGGACTTTATTTTTCGAGTTTAGGATTGTATATAAATCAGTAAATAGTGCCGCTACAAAATGGAAGATTATGACGAAACAATTATATTTTGCTCGAAAATAAAGAAACTCCCGATATTACACGGAAGTCTAGTGAATTAATTTGATAACATACATTACTATACCTGAAAATAATCGTCTCTTTTACCTCTTCCCTCCCTCCTCACAAAATACCTCTATCATCACCAACGTCCCCATCCTAAAGCCCTGGACAAAAGCTTCCCTTATTACCATTGAATTAGATTCACCATTTAAATCTAAGATTTGCTCTAACGTGGCAAAGTCTTTCTCCGAAAAACTTTCTTTAGCCTCTTGCATTAAGTCGAAAATCTTTTTATTTAGTGGTCGATAGTCGGGATCTCTAGGAACAATTCGTTCTTCAGGTCTCAAGTTGCCGTAGAATATCTCTTCTACAATACTTTTCATACCTCTCTCCCCTTCAAGTGCGAAGTTT
>NZ_BILV01000038.1 GCF_004000745.1 Paenibacillus barengoltzii NBRC 101215
GCCCGCGCCCGCAGCAGCGCCGCCGTCTGCGGCATCGCCCGCATTCGCGGCCCCGGGTGCCGCCGAGCCCGTGCCAAGCGGCCACGGCGCGTGCTCGGCCGGCAGCAGCTTCGCTATGCTGCCGGCTCCATCTTCGGCCAACGCCGCCACCAGGCGCGGCCGTTCCGCGAGCTTGCGCAGCAGCGCCTGCTTATCCTGCGCTGCGACTGGGGCCAGCGGGATCTGTACCACATGATTCCGTTCCATCTCGACCTGCAGCCCGCCTGCTTCATAGCGGACAACCGGCTGGTCAGGTTCCTGCGCGTTCGTCTTGGGCCTGGTCATGCATGCTCCTCCTCTCAAGCTTATTATCTACCGCTCAACCAAACGTGCCCTCCGGAGACAGTCCGTTTTCCTGCAACACGATCAGGTTGCGCAGCTCCTCGTCGCTCATTTCGGTCAGCCATTGCTCACCGGAGCCAACGACCTGTTCAGACAGCGTTTTTTTCCGTTCGATTAATTCGTCGATTCGCTCCTCCAGCGTTCCTTGGCAGATCAGCTTATGTACCTCGACGTTCTTTTGCTGCCCAATTCGGAATACCCGGTCCGTTGCCTGGTTCTCCACCGCTGGATTCCACCACCGGTCATAGTGGACCACATGATTCGCTCGGGTCAGGTTAAGGCCGACGCCGCCAGCCTTCAGCGATAACACGAAGATCGGGGAGCCTTCACCCTCCTGAAATGCCCGGACCATCTGATCTCGCTCAGCCTTCGGCACCCCGCCGTGCAGAAAAAACGGCCGCACGCCATACCGCTCCGTCAAACGCTCCTGCAGCAATTCACCCATGCGAACGTATTGCGTAAAAATCAGCGCCGCTTCGCCATTGTCCATGATCATGTCGAGCAACTCGCCAAGCCGTTCCATTTTGCCTGAGCGGCCAAAAGCCGTCGACTCTGTCGCCCGGCTTCCTGCAACCAACTCCGGATGATCACAAATTTGTTTCAACCGGGTCAACGAAGATAACACCAATCCCTTTCGGGCGATCCCGCTCTGGGCGCCGATCTGATTAAGCAATTCCGTCGTCACCGATTGATATAAGCGCGCCTGTTCAACGGTTAAGGAGCAATACGATTTCAGCTCGATCTTCTCTGGCAAGTCCTTGCGGATGTCCGGATCGCTCTTGAGCCGGCGTAGCAGAAACGGCGCAACTAACTTCCGCAGCTTCTGCAGCTCGGCTGCTTGCTGTTCTCCCCCAGCCCCGGAGTAACGCGCCCGAAACGAAGCGTGTGTCCCCAAGTATCCCGGGTTCAGAAATTGAAAAATCGACCACAATTCGCTGAGCCTATTCTCAACGGGAGTCCCCGTCATGGCGATGCGGTGCGGAGCGCTGAGCTTCATCACGCTTTGCGCTTGCTTGGTGCCGTAATTTTTGATGTACTGGGCTTCATCCAGCACCACCGTCGTCCATTCCGCCGAACGCAGCTCCTTCGCATCGCGGCCGGCCAGCTGATACGTCGTTAAAACCACATCGCATGTCCGGTACTCCTGGAGGAAACGCTCCCCGTGATAACGGTCACTCCCGTGATGGACGTACAGCTTGAGCCCCGGAGCAAACCGCGAAAACTCCCGTTGCCAGTTGCCTAACAAGGAGGTCGGACAGATGATCAGACATTTGGTCCCTGCCTGCTGAGCACCGTCCAACAACACCGAGATCACCTGCACCGTTTTTCCTAAACCCATATCGTCGGCCAGCAAGGCGCCAAAACCCAGCTCGCGCATCGTAGCCAGCCACTGGTATCCCCGTTCCTGATAGGGGCGCAGCGTTCCGTTTAGCCCGGATGGAACCGGACGCGGATGAAGTTGCCGAACAGCTCCGCCTGCCATCAGGATCGACAGCATCCCGGCGGTTTCAATGCCAGCGATGTTCACGCCCTCCAATTGGACTTCCTGATCGCCGGAAGCGAGGTGCATCAACTCGCGGAAGGTCAAGGTGCCGTTTTCATGTCGCTTCATGAACTTTAGCACCTGCCGGATCTCCTTCGTATCCACTTCAATCCATTCGCCGCGAAAAAATACGAGCGGCAGCTTCGCCGAAGCCAGCTCCATCAACTCTTCCCGGGTAAGCTCACGCCCTCCAAGCAGTGCCTCCGCTTCAAAAGCGACCAGTTGATCCACCCCCAGCTTAGGTCTCTCCTCGCCTCTGCCCTCCAGCATCCCGCTCGCGAACCCTCGGGTTCGGATCCGAATACTGGCGGAACGCCGTCCCTCTCGGGTCCAGCGGGTTGGCATCTGCACGTTCACGCCTAGCTTGCGCAGCGCCGGCACCGATTTGCTTAAGAACGTGATCAGGTCTTTGGGATCCATAAGCAGATCCTGCGGGCGAGGATGCTCCATCGCAGCGGCGACTTCCCGAGATACCGCGGCGGCTTTGCTCAGTCGCAGCAAGAAGTTCTCCTGGACATTCCGGTACAGAAGGCCGTGAATTTCCATGTCAGGCCCGGGATAACTCCAAATGAGCCCGGCTGGCAGGAGCACGCTTGGATGCTCAGCTCCCTCAGCCCAGAAAGTGAGCCGCCAAACCGCAGTCACCACTTCACCTTCAGCGGATTCGCCATGAGCATCCTGATACGGCTCCAACCGCAGGCAGAGGCGCAAGCTTCCCGTTTCCGGACCGCTGTCCTCGGATTCCTCCGCCCGGGGGCGGCCGCCTCCGGCAGCGGCGATGTCTGCGCTCAGCTGCTCCAGCTCCGTCACACTGCCTTGAATATCCGGCGGTTGTGCACCGGTTAGCAACCCGTTCCACCACAGCTCTGCCAGCGGCGACGACCCCCGGTGATAATCCGCCCGGCTGGCATTCAGTTTCCGACCCAAATCTTGAACCGCCCCGCGCGCTTCGTGATCAATCATTGCCGTTAAAAACGAATGCAGCACCGCCAGCTGCCGATCCTCCAGCGTCCCCTCGTCTTCAGAGGAAGCCCCGGCCCCGGTCTGCACAGCAGCAAGGCAGATCGGCGGCATCGCTCCGGCCAAACGCCGAAACCGCACCTCGTCCTCCGGTGCGGTCAAAAGCGGCCCCCAAGCTGCCCGCATTTGTCCCTGCGATCCGCGGCGGCGTCCGGTGGTTGCCACCGGACGGATGGATGGCGCGATTCGGCCGCGCAGCAGCAGCTCCAGGGCAAACTTGGCCGCCTTGCTCCAATAGCTCATTTCCGCGCCCGGCTTGATTCCCTGCTCCTCCCATACGGATTCGTCCCAATGCAGCAGCAAACGCCAGGCCTCCGGCACAGACAAAGCCAATCCTTCCAGGGATCGGCCGATCAGACTGCGCCGCTCTCCGTTCTTATATGACTTCCGAACGGAAGAGACCGGATACCTGACCTCTGCCAATCGAAGCACGGCATGCTGAAACGGCCGGACCCCCGGCTCCAGCTCCTTACGCCGGAGCACGGCGGTCCAAGCATCCACCTTCGACTCCGATACTTCGCCGGAGAAGCAAAACATTACATCGCCCAGCCATATTCCATAAAGACGTTGATTCATGGTGATCTCCCGTCGGTTACTAATTCTAGCCAAATTCATTACTAACATCTTATACGAAAACGGCGGCATATAAAACCGCCTTCCTCCCTCTCCTGCTGCCTCGCGATCCCCTCCCTTATCATTTGAGAAAAAATGGGCAATATTTCTAGTACCCAAAAAAAGATCAAGGAGGTGCATTCCCATGTTGCGCGGTCGATCCGGTCATTGGTTAAATCTCGCCTCGTTTGCAGCGTTAATGGCGGCAAACCTGGCGGCAGCAGCACTTCCGTTTGGCTTACGCCGGCCCCAGCAGTTTCCCCACGGATTACATGCGCTTCTTACGCCGGCGGGCTATACTTTTACGATCTGGCTGATCATTTATGTCCTGATGTCTGGCTGGGTCCTCTACCCGTTGCTGCGGCCTAACCGCGAGCCCTTTTCAGTGACGCCCATGCCTGTGCGCTTCCTGCTTACCTGCACCCTCTCGATCGTGTGGATCACCTTAGGGGAGCGGCAACCCCTGATATCGACTCTGGTGTTATTTCTGTTGGTATTCGTGGCCGCCTCGATGTACCACAGCACCCGGAATATCCTTCGCCCGTCAGCCACAGAAATTTGGTTCGTACGCCTGCCGTTCAGTTTATATTTTGGATGGATCTGTGTTACAGCGCTTGCTAGCGTGGACGCCCTGCTGCCCCATTCCTCTATATCTGCTGCCACGATATCGGCAACGTCTGTCTCCGCTCCATCCCATCTTGGGCTTACCCTCCTGCTGCTTGCAGTAGGGATCCTCAGCGCCTGCTTTGTTGGCTTCCGTTGGCGGGACGCCATCGTCCCGCTCACCTTCGCGTGGGGGTATGGCGCCCTAGCAGCTGGTCCTCAGCTGCACCAAATTGTCGCTATTGCCTCCAGCGCCGGATCGCTAGCCTTGATAGCGTACGCACTTTGGATCGTCTTTCTGCGCTCTCATGAGCGGGACTAAAGCCCCGCTGCCCTTGTGGGGCCCTTTCACGCCTCCTTTTGCACGATTATCCCTTTCGTTCAGATTTAGAAGTCCTTCAATATTCTCCACTCCCTGTCTGAGGCAACGGGATAATCGTCAGAAGAAGGCTTCCAACATAGGGACCCGCTCTCTCCCACAAAAAACCACCAAAAGTGCGGCATATCCCTTTCATTCTGATTCGAGAGATCTTCTACCTCACCCTGAAGCAACGGGATAATCACGAAAGGAGCGCAGCCGATAGAGTTACCTTTCCCTCCCCGACAAAAAAAGCCGCCGTAAGGCATCGCCTCCGGCAGCTTGGTTGGACTGGCTTCATCTAAGCCTGTCCATGGGGATATTTTACTTCACCGCAATAACTTCGATTTCTACCAGGCCGTCCTTAGGCAGACGCGCCACTTCAACGGCACTGCGCGCGGGATACGGCTCTGCGAAGAACGAACCATAAACTTCGTTCACCTTGGCAAAATCGTTCATGTCCTTCAAAAATACAGTCGTCTTGATGACCTTGTCCAATCCGCTGCCGGCTGCAGCCAATACTGCCTGAACGTTCCGCAGCGCTTGTGCAGCCTGTGCTTCCACGCCTTCAGCAAGCTGACCGGTTTCCGGCACCAATCCCAATTGGCCGGAAGTAAAGATCAAATCTCCCAATTGAATCCCCTGCGAATATGGACCAATGGCACCTGGCGCAGCGGTCGTAGAAATTACTTGTTTCATCTTCATCATCCCATCCTTTCTTCTCCCCATTTTACCGATAACCCCTTCGTCACGGCAACTCAGACTGTACATGAACTTCGCCGGAATGGGATCGAGCGATTTTTAAAGGCAAATAGAAGGAAAAGGTGCTGCCTCGCCCTTCTTGGCTTTCCATACGGAGGTGCCCCCCAAGCAGGCGGGCCAGGTTGCTGCTAATCGATAAGCCCAGACCCGTCCCTCCATATCGGCGACTTATCGAGCCGTCGGCTTGCTGAAACGCCTCGAATACCGCCCCCTGCTTCTCCTCAGCCACGCCGATGCCGGTATCCGAGACGGTAAACACCAGCCATTCCCCTTCGTGTATTCCCTTCGCCGGAGCACGGCGGATGTCTAACTCCACATGTCCCTCATGTGTAAACTTAAACGCATTGGACAATAAATTCCGCAGTATTTGTGCGATCCGCTGTGGATCAGAGATGATGGAATCGGGCAAACCTTGCTCCAGTTGGATCGTAAAGGCAATATTCTTCTGAGCGGCAATTTGCTCGAACTGCAGCTGAATCCATACTGGGATTTCTTCCAATACCACTTCTTCGTCTGTAATCTCCAGCCGACCTGCCTCCACCTTGGACAAATCCAAAATATCATTAATAATCTGAAGCAATTCTTCACCTGATCTGTGAATGATCTGGCCATATTCCGAAATTTCCTCGCTGGCTTCGTCGGATTCGGCGATCATTTCCGCCAAATTAATAATACTGTTGAGCGGCGTACGCAACTCATGCGACATCGTCGCCAAGAACTCCGATTTGTGGCTGGAAGCTTCAGATAACTGCTTCGCCCGATCTTCCAGCCCAATCTTGGCCTTTTGCAGCTCATCGGCCTGCTTGCGGAGCAGCTCGTTTGCGTATTTCAGCTCCAGATTTTGTCTTGCCCCCAACTGAAAGTCACGAAGGATCAGAGCAAAGCCAATACTGAGTACAATACTTAACGAAAGTCCTATCGGCATGATATCCAGCAAATAATGCTTTCGGGGCACGACTCCGATGATGGCAAGGTTCAGAGAGTTGACCACATTCACAACAAGTATGGTTACAATCCCCTTAAAGGTAATGCTGTAATTGGTCCGCCGAATCCAGATATTTAGTCCGGCGCACAAAAATCCCAAGACCGTTAAGTTAATAAAGCCGGCCATCGCTGCTTCGCTCAAACCAAACGTCAGACGGGCCAGGCCAATCCCGAAGCCGATGATGATCATCGTTAACGGCTGGGAATAAACAAATGCCGCTATAATTAGCGGCACTGCCCGAAGATCGAATCTGACGTCATCGTGAAGTCGGAAGCCAAACTTGATACATAGCCAGCCCGAGAAAATCATCATTAGAACGGACAAGACGTACAAGCTGCGCGGCGGCATTTTTCGCAAACCATATTTATATAGGATGTTGGTTAAATAAGCGACGGTGATTAACATGCTTAAATTTAGTATAAAGCTAATACCGATCCCCATATCCCCACTCCTGCTCGTAGAACCCGCTTCTCTTCAAGATCAGCTGGACTCTTTTTTTTGGATATCGCTGCGAAAATGCTGCACCAACAGTCCGGCGAAGTAAGGATCCCATTGGGTACCGCGACCCTGCTCCAGAATCTCGATCGCTTTATCTCTCGCTAAGCCTTTTCGATAAGGCCGGTCTGAGGTCATGGCGTCAAAGGCGTCGGCTACGGCGATAATCCGCCCGAATAGCGGGATCTCCTCCCCGGCTAACCCGTCCGGATAACCTTTTCCATCATAACGCTCATGATGCGACCGAACCCCTGGCAAATAAGGAGCCATCGCATCCGCAGGCTCGACCTGCTTTAAGATCGCTTCCCCAAGCACGGGGTGCTGCTTGACCTGCTCCCATTCCTCGTCGGTTAATCGGCCATCCTTCAGCAGAATCGCATCGCGAATGCCGATTTTCCCGATATCATGGAGCAACGCTGACTTGCGCAGCTCATCAATGCGATCTTCAGGCAACTCGGCCAACTCCCCGATTTTGACGGCGTATTCGGCTACTCGAAGAGAGTGTCCCGCTGTATACGGATCGCGGGCGTCCAGCGCCGCTGCCAGCGTCGCGAAGTAGCTGTCTACCAGTTGGCTATTTCGAGCCGCCTGAGTTTGCAGCCCGCGCAGCATATGATTAAATCCCGTGATCAGACGGGAAAATTCATCCGAAAACATATCACTGGCCGCTGTACGAATGCTGCCGGTTTTTACCTCGGCCATCCGCTCGTACAAATGCTGAATCGGCAGCATGATCTCACGGGCCAACAGCCGGGAGCCAATCATTGCGAATAGAATACTCACGGCCAAGACATAGCCGGCCCACTGCCAGTAGGCATAGGCTCCATGGTCAAGGTCCTCCAACCGGAACTGCATAGATAAGCTGTATAGCAGCAAAGGAGCCATACACATCAAGAAAAAGCTCCATATTAATTTTCGAGATACCGGGACGATAACCCTGCCGTTCAGCGATAAATCTTTGCCAAACATTCTGCGGCTCCAGGAAATTAACTCCTGCAGGACAGGACGAATCGCATAAGAAGTTAAATAATATTCGACCAATGCATGCATGCTGCTGACCAGAATGCCGCTCAAGGCAGCCAGCAACACATAGTAAGGCGGAATTGACAGGTGACCAGCCCGGATTAACCCAAGCGATAAGGCCACAGCCGGAACAACCAAGCCAAACAAATGAGGTCCTAGAATCCGCTTGACGGCAAGCGATGGCAAACGATGGGTACGGATATACACATTTTGAAGCGTTTGATAGCTCCCCACTTCCTCCATGAACACGCTGCGGATCGGCTTGATTTGCCGGCTGAACACCAGCCATTCCAGCCCCAGCATACAGCACAGCGACAAGATCAGAATTCGGATTAGCCAGGCGTAGTCCGAAGGGGATATATCCAGCGGTGCAGCTGCGATAAGGCTCGCGACCGCGGTGACCGCAAGTAGGAGTCCCGCTGTGTAGTTAAGTAGTAAGCGCGAAATAAACGTCCTGTATACCGTCAAGGAGGATGCCTTCTTTCCGTCTCGCGTATTTCCGGGCATGCCCGCTTCTATTTATATCGGTAGAAGTCATGCCGATTTTCATAAAACGTTTGGAACTTTTTGTTTATATGCCCTCTTTTCGGTACGGGAAATTCGTCCCTCCTAGGCCATCTCATCTTTTAAAAATATATATTTTAAAAATTGGGCAATTCTTTGAACGCGGTATTCCCTTACGTAGTGCTGGTTTCGCCGTTTGGAGCAGTTGTTTTAGATCACACTACATGTGATAAATTTCACATTAAGCCCTACTTTTATATGCTAAAATGCCTTCGAACAAAGGTTTCGGGACTCCCGAACCCCTTATCAGATCAGCCTTTTTCAAGGGTCCCCCACCTGATATTCGTTATTAAAATGTCTTCACATTTTAATATATATATTTTCATTCAATGGAGGTCTCAATCATGAAAAAAGCTTCAATTATCCTGAGCAGTGCACTGTTGTTAGGTCTATTGGCCGGCTGTGGATCGGACAATGAGGCGAACAGCACAAACTCTGCGCAACCTGCAAACAACACTTCTGCTGCTAACGAAACCAATGCAGGAGCAAATAACGCAGCTGCAGAGCAAGGGAAATACCAAGACGGCGTATACTTCGCCCAAGGTGAAGTGGATGCAAATTCCGGATGGCAATCCTACGTAACCCTGACGGTATCCGGAGGCAAAATCACAGAAGCCAAATGGAATGCGCTGAGCGAAAAAGCTCCCGTCGACAAAGTGACCTATTCCAAAGAAGGCAAGTACGGCATGAAAGCCGGCGGCGCTTCCTCCGAATGGCACGAACAAGCCGAGAAGGTTGAGCAATACCTGATCGAAAAGCAAGATCCTAAAGCGATCACTTTGGGAGATGACGGCAAAACGGATGCCATCGCAGGTGTGTCCGTCCATGTAAGTGAATTTTTTAACTTGGCTGATCAAGCGCTGAATGCCGGTCCAGTTGAGGTTGGTCCTTACAAAGACGGCACTTACCATGCAGAAGGAGCTTCCTTCGACGAGCATTCTGGTTGGAAAGATACCGTTGACGTTGTCGTCGCTGCCGGCAAGATCGTCAAAGTGAACTTCAGCGGTGTGAACGACAAAGGCGAAGACAAGAAGCAATACTCGATTGACGGCAAATATGGAATGAAAGCCGGCGGCGCTCAAGCCGAATGGCATGAAGAAGTAGCGAAAGCGGAAGCTTACCTGATCGAAAAACAAGATCCAGCTGCCGTGACATTTAACGATGAGGGCAAAACGGACGCGATCGCTGGGGCAACGATTACGCTGCAACCGCATTTCGAGCTCGTGAGCCAAGCACTTGAGCAAGCGAAATAAACCCATATTCCCACCCCACCCTAAAATGAGAAGGTGAATCTCTTGAAGAAAATTGTAGTTTTGGGCGGCGGTTATGGCGGTGTAGTCACTTCCAAGCATCTGGCCAAACTGTTCAAAAAAGACAAAGATGTGGAGATCCAACTGATTGACCGCAATCCTTATCATACGTTGCTGACGGAGCTGCACGAGGTTGCAGCAAACCGGGCGCCAGAGGATTCTGTCAAGATTGAATTGAAGAAGATTTTTGCCGGGCAAAAAGTGGATGTCGTGCTCGATTCCATCGATGCCATTGATTTTAACGCCAATGAGCTTCGGTCCAAACGAGAGACTTATAAATACGATTACCTCGTCATCGGTACCGGCTGTAAACCAACCTTCTTTGGGATCCCGGGGGCTGAGGAGCACGCCTTGACCCTGTGGTCTTATGAAGACGCTGTGCGTCTGAAAGAGCAAGTACGTCGCAAGTTCAGCGAAGCGGCGAAGGTAAGCAATCCGGCAAAACGCCGTAAAATGCTGTCCTTTGTCGTTGTCGGCGCCGGCTTTACCGGCGTGGAACTGGTTGGCGAATTGGCTGAATTCCGCGATGAACTATGCAAAGAGTTCTATATCGATCCGAGCGAGGTTCGCCTGGTCGTAGCCGATATGGCTCCGAAAATCCTGCCGATCCTGCCGGATAAATTGATCGAAAAAGCGACGAAACGTCTGCACAAAATGAACGTAGAGATCATTACAAGCGCCAAAATCACCGGCGTTACCCCAACCAGCGTACAGCTCGGCGAAGGGAAAGAGCTCGAAGCGGATACGATCGTGTGGACTGCCGGGGTTGAAGGCTCTGAGCTCGTCGGCAAGCTCGATGTGAAGCAAGAAGGCCGCAAGCGGATCGTCACTAATGACAAGTTGCAAAGCGTCGATCACGAGAACGTTTATATTGTTGGCGACAACATCTTCTTCATCCCGGAAGGCGAAACCCGTCCGGTACCGCAGATGGTTGAGAACGCCGAACAAGCGGGTCCGCTCATCGCTCATAACATTTATGCGGATGTTCACGGCAAACCGAAGAAGTCCTATAAACCGGGCTTCCACGGAACAATGGTCTGCATCGGCAGCCGCTACGGCGTAGCGAATGTCGGATTGCCAAACAAAATGTTCATGATGAGCGGCTTCATGGCCATGTTCTGCAAGCACTTAATCAATATGTATTACCTGTTCACCGTGGCTGGTTTTGCGAAAGTATGGACTTATATGATGCATGAATTCTTCCACGTGAACAATCGCAGAAGCTTCGTTGGCGGTCACTTTGCGAAGCGTTCGCCGAACTTCTGGCTCCTGCCTCTGCGGATTTTCGTGGGCTACAAGTGGCTGGAAGAAGGTCTTGATAAGCTTCCGAAGGTTTGGAAAGACCCTTCGAACATCTTCCTTATCCCTGCTTCTCCGAAAGCTGACGTTGTGTCAGCAGCCAGTGAAGCAGCTAGTGAAGTGACAAAGACCGTCGATGCTCAAGCGGCAGCTTCAGCCGTAGAAAGCGCCTCGACCGCGGTTACGGCTTTGCCGGTACCTGGATTTATCAAGAGCATCGTCAGCTGGTTTATGGATGTCTTCTTCTACACCTCGGATGGCGGATATACCGCTCTAGCAACTGTGTTCCAGTTCTTTATGGTGTTTGCGGAAATCGCCCTTGGCATCATGATCATCGTTGGCCTGTTCACCGCTGTCGCTTCGGCAGCCACCGTCGCTCTCGGCGTCATGATCTGGTCTTCCAGCATGGCCTCGACGGAAATGCTGTGGTACATGACCGCAGGCGTCGCATTGATCGGCGGATCGGGCAGCACATTTGGCCTGGATTACTATGTACTTCCTTGGCTCAAGAAACAATGGAAACGAATCCCGTTCGTACGAAGATGGTACCTATACACGGAATAATCGCAGCTCTTTATGCAACTTTGAACTGGAGTAATGTGCGCCCTCAAGCGTACATTACTCTCATTTTTATCCTTTTGCCGACATCGGTGTGAGGATCCCCTGCAAGCCTGCCTGCATTTAGGCGAAGGTTCAAAAAAGTCAGGATTCAGCACCGGATACGCTGCCTATTGTTGGTTCGTAATCAACTGATGACTTTTTTGAACTACCTCTTTAAGGAGTGTGTGTCCTTATGAATCCGAAGCTTATCGAAGACGCTTATCGCTTATTGCAGGGCGAATTATCGCCCGAAACCGGCATTATTGTAGATTTACCCTATCCTGAAGCGGCACCCCTGGCTACCTTATTGGAGCAATACGACATGCCGCAGGTACGCCAATGCCGTCTGTTATCCATTTACATCGCAATCAAGCTTGCCCTTCAACGCCATAGTGAATGCAGCTCCCTCGCCCCCGGCGAGACGTTAACCCGCAAAGTGTTGGATGGCGACTACCTATACAGCTTTTACGTCGAGCTTTGCCTGAAGTGGGAAGAATTCAATCTGCTTGGGCATCTCGCTCCGATCATCAAACAACTCCAAATCAAACGCGCCCAAGGTCATCCGGAAGACGAGCGCTTGCTCAAAGCCTGGGAACGGTTCCTGCAGCTGGACAACAACCGCAGCACCGCCAGCCAGGCGATGTAGACGGCCGTGGACGGAGAATGCCTGTGAGATTTCGGATGCCCTGCAAAATACTCGGCACCGGTGTCCATGACTGCCAGCCTAAGTTTAGGAGGGAAGCGACATGAAGCTTGAGGAAACACTGAACATCCCCTTAAAAACTGTCGATCGGGAAATTGAGAACATGGTCAAATATGATCGCGACGTCCCTCGTTCCTCCCAATTGGCCAAAGCTATCATCGAATTGATTCGTTCTGGCGGCAAACGAATTCGCCCCTTGATGGTGATCGTCGGCAGCCGCTTCGGCCCTGATCCCGATGAGAAGAAGGTCTGGCGGCTCGCCGCTGCCGCAGAATTCATCCACGCCGCTTCACTGATTCATGACGATATTATCGATGATTCCCCCATGCGGCGCGGCCAGAAAGCGATGCATATCAAGCTGGGCGTGAGCGGTGCACTGCATGTAGGCAATTATATGTCAGCGAGGGTCATCGAGCTGATCTCCGTCTATTCGGCGGAACAAGAGAAATTCGTGTACGACCTCTCCTCTCTAGCCACAACCAAGCTATGTCTCGGAGAATATCAGCAGCTTGCTCACTTGTTCGACTATGACGTGACGATCGACGAATACTTGGAGAAATCGAAAAATAAAACCGCACAACTGATGGCCACTTGCCTGCAAATCGGCGCCAAGGCCGCCGGAACGGATACGGAAACGGCCGAGCTGCTGTATCGCTTTGGTGAAAAGCTGGGCATGTCGTTCCAAATCCGCGACGACGTGCTCGATTTCACCCAATCGGCGGAGAAGCTAGGCAAGCCGGCGGGCAGCGACCTGCGCAGCGGCCAAGTGACCTTGCCCGTCCTGTTCGCGTTGCAGGACGAAACCCTTGCCCCGGCGATCCGGGCTATCTCGGCAGACAGCCCTGCTGAAGAAGTGGACGCCGTCGTCGCGGCGATTCAAGCCAGCGGCGCGCTGGAGCAAACCGAAGCGCTCAGCCGCCAATATCTTGCTGAAGCGCAGGATATTATTCACCGGCTCAGCCATTACCCGGCGCACCGGGATCTGCAAGCGCTGCTGGAGTATTTCAGCGGGCGGGAGAAATAAAAATAAGCACGAACCTCAAGGTAGCTTATCCCTTATGGTTCGTGCTTTTTTGTGTATTAAAGCGTCTGTTGCTCTGTAATCAGCGACCATTTCACAGAAGGAAGTAATCCCCTAGCGTAAAGAACAGAATCACCATGCTGATGACCTGGTTCAAATTGTACGAGGCCACATTCATCCGTTTCCAGTTCGACGGCTTAATGATTTTGTGCTCCGTCATTAGCAGCAGGATCGCGATGATAATCCCTGTAATATAAAGCCAGCTCAGGTGACGAATCGGGATTAAAGCAATCAGCAGCAGCACCATAATCGCGTGCAGGCCGGCTGCGATCCGCAGACCGTTCTTGAGCCCAAACGCGCTAGGGATCGACCAGAGTCCGTGATTGCGGTCAAAATCAATATCCTGCGAGCCATAGATAATATCGAAGCCGGCAATCCACAGCATCACTACAGTGCCGAGGACAAACGGCGTAAAGGCAAATTGGCCGGTAACCGCAAACCAGGCGCCGATGGGGGCCGAAGCGATCGTAAAGCCCAGGTACAGATGGCTCAGGTACGTAAACCGTTTGGTATAAGAATAGGAAGAGATCAGGAAAATGGCCACCGGCGACAAGATCAAGCACAAAGGATTTAACATGCCTGCAGCAAAAATAAAGATCGCATAGTTCACCACAACGAACACCAGCACCTCCTTGGCGTCGAGTAGCTTTTGCGGCAGGTGACGATGCGCGGTGCGTGGATTTTGCGCGTCAAAAACGCGGTCGACGACGCGGTTAAAGGCATTCGCCCCGTTTCGGGCGCCGATCAAGGCGATCAATCCCCACAGCATCACGCGCCATGAAGGGAACCCCTCTGCCGCCCAAATCATCGAGATGATCGCAAAGGGCAGCGAAAACAACGTGTGCGAAAACATCACCAATTCGCTGTACAGCCGGATTTTGGTGCCGATTTTGCGGGCTATTTCCATCGATAGTCACTCTCCTCATCGTAAAAAACACGTAGCGTCACGTGGACCGTTCATATAAGTGCCCCGGCCCGCTAGCGGGTTCAGGACGTCGGGCATACCCCGACGCAGCGGGACAGCACGTGCAGCTAGAGGACCACAAGCCTCGCCGGACAGCATGCTACTCCCAGTGCACGTTTCTGGCGGCGCGACAGGCGGTCAGGCCACGTCTCCCCTCTTTCGCAAGACGTCTCTCACTCGGCAGACTTCCCTCCCATGGCTGACCGTCTCATTAACGCTAAAAAGTACCTTTATTTTCGGCCCATCGGCCTGTTTCCAGCAAAATAACGGTAAAAAGTACTCTTATTTTCCGCATATTCCGCCAAAACGGCCGCCAATCGTAAAATTAGCGGTATCATTTACCGCTAATTCACCTAAATCGCCAGCACACCGAAAAATAACGGTCAATTTTACCGTTATTGACCAGGGGTCCGGCGTCAACAGGGCGGCCCTTGCGTGCGCGAGTGCCCGTTGGGCCCCTCACGCAGCAAAGCTGGGACGCCGGCGAGCGCTGGGACCCCTGGCCGACGCCGGAAGTGCCGGCAGGCGCTGAGGTGCCCGCCGGCGCTGGGGGCGCCTGTGGCTGCGCGGCGCGTCTGACGCTTAGGCAGCGGCATGCTATGCAAGCGGCGCCCCTGTCGTTTAGGCGGCACACCCACTACGTGCCGCCTAACGCATCTGGCGGAGCTGGGTTACACCAGCTCCGCCAGCGAAGCCTCCAGCGCGTCCAGCATGCCGCGCACGTCGGCCTCGTCGATGACCAACGGCGGTTGGAAGGCTAGAACGTTGCGGTTCACGCCGTTCTTGCCGATGATATAGCCGCGGTCCAGCATCGCTTCCAGCACGTCGTCGGTGAGCTTCGCGCCGCGGGCGGGCTCCGCGGCGCACAGCTCTGCGCCGAGCATCAGCCCCGCGCCGCGCACGTCGGAGACGTGCTGCGGAAACCGCGCGGCGAGGCGCAGGAGGCCGCCGCGCAGCAGCTCACCGAGGCGCTCGGCCCGCTCCGGCAGGCGATGCGCCTCGATGTAGTCCAGGACCGCGAGCGCGGTCACGGACGAGACGGGGTTGCCGCCGAACGTGGAGGCGGATGGCCGGTTCAGGCTGGCAGCGATCTCGTCCGTGGTGGCGAAGCCCGCCACCGGGATGCCGCTGCCAAGCGCCTTGGCCATCGTCAGGATGTCCGGCGTGACGCCGTAACGGTCCATAGCGAACATACGGCCCGTTCGGCCGAAGCCGGTCTGAATCTCATCGGCGATGAGCAGCACGCCGTGCTGCTCCAGCAGCCGCTTCGCTTCAGCGAAATACCAGTCCGCCGGCGCGACGATGCCGGCGTTCCCCTGGATCGGCTCGGCGATCATTGCCGCGATCTCGCCGCCCTTCTCCGCCAGCGCAGCCTCCAGCGCGGCGATGGAACGGCGTGCCGCCTCATCGGCGCTGAGCCCGCGCTCATACGGCCGGGGGATAAACGTGACATCCGTGTCATGCGCCAGCTGTGGATCCGTCCGCCACATCGCCAGCCCGGTCACGCTCATCGTCAAATACGTCCGGCCGTGCAAACCTTGCTCCAGCGCCAGGAAGCCCCGCCGCCCCGTATGCATGCGAGCCAGCAGCAAGGCGCCTTCATTCGCCTCCGAGCCGCTGTTCACGAAGAAGGTGCGGCGCAGATTCCCCGGCAGCACGTCCGCCAGCCGCTCCGCCAAATCCACATTCGGCTGCGTCAAATAGATCGTGGACGTGTGTTGCAGCATCCGCAGCTGCTCGGCCGTCCGTTCCGCAATCTCTGGATTGCAGTGCCCGCTGGCCACAACGGAGACGCCGGCAAAAAAGTCCGTATACCGCTTCCCGTCATGACCGTACAAATACTGCATTTCCCCTTTCACCAACTGCGGCGGATTTCGATAGAAATGGATG
This sequence comes from Paenibacillus barengoltzii NBRC 101215, assembly GCF_004000745.1. GTDB lineage: Bacteria > Bacillota > Bacilli > Paenibacillales > Paenibacillaceae > Fontibacillus > Fontibacillus barengoltzii. Next base: position 16,194 of record NZ_BILV01000038.1, read on the forward strand.
GTGCAAGGATAAAAATATTGCTGCCGTTTCTTGATCACTTCGTCCGGTCCGATGTAATTTGACATGTTCTTTCGCTTCCTTTCCCCCAATTAGGCTTGCACTCTTGCACTCTTGCACTCTTGCACTCCTGCTCTTGCTCCCGCTCCTACTTCACACCTGCAGCCACTTCAGCCCGTACTTCCGCGCCCTCTTCCTTGACAGAGCCTCCGGGAGTCGAGGCTGCCTCCGCTCCGGCACCCGCTGCCCCGCTCGCTCTGCCGCCGTCAAACTGCAACGCGCCCAGCGTATAGCCGGCATAAACCGGCTTCATCGCGGCAAACAACGACCCGGCCGCTGCAGGATCCGCCAGCGCCGCCTTATAGGTGCGCACGATTTCGGCCAGCTGTTCTGGGCGGTAGGTTGCCCCTTCGATGCGGAAGACAGAGAGTCCCGCCGCAAGCAACTCCTTCACCGCGGGCAACAAACAGAGTTCTTTCGCCAACATCAGATGGTTGCGGCCATGCACATCCCGGTAAACCGGATTTTCGCCTTTATCGGTTTTTAGCACGAGAATGCTGTTATCCACGAAGTGATTGTCTTCCTCGCCAATGGCTTGGAACACTTCGGCGTTTTCGTATAAGTCATGCTCCATGTACATGATCGCCGGCGTGCCGTGAACGATGGCCTCCAGCGGGCCTGGGGCATGCGCCAGCAGCGCGGCCAGCTCCTTCAGCGGCAGCTCCATCGAGGCCGTAAGCCGGCTGACGCCCTGCTCCCGGTAAAACTCAGCCGCGAGCTGATTGTAGACGTTCAGATTGAAATCCCCGACCAGCGGGTACCCTTTATCGGCAAATTTCCGAATTGCGCCCAGATTTGTCACCATCACGCCGTCAATCGGCAACCGTTCGCCCGACAACAATCCGTCATACATTTCAAAATGCAGTTCCGTCATCATCCGCGGCAGGCTCAGATAAAGCTTCGCATTCCCTTTGACTGCCGCCAGTTCCTTCACATCCTGCTTCGTAAACGGACGATCCGGCTCAAAAACGTCGCCGGAGAGATAAAGATGGTCAGCTCCCGCTTCCAGCGCAGCCTTGGCCTGAGCCACGTTATTCACGTGCACGGAGACGCCAGGAGCCGCGTGAATCTCCTGCACCGTTCCCTTCTCTTGTCCCACCGCCGCCAGTGTCTCGCGAATCACAGCAACCCGTTTGTCACTGAGCTCCCGTTCCTCCGTTGGCGTACTGAACACTTTACCTGTGCTATAGAACTTCCCTGTTCCTTCGTAACGCCGGTTGATGTTGGACAATCCCGGTCGGCCAAACGCATAGGCTGTTGAAAAATCCCGCTTGCGATGATCATAAAGCAGCTTGGTATCCCGGTTGCGTTCAAAGCCTACCGGATCGTTAATATAACGGTCAATCGCGTCGCCATACGCCTTCACCAGCATCACCACGAAGGCGGCATCCCGCATGCGGCCTTCGATTTTGAAGGAAGTGATCCCGCCATGAATCAGCTCTGGGATATGCTCGTACATGAACATGTCTTTAACCGCCAACGGGTATTCCGCCGGATAGACGTTGCCGTCTTTTTTTACACGATAATCCCAGCGGCACGGCTTCAGACATTTGCCCCGGTTACTGCTCATCCCGAATACCGCCGAACTGAAGTAACAGTTCGCCCCATGCACCGAGCACATATCCCCATGCACAAAGTACTCCAGCTCCATACCGGTCGCTTGTTGAAGATAGCGAGTTGTCATAAGGTCCATTTCCCGCGAAGTGACGACGCGAGTCACCCCAAGCTCCTGTAAAGCGCGGACCATCTCCACGTTGTGCACGTTCATCATGACGGAGGAGTGCACATTTAACTTCAAGTTCATCTCCCGGATCAGCTTCAGCACCGCAAAATCCTGGACAATGATCGCATCCGGTCCCGCCGATTCCAGGAAACGCAAATAGGCCCGCGCCTCCTCCAGCTCGCCTTCATTCAGCAAATTGTTGACGGTGACGTAGGCTTTTTTGCCAAGTCCATGCGCAATCTGGACAGCTTCCGTAATTTCCTCCAGGCTAAAATTAAATCCTTTGCGCATCAGGCGCATATTCAGGTTAGGCCCTCCGAAATACACCGCATCACAATTCTCAACAATGACTTGTTTGAAAATCTCGAACGTCCCCGTAGGCGCTAGCAGCTCCACTTCTTTTCCATTAAAAAAACGTGCCACAGCCGTTTCCCCCTCACATGATTTTGATGTCCAACCTATCAACCTATCCCATCCAACTCTATCTACATGAATGACTCACGGACAGTCTTGCATTGGTAGCTCAAATCAACCGATAGACCACAACCGCTGCAGCCAGAACCACATAGGACAAGACAAACCAAGTGTCCCGACTTCTCCAGACCAACAAGTGGTATTCCGAACGCGGTGCGCCTAACGTGTAGCCCCGGGACTCCATGGACAATACAAGCTCTTCCGCCCGGCGGAAGGCGCTGACGGTCACCGGCACAAGAAGCGAGACCAGCATGCGCCCCTTCTCCTTCCATGGCAGCTCCTTCAGGTCCGCACCGCGCGACGCCTGCGCTTTAAGAATCTTGTGCGTTTCCTCCAAAATCGTGGGGATAAAGCGCAGCGCAATGCTCATCATCAGCGTCAATCGCTCAGGCGAGAGGCCAAGGCGTTTGAGCGGCTTCAGCACCCCGCTCAATCCTTGATTCAACACCCCTGGCGTTGTCGTAAACGTCAGGATCGCCGTGAATGATACTAGCAGCCCCATCCGGGAGGCCGCGATGAATCCGCTGTTGACACCGCCGCTGTACAGGGTCCAGGAGCCGATCGACCAAAGCGCTTCCCCCGACTCTACCGTGAAGCACTGAACGATGAAGATGAACACCATCAGCACCCACAGCGGTTTGGCCGCCTTCAAATAATATTTCAGCGGGATCTTGGTCGACAGCATATAGCCCACCGAGAACACCGCGGCCACCGCCAAAGCAGGCCAAGAGCCAACGGCTACGATCGCGATCAAGTACAACATCATCCCGGTCAACTTGGCCCGGGGATCCACTGCATGCACCCAAGAGCCGGTATCAATACTGCGTCCGAACAGTAGCTTATTTCGCATGTCCGTTGCCTCCTTCCCCTGAAACGCCGGAAAGGATCGGCTTGAGCCGCCCGGCCGGAACGGGCTGATCCACGGACAACGAGGCCGGTACGGGAAGCTCCTCCAACACATGGCCTTCCACCAACGCACCCGCTGACGCCCCCCGTTCTTCCGATCGCCCGACAAGCTCAAGCTGCTCCTCTGACCGATCCGCTCCAGACTCATCGCTCAACAACCGAGCCAACCGCTCGGCCAATGCCTCCGCCGTCAAACACGGCGGCTCCCCCGTCAGACCGAACAGGGCTGCCGCTTGATTCCAATAACGGATACACGCGGGGATTGCCAGTCCTTCGGATTCCAGCCGAGGGGCCTCTCGGACCAACTCTGCCGCACTGCCTTGGAACGATTTCCGACCGTCTTTCATCACGATCCATTGCTCTGCGTACGGAAGGATTTCCTCCATCCGGTGCGTCACCACAATCACCGTCTTCCCCTGTTCACGGTGCAGCCGCGCGAGCATTTCTGCCAATTCAACACGGCTCTGCGGATCTAGCGTCGCTGTCGGCTCATCCAGCGCGATCACGTCCGGCTCCATCGCCAGCACTGAGGCAATCGCCACTTTGCGCATCTGCCCCCCGCTCAAGCGAAGCGGATTGCGGCTGAGGAAGGTGTCGTCCAGCCCGACCAGGGCCAGCGCGCGGCGGGCTCGCGCCTTAGCTTCGTCTAAGGAGCAGCCAAAATTCAGCGGACCAAAGCAAAGGTCCTTCTCCACCGTGTCTTCGAACAACTGCTGCTCCGGGAACTGGAAGACGAGCCCCACCCGCCTCCGCAGCTCGCGAAGCGGCGGTGCCTTGCCGCCAGCTTCCATCGTTACATCCAGAACGTGCACCTTCCCGCCCGTCGGCTTCAAAATGCCGTTCAAATGCTGCATCAACGTCGATTTGCCCGAGCCGGAAGCCCCGGCAATCCCGGCAAATACGCCGTCCGCCAGGTAGAGGTCGACCTCCTGCAACGCATGGTGCCGCCATAGGCTGCGCTCATCATAAGCGAAGCTGACTTGCTCGAACTGTATCGCCATTAAAGATTCGCCTCCTCTTCACCAACTGGTTCAAAGCCCGCAGGAAGCGTCACGCCTCGCCGCCTCAGCTCCTGTTGCAGCCGAATCCGATAAGGAGCGATCAGCCGGCAATTTACCAGCAGGGCTTCATCCCCAAACAGCTCGCCTGGCTCCAGGTCAGCAGCGACCGTTCCGTCCCCCAGCACGATCGCCCGATCCGAAGCCATAATCTCGTCGGCGTCATGCGTAATCGAGACCATCGTGTAACGTCCGCTCTGCTTCATGTCCCGCAGGATGGCAAGCAGCTCGCCCCGGGCCTTCTCGTCCAACATCGAGGAGGCCTCATCAAAGATGACGATGTCCGGCTCCATCGCCAAGATGGAAGCGACAGCCACCCGCTGTTTTTGTCCTCCCGACAACTCCGAGGGATGCTTGGACAGCAGATGGCCGATGTGCAGTTTATCCGCATATTCCTTTACGCGCCCTACCATAACTTCTCGCGGTAGATTACGCCCCTCTAAGCCAAAGGCAATGTCCTCTTCGACCGTGGCGCCGATAAATTGGTTGTCCGGGTTTTGAAACACCATTCCGATGCGTGGACGCAGCGAAGTCAACGTATCCCGATCCAGCTTCGTTCCCTGCACATATATCGCGCCGCGGTTAGCCATTAACAAACCGCCCAACAGCTTTGCCAGCGTGGATTTGCCGCAGCCATTCGGCCCCACCAACGACACCCAGCTGCCCGAAGGGATGCTAAGCGTAACATCATGAAGCACAGGATGCTCCGGGTGATAGGCGAAGGAAACCTCCGTCAGCTCATATGCGAATCCGGTTTCTCCCATTTCTCTCTCCCCTTAAGGTGTACGTCATGTGAAGCCCCTCCGGCTTATGCCGTTTCCGCTAAAAAACCTTCAAACAAAGACAGCTTCGACAACGACGGAATCAAATATCTCACAGCAATCCCAACGGCGATCCCGGTCAGAACTCCCATGATGAGCAACATCGGTAAATAGTAGAAAATTTTCGTCGTACTAAAATACAGAGCAGCGGCGGTCAATTGCCCGATATTATGGGCAATCCCCCCAACGATGCTAATCCCGATAACGCTTAGCCGTCTGCGCCCAACCAGCAGCAGAAACCACATCGCCGCAAAGCTGAACAACGCCCCCATAATACTGAACAGAAAGCTGGAAAAGGTCCCGAAAATAAACGCCGTGAGCAGCGTCTTTAACAGCACCATCATGAAGGCGTCCCGGGCCCTGAGAAAATAAAGGCAAGTCAGCACCATAATATTCGCCAGCCCAAGCTTCGCCCCGGGCACGCTCATGTTCACGGGAATCAGAGACTCTACCAAGCTGAGAACGACCGCCACTGCCGCGAATATCGCGACGATCACCGTTCTTTTTAACATCAGGCTTGATGACTCATTAAAGGATTGCATCAACTTCGTCGCCCCCTTCTGTAGCTACCACTTCAACCATCAACTTATGTGGCAAGCAAACAATCGTCCCGCCGTTCCGGTCAATAAATCCGAAGGTTAGGCACACTTTATCCGGGCAGTCAGCGTCGATCATTTCAATCCCGTAGTCATGTACCTTCAAAATGTTGTAGCCATACTCCGTTTTAATGTCCACCGTCTGTTCTTCTCCGGTCAACTGCACCGTCTTATACAGCTTCCCATCCACTGTGATTCTCGCAACCCGATTCTCATCATTGTGATTGTTTTCACTTGAATCGCCAAACCATCTCGGAACCAAGAAGGCCAAAGCAATCACGACGATGGCTCCGATCAACAGGATATCTCCGCGTTTCATGGCTAACTCCCTTATTTTTTGATTATATAAATCTTAGATGACCTCATTATACATGGTGCCTCCCCTCCTCTAGTGTGACAAATATCTCACGTTTTTCGGTTTTCCCCGGGTTTCACAAAATCATCACTTTAAAAAGCCCTCTAAATATATGTATTGCTTTTTTTTATTGATTCAAGTATAATAATAAATTAGTTGTTATAACCACGTTGCAGTTCCTCAGAAGATTATAACTCTCCTTATACCGTTCGGTATGAAATTCCTTATTTGAATGACCCAATCAATGTAAGAATTTGGACGTTTTTCTGATTCACACTGGCGCGGTCATCGGAGCCGCAAGGACAAATGAGAGGTAGGGCATTTGTTGTTTTAGAAACAGGCAGTTTGTTGTAGTCGGAGCAGGGACAATAAGGCCGGTCTTCACGTGTATATGAAGGCTTGGATAACAATACGAAGCAGGCATTGGCGCGCATAGCCGGTGCCTGTTTTGCTTAGAATAAGGCTGTCTTTCCAAACAATCCAAAGGGGTGTATGAAATGCGCGAAGGTTTGATTCCTACCGTTCTTGGAGCTGTAGTATCCGCTTCGGCCGCAACACTGCTTGGAAGCAAGTATAAGCTTGCCGCTACCGGTGCGCTTGGTTTTGGTTTGGCCCATATTGTGTTGGGTACCATCGACTTGATTGAACACCGTTAGCCATCCGTTTGGGAGACGGACGACCCGGAAGCTACAGCTTCCGGGTATTCAGCATGGAGCACACCGTCATTTCCTTGGCGGTGTTTTTCTATCAACGTACATATTCCCATCCTTTCCAGCAAACACTTCCATTGAGACGATTTAAAGAGAAAGAGGATTGGCAATGGAACTTGTGGACCGCATTCGCAGCCGTTTTGAGCAGGATGGCGATTTTTTTATCGAAGAGCATATATGGGCTGGACGACCAGTTCGCGTCATGGGATTCAAGTCATTGATCGATCTGCCGAGAACTTGGGCGAATCTGCAGATCTCCATCCGGGAGGCGGATTGGGACGGGAGCCAAGATCCAATTGCCTTCTTGTCGGTATTAGCCCATCTTGGCCAAGTCCTCTCGGAACCTAACGAAGATACCTTGTATTCCGCTTTGACGAGCGGCAACTTGATTGTCTGCTGTCCAGATCCCCAAGTGTACCTGCAGATCTTGCCAGTTCCCGTTACCTTGCACCGCGGGATCGAACAGCCGCTCAATGAGAACGTACTGCAAGGTGCGGCCAGCGCCTTCAGCGATGACCTCCTTACCAATGTAGGACTCATGAAGAAGGAATTAAACACGGAGAAGTTATGTACGAAGATGTACCTTACCGGAAAGAACACGTCTCGAAAAATAACCCTGATGTACTTGGAAGGTCAAGTGAGGCCGGATCTGCTCCGAGAAGTGAAGGAGCGCCTTGAGGCGAACAAGCACCAAGATATCTATAATGTGCAACGTCTCTCCAAATCACTTGGCTTCCATCCGTGGAGCGCCTTGCCGAAATTCTACACAACCGAGATGCCGATTGAGGCTGCCTATGCGCTCCGGCAAGGCCGTCTTCTTCTTTTTATCGATCGGTTACCGCTTGCCTTGATTTTACCGGCTTTAGTCAGCGATATCTTCATGATGGAGAATGACCGGAATTACTCGGCTATGTTCATGTATATCATTCGGGGGCTACGCTTGGCTGGCATCCTCATCGACCTCATTATCCCTGCACTCTATGTTGCGCTCGTCTCCGTGAACCCGGAGGTACTGCGGATTGAACTGGCGCTTACGATTGCCGAGAGCCGATCCGGTGTACCGTACCCGGCATTCGTAGAGACCATGCTGCTGTTAATTGTGCTGGAGCTTATCATCGTTGCCAGTGTCCGACTGCCCAAGAGCATCGGCCCTACACTTACGGTCGTTGGAGGGATTATTTTAGGACAAGCCGTCGTTCAAGCCAGATTGGTCAGCAGCCTGCTGATCATTATCTTGGCGGCAACCAGTATTGCCAACTCGACCGTGGTAGGATTTCAGAACTCGTTGCCCCTGCGTCTGTACAAATATCTCACGTTAATCTTGGCTGCCCTATTTGGCATTCTTGGGATTATGTCCGGCTTGGTTATCCTCTGCGCTTATTTTGCCAGTGCGACCACCTACGGCATTCCTTACTTACACTTCTTTAAACAAAAGGATGATTCGAGTGGATAGAAGTATTCAAGTTATCATCGTCCATATCCTGATTCACCTCGGGATCGTTTTCTTTATCTTCCCTACGACCATCATAGACTGCACGAAGGAAGCCCACTGGATCTCGATCCTATTGGGCTTTCTTCTGCATTGGTTTTTGATCTACATCTATACCAAGGGATTAAGCCGCTTTGAAGGCCAGAACCTGATGGATATCTATCTCCAGTATGGGAAGCTCCTTACCGCGATCTTCCTGTTGCCCCTATTCGTTTACTTGTCTATGCTAGCCTCCGTGACGATTCGGGCGTATGCGGAAACGATCTCCCTCGTGTTTCTGTCCTACACCCCGTTATGGGCAACCATGCTGCTCATCGCGATCATTTCGGCCTTCATCTCTTCCTTGGACATCCATGCCCTTTTTCGTACCGGCGTCCTTATGGGGGTGATCTTTTTCCCTCTGATTCTCTTTGTATTATGCATGGCGTTTCAGAATGTCGATTGGCATTACGTCTTCCCCTTATGGAGCAACGATTTTTCGTTCCTTACCAACCCCAAGTACCTGGAGTCTACATTTGCCTGCGGGTTTATGTATCTCGGATTCATCCAGCCCAGCATACGGTATAACCGTAAAAAAATCTTGTGGTGGAGCATTACCCTTATTCCGTTCTATTTGATTGCGGTGTACATTCCGGTGTTAACCTTTGGGGAGGATACGGCGGCCAAGTTCTATTTCCCCTTCATCACCGCAGTGGATACCATTGATATTACTTGGCTGATGTTTGACCGCATCACGATGTTCTTCTTGCTCTGCACCGTCACGTTCTTCATGTTGTTTGTATCCTTGACGGTTTGGGTCAATACTGAGATCTTGAAGCGTTGTCTGCCGAAAACCGTCCGGACGCCTTACATCGTCATCGCGCTCTACCTGCTGATCTTCATCTCCGGCATCAAAATTCGAGATTTGCAGGAAGTTGATTTCCTTTTTGATGTGAATGCCTGGTTGCATACCTATAATTACCTCGTCATTCCGTTTTCGATCTATATTCTGGGATGGATTTCCCGACGGAAGGCTGCGACTGCCGTATGAAGACCCGTCTGCTTCTACTAAAAATGGTACTGGCCATCTGCTGCCTCTTCATTCTAGGCGGATGTTGGGATAATCGAGACATCAACCACCGTTCCTTGCCTATCGTCATGGGGATCTCCCGGGTAGATTCCATGTACAAAGTATTTCTTATGATTCCCGAATCGGGCCAAGATGGGACTAAATCTATGCTCGTGACACGAACGGGTCAGACGATTACCGAGATCGTTGATGAGATTAGCTCAAACATGGAATCCCGCGTGGATTTGCTGCATTTAAAAGTCATTGTCTTTGAACGAAAATATGCCGAGGAAGGGTTAGCCGACAGCGTCTCCAGCTTCATCCGTTCCCGTGAAATTTCAGCCAAAGCATTGGTTGCCATTTGCGATGAGGATATAGGCAAATTCTTCTATCATTTACATAAAGAGACAGAAACCGATCAAACCGTGTTATACAACTTCTTCGAGAAAAATGCCGGTCTAAACCCAACCGTCGCGGTCTCGCGAATCTGGGAAATCTTTCGCAGCATCCATTCTTACACCCGGGACATCGGGATTCCGCTCATTCGATCAGGAACAAGCACCATCATCGAAAACGCCGGCACTGCCATCATCCAGCACGGCCGGATGGTCGGGCAGATTTCGGAGGATGAAACCATGCTGTTCAATGCGTTTAATGAGCGAAGCGCACATGGCCGAATTGAGGTCATGAACCACGCCAGCGTGATTATCCTAGGCAACTCCATGAAGCATCACGTTACACTGAAAAACGGAGCACCGTACATTCGCAGCCAGATCCATCTGAAGGTGTCGATCCTGGAAACCCGCGGGCATCCTTCTCTCGATACAATCAAGGATGAGCTCGAGTCCCAGTTGACTGAACGTTTCAGAAAAATGATAAAGTCCATGCAACAGCATGAAGCGGACATCTTGGGCGTAGGCCAATATTTCCGGAACAAAATCCCGAGGGAACAGCTCGCCCATTGGCGGTCGGAATATTTTCCCCGTCTGAGAGTGGACTTGGTGGTGAAAACAACAATTCAAAACGAAGGGAACCTAAAAACCGATAACATCAATACTCGCCAATAAAGCTCACAATCAAGAAAATCCCCCCCGGTCGCACCGTGAGGGGATTTTTCATGAAAGAAGAGCATTATCCGCCGATAGCCATCGCCGTGAAGACGACCGGCCCTACAACTCTGGCGGAGCTGTTATTATCCTGATTTTCTACGATCAATTGATAGTTTTGGACTCCAAGCGGGGCATGCTCAACCATGTGCACATTGATAAGGCCCCAATCGTTGAAGGCGTCCTCGATTTCTACCAGTCCATAGAAGATTTCGGTGCCTGCTCTCCAGATACGCACCAGGATGTTCGGCGTATCCAGCTGCGCTTCAACGCCAATTGTTGCCTTCAACTCAACACGGTTAGTCAAGGACGCTGGATCTGCGGGATCCAGGAATACCGAAACCCCTGCAATCTGTACGCCCCCTGCAACCGGAATCGGAATGTTAACACCATTGGTAATCGGAGTCACAACCGTCGAGTTGTAATCCAAAAGTGTTTTTGCCATACCATCTCTCCCCTTTGCTAAGGTATGTTCTATTCTATGTTAGAGAGAAAGAAGATTCTTAGATGAATGCATTAGTAGAATTGACTCAATTTTATACAAGCACAGGAGCAAGAAATGGGCATATGATGGAAAAAAAACTTGGAGGTTATGTCAGACATGAGTTATGTTCCCGGACCGTACCCCGGCTTGTCGTACGCCGCTCCGTATGATCCTTACATCTATCCTCAGCCTTATTTCGCTTACGGTTATTCCAATCCGCCGGCCTATCAACCTGCCCGCTATCCTGACTATATCGAGCCCAGCCCGATCTATCCTGAATACGATTCGTCTCCTTTGCAAGAGGGATCTTGGGATCGGCAGCCCCTTCAAGATTACGGGCAACAGCCGTTTGTCATCAATATCAGCGATGCCGCCGAGCATAACCGGAACTTCCGGACCGCTCTCTGGACGGGCAAGTATTTTCAGGTCACTTTGATGAGCATTCCGGTCGGTGAAGATATCGGCTTGGAGGTTCACCCGGATACGGATCAGTTTGTACGCGTGGAAGAAGGTCGAGGCGTTGCGCAAATGGGCGATCGTGCGGATCACCTCACCTTCGTACGAAACATCCGTGAAGACGACGCGGTCTTCATCCCCGCGGGCACGTGGCACAACATCATCAACACCGGCAATGAGCCGCTGAAGGTGTATGTCATTTATGCCCCGCCGCACCATAAATTTGGCACGGTGCATCGAACGAAACGAGAAGCGATGATGGAGCACGAGTAATCTCGATGGGGGACAGGGAGGTTGATGGAAACCTCCCTGTTTGCTGTCACAAATAGATTCCTTCACTTGTCTTATAGATGTACACAAAATAAAGACAAAATGGAGGAACCAACAATGAGCAAATTACTGGTCATTAACGCACACCCGGAGGCAAATTCGACTGCATCTTTTAGTCTGAACGTATTGGACTTTTTTCTAAAAAAATATAGAGAGCATCAATCCGGCGAGGAGATCATCGAACAAATCAACTTATACGAGGACGTTGTCCCCATGGTGGACAAGACGGTACTTAGCGCATGGAGAAAACAAAGAAACGGTGAAGAACTAACGAGCGAAGAGCACGAGGTCACCCGAAAGATGGACAAGGTCCTTCAACAATTCAAAAGCGCGCGGAAGTATATCATCGCCTACCCTTTGCATAACTTTAACGTGCCGTCCAAATTAAAGGACTATATGGATAACATTATGATCGCCAAAGAAACCTTCAAGTACACCGAAAATGGATCCGTAGGTCTTCTTAAGGACGGACGCAGCATGGTGGTCATCCAGGGCAGCGGAGCGATTTATACCAACAACGATTGGTATACCGAAGTTGAATTCTCTTATAAGTACCTGAAATCGATGTTTCAATTTCTGGGGATCGAGGATTTTGAAATCATTCGGGTTCAAGGAACCGACATTTTAGATAAAGATGAAGTTTTGCAGAAGGCCTATACCGAAGCGGAGAAAGCGGCGGTTCAGTTGGCTTTGAAATGATAAAAAAAGCGCCCCCCGAAAACCTCGGAGGGCGCGTTACGCTTGCATATCAGATGCTGGTGAAGGGACTCGAACCCCCGACCCACGCATTACGAATGCGTTGCTCTACCAGCTGAGCTACACCAGCAGGTTCGTTTTTAGCGAACAAAATTTATTATACCGAGTTTTAAAAATAATGCAAGCACCAATTTCAAGAAATTATAATTTCTCGCGCACCGAGCGTAGCTTCTGCTCCGAGGAGCTGGCTTTGTCGCGGCGATCATCGATCTTGATCGAGGTTGATACGCGGCCGGCACCGGATTGGAACGGCGCTTCGTGAATCGCGCGAATCGCAGTAAACACATCATCTAACGATCCTTCAATAATCGTGCTCATGGAGGTGAGGGTAAAGGTAATGCCCTTCTGCTTCTCCAACACCCGATGCAACTCGGCTACATAAGCGCTGAGGCTGGTGCTCCCCGTCCCGATCGGAATAACGGTAACTTCGGCGATAGCCATAATCGGCTCCCTTCTTTCCTGGTTATTGGATTGGTTTGAAACCTTTAGATCCCTAAGCTGTTTTTCGTCCGATAACTCTATTCTAACCAACCCCGCTCCTGAAGATCAACCGAACCCGTCTGCTAAATTTCCAGGCCATCCCCAAAACTCACATCCCCTGTAAAACGCCGTCTAGTCCTCCAGTCCCATTTATAAATGTTCACATTTTTCATCCGTCCCCCGCTCTCCGCATCATTGCGCGGACCGGAGGTTTTCACATCGTTTTCAGTCAGTTTTCAATGGGAAAATCCCATTTACAAACACAACATCTTGGGCTATCCTTAGATCAACGCAACAAAATATAGTGTGAACGGGTGATCCGGCGGACGATCCGCCGGAGCTTAAAAGGGAAGTGCGGTGCAAGTCCGCTGCGGTCCCGCCACTGTAATCGGTAGCTGGGTACTAAAGACGAGGCGTTCGCCTACATCGTCTTGAAGACCCAGCCGTTCGACTGACGATATGCCACTACAGCTTAATGCTTGATGAGCTGCGGGAAGGCGTCAGCAACGTTCCGAAAGCCAGGAGACCTGCCCGTTTGAAAGACACCGACGGAAAACCTGCGAGGATCAGGGATGGTGTCCGCTTGCCGCCGAAATGTTGGGCCTTGATTTGGTCTGTCCATCTTTTTTGCAGTGCATTCGGGCATGTCTACCTCGTTGGTTGGACATGCTCTTTTATTTTTGAACTAAAGCTCGGTTTACAGGGAGGAGAAGTGTGTTATGGCATGGGTAAGCCAGACGTATACCGGCCGGGACACCTTGCTGGATGAAGTGATTCGAATGGGCGAGGAAATCGTCCAGAGCCGCAATCTTGAGGTGCTGCGTGAGAACGCCAATTTAAACGGAGAGAGCTTCTCCGGCAAGATGAGCAAATTCGGCAGCGAGTATTCTAAATGGTATGCAAGTCATTTCGTACTGCCAACTCGCTTGGTCCAGGCGATTCAGGATAATATCGTGTATGTTCACGACTTGGATCAGTATGCTCTTGGCACAACGAACTGTATCTTTATCCCGTTTGACAAGCTGCTGCGCAGAGGCTTCAACACCGGCAACGGCAGCGTACGCCCGCCAACTTCGATCATGACGGCGATGGCGCTGGTAGCGATCATTTTCCAATCCCAGCAAAACTCCCAATACGGCGGCGTGTCCGCCAATAAGCTGGACTTTGATCTCGCTCCGTACGTAGCCAAATCGTTCGCCAAATACTTCCGCAAAGGGCTGGATTATTTCGAGGAGGGCAACGCGAACGCTGATTTTGGTGATATCACCATGAGCCGCAGCGATCTGAAGAAGCAATATCCTAAGGCATTTAGCTATGCGCTCAAGGAAACCAAAAGTGAGACGTTCCAGGCAGCCGAAAGCCTGATCCATAATCTGAACACGATGTCGAGCCGGGCCGGCGGGCAAATCCCGTTCACCAGCATCAATTACGGCACATGTACCTCACCGGAAGGACAACTGGTCATCGACTCCCTGCTCACGGCCACGATACGCGGGCTGGGCCATGGGGAAACGCCGATTTTCCCGATTCAGATTTTTAAATGTAAACAAGGCGTCAACCAGAATCCGGGGGAACCTAACTACTCCCTATTTCTGAAAGCGGCGGAATGCTCGGCCAAACGGCTTTATCCCAACTTCGCCAACCTGGATGCTCCGCTGAATCTGATGTACTACGATCCAACGGATCCGGATACGGAATTTGCGACAATGGGCTGCCGCACCCGGGTGCTGGCTGACCGGTTCGGCCGCAATCGTCTGTCTGGCAAAGGCAACCTTTCCTTTAATACGCTGAACCTGGTCAAGCTAGGCTTGAAGTACGGCATCGCGTTGGGACACCGCAAAGAGCCCGACGAACGCGGCTTCTACCGCGAGCTGACTCACTATATGAATATCGCCCTGGAGGGATTGCTGCATCGCTTCTCGATTCAGGCCTCCCAAAAAGCGAAGGCTTCCGATTTCATGATGCGGGAAGGCGTCTGGGAAGGCGGTGAGCAGCTGGCGCCGGATGATCAGGTCGGCGAATTGCTGAAGCACGGCAGCTTGTCCATCGGGTTCATCGGGCTGGCCGAATGCATGAAGGCGATGTACGGGAAGCATCACGGCGAAGATGAAGCCGTGTATCAGAAAGCTTACGACCTGATCGCCTACATGCGCGACTATTGTGACGGCCAAAGCGAAATTCACAATCTCAATATCACGTTGTTTGCGACCCCGGCGGAGGGGCTGTCCGGCAAGTTCACCAAACGCGACCGTGCGGTCTACGGCCCGCTGCCCGGGATTTTGGACCGCGAGTATTACACGAATTCGTTCCATATCCCGGTCTACTACAACATCAGTGCGGCACGAAAAATCGAGCTGGAAGCCAAATTCCACGGGCTGTGCAACGCCGGAGCCATCTCTTATATCGAGCTTAACGGCAATGCCCGCAACAATCCGGAAGCATTCGTCAAAATCGTGCAATACGCCCTGCAGCAGCAGGTCAGCTATTTTAGCATCAACCATCCGATCGACCGCTGCTCCGCCTGCGGCTTTGAAGGGATCATTGGGGCAAGCTGCCCCTCCTGCGGCAGCCATGAGAGCGAAGTGCATATTCGCCGTTTGCGCCGGGTGACCGGTTATCTGACCGGCGACTACCAGACACGGTTCAACCCCGCTAAACAAGCGGAGGTTCGCGACCGGGTGAAACACGACGCATGAACATTTGCGGGTACTACCCGGAATCCATTAATGAAGGGCCCGGCTTGAGAGCAGCGATCTTCATCAGCGGATGCCGCCATTATTGCAAAGGCTGCTTCAGCCCAAAAACCTGGAGCTTCGATTACGGGGAACCGCTCACTTTGGAGCGGGAAGCAGAAATTATTTATGACATTAAACATAATCCGTTGCTCAGCGGACTCACGATCCTTGGCGGTGATCCTTTTTTCTCCGCTGCTGAGGTCTGCGGTTTTATCGACCGGCTTGTGGCGGAAACCGGGCCAATATCCATCTGGATTTACACCGGTTATACGTTGGAAGAATTAATCGAACGCCCCGGCTCCCCCGAATATGAACTGTTGCGGCGTTGCGAGGTGCTGGTCGACGGAAGGTTCGTTGAGGAGCTTCGCGATCCTTCCCTGCTCTATCGCGGCAGCTCCAATCAACGGCTGATCGATATTCAACAAAGCCTGCGGCAGGGACAAGCCGTGTTATGGGAGCCCCTGTTCTCTTTTTAGCTGATTGATCTTATTGATCCTGAGCGCAACTTGATTGCGCCCCTTTTTTCACTGATTATCTGCAATTTGAACATTCAAGATTTGGGGTAACGCCCCCCATCTGCAGTATTGATCCTACCTTAATATATGGAAAGTGAGGATTTATCTCATGCCTACTCTAGTGACAAAACCAAATAACCGACAGCTTGCGTTTGACAGCGCACGCCTTGGCGTCTATGCTGACCGGATTTTGCAAGGATTACATAACGTCGATAAAGAGCGCCTGCTGCGCGGCGTCAATGCAAAGCTGCGCCGGGATGTGGTGACCGGTGAAGAAATTAGCAACGCGTTTACGATGTCCGCACTGGAGCTCGTCAGCAAAGATGAGCCCGATTGGAAATATGCAGCGGCCCGCTCCCTGCTTACCTCTCTGTATAAGAAAGCAGCGGTTCATCGTCGCTACAAAGCCTATCCAGAGCAACCTTACGGGTCGTTCTATCACCTCATCACCGAGCTATGCCAACTCGGTATTTACCGCGAGGAGCTGCTGGAGTGCTATACGAAAGAGCAAATTGAAGAGCTGGGCCGCACGATCGACCCATCCTGCGATCTGCTGTTCGACTACATCGGTCTGTTGACGTTAACGGAGCGTTACCTGGCGACCGACTTCGACGGACGGACGATGGAACTTCCGCAGGAGCGTTATATGGTCATCGCCATGTACCTGATGCATAAAGAGCCGGAAGAGAAGCGTCTGGAACTGGTGAAGGAAGCGTATTGGGCGATGAGCAACCTCTATATGACTGCAGCGACGCCAACGATGTCCAATGCCGGTAAAAAAGTAGCCGGCCAGCTCTCCAGCTGCTTTATCGATACCGTTGACGATTCCCTTGAGGGCATCTTCGACTCCAATACCGACGTTGCCCGCTTGAGCAAAATGGGCGGCGGCATCGGCGTTTACCTCGGCAAGGTCCGCGCGCGCGGCTCGGACATTCGCGGTCACAAGAACACCAGCTCCGGCGTAATCCCTTGGATTCGCCAGCTGAACAACACCGCCGTCAGCGTCGACCAGCTTGGAACTCGTAAAGGTGCGATTGCGGTTTATCTGGATGTTTTTCACAAAGATATTCTCGCCTTCCTCGACTTGAAGCTGAACAACGGTGACGAGCGGATGCGCGCGCATGACGTCTTCCACGGCGTATGCTTGCCTGATCTGTTTATGGAGGCGGTGGAGGCCCGCGGGGAATGGCATCTGTTCTGCCCGCACGAAGTGAAGAAGACGATGGGCTGGAAGGATGAGAACGGGCGTGCGTTGGGGCTGGAGGATTTCTATGACGAGGAGCTTGGGAAAGGCAGCTTCCGTGAAAAATACGCCGAAGCCGTGGCCCACCCTACTCTGTCACGCATCACGATGCCAGCGATTGATATCATGAAGCGCATCATGAAATCGCAGCTTGAGACCGGCACACCGTACATGTTCTACCGCGATACGGTAAACCGGGCGAACCCGAACCGCGCGCATGGGATGATTTACTCGTCCAATCTGTGTACGGAGATTATGCAAAATCAATCGCCAACCGTCGTCGAGCAAGAGGAACTGGTGACGAAGGACGGACAAACGCGGATCGTCGTGTCCAAAATCCCGGGCGATTTCGTCGTCTGCAACCTGAACTCCATCCACCTGGCCCGCGCAGTACCGGCCGGCGTACTGGAGCGGTTAGTACCGATTCAGACGCGGATGCTTGATAACGTTATCGACATCAACAATATTGAAGTGCTGCAAGCGCAGTATACGAACAGCCAGTATCGGGCGATCGGGCTCGGCACGTTTGGCCTGCACCATCTGCTCGCGCTCGAAGGCATCCGCTGGGAATCCCAGGAGGCCGTGGAATACAATGACGCTCTGTATGAAAAGATCAACTACCTCCTGATCCAATCCAGCATGGAGCTGGCTAAGGAAAAAGGCAAATATCCGAAATTTTCCGGCTCCGATTGGGAAACCGGGCAATACTTCGTATCCCGCGGTTACGTGGACGGCTCCCGCGAAGGCAAATACGTGACGACCGAGCAATGGCGCGAGCTGCAGAAGGAAGTGCGTGAGAACGGCGTTCGCAACGCCTGGATGTTCGCCATCGCCCCTAACGGTTCAACCTCGATTATCGCCGGCTCCACCGCCAGCATCGATCCGTTGTACGAGCTGCTCTCGTATGAAGAGAAGACGACGTACAAAATCGCCAATCCGGCACCGGACCTGTCCGAAAAAACGATCTGGTACTACAAGACCGCGTTCCTGATCGATCAGCATTGGTCGATCGAAATGGCCGGTGCGCGCCAGCGCCACGTCGACCAAGGCCAAAGCTTCAACCTGTACGTGCGGCCGGACATCCGGGCCACTGACTTCCTTGACCTGCATCTGCATGCTTGGAAGGCCGGGTTGAAGTCGACGTATTATGTGCGGAGCCGGGCGTTGACGATTGAGGAGTGTGAGAGCTGCGCCTCATGAGGTACTCAACCCTCCCCACCCCTCCCTTACCGTAAGGGAGGGCGCCCGAGGGCCTGCTGCCCTCTGGTCTCCCGCAAAGGGGAAGAACGTGGGAGAGCAAGAGGCGCTCCTGCGCGCTCTCCCCTATCGGGGATTCGCTGAGGTTGGCTCGTGGAACGCTTTTCCCCCTTCGGGTACGTCTTACTTTGGGCGCTCCCGAGTGACCTGGAAAACCGTGCTGCTCAGGACTGCTGCTGTCGGCGCACCCGGGCGGCATATGTGCACTGAGCCGCTTGTCGCCCTTCGGGCCCGCTCTACTGCAGTGCTCCTGCGGGGCGGGGACTGCGACTGCGGCGGACATGGTGCTGCTCCGTGCGTAACCGTCGTTGTCCCCTTCGGGGATGCACTTACTTTTGGTGCAAAACGAGAAAGCTTCCGGGGCGCTTTAGGCGGAACTTCGTGCCGGGAGGCGTTGTCCCTTCGGGATGCACTTACTTTTGGCGCAAGACGAGGGAGCAGCAAAGGCGCTTTGAGCGTAACTGCGTGCTTGAAGACGCTATCCCCTGCGGGGATGCGCTCACGTTTTGAACATATATACATGCGGGCCAGAGGGGGAAATGATTCTGGAGAAACGCCGGCAACCTGATCTCGCAATACCCCCATCCCATGTACAACTTACTCAACAAAAATTAAGGAGCGAAAATCCCATGCAACTTCAAACGATTTTTAATACCGAAGCCCCCAACAAATCTACGCGCATCATCGGCGGCGAATGCTCAGGCATCCTGAACTGGAACGACATCCGCATGCCGCATATGTACAAGCTGTACAAGGTGCTGCTGCTCAACCACTGGATTGCTGACGAGATCCCGATGGCCAAAGACGCACAGCAATTCGCCCTGCTCGATCCGGAAGAGCAACGTACCTTCAAGATCAACATCTCGCTCTTGGCGGTGCTCGACTCGATGCAGACGATGTTTGTCGGCGACGTCAAACGCTACTTCACCGACTCCTCGTTGGAGGCGATCTCGGCGATCATCGGACAGCAGGAAGTCGTACATAACCAATCCTACTCCTACGTGCTGTCCTCGATCGTGTCGGAGCAGGAGCAGAAAGAAATTTTCGAGTATTGGAAGCACGATCCAGTGCTGCTGGACCGCAACAAATTTATCGCGAATATCTATCAGAACTTCCGTGACGAACCTACGCCGCAATCGTTTTTTGAAGCGCTGGTAGCGGATCTTATTCTGGAGGGCATCTTCTTCTATAGTACGTTCGCATTCTTCTACAATCTGGCGCGGGACCAGAAAATGATGGGCACCAGCCAAATGATCTCGTACATCCAACGGGATGAGAACCAGCACTGCTACTTCTTCGCCGAAGTGTTCAAACAACTGCTGATCGATTATCCGGAACTCAACACGAAGGAAAATATCGATTACGCCTATCGCACAATCGACAAGGCGGTCGAACTAGAGACGAACTGGGCGCACTATACCTTAAAAAATGTCCCTGGCATCGACTTAAACGAATTGTCCGATTACATTAAGTACATCGCGAACAAACGGCTGACGTTGATGGGGCTGGATAAAGCCTATGAAGGTGTGGATATCAACTGCATGCCGTGGATCAAGCCGTTCTCCGATGAAGCGCTGAACGCGACGAAAACAGACTTCTTCGAAGCGAAATCCCGCAACTATGGCAAGGTCGGCGACGACAACGGGTTCGATGACCTATAATTCCTTGCTCTGCTTAAGTGAAACGGATCTATGGCTCTTCCGCGTCGGCTGCGGAGGAGCTTTTTTTTGCAGAAAAGTTTGTCTATTTAAATTCGGTTTAAAAAAACAGGATATGCTATAATCATTACCATCCTAAACCATCGGCCAAGTGCCTGAAACACATTCGGAAGGACGTTGCTTGCATGGATTTGCTGATTACGGTTATTTTGCTGCTCATCTGTCTAGTGGTATCCAACATTATCAGCCACTACATCCCGATGATCCCAACTGCACTGACTCAAATCGCCCTTGGGATCCTCATTGCATTGGCCTACAATGAGTTCTCGCTCGAACTTGAAACGGAATGGTTCTTGCTGCTCTTCGTAGCGCCTCTGTTGTATAACGACGGAAGGTACTTCCCCCGTGACCAGTTATGGAATATGCGCGGAGCGATTCTGGGGAATGCCATCATCCTCGTCGTATTAACTACGTTGGGAGGCGGTTACCTCATTCATGCCGTCATTCCTGACATTCCGCTCGCTGCGGCGTTCGCGCTGGCGGCGATCCTCTCCCCTACCGATCCAGTGGCGGTCAACGGGATCGCCAAGCGGATTCATATCCCGGAGAAGGTGCTGAATCTGGTCCGGGGGGAATCGTTGATCAATGATGCCTCCGGCCTGGTCGCTTTTAACTACGCGGTCGCGGCGGTTGTGACAGGTTATTTTTCCCTGAAAGAAGCGTTGTTTGACTTCTCCTATATGTTCGTGGTCGGGGCTTTGCTTGGTTTCGTGCTCAGCTTGGCGATGGCCTGGATCCGGTTCTCCCTGCTCAAACAGGGGATTAAGGATACGACGCTGCACTCGCTGCTGCAAATTCTCACGCCGTTCCTGATCTTTATCGTGACGGAGGAATTCCTGCATGCTTCCGGCGTTATTGCCGTTGTTGTCGGCGGGATCGTGCATTCACTGATGCGAGAGCGGACGGAAACGATGCTGGCCGAGGAGCAATTGTTAACGGAAAATATTTGGTCCACCCTGCTGTTCATCCTGAACGGGGTTGTCTTCCTGCTGCTCGGTCTCAACATCCCTTCATCCATTCAGGATACGGTCGCTAACCCGAATATTAACAATGTGCTGGCGATTGGGTACGTGCTCATTGTTGGAGTTGGCATCTTGGGGATTCGCTTTATCTGGTCGCATCTATTTGCCATTCATGATTACAAGAAAGGCAAAGGGGATAAACCTACAGCGAAGTCCAGCCTGATGCTGACCTTGACCGGGGTTCGCGGCGCGGTTACGATGGCGGGGGTCCTGTCTATCCCTTATGTCGTAGCCAGCGGCGGTCCGTTCCCGGAACGGTCGTTGATTCTGTTCTTGGCCGCGGGTGTGATCTTGTTTACGTTGATCGCAGCCACGATCTTTTTGCCGATGCTTAGCAAAGGGGGAGCACCCGGCGAAGAGGACAGCCCGTTCCTCGATTACAACGAAGCTCGGACCCGCGTGTTGCGCGTTGCGCTGAACAAGATCAAAGAGGTCATGGACGACGACAACAAAGTCGCAGCCTACCAGCTTATGGACGAGTATAGCCGGCTGCTGAAGCCCGCGTTGGATCAATGGGGCGCTCGGCGGCTTGATCGACCCGAGATGCTCGGAAAAATCACCGAACTGCACCGGGCCGCACTTAAGGTAGAACGCAACTACATCCAACAAGCCGTCCAGGAAGGCAGAATCGATAAAGAGATGTATGAAACCTTCGAGAAGGCTTTGGATCACCGGGAAGAGAAGCTGTCGCAAAGCGGAAGCTCCCGCTTCTTCTTCCTGGTCGGCACGACCGTCCGGGATTTCCGCCGGGCGAGACGGAAATACAAAGATGACAACTTGAAGGCCGTAGGGCGGGACATTCACCTGAAGGCCTTGCAAGCAGCACTCGAATATTTACAGGGGTTGAAAAAGGGAGACGATTCCGACAACATTGTTCAATATGTCATCCTGGATTACAAGCGTGCCATCGCACGTCTGAAAGGTTCCTCAAGTCCCTTCAACGAGAAGACGGAAGCGCAGAAGGAAGAACTGCGGCTGATCGTAATGGATGCTGAACGCGCAGAAGTCAACCGGATGTTCGAAAATGGCGACATCAGCCGAGAGCAAGCCCGGGAGCTGCGCAGAACGATCAACCAAATCGAGGGCATCACCCTCTTCGAGCACGAGGAATAGCCAAAAACACCTCCACAAATGTGGAGGTGTTTTTGGATGCTGTCGCAGCGGCTCGCCCCGCCGACCGCCTTAACGCTTGCCCAGCCAGGCGGCGGCGTTCAGAGCGCCAACCCGCAGCGCTGCCCAGGGCAATGGCAAGCCGTCCGGGTGCCGGAGGCGCACCGTCCGACTCTCGCCCGGCAGCAGGTCGAAGTAGTTGTCGCTGTAACGGACCCCGCCCAGCGGCAGCTCCAGCTTGACCAGCCGGGCGGCTGCCCCGCCGGAGGCGGTGACCGTGACGGTCTGCTCCGCTTCGTCTACCTGCACGTCCAGTTCAGCCGCTGGCAAGCGCAGCTCCTTTGGATCGCGCAGGTAATAGCGGTTCACCGGCGCGCTGAACCCCGCAGCGCTCAGCTCCACCAGCACCTCTTCCGGCGCCAACCCCGCCAGCGCCTCCGCCTCTTCCAAGCGCCCAAGCCGCAACGCGGCTTGCGGCGG
>NZ_BILV01000039.1 GCF_004000745.1 Paenibacillus barengoltzii NBRC 101215
GCGGCTTGCGGCGGCACCACAGCCGTCAACGTAAACTGACGAATCCCCCCGTCTCTCGTACCTTCCGCCGTTTTGGCCGCACCCCCTTGCTGAACCAAAGGATGAACCGTTACAATCACGGTTCCCTCCAACTGCTCCAGCGTATCGTTCACGACCCACACGTGCAGCGGTTCGCCCGGTTCATGCTCCAGCGACAAGAGCACCGGATGAAAAAACGTCTTCCCATAATAATACGAAGCCTTCGGCAACAGCTCGTAATCAATCATCGACCAGCTCGTCCCCGGCCAGCTGTCGTTGAGCTGCCACACCAGTGCACCGCTGTTCCGGTGACGCTGCCGACGATAATGTTCGATCCCGTATTTCAGCCCCTCGGCCTGCGTTAACATGGAGAAATTCATGTACTCCTCGATATCCCGCGGAATTCCGGTATAGCCCTCCATGAGCAAAATCCCTTTACGATGATTCGTATCCTTATTCCGGTACGCCATCTCGGCGCTTCCCCAAGTAAACTGTCCCTCTGGGATGTTCTTCTCCAGCGTATACCGGTTTGCGGAAGCGTGCATGCCAAACTCACTGCTGAATAAGGCAAAGTCTTGTTTGAAATTTTTGAACGTGACCCCTTGGATGCTGTAATCCAATAGCGGCCTCTCGCCCTGCATACGCGGATACACCGACCCGTGCCATACCTGCCAGTTATGACGGTCCCCCTGATTCGGATCATTGGCATCATACCCATCCTGCGCCCCGTACGGCGACGAAGGCCAATACGGTCGATACGGATCCAACTCAGCCAGCAAGCCGGGAATCAGTTCATGATAAATCGATTCTCCATAAAAATCCCCGGTAATCTCCCCGCCCGCCGACTTCATGTCATACAGCCAATCGATTTCGTTATTGCCGCACCAGAGCGCCAGCGAAGCCCGATTCCGCAACCGCTTGACGTTATCGATAATTTCCTGGCGCACATTGTCCATAAAGTCATGGTTGAAGTCCGGGAACAACGCATTGGCAAAAGCGAAATCCTGCCATACCAGCACCCCGCGCCGATCGCACTCCTCGTAAAAAATCTCTTTCTCATAAATGCCGCCCGCCCATACGCGCAGCATGTTCATATGCCCTTCCACCGCCAGTTCAATTAACCCGCGGTACGTCGACTCCGGAATCGATCCGATCAGATGATCTGCCGGAATCCAATTCGCTCCTTTGGCATAAACCTTAATGCCATTAAGGATAAAGGCAAATGACGGACTGCCGTCCGGTTGCTCAAGCGATAATTCCAACGTCCGTATACCAAAGGGCTGCTCGTAACGGTCAACCTCTTCATCCCCGACCAGCAGCGTCACTTCCAGCGTGTACAAATAAGGCTCGCCCAAGTCATGCGTCCACCACCGCCGCGGATTGGCGACGCGCAGTTCGGCCGATGCGGCCCCTTTGGTACGGATTGCGTTCGGGAAAGCTTGTCTTAACGCGGCTTGTCCACCTATAAGGGGCTGCTCTGCATCCAGCATCGAAAGTGTGGCCGACGCAACCTCCCCGCCTTCCGCATCCAGCAAGCGGAGGGCAGCAACCGCCGCCGTCCCGGAGCGATAAGCCTCCACTTCGGCGCTGATCTGAATCACCGCCTCCTCTGCCGTCGCAGAGATCGTCGCGGCATATACGCTTGTCAGCTTCGCCAATCTGCGACGCTCCAGTCGAACCGGTCCCCAGATTCCAGTCGTGACGATGCGCGGCCCCCAATCCCAGCCAAAATTCATCGCCGCCTTGCGAATCCATGGCCGCTCCTTCGTATACGAGGACCATTCGAGCTGCTCTTTATCCCGATGATGCAAATACAGCGGATCAAAACGAACGGCTATCGTATTCCGCCCCTCACGGACGATCCGCGTGACATCAAACGTGTAGCAGCGGAACATGTTGGACGCTGAACCGATCTCATGTCCGTTAACAAAAACAGACGCATACGTGTCCAGTCCTTCAAAGACAAGCTCGATTCGCTCCGTTTCCCCCGGCAGGGCCTCCAGCTCAAACGTCGTGCGGTACCACCACTCCTTCCGCTCGATCCAGCGGCATTTCGCATCGTTGTGCCCGTAATACGGGGAATCGATCAAACCACGGGCGAGCAGCGTTGAGTGTACGTCGCTCGGGACGTGGGTCTCCACCCAGAAGCGGTCGTCCAGACCGGGAGCGGCCAGCTCCAGGGGCGGCTTCTCTCCAACCTCAAAATGCTGCAGCTTCCATGGTCCCGATAGGATCATAAATCGTCCCTCTTTTCCTGATGAAATGGTGTATCAAAAAATATCCCTTCCGTACTGCTAAGCTTGCCGAATCGTCCCGCCCGGCGTTTCCTCGCGGAATTCGCTTGGCGTCTTGCCGGTATACTTCTTAAACAGCCGGCTGAAATATTTCACGTCCTCGTATCCGGTGAGTCCGGCGATTTCACTTACCTTCGCTGGCGATACCGCCAGCAGCTCCATGGCCCGGCGCATCCGCAAGGCCGTAACGTAATCGTTAAAGGTGCTGCCGGTTTCTTTTTTGAACAGCTCGCTGAGATGGCCGGGATGCAGGTGCACATAAGCTGCAACCTGCTGCAAGCTTAACTCCTCCGCCGGGCAAGATTCCATATAGGCTTTGGCCCGCTGCACATGGGAAGCCTGCCCCTCGCCCAAATGACCATGGTACAAGCTCATGACGGCGTGCAAATGGCGGAACAGCTCATCCTTCAGCTTCGCACCTCCGTTGTGCTGCTGTTGCCAAGGTGTGAAGCGCGCGGCCCCTTCCTTCCCTAACGCCCGGAGGGTACGCTCCAGCCAGCGGTGTGCGGCAACGGCGGCGGACTGCAGGCAGGCTTGATACGATTCCGGCGTGCATTCCGGATCTGCGGTGAGCTCGTCAGCCAGCCGATGTGTCCACGCGCGCAACGCCATCCGATCCTGCTCTAGTAAGATCGAGCCAAGCTCATTCTCCTCTTCTTGCGTGATGACCGTCTTCCCGCCTTTCCGGTCCGCGAACGCCTGGTAATCCAGCAGCTTCGCGCCGGGCAGCAGATCATGATAAGCCAAAGCCGCCTGTGCAGTCACATAACTATGATGCACTTGATCCTGCTCTTCCACAGGTACGCCGACAGCCAAGCGCAGCTGGCAGTTCAGCAAGTTTTCGATCCGCTCCAGCATCCCCTTAAACCGCTGTTCACTGGATAGTGGAAAACTCTGCTCAGGCGCCGTCACACAAACGATCTGCCCTTGATGGATCAACACCGCCGCGCCGGGCAGCAGATCTTCCAGCATATTTTGGACGGCAAACCGCAGAAGCGAGCCGGTCTCCTCCTCCTGCCCCCAGCCGCCGGCGGTTAGAATCAGCACTTGCCGGTACTCCGAATGCCCGAAGGTCTTCAGCTGCTGACTTGAATCTGAGGGCTCAGGAACCCCGGGAGCCGCTCCCGTCTCACCCTCGATCACCCATTTATACAACTGCCGTTGCCGTTCTTCCCGTGCCTGCCGATGGGCGCGGGAATCCTCAGCCCGGCGCTCCAATAACCGCTGCTTGGCTTTGAGCACGGTCCGGATGATTTCCTCCGGTTTGCTCGTTTTTAACAGGTAATCGCTAACGCCTTGGCGAATCGCCTGTTGGGCATAAGCAAAATCTCCATATCCGGACAAAATGATCACTTCCAGCCCAGGCAACCGTCTCACTGCTTCTTCCGCCAGCTCTAGGCCGGTTAACCCATTCATCCGGATGTCAGTAATTAAAATATCCGGACGTTCCCCTTCCAGCCGCTCAAGCGCCTCCTCTGCAGAAGCAGCCGGCTGGAGTAAATGGAGTCCGAGCTCGCTCCAGGAAATGACGCTGGCCAGCCCAGTCCGGATAATCACCTCGTCATCTACAATTAATACATTCATGGCGATTCCTCCATGATCGGAATGGAAAATGAAACCTGCGTGCCCTCGCCTTCCCGGCTGTCGATCGAGAGCCCCGATTCCTGTCCGTAGTGCAAGAGTAGCCGCTCGTTGACGTTACGCAGCCCGTATCCGGCCGACCATCCTGCAGGTGTGGTCGCTGCTGATGACGCAGTTACCCGAGTTGCCGAGGTCGAGGCTGCAGTTCCGGTTAAAGCAACTGGAACAGGGGTTGGGGCATCCGTAACCGTCATTGCCGCCGTCTCCGCCAAGGCCGTTCCTGATATCCCGGGCCGCCCGTTCTCCTCCCCGTCAGCGGCGGGCAGCAGCAACGATTGGCGTACCTCCTCCAAGCGCTCGGCGTTCATGCCAAGCCCGTCGTCCATGACCGTTACGTGCATGCGTCTTCCCTCCGGCTGGATGAAGATGGTGATGGTACCGATTCCTTCGCGTTTTTGGATCCCATGGATCAAGGCATTTTCCACCAAAGGCTGCAGCAGCAGCTTCAGCATCCACTTGTCGTTCAGCGTCTCATCTACGAAATACTCGACCGTAAATTTATCGGGGAAGCGGATCGATTGGACGCGCACATAATTTCGGATATGGGCCACCTCCTGCTCAACCGGGCAGTAATCTTTGCCTTGATTAAGACTGATCCGCAAGAAGTCGCTTAACCCTTCAACCATATCGGCGATCCGCCGCTCTCCTGACATCAGGGCAATCCAATGGATCGATGACAACGTATTGTATAAAAAATGCGGATTGATCTGCGCCTGTAAGGCCCGTAAATCAGCCTCTTTCTTGCGGGCTTCGCCGCGGATGACTTCGCGCTTCAATTGTTCGATATGCGCACCAAGCATGTTGTAGCTGTGGCCCAACCGCCCGATCTCATCATCCGAGGTCGCCGGAAAACGCGGCAAAGGCCGCTCCGGATCGATCCGCGACAAATGACGGGTTAACACGCGCAGCGGCCGGGTAATCCGGCGAACGGTAAACCAGATGAGCAGCGTGCACACGAGCACCGACACGCCAACGACCTCGGCGGTTAACGTGAGAATATAGCGGTTCTCCGCCCGGTATTGGTCGTAAGGAACGCTGCCCACCAGCATCCAGCCGGTTAACGGCTCATGACGGTACAGCACGGTCGACTTTCCGTCCCCTTCGCCGAAGATTACGCTGCCGCTGATGTTCATACTGGCAGAGAGCGGTTCGCTCCCGATATCTTCTCCTTCCGGGATGCGCCTTGGCAGCAAGGCGAACAGACCGGGCGCATACTCATCCAGCGGCCGGCCCAGCCTGGATCTGTCGGCAGAGGACAGAATCGTCCCGTCTCCCCCAACCAGCTCCACCTTGCCCATCCCTTGACCAAACTCCGGTGATTCCAGATTACGGGCTAACTCCCGTTCATCCAGGCTGATCGCCAGCCAACCCAAGCGGCGAAAATCGTAGATGCTGCGGATGGGGCGAAACAAGGTGATCACCTGCTCCATCCCAGCGTAGTCGCGAATTTCGTACACGCCGGACCACGTTTTTCTCCCGCCGGCAATCGCCTTCGCCGCCTCCTCGGGAAGCTCATTTTCATACCAGGTGGCCGTGGACAGCCGCGCGTCGAATCGTTCGGGATAGATCGCGATATTCGCGATATAAGGCTTGGAGGCCGCCAAATTGGTCATGCGCCCGACCAGCTCCGTCCGCTTCGCTTCGTCGTCCTCCGGGCCCGCCAGATAGGCCTGCAGATCCCGTTCCCCAATTAAGAAAATCGATAATGTCTCGATATCCTCTAACATAAAGCGCAAATTGGCGTCCATTTGCTTTAGCATATCACTGCCGGTCAGCTTTGTTTTCTCCTCCGTAATGTTGGAAGAGATCACAAAGGCGAACAGCCCCAAAGCCAGCATCGGCACGATCATGGACCCTGCAACCACCACCGACAGCTTGCGCTGAAGCGACGTAGTCAACCATTTATGCAACATCTTGCGCTCCCCCTTTGCTCCGGTGTAGGATGTTCCTCCCTTATCCTTTCACCGCGCCGGCCGTCATCCCCTTCATCATTTGTTCTTGGAACAGCAAATAGAGGACGATCGTAGGAATCACCGACAACGTCATACCGGCGAGCGACAAGCCATAATCCGTCTGATAACCGTCAGCAAAGTTAGCGATGGCCAGCGGCAACGTTTTGAGCGCCGTCTTGTTGATGAATACCAGCGCAAAGGAGAAGTCGTTCCAAGAATGCAGGAAGCTTAGAATCGTCACCGTCGCCAACGCCGGAACCGACATCGGCAGCATGATGCGGAAGAATAACCCCCACAATCCAGTCCCATCGATAAACGCCGCCTCCTCCAGATCGCGCGGCACGCTTGTTAAATAGGCCGTCAACACGAATATTGCTGTAGGTAACGCAAAGGCGGTATATGGCAAAATCAGCGCCCAATACGTGTTGAGCAGCGACATCTGCTTCATGAGAATAAACAACGGAACTAACGTACTATGAATCGGAATCAGCATCCCAATAACGAAAAAGGTCAGCACCCCGCCTTTCCAGCGGAACTGGAAGCGAGCGAGAATAAATGAAGTCAGCGCGGCGATAAACAACGTCAGCACCAGCGAGCCGATTGCCACGAGCACCGAATTGCCAAATGCCGTGCCCAGCCGCGAGCTTTCCCAAGCCCGCGTGAAATTGTCAAAGTGCCACACCTGCGGCAATCCAAAGGGCCGGACGTAGAAATCCTCATTCGTCTTAAACGCACTGATCACCAGCCAAAAGAACGGGTACAACGTGATCACGCCATAAATCGTCAGCAGCCCCCAAAACAACGTGCGGCCTGTCTTCCGTAACACCCGTTCGCCGCCGCCAACCCCGGCTTTTGTTGCGGACAACGTTGTGGTTGTATTGATGTTCAAGTTCATGGGCTCCTCCTTTCCTTAAGCGGCGTCTTTTTTGCGATTGGTCAGCCACTGGCTGGTTCCGATCAACAACAGACTAATGATCATAATGCTGGTGGAAATTGCGCTCCCGAATCCGTACCGGTAGGTTGAGAACGTAGAGTTATACATATACGTCGCCAGCAACTCCGTCGCATGCGCCGGTCCGCCCTTCGTCATGATGTACACCAGGTCGAAGGACTTCAAGCTGCCCGAAATACATAAAATTACCGCCACCTGCACCGTGTTCTTAATCATCGGCAGCGAGATGGTCAGCAGCTTGCGGGCGCCGGAGACGCCGTCAATTTTGGCCGCATCGTGAATCTCGCCCGGAATGTTCTGGAGCGCCGACATGAAGATGATGAGATACAATCCAACGTAGCTCCAGATCAGCGGGGGCAGCAGTGAATAGATCGCAATATTGCCATCCGAGAGCCAATCCAGTTTCCAACTGGACAATCCTAACGCATCCAGCAGGAAGTTCAGAATCCCAATCTGCGGATGATAAATGTACTGCCAGATCATCCCGATGACCACCGTGGACAACACCATCGGGAGGAATACCGCTGAGCGCAGGAAGCGCTGCAGCAGGTTGCTCTTATGCAGCAGCACGGCCAACACAAGAGCGAGTGGAATTTGCCCGAACACCGAGGCCAGCACGAACACGACGTTATTTTTCAGCGCCCGCCAGAATATGGGGTCCCGCAGGATTTCCGCATAATTGCTGAGTCCGGTGTATTTCGCTTCGCCGATGCCCGACCAGTTGAAGAAGCCGTAGTAAGCCGACCAGATCACCGGCACGAAGACGAACAGCGAGTAGATCACCAGCGCGGGCAGCAGCCCGGTGATGATAAAGCTCTTGCTGCGCAATGCGTTCATGCTTACTCACATCCTTTAAGGAAAAAAATAATCCCCCTCCCCCTGAGGGGAAGGGGTTCGCTTTAATTGGCAGCTACCGCTGCAGCCTGTGCATCCTGGATTTTGCGCGCAATATCCTCTGCCTTACCGCCCATCAGCAGCTCCTGCAGCCCGTTGTTCACCACTTCAACCGTGGCCGAGCCCAGCTTGGAGTCGTAAACCGGCACAATCTTCACGCGTTGAATCAGATCGTACAGTTCAACAAACAGCGGATGCGCTTTGCTCTTGTCGAGCTCGATATTGTAGCTGACCAGGGTGCTGCTCTCCAAGGTAGCCTTCTGTCCATCAGGACCAGCCAGTGCGTAGAACAGCTTCATCGCCGCTTCTTTCCGGGCTCCCGTCAGCTTCTTGCTGACTCCCAGACCGGTACCCACGACGCCCGAAGTGGTGTCTGGCGCGCCTTTGCCGCCTGGAATCGTCGGAACGATGGTGATATGCGTGTTATCCAGCACTTCCGCCGGTGCATTGTTCACCAGGTTTGCTAATGCCCAACCGCCGTTGACGACCATAGCGGCATTCCCTTGGAAGTACAGCTGCATCATTTGCGTTTCATCGATACTGTTGAAGCCGTCTTGGAACGCCTTGATTTCACCCAGCTTCTGGAATGTAGTCAGTGCTTCGACAAACTCAGGATCCGTAAACTTCGCGCCGTCTTGATCAACTGCCTTCAAGAACCAGTCGGTACCGGTAATCCGGTCTGCCACGGTGCTAAAGAACGTCGACTGTGCAACCCAGTTTGCTTTGTTGCCCAACGCGATTGGAATGACGCCGTTGTCGTTAAACGTTTGGATAGCGGTCTCCAGCTCTTCCCACGTTTCCGGCACTTTGACGTTATATTTCTTAAACAGGGCATCATTGTAGAAAATAAACGAGCTTGGCGCGAGGTTCATCGGCACGGAGTAGATTTTTCCGTCCACGGTGTAACCGTCCAGCGCATTCGGAATGAAGTTGTTCTTCCAATCCGGATTGGCATCCAGCTCATCATTGATGGGCTGCAGCAAATCGCCCTTCACGAACTCCTTCGTCATGGCGTCCGGCCACATAACGAACAGATCCGGCATTTCGTCTGCTGCGGCCACCGTCCGCAGACGCGTCTTCAACCCGTCTGTCGGGAGCCCTTCGTCGATGACTTCAATCTCGGGATGCTGGGCCCGGAAGTCTTCAATGATTTTTCGCATGGCCACTGCTTTCGCGTCTTGGCCTGTCCAGTTATGCCAGATGGAGATGCTGATCTTCTCTCCACCGTTATCTCCGCTGCCGGAAGCTTCATTTCCTCCGCCGCAACCTGCCAACAATACCATCAGCATGGCGGCGCTGCACAATAGTGAGATCCATTTTTTCATCTTGTTTGATTCCCCCCTTGCTTTGATTAAACCCATTGTAATGTTAGCGCTCTCAAAACATAAGGAGAAGAATCGCGGCACCAGGGGTGAAAAATTTCGGCACTCCACACTTATGCGCTTAAATGTTAACCCCATAAAAAAAGTTCTCTGATCCCCATGATGTTGAGAAAACCATTGCTTGTCCGCTCGCAAACCGGCTTCAGCGGCCTGCAGACTACCTTGACCGCATCCGGCCTACAATTTCCTCCACGGCTTTATCCAACGTATCGTAATGAAAGGTGAAGCCCGCCCGTTGCAGCCGTTCCGGCAACACCCAGCGGCTCTTCAGCACCAGCTCGGTTTCCGTGCGAATGAGGCGTGCGCCCAGCTCCAATAGCCAGCGCGGAGCGGGCAAGCCGATCGGAACGCCCATCGTCCGGCGCAGGCTGGCCATCAGCTCCCGGTTCGTAACCGGGTTCGGAGCGGATGCGTTAAACACGCCGTCCAGCTCGGGGTGCTCCTGCAGGAACTGGACGATTCGGAACAGGTCCTCCATATGGATCCAGCTAAACTGCTGACGGCCGGATCCTTGAGCTCCGCCCAGCCCAAAGCGCACTAAGTTCCGCAAGGGAGCCATCACCCCGCCGTCGTCCAGCACGATGGCGATCCGCAAGGCGATTTGCCTTGTAGCCGGGAGATTAAAGGCAAAAAAAGCCTCCTCCCACGCCTTCGCGACGTCGACCGAAAAGCCGGTGCCAATTTCCCCGCCCTGCTCCGTCATCGGGCGATCTTCCGCATGCCGATAAATTGTCGCCGTACTGGAGTTCATCCATAATGCCGGCGGACGATGGCAGGCCAGGACGCACTCCCCCAGCTGACGTGTCGTTTCCGTCCGGGAATTCAAGATCTGGCGCCGGTTCTCCGGCGTATAGCGGCAATTCACCGACCGGCCAGCCAAATTAAGCAGCAGGTCCGCCCCTTCCAACGCCTCCACAATAGCGTTTGGGTCCTCCCAGGAGATATGCGGAGCTTGTCTGGAAATGATCTTAACGTCCGCTCCCCGTTCCTGAAACCGCCGCGCAAACGCCTGCCCGACAAACCCTGTTCCCCCGGCCAATACCACCTTTGGCATGCGATCCTCTCCTTCGCCCAGATATTTGGTTTCATTATATCATGGAGGTGAGGATGAGGTTTCCATCCAAAAGTTGCAAAATCGAGCAGAGTTAGGAGATAATCTCTCTAACTGCAGATAAGGAGGATGGGCCGTGGACAAGTTCAGCATGTACGCCAAATTCCAAGCGCAACCCGGAGCACGTGATTCGTTAGTCGAGATCTTGTTGGAGGCCGCAGCGGGTGCAGGGGCAGATCCAGACTGTGAACTGTATGTGGTCAATGTTTCGGAGACGGAGCCCGAGGCCGTGTGGGTTACCGAAGTCTGGAGCAGCAAGGCAGCCCATGACGCCTCGCTGCAAGATGAAGCCACGCGAGCGATGATTCAACGTGCCATGCCCTTGATCGCCGGCGTGGAATCGATCCCGCTCCGCCCCGTTGGCGGGAAAGGCATCAAGTAGTCGGAGGTAGAGGGGTTAAGTCGTCGCACACCTAACTACTCTCTTAGGTGAAATGTAAAAGTACAGTTCATATTCGCTTATTCGGCTCAAATTTGCGTTTTAAATGTAAAAGTGCACTTTACATCCGATAAAAGCTCCTCTTTCCCCGGATTTGTCCCTGCATGAAATGCACTTTTACATCTTAGACGCTAAAATAGCCGGTTTCGCCGAAAATCAACTGCACTTTTGCAGTTAAGCTGCTGGCCACACGGCGCCAGCCCAAGAGGAAGCCGCAAGCACGCAATAAAAAGCCCTGTTCCGCTCCCGGAACAGGGCTTTTCGATATTAAGCTTGCAGCTCTTTGATAATGTCGCGAATGGCGTCCACAATCGGAGTGACCGGCCGGCCCAGCAAAGCTTCCAGGTCGCCGCTTGGAACGTCCAGCGCCCCTTCGCGAATCGCGCTTTGGATGGAGACGAGGAACGGAACTACCGGTTCCGGTACGCCTGCACCGCGCATCGCTTCGGCATAAGCTGCATCGTCAACATGCTGCACAGGAACTTCACGGCCCAGAACTTCGCCGATTTGTTGTGCCAGTTCATCATGCGTCAGCATCGGTCCCGACAGCTCATAAATTTTGTTCTCATGGCCATTGCCGGCCAACACCGCTGCGGCCGCTTGCGCGTAATCCCCCCGCGTCGCCCAGCCTACTTTACCGTCTCCAGCAGAAGTGACCAGCGGAGCTCCAGCCAAAATGCCTTGGATCGAGCCGGTTTCATTTTCGATGTACCAGTTGTTCCGCAGGAAAGCGTAAGGAATGCCCGTCTTCGCAATCGCTTCCTCGGTCGCTTTATGAACGGGGGCTAGCGCCAACGGGTTCGACGCTGCATTCACCACACTCGTATACGCGATGAACTTCACGCCGGCACGCTGAGCGGCCTCAACAGCTGCCATGTGCTGACGAATCCGCGTATCGTTGTCCCCCTGGGTGGAT
Source organism: Paenibacillus barengoltzii NBRC 101215 (assembly GCF_004000745.1). Taxonomy (GTDB): domain Bacteria; phylum Bacillota; class Bacilli; order Paenibacillales; family Paenibacillaceae; genus Fontibacillus; species Fontibacillus barengoltzii. The sequence continues at coordinate 11,600 of NZ_BILV01000039.1, forward strand.
ACGATCAGCAGCCGTTCCACACCAGCAAAAGCCGTGTCCAGCGAAGCCGGATCGTCAAAATCCCCTTTGCGCACATCCACGCCGCGCTCGCTGAGCGCACTTGCTTTCTGCGGATCACGAACGCTCACCGCCAACTGCTCTGCCGGCACCGAGGCCAGCAGCGCTTCCACTACCTTGGCGCCGAGTTGCCCCGTCGCTCCTGTCACCAAAATCTTCATCCCAGACTCCTCCTATCAAATGGATTACCATGAAGTCTACGCACTCACCTGTAACTATTATAGTTACAAACCGTCGGTAAGTCAAAAGCTTCTTGAATGAAGCAGGGGGCCGACAACAAGGTGGGGCGGTAGACATATCCGTCAAGCTGCTTGATCGACCTCTTCGTTAATCCTCTCGCAGCAACTCTTTTAGCATACCCTCCCGACGATTAACGAACTCCTTCATGATGATATAATGGTCAGTCTCTTCAAGCGTAGTTTCCTCGATCCCGTCCGGCGTGAGCTGATACATCCGACTGTCCGGGTAGGCCATCAGGATCGGCGAATGCGTGGAAATGATAAACTGGGAGCGACGTCCAACCAGCTCATGAATCCGTGACAGCATCGCCATCTGCCGAAACGGGGACAACGCCGCCTCCGGTTCGTCCAAAATGTACAGACCATACCCGCTGAAACGGTTCATAAACGCAGCGAAAAAAGATTCTCCATGCGACATCGTATGCAACGATTTCCCTCCATAGGAGTCGACGATCCGCGGCGGACTAACCCACGCAACATTTTCCTGGTCCAGTTTATCGATTTCCGTCGCTAGATTATAATAACTCTCCGCCCGGAAAAAGAACCCGTCCCGCGGCCGCGTCGCCCCCCTGATCGTACGCAAATAACGATGCAGCTCGGAGTGAGTCTCGGCTGTCGCGAAGCTGAAGTTCATCGTGCCGCCTTCCGGGTTAAATCCAAGGGCGACGGCGATGCCCTCCAGCAGCGTGGACTTGCCCATCCCGTTCTCGCCGATAATGTATGTGACTTTCGGATGGAACTCCAATTGCCCTAGCGATAAGACCGCCGGTAAATGAAAAGGATAGTCGTCAAACGTCGGAACCTCGTCCCGCTGTAACATGATTTTCCGCAGATAGGCGTTCCACTCCATCAAGCGTCCGCCTCCTCATTGGCTGCATCCAAGCCGCCATGGTACAAGCTGTAATAGAATCCGCGACGCCGCAGCAACTCTTCATGCGAGCCCTGCTCGATCAAGCGGCCTTCCTTCAAGACCAGGATCTTGTCAGCCTGACGGATCGTGTTCAACCGGTGGGCGATCACGAAGCTGGTTCTTCCTTGCATCAACCGCTGCAGGCCCTCTTGAATCTTGATCTCCGTCACGGTGTCGATGCTGCTCGTCGCCTCGTCCAGCACAAGGATAGAGGGATCCGCCAAAATCGCCCGTGCGATCGCCAGCAGCTGCCGTTGCCCTTGGCTGATGCCGCCGCCGTCCGCGCCAAGCACCTTGTCGTAGCCGCCCGGCATCCGCACGATAAAGGAATGGGCGTTCGCCAGCTTGGCAGCCTCCTCCACCTCCGCATCGGTCGCATCAAGACGACCAAAGCGGATATTGTCGCGGATTGTGCCCTGGAACAGGAACGAATCCTGCAACACAAACGCCATCTGCGAACGCAGGCTGTCGCGCCGGATCGTGCGGATATCGCGTCCATCAACGGTGATCGTCCCCCGGGAAGGTTCGTAGAAGCGCGAAAGCAGCTGAATCAGCGTCGTTTTGCCGGCACCCGTCGGCCCGACCAAAGCGATCGTTTCACCCGGCTTCGCGGTAAAGCTGATGTCCTCTAACGTATCGCCGCCCTCGTTTTTATTTTCCTCATAAGAGAAATACACATCAGAGAAGACCACCTCGCCCCGAACGGTCGTCAGCTCCGCCGCCCCTTGTTCATCGCTGGCTTCGATCTCCTCGTCCAGCACCTCAAACACGCGCTCCGCCCCAGCGATCGCCGACAGCAGCGTGTTCCATTGGTTCGCGAGGTCGTTCAGCGGCCGGGTGAATTGCCGTGCATACTCCACGAACACCACGATCACCCCAACGGTCACGCCGGCACGACCGTTCACTGCCAACACTCCGCCGATTCCCGCAACAATCGCAAAGCTAAGATTGTTCAATCCGTTCATCAGCTTCGGGATGAAGCCGGAAATGGTCTGTGCCCAGAAGCTGGAGCTGCGGATCGCCCCGTTGCGTTCACGGAAGCCCTGCAGCACCCGGTGTTCTTGCGAGAACGCCTTGATGATCCGCTGCCCCGACAACGTCTCCTCAATATACCCGTTCAGGTTGCCGAGATCCTGTTGACGTCGCTTGTACAGCGGCCCCGTCCGTTTCGTGATCCAACGCATCCCGGCCATCATCAGCGGTACAACGAGGAACGTCAGCAACGTCAGCAGCGGGCTGAGGTACAGCATCACGCTCAGCGTTCCGATTAGCGTCAGCACGCTGGAGAAAATTTGGATCGCCGAGCTGTTCAGCGTGGAGCTGACATTGTCTATATCATTGGTCAGCCGGCTCATGATCTCGCCCTGTTGACGCTTGCCGTAATAAGGAATCGGCAGCCGGTGCAGCTGGGCGAACAGCTCGGAACGCATGCGATACACCGTTTCTTGGGCGATGGTGATCATCCAGATATTTTGCAGCCAGGAGGTAAGTGATGATCCGGCAAATACCAACGTCAGTCCAACGAGAAACAACACCCACGGTCGCCCGCCGCCGGCTTCTAAGTAGTCATCAATGGCCACCCCAACCAGATAAGGCCCCAGCAGCGCTAATCCCGAACTGAATACAACCATCAGCAGGACCGCAGCCAGCCGCGCTTTGTGGGCGGATAAATAACTCCAGATTCGGCTTAAGGTGGCGGACCAATTTTTTGCCCGCACTTTAGGCCGTACCCCGGATCCACCGCCATGACCGGGCCGGCGAGACGCGGGAACCGCCTCCTGCCGCAAGTCTCCACCCTGCGATGGCGATAGCGCATCCAGCTTCGGGTACGGATGCCGAAACGGCTCAGTGAAGGTCTTGAACGACATGAGCTTCCGCCTCCTTTCCCAGCTGGGATTCGCAAATTCGTCGGTACAATTCCGAATGTTGCAGCAATTCCTCATGCTTGCCGCTGGCGATCAACCGCCCGTCATCCAAGAGGAGGATCAGGTCCGCCGTCATCGTGGAGCTGATCTTCTGCGTCACGAGCAGCGTCGTGCAGGACAGACGTGAGATCTCCTTCAATAGAGCCGCCTCTGTACGGACGTCCAGCGCGCTCGTGCTGTCGTCCAGAATCAGGATCGCCGGGCGACGGATCAACGCCCGCGCGATCGACAGGCGCTGCTTCTGTCCGCCGGACAGATTCACGCCGCGTTGCCCCAGCCGCGTCTCATAGCCCTGCGGCTGGCGCTCGATCGTATCGTGGATCTGCGCCTGCCGGGCGGCGGTCCGGATTTGCTCCAACGTCGCGTCCTCCCGCCCCCAGGCGATATTTTCCCGGATCGTGCCGGAGAATAACATCACTTCCTGCGGCACATAGCCGATCGCGCGGCGCAGCCTTTTCCGGTCCAGCTCGCGAATGTCCGTTCCGTCGATGAGGATCGTCCCTTCCGTTGGTTCATACATGCCTGGTATCAGCTGAACCAGCGAGGATTTCCCTGAGCCGGTGGCCCCCAGGATCGCGATCCGTTGTCCCGGCTCCGCCGTAAATGAAATCCGCTCCAGCGCCATTACGTCACGGCCCGGATAGCGGAACGAAACCTCGCGGAATTCAATGCGCCCTTGAATCGGAGCTGCATCCTCCACCACATCCGCACCGCTTGCCCCTCCTGCGCGGCTCTCCCGCTCGCCAACCGGATCGTTCTCCTCCAGCACCTCACGCACCCGTCCGGCAGATGCCGCTCCCCGCGACAAGGAGCTCATGATCCAGGACAACGCCGACAACGCACCAATCGTACGCAGCGAATAGTTAATCACAGCAACGACTTCCCCCACGCTGGCGCCCCCGTCCGCAATCTCGATTCGACCAAACCACAGCACCGCGATGATCCCCGCGTTCATGATAAACAGCAGGAACGGCATCGTCGTCTCCGTCAGCTTTAGCGCGGCGACGGTGCCCTCCCGCAACGCGCGGTTACGCTGCTCGAAACGCCCAATCTCGTGCGACATCCGGACGAACACGCGGATCAGCCGCATCCCGGTCAGGTTCTCCTGGATCAGGCCGTTCACATGATCCGTTCGCCGCTGCACCGTACGAAATAAAGCAGACGCTTTTCGGATCATCCACAGGACAAACGCCAGCAAGACGGGAACGGTCACCGTCAGCAGCAGTCCCAGCTTCACATGCACAACCAGCGCCATCACCACGCTCCCGACAACAACGAGCGGTACCCGGGACGCAAAGCGCAGACACATGAAGATCACATCCTGCAGCACCGTAATATCCCCGGTCAGCCGAGTGATCAACGACGAAGCCGCAAACCGGTTAAACACTTCATACGAAAAAGATTGCACCTTCTCATACAGCTTATCGCGCAGATCGTACCCAAAGCCTTGGCTTACATGGGAAGCGAAAAAGGAACTGGCGATCCCGGCGAGAAATGCCGCCAGCGCGCTCACCATCAGCACCCCGCCCCAAATCCAGGCGACGGACACCGCGTGCTGCCGAATCCCGTGGTCGATGATCCGCGAGATAATCAGCGGTTGAACCAGTTCCACCGCCAGCTCAATCAGCAGCATGACGATCGCGGAGACGGCGGCGATGCGGTATTTTTTGAGAATAGCGGTCATGACGGACATCCTGATACCTCCAGTGCGGGTGATTCCGAAAGAATCGTCAATTTGGTAAACTATGTTGTTTTATTATAAATCAGTTGGGAAGGCTTGTGTATTTTTCCAGCGGCAAACTTCATACAAAAACACGATAGCAAAAAGCCCCTCCTGCCCGGAATTCACCGGTTGACAGGAAGGGCATAACGCAAGCCTTTAGTTTAATTCTGGTCCCCAACGATAAATTGGTAAATGCTGTCCACTTTCTCCTCCGTCAGCTCGCCGCTGTTGTCAAACACCAGAATCGAGGAAGACGGGATGTCCCAATTAATCTCGGGTACAAATTGCACGCGGTGCTTGAAGTCATCCCAATGCTCCAGCTTCCACGTATCGCGGTCCGTACAACGCTCGATAATCCGTTCCTTCTGGGTATCCATGTCCTTGAGCGTCACGACAACCACCTTCACGTCCACTTCTTGCTTGGTGAGGCCTGCCTCTTGAATCAGCTTTTCGATCCAGTCTTTGTTCTTCAGTTCCGCCGTGAACGGGGAAATCATAAATACGTTTTGGCCGGCTGCCAAATTTTCGATGCAGATGTCCCGGGTTGTCTCGTATTCCAGATCACGCAAGTGTTCCTTGTAAAAATCAGAATCCCGATCGTTCACATCCAGACCGTTCATCGCCAGAATCTTCTCGACACAGCGGCCGCCCACTGTATCCCGATCCAAAAAAGCCGCCGGCATCCGTCTTGCCAGCTTGCGAGCCACCGTCGTTTTCCCCGTACCAGCGACTCCTACGAAAAAGACCAATTTCAACATGATGTCCAAAAATCCCCTTTCGACAATTGCGAGCAGATATCCCTTTAGTCCTATTGTACCATGTTTTGTCCGATTGCGTCGTTGGCTGCGGTCAGAAGAAAGCCGATTTCTTCGAGATCGCTTCGATCCGCAATCACTCGGCGGCATTCCATCGCGTCTCCAAAAAAAAAAAAAAACGACCCCGGGAGGCATCCCGGAGCCGGTGAGGTTGGACTCTTCACAATCCAATCCGAAGTGGATGTGATTCACTCAAGTTTGGCTTAAGACTGCTGGCGCAGGCGCGTTTCCCGGGCCAGCTCCTTCACGTTCTCCTCCAACCGGGTACGCAGCTCTCCAGCGATATCGAAGCCGCCGGTTTCCGTGCGAGCAACCTGAGCGTCCACTGTGTACACACCGCCCAAAATATAGCGTGCGCCGAGCGCAGACAGAACCGGCTTCAGCGCATAATCAATCGTCAGCAAATGCGCCAGGCTGCCTCCAATAAAGAGCGGCAGGACGACTTTGCCGGCCAAGCCTTTTTGCGGAACAAGATCGAGGAACGTCTTCAGCACGCCGGTATACGACGCCTGATACACCGGGCTGGCGACAACCACTGCGTCAGCCGCTGCAACGAGCCCGTTCGCTTTGACGATCGCTTCACTTTCAAATTTGGTATGGATCAAATCCTCCGGCGGCAGCTCCACCACATTCACATGACTGACTTCGAAGCCTTCACTGCGCAGCAGTTCCTCCGTCAGTGCAATTACGCCGCTCAACCGGGAGCCTGGTGTTGGACTTCCGTTAATAATCGTCACTTTCATATCGGATTCTCCCCTTATCTGTGACGGAGTTCGTATTCTTGCGAACCCCGGCCTTTGTCTAAATTTTAAAACGATGCTATCAATATTTGCTTGAAAAGTCAATGCAACCCGCACTGCTCAAAGATGATCCGGCTGCAAGCGGCAAACGGCGTATACCAGCCAAGCCAACCTTCAACGCAGTTCGATCCATCTGGCGGCGGCTTGTCAGCCTGCTTCGCTACAGTGCCTCGATGATGTCCCCGGCGATGAGGGACGCCGGGTTCCCTTGCCGGGCCGCGGCCGCGCGCTCGCCGGCCTGGCCGTGGAGGTACACGCCAAACGCCGCCGCTTGCACGGCGTCCAGGCCTTGGGCGAGCAGCCCGGCGATCAGGCCGGTCAACACGTCCCCTGCGCCCCCGGTAGCCATGCCGGGGTGCCCGGTGACGTTGACGAACACGCGGCCGTCCGGGGCCGCTACGACGGTGCGCGCGCCTTTCAGCACGAGCGTGACGCCGTGCTGAACCGCATAGCTGCGCGCCAGCCCGATGCGGTCCCGCTGCACCTCGGCCGTGGAGAGGCCGGCCAGCCGGGCCATTTCGCCGGGATGCGGCGTCAGAATCGTCGCCGCCTCCCGGCGCGGCCACGCCGCCGGCGCTCCTGCGGCGGCGAGGATGTTCAGGGCGTCCGCGTCCACCACCAGGGGACGCGGGGCGCCCTCCCACACGGCGCGCAGGAAGCCGTCCTCGCCCGGGAAGCGGCCGAGCCCCGGGCCGATGGCGAGCACGTC
>NZ_BILV01000040.1 GCF_004000745.1 Paenibacillus barengoltzii NBRC 101215
CTCGTCCGGCGCGGCGGCGCCCCACGCCGCCAGCTCCAGGGCGAGCGGCGCGAGGTCCGCCTCAAGCATCTCCGGCGCCGTCCGCGCAGGGAGCAGGCGGTCCTCCGCCTCGCTCCAGAGGCGGTAGCACACCCCGGGCGCTGTCCGCCCGGCGCGGCCTCGCCGCTGATCGGCGGAGTCGCGGGCCGCCCGCACCGTCACCAGCCGGCTCATGCCGGTGCGCGGCGAGAATAACGACGTGCGGCGGAGGCCGCTGTCGATCACGACCGTCACGCCATCCACGGTCAGGCTGGACTCGGCGATCGACGTCGCCAGCACGACCTTGCGCTGCCCTGCTGGCGCGGGCTCAATCGCCCGCCGCTGCTCCGCTTGCGGCATCGCCCCGTACAGCGGCGCCAATATCACGCCCGTCGGCAGCCCATCCGCGGCCAGCAACGACTCGGTGCGCCGGATTTCCCGTGCGCCCGGCAGGAACACGAGCACGCTGCCGTCATGCTCGGCAAGGGCCCGGCGAACCGCCCGGTGCACCTTCCGTTCCAGCGGCTCGTTTGCAGCTCCCGGCGCATATACCGTCTCCACCGGGAACATGCGTCCCCGGCTTTGCACTACTGGCGCACCATCCAGCATCTCGGCGATCGGCCGAGCGTCCAATGTCGCCGACATCACAAGCAGCCGCAGGTCGTCACGAAGCAGCTGGCGGCTTTGCCAAGCCAGAGCGAGACCCAGATCAGCATGCAGACTGCGCTCATGAAATTCGTCGAAAATGACCAGGCCTGTCCCGATTAAGGCCGGGTCCTGCTGCAGCATTCGCGTCAAAATCCCTTCGGTGACGACCGTGATCCGCGTGTTCGCCGACACTCGGCTGTCACCCCGCATACGGTAGCCCACCGTCTCGCCCACCGCTTCACCAAGCTGGGACGCCATATAGACAGCCGCAGCCCGTGCTGCCAAACGCCGCGGCTCCAGCAGCAAAATCCGCTGTCCCCCAAGCCAAGGTTCGCTTAGGAGCGACAGCGGAACACGCGTCGTTTTGCCTGCCCCGGGCTCCGCCAGCAGCACGGCAGTTCCCGCTTGGTCAAGCGCTTGTTGCAGCTCAGGGATGACTTCATCAATAGGCAAAGGAAGCTTTGTCATGATTCTCTCCTTACGGGTTACACTATGAGAACATTTTACCATACGGTGCTAAGAAACGAAGGGATCGGAGGAAAAACGATTGCTAAAGCTGCTCGTCCTTTTACTGCTGATCGTACTTACCGCATTGTTTGTCATCATTGAAGCATCACTGCGTGCGTTACACCCGCGGACCATCGAAGCTTGGGCGCGGGAAGGCCGACGTGGAGCGTCCGCACTTCGCGCCCTGTCGCAACGGATCGATCAGGCGTTGTCAGCCTGCCAACTGGCCATTACGGTGAACTCCCTGACTCTGGGATGGCTGGGCCAGCCAATTGTTCGCAGCCTGCTTGCGCCGATCTTTGTTCGGCTGCCCTTATCGGAGTCCGTAGAAACCTTTTTCTCTTTTCTTATCGCGTTCGTGTCGATTACCTACCTGCATGTTGTGCTTGGCGGATTAGTTCCGCAGGTGCTGGCAGCCCAACGGGGCGAAGCCATCATCCTGGCATTTGCCCGGCCGCTCTTGGTATTGAGCACCCTGCTATCCCCGTTCCTCTGGCTGCTCAACCGTTCCTCCGGCCGCATCGTAGCATGGCTTGGCCTGAAACCTGCGGCGGACTGGGACGACGCGCACAGCGAGGAGGAGCTTCGGATGTTGCTGAGCGAAAGCCTGGCCAGCGGCCGGATTAACAAGAGCGAGTACCGCTTCATGAACCGAATTTTCGCCTTTGATGATCTGCTCGCCAAAGATATCATGGTTCCGAGAACCGATATGGTCTGCTTGGATGCAGCTAAATCCCGCGAGGAGAACCTGAGAATGATTCGACAGGAGCAATACACCCGATTTCCTGTCATTCGTGGAAATAAAGATAATATTATCGGGGTGATAAATACAAAAGCGTTGTTCCTGGCTCCCGAGGATCAGGCCGATGTCCCTTTGGCTTCCCTCGTGCGTCCTGTGATGACCGTCTCGGAAAATATCCCCCTTCCGGCCCTGCTGACCAAGATGCAGAAGGAACGTTCGCATATGGCCGTGCTGATTGACGAATACGGCGGTACAAGCGGGATGGTGACCATCGAGGACATTCTGGAAGAAATCGTCGGCGACATCCGCGATGAATTCGATGCGGAGGAAGAGCAGGAAATTACCGAGGTCGCGGCGAATCACCTCATTGTTGACGGCAAAGTTTCCGTATCGCTGATTAACGAGTTGCTGGACGCCGATTTGGAGGAAGACGAGGCGGATACGATCGGCGGTTGGATCTATGGGCATAACCTGGACATCGAAGAAGGAACCCAGTTGGTCTATGGAGACTTGCAATTTACGGTCCTCGAGCGCGAAGACAGCCGGATCCGGAAAATCGAAATCCAAAGGCTGGACACGCCTCATATGGACAGTGCTTATACATCAGAGGGCGGTGACGAAGCCCGGAACGCTCAAGAGCCCGAAGCAGGCTTATAATACGTAAAAGTGAACAATCGAGGAAGTGAAGCATCATGAAACGCGGACGATTTGCACCTACGCCATCCGGCGACATGCACCTGGGTAACGCGAAAATCGCACTGCTCTCCTGGTTGCAAATGCGCGCAGCGGGAGGAACCTTCGTGCTGCGCATTGAAGATATCGACACCCAACGCTCCAAGCCGGCGATCACGGAACGGATTCTCGCCGATCTTCGCTGGTTGGGGTTAGACTGGGATGAAGGACCGGGCGCCTCGGAGGCGTCCGGTCCTTACCTTCAAAGCGAACGGACCGAGCTTTATGAGGAGGCGCTGGCCAAGCTGGACGCCGCTGGCCGGCTATACCCTTGCTTCTGCAGCCGGGCGGAGCTGCTCGCGGTGGCTGGGGCACCGCACGGCTTGTCCTCAGAAGGGGCTCCCTATCCCGGCACTTGCCGCGCCTTAAGCCCGGAGGAGCAGCAACGCCGAGCGCAGCACAAAGATCCGTCACTCCGCTTTGCAATTGGTCCGGAGGAAATTCGCTTCGTCGACGGGATCGCCGGGCCGCAGGTCTTCCCGCCGGGCAGCGGCGGGGATTTTGTCGTGCGTCGGGCCGATCATATGTATTCTTATCAACTGGCGGTGACTGTAGATGATGCCCTGATGGGGATCACCGATGTGCTGCGCGGTGACGACTTGCTCGACTCCACGCCCCGCCAGCTCCATCTCTATGGTGCGTTAGATTTGACACCGCCGAAGTTCGCTCACGCCCCGCTTATCCTTGGCGAGGACGGACGACGGTTGGCCAAACGCCATGGCGACTTGGGGCTTCCCGCACTGCGCGCCGCTGGGACGAAGCCGGAGACGGTCATCGGCTGGCTTGCCTACATCAGCGGCTTAATCGAGCGCCCGGAAGCTGTAAAGGCCAACGAGTTGATTCCCAGCTTCCGAATGGACCGGATCTCGCGGGAGCCGTTTGTGTTAACTGAAGCCATGATACAGAAGCTGATGAGTGACACAGCTACTGCCTAGCTTACGCCCTAACTGGTGCGAGCCCTCTGTTCTGTCCCCCTTCTCAGCTTCTCTCACACTGGTATTCTAGTGTTCAGCAGACTCCAGCTTCCTATTCCAGCTTCCGGCGGATGGCTTCTTCATACTGCCGGAACGCCGGATTCGCTGATAAACCGCGCTCGCTCATGAGTAGATTAAGCCGCAGCTGCTGCTCCGTCAGCCGCTTCTTTAATGTCTGCTTCTCCGGCCCGTCCTCGCAGGCGGCAAGCAAGTCGGCCAGCCGGACCATCTCCTGCTGCAGTTGAACTTCTTCGGGAACATACCCCGCATTTTTCATCAGCTTATAGGCCATTCGCAAATCCTCGGGAACCCCGGATAAGTCCTCCACCTTCAGCGGCTTACCTTTCCCGGGCAAATGATCAAACTCCCCGCGGGCCATCGCTTCTGCAATCTTCTGTTCCGCTAACCAGGACAGCATCTCCATCCCTCCTTAAGCTTTATCCTTCCAGTATCATACCACAGCTTCATCGGGATTCATTTACAGATCACAATCTGATATCTTCAAAAAAAACGCCTCCGCGATTGCGAAAGCGTTCATCTCATTGGCTCGTTTCACTCTAGGTGAAACATTATAGCAGCGACTCCGCCCCATCGATCACAATTCGGGCTCCGGTAATATGGATGGACTCGTCCGAAGCCAAAAAGGCAACGAGATCCGCCACATTCTCTGGTTGGCCCGGGCCGTCCGCCAAGGGCTGTGAGCCCTTTGGATATTTAACCGGAATAACGATCTCCTGCAGCTCCTTGGTCTTCTCGGTTGAAGCATCGATGTTGGTAGCGATGGCGCCGGGGCTGATCGCATTTACGCGAATTTTGAATTGGGCCAGCTCCAAGGCCAGCATTTTCGCAAAAGCTACTTGTCCCGCTTTCGTCGTACTATAAGCCGACATCCCGAAGCCGGAGAATTTATCATTGCCGTTAATGGAACTGGTAATGATAATACTGCCGCCGCCCCGTTGTTTTAAGTAAGGAACGGTATATTTCACGGTCAGGAACGTGCCCGTCAAATTGATGCTCAGCGTCTTCTCCCAATCCTCGAAGCTCAGATCCTCGACGGGCGCCAGCTTGCCGTTGATGCCGGCATTCGCGAAGACGATGTCGATGCCGCCAAATTGCTCAGCAGCTTCGCGCACCGCCTGTTCGACCCGCGCCGGGTCCGCCACGTCGACATCAAACGCACGGGCCGCCCCCTCATGCATCGCATTGATCTCTCGCGCCGTCTGCTCCGTGCGTTCATCCAACAGATCGAACAGCGCAACCTTCGCCCCTTCGCTGGCCAGCTTCACCGCAGCCGCCTTGCCGATCCCGGAACCGGCTCCGGTGATAATCGCCGTTTTACCCTGGAACCGTTCGCGGTTCGTCGTCTGATTGCTTGTCATGGCTTCACACTCCTGAAGATGAAATGGGTTCATTCAGCGAAACTGATTACCTGCCACTATCCAGATTGCCCATTTCGGAGTGTTTTTTAGTCAAGGATGGCTGGTTTGGACCATGAAAAAACTTGGGTTCTCTCATCTCCCCCTCACTCCGCGTTATGCGGCTTACGAAACCACTTCAGCAAGATCTTCTGAAATTGCTGGCGGGGTGTAGGCGTCGCGATCATCCAATCCTCTTCGTCCTTTGCGCTGCATCGGATCAACCAATTGAACTGCGTATTGTTCATAAACTGCATTTGCTGAATCTCCCAGCGTCCGCCGCAATTCGCATAGAACCGGATATCCCCTTGCGCGAGTGGAGATTTCATACATTTGGCTAAGGCGATACTGCCTTCTTCATCATTCGTCATGTCTGCCAGGAGGGTGGCCAAGCGGTTCAGATCCAGCTCCCGGGCTTGACATAGCGCTGCGTCAAATTGTTTTCTGGACATCATTAAGGCGGGAAGCTCCCCCGGTGTACGCGAGTTCCACTTCATCCGACCGGCTAACAAAACGCTAAGTTGTTTCCCTTCGATGATTCGTTCTACGTATAAGCGGTTGAATTTCCCAGGCAGCCGTCTGAATCGGATAATCTGGTTGCCGGTGATATGCAGATATTCCTCAAAGGTTTGCTTTCCGCAAGTAAAGGATAGCCGGCAAGCCTTGACGGCCGCAGATGCGGCGGTCAGGTCGTCTAAGACGTGCTGCGGCAAGCTGATCCGAGCTCCTTGGGCTGTCCCCAACACCTCATCCTTGCTGTTTAGCGTCTCACGCGTGCCTTCAGCGTCAGAATCTAGCATCTCCTGCAAAAAAACGTGAAAGGGATGCTCTGGATCCTGCCACGTTTGAATTCCTAACCGCTCTATCAAATTTAGCCATTCTTTCGCTTGAAGCGTCACATTTTCCTTGCGGGAGGAATCTGTCATCAATTCTTCCACCTCCTACAGATTGGGCCTCGCTTCCGATGCTTGACCTAACAGCCGGTATGATCTCGGCGTGTCCTTATCCCGCTTCCGATGCAGTAATCATACCACTATTCAAATTGCCTGTGCTCGGAATTTTTTACCAATCTATTACAATGTACCCATAAAAATAGGAGGTGAAGCACAATTTTTCATAGAGCATGAAACTTTTTGATCTGCCTATCCGTAATACTGATGTAAGCGTGCCAAACCGAGACTTCCGTCCTGTTTCGTTCGCTGTCATTAAACATTAATCGAAATATCATCTTTTTTTAAGCTTTTCTTAAGTTTTTCGATCTACAATGTTTAATATGAAACCACTGTATAGAGGTGATTCTAATGAAAATCCTAATTAACTTCCAAAATAATCTGGTTCCCGTTTATTTCAATGTCGATAGCAAGCAACCTGTGCAGCGTACTTTGAAGCTGCTGACGAGCGCGCTCGAATACAAATACTATAACGGCAAGCAAGCTTTGAAGAAGTGCTTGAACTCCTTAATCAGCATTGAAATCGAAGGCTCTGAAGCAATTCTCCACAGCAAGAGCGAATATGATTCGCTTGCGCTCTCGCTCTATTAATCTAGTTCTCGTTGCACCGTTTCGTTGAAGAAAGGCTCCGTACCTCAGCAGCTTGCTGATGGTACGGAGCCTTTCTTTTCAAAATCGACATTCTTCTTATGTTCTGTTTCGTTCCGACTACCCTCGCATCTTGGTACCTTCGCTTTCGGTCAAGCGGCGGTTTCCAAAGAGGGACTTGAATCGAAGCGTCATGGCCGTTACGGCTAAGATGGCCCCGTTCAGGACAAACACCACCGGAATGGAGATCCAGGACCCTAACGCCCCGCCGGCAATTGGTCCGAACATATTGCCAAGCTGAGCCGCGGATTGATTCAAGCTGAAAGCGCGGCCGCGGAAATCCGGTTTGGTCGACTGTACGATCAACGCGTTTAATGCCGGGAACACGGCAGCGAAGAACAAACCGTACACGAAGCGCAGAATTCCGAACCCCACCAACGAATGAAAGAAATGCTGCAAGATGTTGCCGACCCCGCCGCCGATCAATCCGATCATTAACGTGTTGTGGTAACCGATTCGCTGGCCAACTTTGCCCCAGAATGGTGCAGCGATAATTGTAGAAATACCTACCGCCGAAAAAATAATGCCCGAACTGAGTGAAGCATCGGAAGCCGAGGCGCCTAAATCCAACACATACAGCGAAAGCAACGGCTCAAGCACCATCACGGAAGAGGTGACGATCAGCACGACAAGCAGCTTGCCCATCAGCGGACGGTTAGCCGTCGCCTCCTTGAGATCATCCAGCACATGCGAACGCTCCCGGTTGCGGTCGAAGTTCTGTTCCTTTACGAAGATCAAGGCGATCAGAGCTGACACCAATACAACGGCACCTGACGCCAGAAACGCCTCTCGATAACCGATGAATTTGCTTAGGGAACCGCCCACCAGAGGTCCGATAATCCCTCCGGCTGCTCCGGCTGTCGACATCACTCCCAGCGAATAGCCAACATGCTTCTCCGGCGTATTGGTTGCAACCAGTGCAATCGCAGAAGGCACATATCCGGCCAAGAGCCCGGACAAGATGCGGACAGCGATCAACTGATAAGGGTCTCGAACAAAGAAGTAAAGAACATACACCGCACTCAGCGCAAAGCCGGATCGCAGCAGCATCGGCTTCCGGCCGTACTTATCCGATAACGAGCCCCAATAGGGAGAGATCAACGCGCCGGCCAAAAACGTCACCCCAAATGCAATCCCCGACCAGAGAGTGAGATGCGTTGTTACTCCAAGATCATGAGCAATAAACAGAGACATGAATGGAATGACCATGGAGTACGCGGTGCTGCAAAAAAATACACCAAGCCACAGCACGTACAGATTTCTTTTCCAGGGGAAATCCACTTCATCCACCCCCAGCGTTGTTATTCCCAACCCTGGAACTAACCCGTTTTTTTATTCTAGCACAATTCGTTGCCAACTGTTCGAAAGATTTCGAAGTTTAGATTTTCGAGAGCAAGAGGTTCGAGATATAATGGAAGGTGGATGAGCTTTATTGTAATCATCTGTGTCCCATTCGGTAAGCGCTTACCAGGTTGTGATACCGAGATGGCATGAACATGAATCCAAAGGAGCTGGAGCATTTATGGCACTCTTTCAATGTCGTTTTTTCTCTGAAGTATTAGGACTAAGCACCTCCATGACGGTCATCCTGCCGGAACCTGCACAATCGCAAATCGGGATGTCCGCGCCGGCGATCGCCGGGCCTTATCCGACTCTCTACCTGCTGCACGGCATGTCGGACGATGACACAATCTGGCTGCGCCGCACCTCGATTGAACGTTATGTTTCGGGGATGGGGCTGGCCGTTGTAATGCCTCAGGTGGATTTGAGCTTCTATACGGATATGGCGTACGGCAACAACTATTGGACGTTCGTCAGCGAGGAGCTTCCCCGCCTCTGCCGGTCGTTCTTCCCGTTGTCCGAACGACGCGAGGACACCTTCGTTGCCGGGTTGTCGATGGGTGGTTACGGCGCCTTTAAGCTGGCATTGCGCAAGCCGGAGATGTTCTCTTATGCCGCCAGCCTGTCAGGGGCGCTGGATATCGCAAATCGCCGCCATGATCTCCCCCTGTTCCAGCGGATCTTCGGCGAATCCGGGCCTAAGGGCACGGACAACGATCTGCTGGCACTGCTGGACCCGCTCGCCAAGGCCATGCAGGAAGGAAAGCCGGTTCCTCAGCTGTACCAATGCTGCGGCACGGAAGATTTCCTGTACGAGGATAACCAAACGTTCCGCGATGCTTGCACCCGCGCCGGTCTGCCTCTCACCTATGAGGAAGGACCCGGTTCCCACGAGTGGGGCTATTGGGATGCGAAGATTCAGGACGTGTTGAAATGGCTGCCGCTTCAATCTAACAAAGCTTAAGCGAACAAGTAAACCTAGCCGGCTGGGTGTAAGCTTCTCAGCCGGCTAGGTTTTTGTCAGCCCTTCGGATGGGAGTCGCGCTCCACTACTCCCATTCGTTCACGAAGCGCCGCCGTTGCTCGCCTTTGCCGCGCGGCTCCCGACGGCTCGATTTCCCTGAGGATGCGGCGCGTACAGAGCGCTGGCGGGTTTGCTCCTTGGCTGCCTGAAACTTCAGCTCCCGCTGCGTTTTCAGATAATTCTCGAACCGTTTGCGCTCCAGTTGACCGTTTTGCAATGCTTCTCTGACCGCGCAGCCCGCCTCGCGTTTGTGCTGACAATCGCTGAAACGGCATTGCTTCACCAGTTCCTCAATCTCTCCAAACGCCTCAGACCATCCGCCATCATCGTCCCATAGCTGCAGCTCACGCATCCCCGGCGTATCGATCATCACAGCACCTTGCGGCAGCACAAACAGCTCACGATGCGTTGTGGTATGCCTTCCCCGGCTGTCATCTTCCCGGATCGCCTGAGTTTTCTGAACGTCTTTCCCTGCCATCCAGTTCAAGATCGTCGACTTCCCCGCGCCCGATGATCCGGTAAGAGCCACCGTCACTCCCGGCTTCAGCAAAGCATCCACTTGCTCCCGTCCCAGATCCTCCAAGGCGCTGACCGCAATCACGGGCACCCCTGGCGCTATCGATTCCGCTTCGGCCACATAACGCTCCGGATCGTCGCATAAATCAGCTTTACTCAGCACAATGACTGGTGTAGCGCCGCTATTCCAAGCCATAATCAAATACCGCTCCAGCCGGCGCAAATTATAATCTAGGTTCAGCGCAGCCACCAGAAATAGCAGGTCGACATTGGCTGCAACGACTTGTTCCGTCGGCACCGACCCGGCGGCACGTCGCGAGATGCGACTGGTGCGCGGAAGCACACCATGGATCACGGCATCTCCGCCGCTATCACAAAGGAAGCGCACGGCAACCCAGTCTCCAACCGCCGGAAACTCGCTCCGTTCGCCTAATGCAAATTGAAGGCGACCGCTCATTTCTGCCCAACCTTCACCCCGCTCCGTTGCCACGCGATATTTGTGGCCATGGTCCGCGATGATCCGCCCCGGTGAGACCAGCTCTAACCCCATCTCGTGTAAAGCGTCCTCCCGCTCCGGGTTCCATCCAAGTTCATTTAAATTCAATCCAATTCCTCCAAGTCGATAAAATGGTTCATCTGAGTTCCGACACTGCCCCGTCTCCTTAGCCGCAAAAAAAAAAGACGCGGGATCCTCACCTCCCGCGTCTTCAGCCTGGGCACCTAGGCATGAAGCAACAACTACCCAGCGTCTCTTCTGAGGAGACGCTGTCCAGCAGTTCCATGCCTGTGCCCTATCTTCCCGCCGCCCCTATCGGGGAGTCGGCGGACGCAAAAAAGCCGCGGGACGTTCGAACGGTCCCGCGGCCTCGCGCTGCCTGCTTCTAAATCCATCGATATTGATCGTCGATTGGAAGTTACACGCAGCGCCTTATTTTTCCGCTAAGGAGACCGTATTTACACGAGTCACAAGTACATTCACCATAAATAACAGCCTCCTTCATCCTAATTTGTACTCATCATACGGGATCTTGGCAAGCTTTGTCAATTCATTTTTGTCCCGCATAACTCCTGGGTATATGGTTCCAATAACGCCGGGACTTCATCCAGCTCCTGAACCGTCCGCCATGGGTTGCCGCCTTCCAGCGACACGTCCCACTCATGCTTGCGCTTCAGCCAAATCCCGCGAATCCCGGCCTGCGCCGCTCCCCAAATATCGTTGCGAGGATGATCACCAACGATCACCGTCTCCTCTGCTTGTACCCCTAGCCGATCTAATGCTAACTGATAGATCCGGGGATCAGGCTTCTGGATCTCCACGTCCCCGGATACGATGATCACATCAAAGTACGGACGCAGATGGATCAAATCGATTTTTTCGTGTTGCCGCTTGCTATGTCCGTTTGTGATAATCCCTAACCGGAGTTTCTGGTCACGGCAGTACCGCAGGGTCTCTTCCGCATAATCCATCGCTTTTGCATAGGTCATATAATGTTGGTTGTAGTAGGCTTTCAGTTCCTCCAAGCTCGTCTTATGACGCCAAGGCAACCAATCCAACAATTCCTGAAAAAAGCCTTCCTTCGGCCGATATCCATCGTTATCCCGTTCAATCATCTCCGCGATCAACGCTTCCCGCTGCGTCTCGTCCATTGGCACCAGGCACTCCTGCGTTAATTGAGCGGCGAAGCTGCGGAACATGTGATCTCGATCCATTAACGTATTATCCAGGTCAAACAGTATGGCTTTTAGCTGCAACCTTGTTCCCCACTTTCCCCCATATGTCTCTCTCTATTGTAAAACATCTGTCAAATAAATAGCGCACTTCCGGCTCACCAGAAATGCGCTTTTTCAGGTTTAGATCACTTGTTTGGGGCGATGGGTCAACAACATCTCCTGATCTGTCACGTACAGTGGGAACGGCGGCATCTCCTTCAAATAATGCTCTCGTATCAGCAGACGATAATCGACCTCCAACTGGCGAGAATCCTCCAGCACCGGCAGCTTGCCTCGTTCCTCCACATAATGATCTACTGCAGCCTGCACCATATCTAGATAATAAGGGATGTCACGCTCTTCTTCCGGAAAGATTTCATAGGTTTCTCTCGACAAGTAAAACCGTTGATCCGTCACACCGCCTAAATATCGTGACAGGCGTTTCATATCCAGACTTCCGTCTGGCAGCAGCAGCGACAACCGGTTGATTCCCTCCGGCATGTCAGCTTCATAACGCAGCACGGCGCGTCGAACTTCATCTAACGTAACCTTGATCGCCGTAGGAATTGTGACTTGTTTGGGCTTGCGTTTTTTAAACCAGGACAGCATGTTCGGCACCTCCTTCAACTTCAATCACCAAGGTAACCGCTTACACTATTAGTGTACTCCAATTCTCCTGCATTGAACCCCGTCCGCCAAAGATTTCATAGGATTGCCACATCCTTCCCCCTTTACAACCCGCAGCGGATGGTTGGCAATTCTGCGTCATTTGCGGTAGGATGGAAGTGTTTTGAAAAATTCGTTTGAAGTGAATGTCTATGAGGAGGTTCCCATGCTGGATGTGATTATCATCGGAGCAGGGCCTTGCGGTCTATCGGCAGCCATCGAATGCCAGCGTCGCGGACTGCAGGTGCTTGTTCTAGAGAAACATTGTCTTGTCCATTCCATCTATTCTTATCCTACGTATATGCAGTTTTTCAGCACCGCTGAACTGCTGGAAATCGGAGATGTACCGTTTGCTTCGGCGAACGATAAACCTTACCGCCATGAGGCGCTGGCCTATTACCGCAAGGTTAGTGATCATTATAATGTCCCGGTGTTGGCCTATGAAGAAGCCACCGAAGTGGTGCAGCAGCCGGACGGCTCGTTTGTGGTTCGTTCAGAGAAACGCGGCGGTGAAAAGGCGGAATACCAAGCCCGTCATGTCATTATCTCGACAGGTTATTTCGATCACCCCAATATTTTAGGAATTCCAGGAGAAAATACCGACAAGGTGACGCATTACTTCCAAGAGGCGCATCCGTACACCGGTACGAAAGTAACAATCATCGGCGGCAGCAACTCCGCCGTAGATGCTGCGCTGGAACTGGTACGCGTGAACGCTGAGGTTACTGTCGTGTATCGCGGGGAGGACTTGTCCGCGAACATCAAGCCTTGGGTACGGCCGCTGTTTGAGAGTGCCGTCAACAAAGGCAAGGTTGCTCTGCGCCTGAAATCCCGGGTGATCGAAATCCTGCCTGACCGCGTAATTATCGAAGGACCTGACGGGACTACGTCGGAATTGGCAAACGATTTTGTCTTGGCGTTAACCGGGTTCCGGCCTGATCGTAAGCTGTTGTTCTCCGCCGGAGTTGAAATGGCCGGTGATATGGAGAAGCCGGTGTTTAATCCGGAGACGATGGAAACGAACGTGCCCGGCCTTTACGTTGCGGGAGTTATCGCTTCCGGACGCAACGCCAACGAGGTGTTTATCGAAACGGGCCGCGGTCACGGGAAGCTGATCGCTGAGCATATCATAGGGGCGAGAACCTCAAGCAACAGATAAATAATCGGTATTCACCGCAGGAGGTGGATCATGCAACAAATTGATGTAACAGCCCTTCTGCTGTTGTTACTAGCGGCATTGGGCATTTTCAGCAGCAACATGCCGATTACCGTGGCGATGATTGTATTGCTGCTGCTTCGCGTGCTGCATTTGCACACAACCTTCCCCTGGCTGGAGAAATACGGCCTGACGCTCGGAATCATCATCCTCACCATCGGCGTGATGACCCCGGTCGCCAGCGGCAAAATCTCCATCCAGACGCTATGGGCTTCCTTCTTCCACTGGAAGTCCCTGCTCGCCATCGGCGTCGGCATGCTGGTCGCCTGGCTCGGCGGCCGCGGCGCGACCTTGATGGGCAATCAGCCGACCGTCGTCGCCGGCTTGTTGATTGGCACCGTGCTGGGCGTCGCCTTCTTCCGGGGCGTCCCGGTCGGTCCGCTGATCGCCGCCGGCATCTTGTCGTTGGTGATTGGGAAGCTGTGAGAGGCATCAGCTGCAAAAAAGAAGGCTGAATTCTAAACGATTGTTTAGAGTTCAGCCTTTTTGTATGTCCGTATGCGCGGGGCCGGGTTCGCGAGTTAGGGAAGCGCGCTTGTACGGCCACGGTTCTGCGGAAACGCTGGTGCGCGGGTTGGCGGAGATAGTGCTGAAGTACTCTAACGGAA
This sequence comes from Paenibacillus barengoltzii NBRC 101215, assembly GCF_004000745.1. GTDB lineage: Bacteria > Bacillota > Bacilli > Paenibacillales > Paenibacillaceae > Fontibacillus > Fontibacillus barengoltzii. Next base: position 13,716 of record NZ_BILV01000040.1, read on the forward strand.
CCAGATGACCTTATTCCTCTATTTCCCGGCGATTTCCCAGCCTAACGGAACCAGAAGACGTAATTGGCGCATATTGGGGATTATTTGAGGCGCTTTGCTGCGAATAACGTCCGTACGTTCCGTTAGAGAATGGGGATGGACCTTATTGGACTCAAATAAGGTCTTCTAGATCCGTTACACCATCCGCCAGCGAGCTTGACATCCTCTCTTATTCCCCCGAAACGATCTGCACCGCATTCTCTTTAATCTGATTCACCACATCCACAAGCTTCTTTTGTTTACATCCATCAAACAGCTTGATAAAGCTTTGCGGCTTATCAAACGGCGGTTTGGTCAGTTCGGCTACATTATCGATATAACCGTTCTGGACGATATAATCGATCACTTTTTTCACAAACACGATTTGAGCTTGCGTCAAGGATTGGTCATTAATAAACTCGGAAAACGCCTGATTGGCTGCCTCTACTTCCAATTTGGCTACTTTTCGTACAAGCAATCCAAACGGTGTATCCTTGAATTCCCGTTTATAATCTTCGGCGGTCCCCAGCTCCCCAGTGAATACTTTCTCCAGGCTCTCATAGTCCAGCGCAGTCAACGGGATATTATTCCGTAACTTATAGATCGCCACATTATCGCGGTTCAACTCGATATAACGGTTGACCTTGAGCTTGTAATCCTCAAAATCATACGCCGCGTACATCGCCGTCCCTTCCTGAACCATCAATACCTCATCCACCAGATTCGTATAGATCGGGTTACGCTTTCCACTTTCATCAACGGTATACTTGATCAGATCCCGTAGCTCTACACGAACCTTTTCGAAGGTCAATAGATCGGCCTCCTGCCAAAACTCCTCCGTCCCGATCCTTTGAATCAATGGCAACTGTTTCGTCACTTCCAGGATGGAAGCACGCCCGCACAATACGTCGCAAACATCGATCAATTGCTTCTTGCCACGGTTAAATTGCGGCGTCCCCTCGATCTGAGCCAGCATGATGCCATACATCAAATTGTCGAATCGCTTAGCAAATTCATCAGGATCGTCCATATAAACGAGCGGTGCTAGGTTCGCAATGAGATGATACTTATCCTCGTCGGATAGATAAGTATAAGCCTGGTCTTTCTTAAACTTCTCCACATGCTGACGTTGGAGTTGAACCGAAACCAGTTCCGGATTCAGTGCCCGAACTTGTCCGATGACAACGGTAATTAAGTCCAATCGAATCGCTTGATACGCTTCCCCCACAAAATCCGCATGTTGAAGCAAATGAATCAGCCGAACTCTTTTGGCAAAAATCGCCTCGGAAACACTCTGCGCTTCATTCCCGGGAAGTCCTTCCTTATGCTGGCGGAAAAACTCAAAGTTGCCAAGGTAGTCAAAAATGACGAAGCCAGTCTTATGCTGTCCGTCTCCAAACAGATTCGGACATAGCCGCGTCCCCCGTCCGATCATCTGCCAGAACTTCGTTTTTGAACGAATTCGTTTGAAGAAGACCAGATTCACGATCTGCGGCACATCGATCCCCGTATCCAGCATATCCACGGACACGGCAATATGCGGCTCTTTCCCCGGCATCTTAAAATCATCAATGAGTGACTGAGCGTAGCTGTCCTCAGAAATGATCCGCTTGGCAAATCCCCCACGGTATTGGGGATATAGCTTATTGAACCGTTCCACGATATATTCGGCATGCTTTTTATTTTGGGCAAAAATAATACTCTTCCCCAATCGGTCCCCGCCTGCAACCTTGATGCCTTTTGTCATTAAATCTTCAAGTACCGTGTCTACGGTGTTTTGATTGAAGATGAATTCATTCACCGCAGGTGACGGGATGTATTCCGGCATCTCCCCGTCTTCATCGGTGAAATCCTCCTCATACCGCGCCTGATCCTCCGGCGATAGCTCATCGTACGTGATGCCCTGTTCCAAGAACTTCGTCGTAATTTCGATGTTGTGATATGGCACCAGCACATGGTCGACCTCAACTGCTGTCTCATAAGGATAAGCGTAAGTTGGAACGCCATTTTCCATCTCGAAGAATTCATAAGTGTTACGGTCTACGTCCATCTTTGGCGTCGCGGTCAGACCTACGATCAACGCGTCAAAATATTCGAAAATCGCCCGATACTTCTTGAAGATACTCCGGTGAGCCTCATCAACGATAATCAGATCAAAATGGGCTGGAGTAAAGAGCCGCTTTCCGTCCTCACTTTTGGCTGTGTCAATCGCATTCAACATCGTCGGATACGTGGAGAAGACGATGCGGGCAGATTTATCATCTTTGTTGCTGAGCAGGTTGCAGAGAGACATATGCGGCAAGTAATTTTTAAAATCATCTTTCGCTTGTTTAACAAGAGCAGTACGATCCGCCAAAAACAAGACGTTCGTCACATAGCCGCCTCGGGAGAGCACATCCGTTAAACTCGATGCAGTACGCGTCTTGCCCGTACCGGTTGCCATCACGAGTAAAGCTCGGCGGTGTCCACTACCTATACTTTCGCATACCGCACGGATGGCTTCCTTCTGGTAATACCGGTCGGTAATCCGATCATCGATCACGATCTCATCCAACTTCTTGCGTTCGGTGCGGCGGTTCATCAGCTTTTGCAAGTCAGCCTTAGAGAATATCCCGCTCACCTTACGTTGCGGCGATGTTAAATCATCCCACAGGTAAGTTTCAAACCCATTGGTTGTGAACATCATCGGCCGGCGTCCCGTCATGTTCTCCAAGCAATCGGCGTACAGCTTGGCTTGATGTGTGCCTTTTTTCGGATCGATGGAAGTTCGTTTCGCCTCAATAACAGCCAGAGGCAGACCATCTTTTCCATAAAGTACGTAGTCAGCAAACCCTTTGCCTTCATCGTTAGGCATTCCTTCGAGCTCAACTTCCTCCCGGACATCATCACCAAACGTCCAGCCGAGCAGCTTCAAATCGACATCGATATATTTTTTGCGAGTAAGGAACTCGGAAATGTCAACCGGTCTAAAGTGGCGTTCTTCTTGATGATCCTTCTTACCGGCAGTCAACCGGTCGCTCATGGCGGCGATTTGCGCGCGGAGCGCTTCGATTTCAGAGTTTTTTTGCTCGATCAGGCTGTCCTTTTCCTTGATCTTGGCTTCGTCCAGAACGACCTTTCCTGTGGGGACTCGCTTCTCATCAAACGAACGCTCCTCGTAGTTGGCGCCATAACAATAATCTAGCCATTGAACAAATTCAAATAAGGCCGAAAGCGATAATATCGATTCACTACGGCTGATCGATTTCTCCGTATGTACCGCTAGGTTCCCCAATTTTACGATGAAAGGCAGTTTGCCCCAGGTCTGGTGGTCCATCGCATAGCGGAACGTCGGTTCATGGATGAGCGATTGCAAATTATCTTTATAAGGCATATGAATCGTGTTATCCGCCGAATAGACCCATTTGACAGCCAGTTCCAATGCTTTGCGGCTCCCGATCGCAGCCATCGCCGGCGATGTCCCCAGTACTCGCTCAGCCTCCAGGCAAGCGTCCGCAAACAGCTGATATTCCTGTTGTCCCTGCAGAAATTCAAAATTTGCCGGCATCTGGTCACCTTACCTTTGGTTCTTTTTCTAGTTTCCGAATCAAGCGTGATATGGTATGATAACGTTAGAATTGGATTAAATTAGGAATGACCGCGGATGCGGTAACATCCACGGTCATGCAACAGATTGCCTCAAAGGCGGTCGGCGTGTTGGTTAGAGGTAGACCCCGGGTCCAACAAACTCAAGGGGGTCTACTTCTTTTTATCGAAGGACAGCAGCACGATCACAAGGACTGCAAAAGCAATCATCAAGCTTAACGCCTCATACACTGTCATGGCATCACCTCCTTATCCGGAGATGAGCCAACCACCCTTGAGCGCCGTATTCTATTGCTCTATCATTTTACCATGAAACTACCAAACATGAGTATCCTTTCCTATCGCTTTCGGCCTACTCTATAACTTAAAAAGATCTGATAAACGTTCTCCACCATTGTGATCCCAATCTTTTAGTCCTCGAAATACTCGGCCATCAAGCTGTCGAACAAGGTCTGTGTCTCCTCAATCGCCTTTTTGACCAGGGCTTTTTGCTCCTCGATCTTCGCCACGATGGTGGCGAATTGGTTTTGGAGGTGGAGGGGGGGGAGAGGGACTGATAATTCTAGTAGCTGCTGCTTAGTAATAGCTTCCCTAGTTGCTCCCCCGGCACCAGCTATTGATAGCAATTGTTTCTGATAACTTTCGGTTGTGAACATGTTAGAAATATATTCTGAGTTTGCTATATCTTGATTGAGCCTAATAATTGATACATGTTGATTTACTCTAGCTGGAAGGACATCATCCGGGACGATGCAAGATCGAGCCACAGAAGCACCTGTAATATTTATCAATACATCTTTTTTCTCTACAATAACACTATTTAATTGATTTGCTTGTTCGTCATTAATATAAGCTAATTGTTCATATTTAAAAATACCATTATGAACATTCATACTGCGTATTAAACTAATGCCATTACTCTGATAACTTTCCTTACCACCTTTAGGTGTTGCACCAGAGCCTACTTTAGTAGTTATATTGATTAAGTTATCTACTCTCCAGCCTTTATCATTTAAAATCGGATCCCCAAACATCTCATAAAACACTGATTTGATCAGACTATCCAACTCTGCAAGCTGCTGTTTACGCATAGCAAGAAGCTCCGCAGCGGTGTCTAGGGTTTTGGCGATTTGTTTTTGTGTATCTTTTGGAGGGAATGGCAACTCAACTTGTTTTACTATCGTGGAGTTTAAGTTGTTTACTACTCCTCCTACAGCTAAACTTTTGAATTTTTCATAAATTGATTTGCTACTAAGCACATAATACAGAAATTCTTTATGATAGAAATTGTTTTTATCTCTTAGTAATAACCAACCGTCATGAATGCAACCGTCTGTTTTTAGGATATAAGGTCTACCAAAACTCATTGAATTTGACAGAAGAAAATCTCCAGGTTGAACATATCTTGATTTTTTCATCCCCGATGTAATTATCTTTTGCTTCGTTTCAGTAATATACTTACTATCAGGAGATGCATCCCCAATTTTAATCCAATTTATACCATTCGGATCCTCTGTTATGAACTTCTCTATTGGTCTTGGCGAACCACCACGTTCAACGTCACACACATCCCCCAACTTCACCTTCTCCCACTTACTCACCAATAAGCCCCCTCAACTCCTCCATCTTGGATGCAATATCGATGCTTAGTTCGTCAAGACGAGTCATAATGACCGCAGGCGGATCGTAGACTACCTTCTCGTACACGACTTCTTTGTAGCGGTTGATCGACAAGTCATAGCCGTTCGCGGCGATGGCAGACTTGTCCACCAGGAAACTTTGCTCCGTTGGTTTGCGGTCCTGTTCAGCTTCGAGGTTATGGAAACGCGCCAAAATATCGGGAATGTCGTTGGCTTCAATCGGCGAACGTTTGTCATCCAGCGAGTAGCCATCGGCCTTCATGTCATAAAACCATACTTTATCCGTGCCGCCGGCTCCGGTTTTGGTAAACACCAGTACGGCAGTGCTGACGCCAGCATAGGGCTTAAATACGCCGCTTGGCATGGAAATGACCGCTTGCAGCTGATGGTTTTCAACCAGTTCTTTTCGAAGTGATTTATGCGCTTTGGTCGAACCAAACAACACGCCATCCGGTACGATACAAGCACAACGCCCGCCTTTACGCAGGAGACGCAAGAATAGTGCAACAAACAGTAGCTCCGTCTTTTTCGTATCGCAGACCGTTTTTAAATTATCGTTAATGCTTTCAGTGTCAACGGTTCCGGTAAAAGGCGGATTCGCTAGAATGATATCGTAAGCCGATGAGATCGCATTTTGCTTGGACACACTGTCTACATACTCAATGTGAGGTTGGGTAATGGAATGCAGCATCAGATTCATCGCTGACAATCGCAGCATCGTGCGGTCTGTATCAAACCCCGTGAACATTTCTCCGGCAAAATGCTCCCATTGCTCACTTGTCATCTCGGCCTCATACTTTTCGCGAATATACTCCGCAGACGAGACAAGAAAACCGGCTGTACCACAAGCAGGATCACAGATTTTATCATTTGGTGTCGGGGCTAACAAGCGTACCATCATGTCACGAATATGCTTTGGCGTACGGAATTGGCCGTTTTGACCGGATGTTGACAGCTTGCCTAACATATACTCGTAGAGGTCCCCTTGCATATCAAGGTCTTTGATATCATACTCGTACAGTTCATCCAAGCCGGTAATGATTTTTTGCAGCACTTGCGGGGTAGGAATCAGGAACATCGCATCCTGCATATAGCGTGAAAATGCCGACGAGTCCTCCCCATTCAGCGTTTTGATAAATGGAAACACCTTGGTGCCGACGATATCGTAGATGATGCGCGCATCCTTGGTCTTGAACTTGCTCCAACGCATCAACTGTCCTTCTTCATCCTGCGGAAAAATTTTCGGCATCGGTTGGCCGCTGATCGCTTCGAAGCTCTCGTTCTCCAATTCCTTCTCATCCAAGGAACGAATAAACATTAAATATGTCAATTGTTCAATGACCGTGATTGGATTGGTAATACCACCAGCCCATAGATCGGTCCAAATTTTATCTACTTTATTGCGAACTTCCCCTGTTAGCATGATGTTAGCTCCTATCTGTGTATGTTCCTGTTATGCGCAAACTCTATCAGAATAGTTCTATCATACCAGAAAAAAACATCCTAAATAGAGTGATCTAATCACACTTTTGCTTACAGCACCATAACCAGCGTACCAATCGTGATCAAAATAGAACCAATCAGCGACTTGTATGTAAAATTCCTCATATAAGAAGATTACTGCCAGAACCAGTGTGATGACGATGCTTAATTTATCGATTGCCACAACTTTGGAGGTATGTCCCAATTGAAGGGCTTTAAAATAACAGAGCCAGGATGCACCGGTCGCCAAGCCGGACAAGATCAGGAACATCCAGCTTTTGCGGCTGATCTCAGACAGCCCGCTCTGGGCGTGGTAAGGTACACCATCCCCCAAGCCATAATAACCACCACAACCGTACGAATCACCGTCGCCAAATTGGAGTTAACCCCCTCAATGCCAACCTTCGCCAAGATTGAGGTGAGCGCCGCAAAAACGGCGGATAACAATGCAAGTATAAACCACATTACGCGTGACTTCCTTTCACTTTTCTTGGGAATATAGAGTTACTTTTAACACGATCGGTCGGCCCATAACGGAACTTTTTTCCTTTATTTCACCCGTTCGAACGATATCCGAGTAAATAGCGGTAAAATGTGTCTTTATTCCCCGGCCGTTACTGCAGAAACCGGCCTTCCGGCTGATCACCACGTGCATTAGCGGAACTTTTTTCCCTTATTTCACCTGACCTGGCCAGAAAGGCGCGTAATAGCGCCCTTTTATGGCCTTATCCGGAGAGTGGGCAACCCAACCGCTCACCCCAGCTCCACACTCTCCGCCGGGCTGAGGTGCTGGATGTTGTACAGCTGTGCGTATACGCCGTCCGGGATCGCCATCAGCTCGTCGTGGGTGCCGCGCTCGACGATTTCGCCGTTCTTCAGCACGAAGATCTGATCGGCGTGGGTGATCGTCGACAGTCGGTGCGCCACGATCAGCGTCGTGCGGGCGCGCGAGAGCTGCTGCAGCGACTGCTGGATCAGGTGCTCCGACTCCAGGTCGAGCGCGGACGTCGCCTCATCGAGCACGAGGATTGGCGGGTCCTTCAAGAAGACGCGGGCGATGGCGATCCGCTGCTTCTGCCCGCCGGACAGCTTGACGCCGCGCTCCCCGACCTCGGTGTCGTAGCCCTGTGGCAGCTGCATGATGAAATCATGCGCGTTCGCCGCGCGAGCTGCCTCGATTACCTCGTCCTCGGTGGCGTCCGGCCGGCCGAACAAAATGTTATCGCGCACGCTGCCGCTAAACAGGAAGTTGTCCTGCAGCACCATGCCGATCCGGCTGCGCAAGCTTTCCATCGTCCACTCACGGACGTCCCGGCCGCCCACCGTCAGCGTCCCCCGCTGCACGTCATAGAACCGCGGGATCAACCCGACCAGCGACGATTTCCCGCCCCCGCTCATACCAACGAAGGCAACGGTTTGGCCGGGATTGACTTCGAGCGAGATGTTTTTTAGCACCCATTCGCCGTTTTCCCGATATTTGAACCACACATCCCGGAACATTACGCCATGGCTGCCCTGCGGCAGAACCTTCGCATCCGGCGCATCGGTCATATCATAGGGTTCCTCCATCAGTTCAAGCACCCGCTCCCACGAAGCCGAAGCTTGCGTTAATGTGGTTGAGGAGTTAATTAACCTCCTTAACGGTGCATATAGCCGATCGAGATACCCAAAAAAGGCGACAAACGTCCCCAGCGTCAAATCGCCGTGAATCACCTGATACCCGCCGTACCCAATCACCAGCAGCGGCGCGATATCGGTCAGCGTGTTGATCACGGCGAACGTCCAAGCGTTCCAGCGGCTGTGGGCTAACGCTTTTTGCAGAAACCGACCGTTCGTCCCTTCAAACCGCTTCCGATCATGACGTTCCAAGGCAAAGCTGCGGATGACGGAGATGCCCTGAATCCGCTCATGTAAATAAGCCTGGATCCCAGCGAGCGCTGCCGAACGGTCTTTGGTCAGCTTTTTCAAACGCTTGTACAGCACTTTCACCGCGATCGCGTACAACGGGAAGATCGCAATGGCCACCAGTGTCAGCCACGGGTTCAAATAGAACATAAATCCCAGAACGAACACCAGCGTAAACATGTCCAGCCACACGTTCATCATGCCGACTTCGACGATGTTCTTGGTCTGCTCAGCATCGTTGATGAAGCGGGAGATAATTTCCCCCACCTTCGTATTTTGGTAGTATCGCAGAGACAACCGCTGCAAATGGGCGTACAGCTTGTTCCGCAGATCAAACAAGATCCGAGCCGTGATCAGCTGAGCAAAATACTGCCGTGCATATTCCACCGGACCGCGCACGATCACAAACAGGAACAGCGTAGCCCCCAGTACGATCATCAACTGCGACACCTTCTGCTCCAGCGCCATTGCACCGTTCAGTAAAATATCGTCCACGACGTATTTCTGCACCAGCGGCAGCAAGGATGGGATGCCAAACTTCAACATCCCTATAAACAAGGTAAGTAGAATCCATTTCGTATAAGGCCTAACGAACGTCAAATAGGCTTTCCAATGTTTCAATTTGTTAGCACATCCTCTGTTGATTTCTTAGCGTTCGGCGGCGTAAGTATCCAACTTCCGAACCAGTCGCTCCGCGTATTCATCCAAACGGCGGGCGAGAAGCTCCGGCGTTAACCCGTTCAATCCCAAATCCGGCCACCCTCGATACACTTGGGGCGGACCTGGCAGCACTTCGATCAGGCATAGCATATCCCAATAGGGATCGTTTACGTCGCACCTCACCCGCCGGGCATAAGCAAGATAGTGATCCAAAAAAGTATCCGCCGCCTCCACCCCATACATCTGTACGAGATTCAACCGACAGTGGCCTGTATCAATCCCGGCCGGCCCCATGCACGCGTTCACCCAATCGACGACACCGCTGACCTGCCCCTCTCGCCACAATACGTTAGCCGGGTGGTAATCGCGATGAATGAATTGCGACATGTACGTTGGCACAGGTCCTTGCACGCGGTCAATCATTTTCCGCCATGCCTCAGGAACACGGGACCACTGGGGCACCGTCAATCGGGATACCTCATTATAGGTAAAATAGTTCCACCGGATTGGCGAAGCTTCCACCGCGTGGATCTCCGCCAACATCCGGGCGAGCCCGTCCAGCCAATCCAATCGATCTGCCGGGTTCAGCACCACCTGACCGGGCAGATAAGACATTAGCATAGACGGCACGCCGCAAGCGCTGCCGTCAGGATCACAGGCAAGCGCTTGCGGCGACGGTAGACCCGATGCACTAGCCGTCTGCAACGCCGCTGTCTCGTGCAACGCGAGCTCCGGCTCTTCCCGCAGCCACTCCCGATTAGTAAATTGTCTAAGCACGACTTCGTGGCAGGCATCTCCTTGGGTTATTTTCACCCCATAAACCACCGATGAAGTGCCTCCCTTCAAAGAAACCACCGAGACCACTTTGGCGCCTTGCCCCATCTGTTCCTCGATCCAACGCTGCGTTTCCGGGGATGGCCCAAGAGCTTCTCGCTCTATGTTAGATGTCATTCGCTATTTCCTCCTTCCCGTATAAAAGCCGATTTTCGCGCAGCAAAGCTGAATTTATCAACTGGTTATGGTATACTCCTTAATAAATTGAGTTGTCGTAAGATACTTAAGGCAGCAATGAGTTACAGGCCGTTTTAGGAGGATGACCATGTCACGCCGATTTGTGATCGAAGCCGTGATGGTGGCGATATATGGTGAATTGCTGGTGCCGAGTGCGCCTGTGGAATATATTGTACCTTACAACACCGTCATGGAGCTTTATGAATTTCAAAATAGTCCCGAGCCGCTGATGAACGACCCCGTCGATGATATGCACGTGAAGCAGAAAATCAGCGAATTGATCGCCTACCTTGAAGAACCGCTGAATCGCAAGAAGCTGGAGCGGGCACTCACGATTCCTTGGGCTAAGAGTCCTTCGATCTTATTCGGTGATCATGTCACCTGGACCGTGGTGAACGCGGTGGACAACGAACAATACGGAGAGTTCCTTGATCCGATCGAAACGGAAATCGTACTGACCGCCCATCGGGAGAACGTGCCAGTCCTGACCGATCAGCTGGAGTTGATCCGGCGGATTATTGAAGCCGAGGTGCCAGTACAAGTATATGATATCGGCGATTTTGAATTTGCGATGGAAGACAGCATTATTTGACGATTGACGAGCCCGCTCCCGTCCGTCTGAAACTTCAAAGGAAAAGGCCCGTCGATGAACGGGCCTTTGGGTTCTTGCGCTTATTGCCATGGTTTAATTCGATGCCGCAACCTCATATTCATATTCGATGTCACCCAACTGCTGATCATAGGTCACGTTGAGATGATACCCATCGAGATACCACATATCCTGCTCTTCCATGTAGAACGTTATCCCCTCGACTTCGGCTTTGATCCCCGGGGATACAGGTTGATCCACGTCGATTCCTAGCGAGAAGCCCGGATGCAGCTTGCCTCCCGCACTATAGCGTGCAAAGAAGCGGATTGCCTGACCTTCCTGTAGTCCCAGTTCCTGCTTAAACCATGCTACAGCTTCGTTGCTCACATGAATCATGATCGTTTCTCCTCCTCTATCTATCTATCCAACCTTCTTGGTGCTTCAGGTGAAACTACAACGGTATAAATAATTCCATACCGTCTTCCCTTTTATTGTAGTCGATACCGAGCCAAAAGCCAAACCTTTGTTCGACGAAGTTTCGAAGTTTTGCATAGTTACTGAGAAAATTAATGTTTGACATCTTCTTTTGTGCGATGCTAAAATCGGGAACATACGAGATCGCATTCAATTAATTACCATTCAAGAAAGGGTGAAGCACGGTGTTTAAAGTGAAATTAGTGTCTATGTATCTTTCTGCGCATCACAGTACACAACTAAATACCGGAGCAACCCCTGCAGGATTGGTTCATCTCATGCGATAACCGCCCCTTTGGCTTCATTTCTGGTTATTAGGGTAAACGTGATATCATACACGCTGAGGTTGCTTATCATAAGTAACGGACGCGACATATGTTATGGTTTTAAGGCATATCGTTTTCGGACGATATGCCTTTTTGCGGTTTTTGGCAGGTTTCGGACACTTGTAGAGGTTCTCCCGCAGGTATGGCAATCGGGAATTCAAAGGAGGAAACCCCACTATGTTTTCGGTTTTAAAAAATTTGGGTTGGTTTTTCAAACGGGAAAAAAGGCGGTACATCATCGGCTTGTTCCTGCTCATCTTTGTGGGCATCGTGGAACTTGCCCCGCCGCGGCTGCTTGGCAGCGCCATCGATGAAATCGTGGCCGGCACGGTCACTTGGGCATCATTAACACAATATATTTTACTCATTATCGGCGTACTGATCTTCATTTATCTCATTACGTACATATGGATGCATTCCCTGTTCGGGGGCTCGAACCTGGTCGAGCGGCTGCTTCGCACTCGGTTTATGAGCCATTTGCTGCGGATGACGCCGCCGTTCTTCGAGCGGAGCCGCACCGGCGACCTGATGGCCCGGGCGACCAACGATTTGCGGTCGGTGGCCACCACCGCCGGTTTCGGGATGCTGACGCTGACCGACTCGACGGCATACCTCACGGTCATCTTCCTGGCCATGAGCACGCTGATCAGTTGGAAGCTGACGTTAGCGGCGATCATCCCCCTCCCTTTTATCGCCCTGGCGATGAAAATTTACGGGAAAATCATCCATGAGCGATATACCTTGGCTCAGGATGCCTTCGGGGACATGAACGACCAGGTACTGGAATCGGTCGCCGGGATTCGGGTCATTCGCGCCTATGTTCAGGAGCGTAATGATGAGAAACGTTTTGCGGAAATCACAGATGACGTGTATAAGAAAAACTTGGCCGTCGCCAAAGTTGATGCTTATTTTGAACCTACGATCCGCTTATGTGTTGGACTCAGCTATGCCATCGGGCTCACGTACGGCATTTATCTTGTCTTTCAAAATGAACTGACGCTGGGCGATCTCGTAACCTTTAATATGTACCTCGGCATGATGATTTGGCCGATGTTTGCGATCGGCGAACTGATCAACATTATGCAGCGCGGCGGCGCTTCGCTGGACCGCGTTAACGAAACGTTAAACGTAAAGCCGGACGTCGAGGACGTTCCGAACCCGGTTCCGGTGGAAAGACCGGAAACGATCGAGTTCAAAGATGTGACCTTCCGTTATCCGACGTCAACGATCAATAATCTCGAGCATATCAACTTAACGATTAAACGCGGCGAGACGCTGGGCATCGTCGGCCGGACCGGCAGCGGGAAATCCACCCTGCTCAAGCAATTGCTGCATGAATATCCAGTGGGCAGCGGCGAACTGACGATCTCCGGCGTGCCGATTCAGCAGATTGCCTTGAAACGGCTGCACAGCTGGATCGGTTATGTACCGCAGGAGCAAATTCTGTTCTCCAAGACGGTACGGCAAAATATCCAGTTCGGCTACCCCGGTGCGTCCGACGAGAAAATTATGGAGGCGATTCGCACCGCAGCCTTCGACCAAGATCTCGGGACCCTCTCTGACGGGCTGGATACACTGGTCGGCGAGAAAGGTGTCGCCCTCTCCGGCGGCCAGAAGCAGCGGGTCTCCCTGGCGCGGGCGTTTATCGCCGATCCGGAGCTGTTGATTCTCGACGATGCCCTCTCCGCAGTGGATGCCCGGACCGAGGCGCGGATCATCGAGAACATCCGCAGCAAGCGCGCCGGCAAAACGACGCTGATCTCCACGCACCGCCTGTCCGCCATCGAACACGCAGATTGGATCGTCGTGCTGGAGAAAGGCAAAATTATCGAAGAAGGTACTCATGATATGCTGCTGCAGTTAGGCGGCTGGTACCGTGAACAATACGAACGTCAACAGGTCGAATCGAACCTGACTGACGGGGAGGTGTCTTAAAGCGATGCACACCCATACGGGAAAAGCACTTTTCAAATACGCCTTAACGGCGAAAAAAACATTTATCCTCGCGCTCGTCATGCTGGCGATTGGGGTCGCGGCCGAACTGGCCGGCCCATTTATCGCTCGTACGATGATCGACGATCATATGCTGGCAATCGAGCAGCCGTTTTACGAAACGACGGTCAAAGACAAATATACCGCCACGTACGATGGCCGCAACTTTAAGCGCGGCGACCGCTTTGCCGAAGGTGAAGCCAAAGGCAACGAGGTCCGCATATTGCAGGTCGGTAAAAGCTTCGTCTTCGTGGAATCGGCCGTCCCGGACGTCTCCGGCGATCGCAGCTTTAAAGACGGCGTCCTGACCCTCACCCGGAAGGACGGCGCAAGCACGCAATATCCGGCGCAACAACTTAGCGCGTCTGGTCTGTTTGCTTTTTACAAGCCGGAGGTTCCTGGCATTCTGTCGCTGATCGTCTGGTATTTCGTTTTCCTAGCTGTTGCCATTGTGATGGAATTTGGCAAAACCTACTGGCTGCAATCCTCAGCCAACCAAGTCATCCGCAAGCTGCGCATGGACGTCTACGCCCATATTCAGCGGCTGCCGGTGCATTTTTTCGATAATCTGCCTGCCGGGAAAGTGGTCTCCCGCGTCACCAACGACACGGAGGCGGTGAAGGAATTGTTTATCGCCGTGCTGGCCAACTTCTTCTCCGGTGTGATTAACATGCTGGGCGTGTACGTCGCCTTGTTTATTCTGGACGTGAGATTGGGCCTCATCTGCTTATTCGTCGTGCCGATCATTTATCTGTGGATCGTTTTCTACCGTAAATTCGCGACGAAATATAACACGATTATCCGCTCGCGGTTGAGTGAAATCAACGCCATCATCAATGAATCAATTCAGGGGATGTCGATCATCCGAATCTTCCGCCGTGAAGAGCAAACGAGGGAAGAGTTCGAGAACCTGAACAGTGATTACATGAAGCACCAGAACAAGATGCTGAACTTAAATGCCTTCACTTCGCATAACCTGGTGAATGTCCTGCGGAACGTAGCATTTGCGACCGTACTTTGGTATTTCGGTGCAGCGCAGCTTGGCGGTTCCAGCGTCATATCGCTTGGCGTACTGTATGCCTTCGTTGATGTGCTTGGACGGTTGTTCCAACCGATCACCGGGATGGTCAACCAGCTGGCCGCGCTGGATTCCTCAATGGTTTCCGCCGGCCGGGTGTTCGCGCTGATGGACGAACCGGGTGAGCCCGTCGTAGACGGCTCGATGCCGCGCTATAAAGGCAATGTAGAGTTCAAAGATGTCTCGTTCGCTTACAAGAAAGACTATGTGTTGAAAAATATTTCCTTTGAGGCGAAGCAAGGCCAGACGGTTGCTTTGGTCGGACATACCGGCTCCGGTAAAAGCTCGATCATCAACCTGCTCTTCCGGTTCTACGATCCGCAGAAAGGCACGATCACCATCGACGGCACACCCGTCACGGAGCTGCCGAAGCAATGGATTCGCCAGCATATGGGGATTGTTCTCCAGGATCCATACCTGTTCACCGGGACGATCCTGTCGAACGTCACGTTAGGTGACGAACGCATCTCTCGCGAGAAGGCGGAGAAAGCGCTAATCGACGTTGGCGCGGACCGGATCTTGGCTCACTTGCCGAAGGGTCTGGACGAACCGGTCGTGGAAAAAGGCAGCACGCTGTCCGCCGGCGAACGTCAGCTGATCTCCTTCGCACGGGCATTGGCCTTTGACCCGGCAATCCTCATTCTCGATGAGGCGACGGCCAACATTGATACGGAAACCGAAGCGTTGATTCAATCCGCGCTGGAGGTACTAAAACGAGGCCGGACGACGTTCATCATCGCCCACCGTTTGTCAACGATCCGCAGTGCCGATCAGATCCTCGTATTGCACCGTGGTGAAATCGTCGAGCGCGGCACACACGAAGAGCTGCTGGCCCTCGGCGGACGGTACTATCAGATGTACCGGCTGCAATCGGGAGCTGTCGAAGCACCGGCCGCCCCCGGTGCCGGTCCTGCCGTCTCTCCGGTAGCAAATCCGAGTTAAACACAAAACAACCGTTCCTTAAAATGTAGGAACGGTTGTTGTTTTTTTGTCGTTATTCGGACAAACGCTTAATTTTTACCTGGTACTCGCTGGATACGAACGTCTCTGCTTTCGTATCGGTAATGACTTGAATATAATCCATATCCGGTTCAGGGGATTGCAGCTCATAATAAACCGTAGCGGTTTTCCCGGAGAACTCAACATTCGCAACGCGAATGCCATACCCCGGATTCGGTTGTTGGGCCCGGGTCAAGACGACCTTATTGATTTGGTCATTCACTTTTTCGACTTCAAAGCTCACCTGATCCTGCACGTTTTGCTCCGCTTCCTTATGTTTGCCTACGAATTCCGCAGCATTGTGAACGAGCCGTGCTGCTTCAATCCGCGTAATCGCTTGCTTTGGGTGAAACTTCCCTTGCTCGTCCAGACTTGCGATCTTCATCAGCAACAAGGTCTGAATGCTGTTCGCATAATCCGGATTCATTTGGTCGGCATCGGCGACCTCAATAAACATTTTAATGGTCGGGTAATTTCCCGTAACGTTAATGGCTTGCATCAGTAGGTCGGCGAAGGCTTCTCGGCTCAGCTGGCTATTTGGCGCAAAATCCTTCGGTAACTTGATGCCGTTATCCTCTGCAATCCGCAGCGAGGCTGCGTACCATTCGGTATGACCCGAAGGTGGCAGTGCGCCTTCAGCTTTCGGCTTGAGTTCCAGCGCCTTTACAATCATATGAATACCTTGCGCACCGGTCAGCTTGCCGAGCGGAACGAAATGGTCTTTCGTGATCCCTTGAATGATCCCTTTCTGTTGCAGCTCTTCCGTCAGCTTCGCGTCCTGTCCGTGCACATCGCTGAAGGCGGACACGGAGGAAGCCAGGAGCAGCGAACTGGTCATCATCAGGCTGGCAGCCAGTTTCATTTTGCGGTAATTTTTCGATTTTAGATTTGCTTTCTTCATGTCTTTATCACCTCTGCCCTCCTAGACGGCCTGTCCACCAGAAAGGTTGCACTTCTTTTCCCTTTTTTAAGATTTACAATAGGTTCACGTTAACCCAGATCGGCACCTTCTGCCGTTCTTCTGCCCAGCGAAGCCAGCCATTGGCTTCCAAGATCTCGATACCCAGCGCCAAAGAATCCAATCATCGGGATCAGCACCAGCCAGGCCAATATCCCGCCAGCCAGCATCTGGCCTGCGATCCGCGGGCCAATAATATAGCCAACGCCCAGCAGCGCGGGATACGTATCCATCCCGATGACGGCGTTTCGAAAACGAAAGATCGTGGTTTCGATCTCCGTCTTAAATCACACATAATGGATGAACTTCGCCGCGTTTTTTGATTTTCCATTCACGTGAATCTCTCTCTTCAAGAAAAAGCAGTTTTAGATTGCCCCGGGGAGAATTAATTTAATCGACACTATAATGAAGAAAACCGCGATAGACTCGCGGTTCTCTTCTTTTGCCTGGACTAACGTTTGTTATTTCATTCCGATGCGTTGTGCTCCAGAGCGCGCAATCGCTGCGCCAGCTCCTGCTTGTCGAAGTGCTCTCCGATAAACACGGCCACGTCAGGGACATCCCCTTGCGGCGTAATTTTCAGGTAATCCGCTTCCCGGTACGCATATTGGAACAGAAAGCGGCTGGCGGTATCGGTAAATCGCAGAACCCCTTTGCCGCGATACACTTCCCGAGGCAACTCAGCAATAAAACGCTCAAAATCCTCACTGTCCACGGGTCCGTCAAAATAGTGCGTATAGACGGTCACGTGCTCATGCGATGCGTGAGGATGGGCATGATCATGATTGTGATCGTGATGATGCGCTTCTTGATGATCATGGTGATGATCATCCCCCTCGTGATGATGAGGGTGATGATCGTGGATGTGACCCTCATCATCATGAGTAGGGTCATGAGTTTGGGAGTGTGCCCATAATGACGACACCTCCACATCACATTTCACCGCTGGGATGATCTGAGCGTAAGGATTCATGCGGCGAAGAAACGCGGTCATTTCCTGCTGGCGATTCGGCTCCAGCAAGTCGATTTTATTCAGGATTAATACGGACCCGCAGCGGATTTGCTCCACCATCAGCCGGTAGGTTTTCCCCTGCTGGGATGCGTACAGCTCAGCCAGATGGGCTGCATCCACCACCGTCACCATCGGCTTGATGTCCAGTTTGAGATAGAGCGACACTTCCGTCACGGCATCAAAGATTTCCATCGGATTGCCTGCGCCCGTCGCCTCGATCACGATCAGATCCGGCTTCTCCCCTTCGATCAATTCCGCCATCTGTACGCTTAAGTCACCGCGAATCGTGCAGCAAATACAGCCGCCCAGCATCTCTGCCATCGGCACTTCGTTGGAAACCAGCAATCCATCGAGATTCACGTCTCCGATTTCGTTCATGATCACGGCCGGACGAAGCCCCTGCTCCTGCCAATAACTGATCAGCCGCTGGAGCAGCGTCGTTTTGCCGCTTCCTAAAAATCCGGACAATATGTAAACGGGTGTCACCCTGTTTCCCACCTTAACAACCTCCTGCCATCGGGATATAAGGATAAAATCATTCGAATGCGAGTGTACACCATCCACCCCGGACATGCAACTCCATTTCCTTCCCCCGCCTGAAGCTCCACTCCGGTACAAGCTCACGCTCCTAGCTCGTCAAACATGATACAATGGACTTAACCTCCAAAGAAAGGAAGAAGCGAACACGATGAGATCCGTTGATGAACACCGGATGGAAGCGCCGGATGAAGTATCTTGTTTCGTCATTACTGTCTCTGATACACGGACGGAAGAAACCGATACCAGCGGCCGGTTGATCCAAGATCTGCTTCGGCAGAACGGGTATCATATAGCCCGCTATGTGATCGTGAAGGACGAATATGACGGTATCCGCCAGTTGCTGCGGGAAGCCGCTTCCGATCCCGCGATCGAAGCGGTTCTGCTGAGTGGCGGCACCGGCATCGCGCCGCGGGATACGACGTTTGAGGCGGTGCGCAGCCTTCTCAACAAAGAGATGCCCGGGTTTGGGGAAATTTTCCGTTACCTCAGCTTTACGGAAGATATCGGTTCGGCCGCCATCCTCAGCCGTGCAATCGCCGGAACGATCGGCAATACGGCGGTTTTCTCCATGCCCGGTTCCCAGGGCGCGGTGAAGCTGGCGATGGAACGGATTATCCTTCCCGAGCTGCGTCACGTCATGCGTGAAATTTATAAGAAATAAGAAATAAAACGCAAAAAACCAACCGCTCTCCTTCCTTAAACGAAGGGAAGCAGTTGGTTTTTTATATGAGGCTCATGCTTTGTCATTACTTCGATCGATTATTCATTTGCGCCAGCAATTTATCAAATATCGTCTGAATCTCTTCTCGGTATGGACTATCCTTCTGCGCGCTGGACGAGTAAACCAAGGCAGCATTGTCCTTCACCGAGATGACCGCAGCCTGGCTGGAGACCGACTGGGCGGAGACTGCCTTCTTGCCATCACCAGTTCCATAAATTTCGGAAATTTCGCGAATCCGATCCTGTTCGCTCGGAAATACGTGTACGATTATAAAATGCCGCGCATCCCCGTTAATAAAATAACTGTAGCTAATATTCCCGTCCAGCCCTTCGGCATAGGTTTCATGGGTCAGTTTGATCCCACGCTTCGCACATTCCGCTTTCAATGCTTGCAGCAGTGCTGTGTTCAGCGTCTTTCCGGTCGTTAATTGGCGTTCGTTCCCTTGCCGATAGCTTTGCATGCTATATTTGTTCATCTCTTCCTTGGCTACCCGTTGCACATTCCCGCATCCTACGGTTAAAGAGAGCGCCAAGGCGATTCCCAATCCAACCTTCCACCATCTCATTGGTATCCCATCCTTTATCCTAAGCTAAGCCAGCTTCGGCCGATGGTGTTAGGTTGTCTCAAGATTCCCCAATTTATACCATGGATTCCGTTTCAGTTGATGCAGGAGATGACTTGGCGCCCGATGGCTTCCCCGGCCAGTACGGTACGAAGCGCCTCCGGCAGCTTCTCCAGCGGATATTCGGTGATGCCACCAGCCAGCACCGACTCCGGCTTCCACGGTCCGGCCAGAAGCTGCCACAGCTCATGCCGCAACGGTGCCGGACAAAATACAGAATCGATCCCCAGCAAATTCACCCCGCGTAAAATAAAGGGGTACACGTTCGTTTCGATCCCGCTGCCGCCGGTTAATCCCGATAAGGCAATCGAGCCGCCATAGCGTACCGACTTCAGCAGGTCGGCCGTCATCGCTCCTCCCACCGGGTTAACGATGGCCGCCCAGCGCTCCTTGCCCAGTACGCCTTTGGCGCCCGAAGCCGCCTCCTCTCGGGAGAGGACCTCTGCGGCGCCAAAGGCTGCCAGCTTCTCCCGCGCCTGCGGCTTCCCAGTGACCGCGGTGACGGTGAAACCGAGCCGGCTGAGGATCGCCACGGCCATGCTGCCCACGCCGCCGGTGGCTCCGAGGACGAGCACCGGCCCTTGTCCGGTCGCCAGCCCATTGTCAAGCAGGCGCCGGACCGACAACGCTGCCGTAAACCCCGCCGTTCCGATCGCCATCGCGTCGCGGAACGAAAGGCCCTCCGGCAGCGGCACCAGCCAGTCGCCCGGGACACGGGCGACTTCGGCGAATCCTCCCGCGTGCGTTACACCCAGCCCGTAACCGGTGCACAGCACCCGGTCCCCGGGCTTCCACCGTGCATCGCGGGAGGCCGTTACCTCCCCGGCCAGATCAATGCCGGGGATAAAGGGATAGGTTTTAACGATTTTCCCTTCGGGGATACTTGCCAATCCGTCTTTATAGTTAACGCTGGAATAATGAACCTTGACAGTAACATCAGCGTCAGGAAGCGCCGAGAGGTCAATCTGTTCAACCCCTGACCGAAACCCGGACTCATCCTGGTGTACACGAAATGCTCGAAAGGATGAAATCATCCCCTCACTCTCCTTCCATTTGACTTATGTGCTTAGGATGAATGCTCTGTGTAACAAAAGAAAGCGGCGCTTGGCCGCTTCCCTTCCAATCTTGTTCGTCTCACTTCCAGCCTGTTTTTAGAGATACGGGTGTTCGTGTTTAGCCAGAAGGATTTTCCAACGCCGTTCTACTTCTTGTTCGAATTCCGCCAAAGCATCGGCGTTCTCTGGCTTCGTCAAGTGGCGAGTCTTGCCCATCGTCTTCAGCCAATCCGCCAGCGGAATACGTTTACCCTTCTCCTCCGGGTTATACGTAATGGTCGTTTGACCATGCTCTACCTCGTACAGCGGGAAGAAGCAGGAGTTGACGGCAGCATCGATGATGTTGGTGCCCTGATCGTCCGGCGAAATCCAGTTGAGCGGGCAAGCTGTTAATATTTTACCATAAACAAGTCCTTCATTTTGGGCGTACCATTGAGCTTTGGCTGCTTTCTTCACCAAATCCTGCGGGTAAGCCTCACTGCCGGTAAACACGTAAGGAATGTTGGTGGCCGCCATGATTTGCGGTGTGTCTTTGTGCTGGAACGTTTTGCCCTGCTGCACTTTGCCGATGTTCGACGTAGAGGTCCGATGACCCAACGGGGTCGAATACGACAGTTGTGCTCCCGTATTCATGTATCCTTCGTTATCATACTCGATGATGATCATTTTATGACCGCGCAGGGCTGCACCGATTGCTGGCCCCATGCCGATGTCCATGCCCCCGTCGCCGGTAACCATCACGAACGTAAAATCGTCCTTCAGGCCAAGCTCGTCGAGTTCGCCGCGGCGTTTTCTTTCCCAGAACATTTCAACGACACCGGACAACGTAGCTGCACCGTTCTGGAACAGGTTATGGATGTACGTCGCTTTATGGGATGAATACGGATATCCGGTCGTGACGACCATCGCGCAGCCGGTGTGGAACAGAGCCACAATATCGCCTTCAATCCCTTTAAAGAACAGCTCTAGACCGGAGAAAATTCCGCAGCCTGGGCAGGCTCCATGCCCCGGTGCAATCCGCTTAGGCTTCTTCGTTAATGCGCGAAGCGGCGGAATACGCACGCCCAGCTTGCCGGTTTCTTCATTCTTCGTGACCGTAATCAGGCCGGTTTTCAAGTCCTCAAACTTCAGCGGATTCAGCACCCGCTTAGGCGCTTTCTCCGGATCCCCCGGAGTATGTCCATAGTAATCAAACGGAACTTCGACCTGGCCCGTCTTCGCCGCTTCAATCGCCAATTGGAAGAAGTGGTGGCCGTCCTCGGCATAAAACTCTTTGCCACCCAGCCCGTATATCCGGCTGATGACCTTTGTTGTATGATTGCCATGCGTGAACAACGCCGCCTTAATCTCATTCACCATATTGCCGCCATAAGCGCCGTAGGAATCCCCGCGGTCGCCTACTGTGATGGCTTTCACGTTCTTCAGTGCTTCGGCAATTTGCTTTGAAGGGAAAGGCCGAATCATGTTTGGTGCGATCGAGCCGGCTTTGATACCTTGACGGCGTAAATCGTCTACAACGTCCTTAATAATTTCAGATGCCGAGTTCATGAGGAACACCGCGACTTCGGCATCTTCCATCCGGTACAGATCCAGCATTTTATATTCGCGTCCGGTCAGTTCGGCATATTCGCCGGCAATCCGTTCAAAGACGCGTTCCGCATTGTACATCGCTACAGACTGCTGATAGCAGTTATTGATGTAATCCGGCTCGTTCATATACGGCCCGACGGTAATCGGGTTGTTGCGATCCAGCGTATGCGGGAAGTCCCCCGGCGGCCGTTCCCCAACGAATTTCAATACATCTTCCCGGTTCGCGAAGGTATGCACGCGCCGTTTCTGGTGGGACGTGAAGTATCCGTCGGACGCAACCAGGACCGGCAGTCTTACTTCTGGATCCTCGGCCAGCTTGATCGCGATGAGGTTCATATCGTATACCGCTTGCGGATCACGGCACATTAGAATCGGCCAGCCAATGTTCAGTGCAAAATAAAGGTCCGAATGATCGCCGTGAATATCGAGCGGTCCGGAGATGGAGCGGCAAACCAAGTTCATAACCATAGGAAAGCGTGTGCCGGATTGTACCGGCAATTGCTCCAGCATGTACAGGAATCCTTGAGCACTGGTCGCGTTAAAAACCCGGCCGCCGGCTGTTGAAGCACCGTAACAAATACCAGCCGAGCTATGTTCGCCGTCCGATGGAATCAGCTTAATATCATGCTGGCCGTTTGCTTTCATTAAATCAAGGAATTGTGCTACCTCGGTAGAAGGGGAAATCGGAAAGTACCCCATAATATGATAATTGATCTGGCTGGCTGCATAAGCTGCCATTTCATTTCCTGACTCATATACCACGCGCTGCTCAACTGTACCGGAGCGGCGTTCTTTCTCCAAATCGATCGCCATGATGAACATACCACCTTTCCTGCGTATTAGCGTATCGCCAAATCAAACAGATGCGGTACGCGATGCGCTTCCGCATACCCTTCTTCCTCACGCTCCCCGGACAAGGCGTCCGTGGGACAAGCGTGAATACATTTCAAGCATCCTTTGCAATATTGATAGTCGATGCCCTTTAAGAACATTTGCGGTCGGCCCTTCTTATCGGGGCGTTCCTCCCAGACGAAGCAGTTATCCGGGCAGACGTTATCGCATTGGGCGCAGTGAATACAAGACTCCTCTTTAAAATGCGGCATCATCCCGGAACGGGAAATGCTAAGATCCTTCAGGATACTGTTGCCCGGATTGATAATTAGCCCGCCGATCGGTTGAGTCTCATAACCAAGTACCGGCGTATCCGCACGAACGAAGGCCGGCATGCTTACCCCTTCCGGCAAAGCAAACGTCTCAAAGACAACTTCTTGATATCCCCGCTCAAACGTCGCAATCGCGGGGGCTACGGTTTGTGGATATTTCTTCTCCAACGACTTGCGGATTACGTCTTTCATCGTTTCGGGATCGAGGAATGGGCATAACCGGAATAAGGCACCCAGCATCGCCATGTTCACCCGGTTCTTCTCTTCAAGCGCAATACCCGTCGCATCGATCACTGCGATCGTGCCGCCGATCAGCTTCATTTTCTCCTTTAGCTCCTGCGGAGTTTTGCGCGAATTCACCAATACGGTGCTGTCCTCATAAATGCCGCTGATCACGTTCACCGTTTTGGCAAGTGCCTCATGAAAGATTCCTACAATATGCGGGCGTTCCACAGGCGATGTATCGCGAATCGGTGTATTCAGATCGCAGAAGCGGATATGCGCCTTAACCGGGGACCCTTTTTTCTCCGAGCCATAAGAAGAAAAGCTGACCCCATTTAGTCCGGCTCCTTCAACCCCGGCTTCGGCCAGCATTTTCCCTGCCAAGTTCGCACCCAGCCCACCAATGGATTCCAGTCGGATTTCAAAAAATCCCAGCTCGTTTAATTTCGGTAATTGTACCACGCGCTTGTCTCCCTTCTTCGCAAATGCGAGCTCTTCACGACGTAAATAAGTGCTAAACATCACATCAAAAGATATCTTTCTTAATTTTAAAATTTATCATAGATGCGATGTGACTTATGTAACAAATGTCATATAGACATTCTTGTCTGGGCGAATACACCACCCCGCACAGAAATGAATAGGATAGCGGTAAAACGTCTTTCAGGAGGAACCCCAAAAGCATGATACCCACGTACCCTTATTACAGCTCGAAAACGGTTTGCCAAGAACAACCGATGACCTTCCCGCCGCAACATCAACCAAGACAACCCGGCCTAGAAACGCTGATGGTTCCGCCCCCAATCTCCGAAAATCCCGCTTATGTCGGCAGCGGCAAATTAAAGAACAAGGTCGCGATCCTAACTGGCGGCGACAGCGGGATCGGGAGAGCGACTGCGATTGCTTTTGCCAAGGAAGGCGCAGATTTAGCCATCGTTTATCTGGATGAACACGAGGATGCCCAAGCAACGAAACGGCGCGTTGAGGAGCTGGGCCGGCGATGCTTGCTCATTCCCGGCGACTTGCGCCAAGAAGCTTTCTGCCATGCGGTGATTCATCATACTCTGCATCATTTTGGGAAGATCGATATCCTGGTGATCAACCAAGCTGTTCAATTTCCTCAGCAGCAAGGGATCGAGGCGATTTCGACCGAACAGCTGTACCAAACCTTTGCCACCAACATCTTCCCTCATTTCTACCTGACCCAAGCTGCGCTTCCCTATTTGCGACCCGGCAGCACGATTATCAGCACCGCCTCGATCACCGCTTATGCCGGCGCTCCGCTGCTGATTGATTATTCCTCAACCAAAGGCGCTGTCGTTTCCTTTACCCGGTCCTTGGCATTGTCCCTCGTCCATCGAGGTATCCGTGTCAATGCGGTGGCGCCGGGACCGATTTGGACTCCGCTGATCCCTTCCAGCTATTCTGCGGAATACGTGTCCACGTTTGGCCTGGAAACGCCGATGAAGCGAGCGGGGCAGCCATTTGAATTGGCACCGGTCTACGTATTCCTGGCCTCCGACGATTCCAGCTTTGTGACCGGGCAAACGATTCATGTCAATGGCGGTGCAATGATAACGAGTTAACCCTTTTGGGGAAACGACAAAAAGCACCCTTTCCAGAAGGAAAGAGTGCTTTTCACATGTTACTTCACGATGTTAATGACCAGCCATTAGGCTAGGATCCGGCTGAGTCCCTTCACTTGCTGAATCCTTGCCCGCTTCGGCTTGCTTCTTCGGCTTAGATAAGAATAAGGTCAATAGGAAACCAACCGCGGCAATGCACGATGCCAGGAAGTAGGTGTCCCCAAAACCGGACGCGGCTGCCTCCAGCGGATTTCCGCCCTGTGCTGCCTCCTTCATGTAACTGCTGATTTGTGAAGTGAGATAACCCGTTAAGCCGGCTACCGCGAAGGAGACGATGACTTGCTGCGCCGCCGTCATGAGCGGGGTCACCCGAGCTACCAAGTGGCGTGGCGCAGAGTTTAGAATATGCGTGTTCAGCGGCATCATCGTCAGGCCCATCCCGCCGCCAAGCAAGCCAAGCGGCACCAGCACCATCGCCAGCGGCGTTTCCGCAGTAATCCGCGATAACAGGAACAAGGCCGTCGATACGATGCCAAGGCCGATGAAGGCCAGCGGCCGCGCACCAACCCGGTCAAACAAGCGACCACTGATCGGCATGAAGAATGCTGACATCAGCGCTTGCGGCAGCAGATAAATCCCGGTTTCCAATGCGTTGTAGCCTCTAACTTGTTGCAGGTATAACGGAGTCAGAATCATCGAACCGAACAACGCTGCTTGGGCAATCCACACCAAGATGATCCCTCGGGTAAAATGAGATGAACGGAACACCCGCAATTCAAGCAGCGGCTGTTGATGTCTGATCTCGACAATGATGTACAGTAGTAAGGCAAGTCCCCCTACGCTAAGACCTGTAATCGTCGACGCCGAGGTCCAGCTGGTTCCCCCTTCACTCACACCATAGGTCAACATCGCAAAGGCGATGGGAGCCAAGATCATCCCCAGTTTATCCAACTGCGGTGCCTCCCGCCGACTGGATCTCGGCAAGAAACGCAGACCAATCAGAAATGCGACAATTCCGATCGGCAGATTGATCAGAAAAATCCAATGCCAGCTGACGTTCTCCACCAGCCAACCGGACAACACCGGACCGAGGGCTGGCGCCATCAGCATCGGTACACCCAGCGCCCCCATGACAGCCCCTCGTTTCTCAGGCGGTGCCAGCTTAAACACCATTGCAAACCCGATCGGCGAAACCATCCCGCCACCCAGACCTTGAATGATGCGATAAACGATCAACTGCTCCGGCGTTTGCGCCACGGCACATAACACCGACCCTATCGTAAACAATGCGATCGTCATTAAGAAAATACGTTTCTCCCCAAATTTATCGGTCATCCATCCGGCTAACGGAATGACGGCAGATAAAGCAAGGGTATACCCTGTGATCGTCCATTGCACCGTCTTTAAATCGGTTGCGAAGAAGTCGACCAGCTTAGGAACGGCTACATTCACCACCGTGCTGTCCAAAATGACCATAATCATCCCAACGATGACAGCCATCAGCGGTGCGATGATCGAACGGATGGAAAATTCTTTGTTATCGATCGAACTCTCCACAGTATGATTCGGCATCCTCTCACTCAGCTTTCTTTCTATATTTTAAACACCGTTTTAAACAATGTTTAACACAAATTTAAACGGAACCCGCAGTTTTGTCAAGGCATTTGTCTTCGGTGGCTTCTGTAAGATCTGGTTCTCACTTCCTTCGCCCTGATGTCTTATTCTTGACACTTGGAGTAAGCGCGTATTATGGTAGTTTCTATACGGGCAGTAGATTGGATGGCATAAAGGAGCGAAATCATGAGCAATTGTGCCGAGGGGCTGACAACCAAACAGAATATTCTTCAGGCGACGTTGGACCTCATTAAAACAGAAGGGGCCGATCAAGTGACCTTGCGCAAGATTACGGCTGCGGCCAATGTCAATTTAGCTCTGGTGAACTACCACTTTGGTTCGAAGGACAACTTGATTAACGAAGCGCTGAAAATGCTGCTGACGACGTTTCAAGCCAACTTTGATGTCTTGGGTGATACTTCGCTATCTCCTAAAGATCGTCTAAAAGCGTTTCTACTCCAATATGTGGATTCAGTATTGCAATACCCTGGTCTACTGCATGAAGTCTTAGGCAAAGGACGAATTACTTTCGAATCCCGGCAAGACTTCACCGATTTTATGAAGACGACGGGATTCAGTAAAATCACCTCCGTGTTGGAGGAAATTACCGGTGAGTCCAATTCGGATATCCTCTTTATTATGATGATGCAGATCAATGCAGCCGTCCTCTTCCCGCTCGTCTTAGCCAAGCAGATTAAGCAAATGGAGAACCGTCCGAGCAAAGAAATCGTTGAGCGGCAAATCGATATTCTGTTTGATCATTATTTTGCGAAATATGATTCGTGTCGTTAACTTGTCGAATTCAGCGTTCGATCCGCCGATTTATAGCGCTTTTTGCGCTTTCCCGAGAAATAATCATTTCCCGAACTATAAAAATAAAGATCGCTTCATCGCCGATTTGGCGAGAAGCGATCTTTCTGTCTTCAGAGAGGCTAGAACTGGTTAATCCTCTTGCTGCCCCATATATTCCTCGATCATCTTTTGTTTTAACTCCCAGGCTTCCTGGCTTAAACTGATGCGGTAAATTTCCGGGTTCAGCTTACGCAGGTATTCCGGCCAAAATAAGTTTAACTGCTCGCGGTGATACTCACGAATCTCATCCAACGTTGGCAGCTTGTATACGAGCTCGCCTTCCACGAAAATCGGCTGCAGCATGGGCACTGCTTCATAGTTTTTGACCGACTTCTTGATGTAGGGGTGAACCGGATCAAACAAGCGGAGCTTGCCGCCCGTCCGTGCTTGATGTTCATGCGGAAAACAGATGTAATCCGCAATTGCTTTGCCGCTTTCTTTGCTGACAATGCGCAATACGTCTTTTTTGCCGGGGTTCGTGACCTTCTCGGGATTGCCGGAAATCTTGATCGCAGGCACCATTTGACCGTCCTTCTCCCGTTCCACCAGCTTATAGACTCCTCCGAGAGCCGGTTGGTCCGCTGCTGTAATCAACTGAGTCCCTACGCCCCAAATATCGATCTTCGCCCCTTGTGCCTTCAGGTTAAAGATCGTATTCTCGTCCAAGTCGTTGGACGCGACGATTTTGACATAAGGTAAGCCGGCGTCATCCAGCATTTTACGGGCTTGAATCGACAAATACGCTAGATCGCCGCTGTCCAAACGGATGCTGGCGAGTCGCTTGCCGACGGTTTCCAGCATTTTCCCAGTACGGATTGCATGCGGGACCCCGCTTTTGAGCGTGTCATACGTATCGACGAGCAGTGAAACCTGATCCGGCAACGCTTTGGCATACAACTCGAACGCTTCCTGCTCCGAATCGAAGATTTGCACCCATGAGTGGGCATGTGTTCCTCGGGTCGGAATGCCAAAAATCTCCCCAGCGAGCAAGTTGGATGTCCCATCAAAACCTGCCAGATACGCCGCCCGGGCCCCCCAGATCGCCGCATCTGCCTCTTGTGCCCGGCGGGTGCCAAATTCCAGCAACACGTCGTTCTCGGCAACTCGTTTCACTCGTGAGGCTTTGGTGGCAATTAAGGTCTGGAAGTTCATAAAGTTCAGCAATGCCGTCTCAATCAGCTGCGTCTCCATTATGGTGCCTTCAACGCGGATCAACGGCTCGTTCGGGAAGCAAAGCGCCCCTTCGGCCATCGACAGCAGCGTGCCTTTAAATTCAAAGTTACGCAGCAATTCCAGAAATTCCGGCTTATAGTTCTCTTCTTGTTTGTCCAAATACGCTAAATCCTCTTCCGTAAACCGCAGCTGCCGGATATAGTCCACGATCCGCTCCAAGCCTGCAAACACCGCATACCCGTTGCCAAACGGCAGCTTGCGGAAGTAGGCCTCAAATACGGTCCTCCGCAAATGCGTTCCGTTCATCCAATGCGCATAGATCATGTTGATCTGATATTTATCGGTATGCAGTGCTAAACCCGTGGTTGGCATCGCCTGTTCATCCTCTCTGGCTGTTCGTTACGTTTGCTCCTAAACTGGTGCGGAAATGCCCCAGCGCCCAGGTATGTCCCTCCGGGTTAAAGCTGGCTACCGCATCTTCGTATACTGTAATTGCAAATCCCTTGTTATAAGCATCCACCGCCGTATGCAGCACGCAAATATCCGTGCACACGCCGATCAGATGCACCTCCGTAATACCGCGTTCCCGGAGCTTCAGCTCCAGGTCCGTTCCACAAAACGCGCTGTATCTCGTCTTATCCATCCAATAGATGCGGTCCTGGTTCTTCGCATACACCTCAGACAACCGCCCGTACAACGCACGGCCTTCCGTATCCCTCAGATTGTGGGGAGGAAACAGCTTCGTTTCCGGATGCAGGTGGTCTTCCCGCTCGTGCAGATCTACGGCCATCACGACAAAATCCCCTTGCTTCACAAAGGATTCCGTTATCCGGCAAATCGCCGGTTCAATATCGATGGCCGGCTGGCCCACCGGAAGGTTACCGTCCACGAAATCCTTCGTATAATCGATGACGATCAGAGCTTTCATGATTTCACTCTCCCTTCACACATTCCATTTGCCGCAACTAATATTTCATTATGTAAAATATCTTAAGTGTAAATCGAAAGCCGCGGGGTGTAACCAGTAAACCGGTACAATTGAGCCGGCCGTTGCGAATATTGGTTAGACAACATCGGCTTGCCATTCTCGTCACGCACTTCTTCCAGTATCCCCTGACGACTGCGCGTCGATGTAATTTTGCGGATAAAATTCAGCTCTTCAAAGTCTGGAACGACCGTTTGAATCACCTGATACAATTCGCCGAGAGTGAAATGCGGCGGCAAAAATTGCTTCGCAATCGTCGTATGCAGCATCTGCTGCTGAATCCGTTTATAAGCGTCTTGCAAAATCTCGCGGTGGTCGAAAGCGAGCTGCAGATCCTCTAAGGCTTCTCGAACGGTAAACAGACCAACCTCTTGGGCATCATCCGCCGATTGCCGTTTCTCCAGCACCCATTCCTCTACTAACGCGAAAAAAGCGTGGGAGATAATCCAGCCGCGCGGGTCCCGCCCCGGCTTGCTGTAGACCCCCAAATATTCAAGATGTGAGCCGTCGACGCCGGTTTCTTCCTTCAGTTCACGGCGCGCGGTTTCATACAGCGATTCATCTTCCTGCGAGAAACCGCCCGGCAACGCCCAGGCTCCG
Organism: Paenibacillus barengoltzii NBRC 101215; assembly: GCF_004000745.1. GTDB lineage: Bacteria > Bacillota > Bacilli > Paenibacillales > Paenibacillaceae > Fontibacillus > Fontibacillus barengoltzii. The sequence continues at coordinate 44,168 of NZ_BILV01000040.1, forward strand.
GCGAACGGCCAGCTCCGCCGACGGATCAGCATGACCTTCAGATCGAAGCGCGGCAGCGATTTGGTCGATGCTTTTCGTTCCTGCCTCGTCAACGTAAACATGACGATGTCGGCCGGGATTCCGTCCGGCGTGCGATATTTTTTAACCTCATTAACTACCTGCTTTTGTTCTTCGTTCATCATGTATCACCACATCGTCTAGGATAACGCCGGCCGTTGGATGTCCGGCACTTACGAATTCAAGCGATCTAAACTGGAAGACGGCCCCCTGCTCACTTCGGTAAGCGGAACGTTGCCGTCGATATACATCCGAGGGTACCTTCTTCGTTACGAACCTCAGAGCGGAGCGTTAGCGTCCGATGGGTCTCATGGATTGGCATCGCCGACACCACCAGCTCCCCTGTACGCATAGGGCTTAGAAAATTAACATTCAAATGAGTTGTGACTCCAAGCTTCCCTTTAATCGTTGCTACCAACGTGCCCATCGCTTGATCCATCATGGACGACAGCACGCCCCCATGGACGATGCCCATGGAATTGAGATGGGATGCCCCCGCTGTAAGCCCCAGCTTCACCAGGGATTTGTCGGCAGAAATCAGACGCAATCCGAGTAACCCCCAGAACGATTGCTCATCCCGCCGCAGTACTTCTTCGCTCCATTCATCCATCTCGGTGTCCCCCCTATCCTTGCTTCTCTTTATATTATAATATTCCTTTGAAACGTTGCTTCACTCATAATAGACAAGATGAAAAAAAGCGGAGGGGTTGCCTCCGCACAACTGCCTCGCTTACTCTCCGTATCCGGATGAAACAGCCGGCTCACTGCCCGACTCGACGTTCACTTTGCTGGCTACCGTATCGCGGATGACGGAAACGACGAGCTGGAGCAGATAATTGATATCGCTTTGGCTCTGCTGGAACTCCGTCACAAGCGGAATCTGGTCGAGTTCATCCTGCAGCTCCTCGATTTCACGTTCGATCTTCTGCACCATAGCCTGATTCTGGAACGTTTCAAATGCGACGATTTCCTTCTGTTTCTTCTTAATGGCACTGATCAGAGTCTGTACACGTTCATGCTTCTGGATCAGCTTCTCGGCCTTCTGAAATTGCTGAACCTCTTCACTGGTACCGATCAGTTCAGCCAGTTCTTTCGCCTTCTTCATAATGTCCTCGCGGATGACCAGGTCCCGCGAATCGTACTTCGGAATTCCGCAATCGGTATGATCTTTGTGCTGTTCCATTGTCAATAACCTCCCCTGCATTACGCCAATTTGGCGGTTTGCTCTACGAGCTTACCTTTGATGTACCAAGTCATCGGATCGGTAATCTCCACCTGGACAAACGTTCCGATCAATTCCGTGCTGCCCTCAAAATGGACAAGCTTGTTGGTGCGTGTACGTCCGGATAACATATGGGCGTTGTTCTTACTTTCGCCTTCGACCAGCACTTCAACGATCTGTCCACGCAGCGCTTCGTTACTGTTGCGGCTAAATTCGTTGAGGGTATCGTTTAACTTCATAAGCCGCGCTTTCTTCACTTCCATCGGGACAGTATCTTCCATCACGGCAGCCGGCGTACCTTCCCGCGGCGAGTAGATAAAGGTATACGCCGAATCGTACCCCACCTCGCGCACGAGGGATAAAGTTTCCTCAAACTGTTCCTCAGTTTCACCCGGGAATCCAACGATAATGTCCGTGGTGAGGACAACGTTTGGGATTTTCGCCTTGATTTTGCGCACCAATTCAAGGTAATGCTCGCGCGTATACTTGCGGCTCATCTTCTTCAACACTGCGCTGCTGCCCGATTGAACCGGCAGATGAATGTGCTCCACCAAGTTTCCGCCTTTGGCCAGAACATCGATCAGCGCATCGTCAAAATCGCGTGGATGCGAGGTCGTAAACCGAACGCGCGGAATATCGATTTGACGGATATCGTCCATTAGATTCGCGAACGTATAGTTGATGTCGGTAAAATCCTTGCCGTAGGCATTGACGTTTTGGCCCAGCAGCGTGATCTCTTTATAGCCTTGACGCGCCAGCTCACGTACTTCGGCAATGACGTCCTCTGGACGGCGGCTGCGTTCCTTGCCTCGCGTAAACGGTACGATGCAATACGTACAGAACTTGTCGCATCCGTACATGATGTTCACCCATGCCCGCATACCTTCGCGCTTCTTCGGCAGGTTCTCGATAATGTCGCCTTCCTTGGACCAAACCTCAACGACCATCTCTTTGCTGAACAGCGCTTCTTGAATGAGGTATGGCAAACGGTGAATGTTGTGTGTCCCGAAGATCATATCCACAAAACTGTGCTTCTGCAGGATGCGCTTCACAACACCTTCCTCTTGCGACATACAACCGCAAACGCCCAGCAGCAAATCCGGCTTCTCTGTCTTAAGAGTCTTCAGGTGACCCAATTCACCAAACACCTTGTCCTCTGCGTTCTCCCGAATTGCACAGGTGTTCAGCAAAATAATGTCTGCCACTTTACGATCCTCGGTCGCACGGTAGCCCATCTGCTCCAGCAAACCTTTGATCGTTTCGGTGTCATGCTCGTTCATCTGGCAGCCAAACGTATAGACGATATAATGCTTGCCAACGCCAATTCCCTTCAGATCTTCCGGAACGGCATTCTCGTACAGCACCTTGACGTCTTCTTTCCCGCGTTGCTTCTCTTTGCGTTGGTTCGGCTCAGACAAAATTTGAATATCCCGGCCACGGATTCGGATCTTCTTCCCTCGTTCATCCTCCGAAATGACCCGGGCGTCCGAGAAGTCAAAGTATTTGGCGTAATCTTTCGTTTCCTTAGCCATGTGCCCGTTCACTCCTTTACCTGATCTATCTTCGTTCCATATGGGCATCGTTATCATTCTTAAAAATGCATTACACTAAATTATAACATGGCCAGGCTTCGATATCCAGATAAACGCCGTCTCCCTAGAAACGCAAATAGACCCGTTCGAATGAACGGGTCCTTGTGGAATAATCATCACAGTTAGAATCCCTTGTATTGAGGTTCTTCGCTTTCCAGCTGTGCTACGCGGCTTTCTACTTGCGTTACGATTTGTTGCGTTTGTTGGGCACATTGCATAAACAGATCTTTAGCTTGTTGGTTTTGCGTGCTTAATGCGAATTGCTCCAGGCTCGCTTGCGCGCTTTTTAACGAAGCTAAGGTTGTTTTGACTTGAGAGGCTACTGTCACAATTTCACCACCTTTACTTTGTTTATATTGCTTATGCACAATGCCTAATTTCACCTGCGCAAAACGGATTCATACGCCCAACTAAGCTTCCACATATTGTCTTAGTAAATTTACGTATCCCCGCGCATAATTGGGATATATCGCCTTGGATTGTCTACGAAAGGAGCATTGCTCATGCCGTTGTGGTTGGAAGTTATCGTCCGAACGTTGGTGGCTGTTGTCATCTTATTTGTGCTCACCCGGCTGCTCGGAAAAAGGCAGATTTCCCAGCTTTCCTTCTTTGAATACATCACCGGGATTACGATTGGGAGCATTACCGCCTACATCTCCCTAGATATTAACACCGACTGGTATCTCGGCATCATTGCCGTTACCGTCTGGTTTCTCGTCTCGCTTGGCATTGAGTTTTTACAGCTCAAAAGCAAGAAAGCCCGAGACATGATCGACAGCAGCAGTACGGTGTTGATCAAGGATGGCAAAATTCTGGAGGAAAATCTGAAGAAGGAAAAGCTGACCAACGAGGAACTCATGGAACAGCTGCGGAAGAAGAGCATCTTCAAAGTCGCGGAAGTCGAGTTTGCCGTCATGGAGCCCGATGGTCAAATCAACGCGATGTTGAAGAGCGAATATCAGCCAATTACGCCGGCTCACTTAGGGATCAAAGTAGCTCCTCAGCCTGAACCGCAAACCGTCATTATCGACGGAAAAATTATGGACGAACCGCTCGCTACACTGGGACTCAATCGGAAGTGGCTGAACACCGAGCTAGAGAAGCTGGGCGTTTCTCTGGATAACGTCAATTTAGGACAGGTTGATGCCTACGGCCAGCTTTACGTCGATTTGTACGACGACCAGATCACTGTTCCGCAGCCTCAAGTCAAACCCGTCCTGCTAGCCCAATTGAAAAAGTGCGAAGCCGATCTCGAGATGTTCGCGCTCTCGACAGACGAGGAAGAGGCCAAGAAGCTGTATGGCGATTGTTCGGAGAAGCTGCAGAAGGTTATCGATCAAGTCAAACCGTTATTAATTCAATAGGAGGATGGGAGCATGGCCAAGAAAAAAAACAAGCAATTGACTCCTACGCAGCAGCAGTATCAACGGCTGGCACATGCCCATGAGCCAAAGCGCCCGGTGGCTGTCAATTGTCTGAGAGCCTTTTTGGTCGGCGGATTGATATGCCTGATTGGAGAATGTATCCGACAGGCCTTTATCCATTTTGCCCATATGAGCGAAAGAGAGGCCGCCAATCCGACCGTCGCCATTCTCGTCATCTTGTCCGTGCTGCTCACGAGCTTTGGTGTCTATGACAAAATCGCTCAGTGGGCCGGAGCAGGTACCGCTGTTCCTGTCACGGGATTTGCCAACTCGATGGCATCGACGGCGATTGAGCATCGCCCGGAAGGTCTGGTGCTGGGCGTAGCTGCAGGCATGTTTCAATTAGCCGGTTCCGTCATCGTGTTTGGTACGGTGGCTGCTTTTATCATCGGCTTGATATACGCGGTGTTTATCCCAGGGTATACCGGAGGTGGGCACTAAATGCTGAAAGGCCATCAAAGCTGGGTATTTGAAAATAAACCTAAAATCATTAGCAGCGCTACTGTGGTGGGGCCATTTGAAGGCCAAGGACCGCTCGCTGAAGATTTTGATGTGATCCATGCCGACCTCTATATTGGTCAAGACAGCTGGGAGAAAGCCGAAAAGACACTGCTCGAAGAATCAGCGCAGTTAGCGATCAGACATGCCGGGTTAACGAAGGAACAGATTCAATTCTACTTCGGCGGCGATCTGATGAATCAGATCATCAGCAACAGCTTCGCCGCACGGACGTTAAGCATTCCGTATATCGGCATGTTTGGCGCCTGCTCAACCTCGATGCAGACGCTGGCGATGGCCGCCTATGTCGTCAATTCCGGAGGCGCGAAATATGCCGTAGCTGGAACGTGCAGTCATAACGCCAGTGTGGAGAAGCAATTCCGCTACCCGACCGAATACGGGTCACAGAAGCCGCCCACCGCGCAGTTCACGGTCACTGGCTCGGGCTCCGTCGTTTTATCCCCTGAAGGAGAGGGGCCTTCGGTAACGTCAGCTACGATGGGCAAAGTCATCGACATGGGCATCACCGACCCATTTAATATGGGCGCTGCAATGGCACCGGCCGCTGTCGATACGATCCAGGCTCACTTCCGGGACCTGGAGATCGAGCCATCTTACTATGACCTGATCGTCACGGGGGACTTGTCCAAAGTCGGCTATGCCATCGCGAACGATCTGTTCGTCCGGCACAACTTCCCCATCAAGCAGACGACCTATATGGATTGCGGGATGATGATTTACGACTACGAGAAGCAACAGGTCCAAGCCGGCGCCAGCGGCTGCGCCTGCTCCGCCGTCGTCACTTACGGCCATCTGCTGAACCGGATGAAACGCGGGGAATTAAAACGAATCCTCGTCGTGGCCACCGGGGCGTTGCTCTCTCCGCTCTCCTACCAGCAAGGCGAGAGCATCCCCTGCATCGCCCACGCGGTATCCATCGAAGCTTAAAGCTGAATATACCAAAAAGGGCTCGCCCCGGCATTCACAGCCGTTGGGCAAGCCCTTTATTTTTTTCAACTGTCACCAATTAGTCGATGATCTCTGCCGTGTCGCCTGTCTTCGCACCAGCCGCGTTCGCTTCGTCCGTATCGATATGCATATCGAGGGCAAAGTTGTCAGATACGCGTGCAATGACGTTCTCCAGCACCAAGCCGCGTTCTCCACTCAAGCGAACTTTCAGCAGCTGCTTGTCTTTGATGCCCCATTTCTCCGCATCGGAAGTATGGAAATGAATGTGGCGCGCAGCAACGATAACGCCTTGCTCCAATTCGATTTCCCCGGCAGGACCTTTCACCTTGATGCCAGGCGTACCTTCAATGTTACCCGATTCGCGCACCGGAGCTTTAACCCCTAATGCAAACGAATCTGTACGGGAAATTTCCAACTGGGATGCCGGACGAGCTGGACCCAAAATACGAACTTTATCGAACTGTCCTTTTGGTCCGATGACTGCCACTTGTTCATTCGCAGCAAATTGTCCCGGTTGGGACAGCGGTTTGAATTCCGTCAGTTGATAGCCTTGTCCAAACAAAATCTCAATGTGCTCCTGCGTCAAATGGATATGACGCGCGGATACGCCGACAGGTACAGTTTTGCTCATGTCTACAAACACTCCTCGTATATTCTCTATATCGATGACGATTCACATCGCTACTCATTATACACCTAATGGAGAAAAAAAGAAAAAGGCGTCCACCAGAAATGGACACCTTTTACCTGATTATTTGAATTCTGCTACAAGATTGTCAAACTCGCTTTCAGAAAGCGCCAGCGATTGATGAACCAGCGGTTCTTTCTTAAAGCCGTGAACCAGATCTTCGTAGCATTTCTTCTCTTTGTTCTGATAGATCAATCCGGTAATCATGCCGTTCGTCTCCATCAGCTTCGCCATGGCCATCGCCCGGTTGCTTGGATCATAATCCGGAACGGTCTCAAGATTGATGATGTTCTCTTTAAACCAGTCGTACGTATTTACCTTGTTAAAGGTAACGCATGGACTGAATACGTTGATCAAGGAGAAGCCTTCGTGCTGGATGCCTTGCTCGATCAAGGAAGTCAGCTGCTTCAAATCACTGGAGAACGATTGCGCTACGAAAGTGGCACCCGAAGCCAAAGCGATTTCGAGCGGCGACAAAGTCGATTCTACCGAGCCTTCCGGCGTACTCTTCGTCTTAAAGCCTTCACCGCTGCGCGGAGAGGTTTGCCCCTTGGTCAACCCATAGATTTGGTTGTCCATGACAATGTAGGTGATGTTGATGTTCCGGCGAATGGCATGTACTGTGTGTCCCATCCCGATCGCAAAGCCATCGCCGTCGCCGCCGGAAGCGATGACGGTCAAGTCGCGGTTGGCCAACTTCACGCCTTGGGCGATTGGCAGCGCACGGCCGTGAATCCCGTGCAATCCGTAAGCGTTGATATATCCGGAGATCCGACCGGAGCAACCAATCCCGGAAATCACAGCGAGTTGCTCAGGTTCAAGCCCTACATTCGCTGCAGCGCGTTGGATTGCGGCTTGAATGGAGAAATCGCCGCATCCCGGACACCAGTTAGGTTTAACGTTGTTACGGAAATCTTTAAACGTTGCCATTTTTCACCAACTCCTCCTGCGCTTTCTTCCCGGCTGCCTTCTTGCACTCTTCGTAGACTTCCGAAGGAAGGAACGGATTGCCGTTATATTTCAGGACATTCACGATTTTGTCGTGGTAACCTACGTTTTGTTTAATCAGGTTAGCCAATTGGCCCGTTGCGTTGTTCTCCAGAACAACGACTTTCTTCGCCTTCTCGATTTGCGGCAACACTTGCTCCGTTGGGAACGGATGCAGCAAGCGCACCGTCATGTGGTTCGTCTTCAAGCCGTCCTCCGACAGGCGGATGCGAGCTTGATCAATCGTGCCACCCGTAGAGCCCATGCCGATGATCAGCAGATCTGGTTCAGCATGCGGGGCTTGAAGGTGAATCGGATTCGTGACCTCCAGATTGGCCAGCTTCCGCAAACGCTTATCCATCATTTTCTTCCGGTTCACCGGACTTTCCGACGGACGACCGGATTCATCGTGTTCCACCCCAGTCACATGGTGAATGCCGTTCTTCTCACCTGGCAGCACCCGCGGGGAGATCCCGTTTTCCGTAAAGGCGTAGCGGTTGAACATGCTTGAATCTTCACGATCTGGAATATCCTTCACCAGGTAACCGCGATCGATCATAACTTTGTTGAAATCGAGCATTTCGCAGGACTGCTTCCCGAGGGATAATTGCAGGTCCGTCACCACGATAACAGGCACCTGATATTTGTCAGCCAGGTTGAACGCCTCTACCGTATCGTAGAAGCACTCTTCAATCGAACTAGGCGCAATCACGATCTTCGGAATTTCCCCATGCGTACCGTAGATGAGCGCGTTGATATCACTTTGCTCCTGCTTCGTCGGCAGGCCTGTACTTGGACCGCCGCGTTGTGTATCAATGATTACGACTGGCGTTTCGGTCATGCCAGCCAGTCCGATCGCTTCCATCATGAGGGACAAGCCAGGTCCCGCCGATGCAGTCATCGTACGAACGCCTGCATAACTCGAACCAATCGCCATCGTAATCGCTGCAATCTCATCTTCGGTCTGAATCACTGTACCGCCAAATTTCGGCAATTTTTTGATTAAATATTCCATAATTTCAGAAGCAGGGGTAATCGGGTAAGCACTCATGATCCGGCAACCTGCCGCAACAGCCCCCAGGCCAATCGCTTCGTTGCCGATCATAAACAGCTTCTGCTTGCCATCCGCCGGCTCGAGTTTGAACTCTTCCAGAGGTCCTCCGGCAAGCTCAAGCACGAAATCCGCGCCCCGTTTCACTGCTTCGATATTTTTCTCAACAATCGCAGGTCCTTTGCGGCCGAACTCCTCTTCCACCGCTTTGTTAAAGACTTCAAGCGGAAGACCGAGCAGCGCCCATGAGGCACCGGAAGCAACCATGTTCTTCATCAGCGAAGTTCCAAGCTCCTCGGCAATGCTCGTAATCGGCACCGGGAACAAACGGGCATCCACGCCCTCCGGTACGGTCGGGTTAAACTTAGCGTCCGCTACAATAACCCCGCCGCTGCGCAATTCATGTGCATTCAAATCGATACTTTCTTGGTCAAAAGCGACTAAAATGTCCAAGTCGTCGGAAATCGCACGAATTGGCTTGGTACTGATCCGGATTTTGTTATTCGTATGACCGCCTTTGATACGGGAGGAGAAATGCCGATACCCGTACAAATAATATCCCAGCCGGTTCAAAGCCGTCGAAAAAATCCGGTCTGTACTTTCAACGCCCTCTCCCTGCTGTCCACCGATCTTCCAAGACAATTGACTAATCAAGATCGCCCACCCCTTTAATCGTATCGCAATGGAAAAATAGAGAATAATAAAAGTGTAGAATGTTAACGTGCAAGAGGTCACATTCCGGCCAATTGTTTGTGAACATTCTGTTTCAGAGTCATGTCAATTTTATGTCTACACTTGGCAAAAAGCAAGCGTTTTCTAGCCTTTTTTCATATAGTAGTTTTCGATCAATTCGTTCTCACAATTGGATGAATTAAAGCGCTTACTTGTGAGAAGGCAACCAAGCGCGCAGGAATGCGGCTGCATTGTCGTACAACCATCCGCGAACAAGCTCTTCCGGGTAATATTTCAGCAAAGTCTCCTGCCAATTTGCGTACTGACCCGTATGCCGGAAATCGGTCAAATGGGTGTCGATCCCGTCAAAGTCGGATCCGAACATCAGGTGCTTCGCTCCGCCCAATGAACAGATCCGTTCGATATGCGGCAGCAAATCTTTGGTGGTTGCATGTTTCCCCTCTTTGACGAACCAAGGCACAAAGGTCACTCCAATTCGCCCGCCGAGCTTAATAATCGCCTGGATCTGGTCGTCACGGAGGTTTCGTGGATGGGGGCAAATCTGATAGGCGTTAGAATGGGAAGCGATAAACGGCTTGCCCGCGGCCTCCGCCAGCTCTTGAAGCTCCCAAAATCCTTTGACCGACAAATGCGAGACATCCAAAATGATGCCGAGCTCATGGCACAACTTCACCAGCTCTAACCCAGCCGGAGTAAACCCGCCGTTTCTCGGCTCCATCACCCCGTCCGCAGCCCAGTTGGCATAGTTCCATGTCAACCCGAGTAACCGCACACCCTTCTCATAACATACACGGACATATTGCAGGTTTCCCTCAAGCCCGTCCGCTCCTTCCAGCGACAATAGCCCACCAATTCCCCCTCCTTGCTCCAGGGTATTCAAGTCTTCAGCAGTTTGTACAGGGAGCACACCCAGCGGGAGAACCCGTTCACGAAACAAATCGATCTGTTCAAGAATATGTTCCATTTTCGCTGGCCCTAACTCACTGGATAGAAATATGGCGAACGTCTGCAGCTTCACTCCGCCTTCCTCCAATCGGCGAAGATTGACGTCCAACCGGCGGTCATGGGCAAAATCCAGCTTCGGGTCTAACTGCAATTTACTCAAAGCATCACAATGAAAATCGATAATGGGCAGGTTCATAATAATCCTCCTCGTTACGAACATTTTAGCTCAAAACAAACAAAAAAGCCTGTCTACGAAACGTAAACAGGCATCATTCTATCCAAAACTTATCTCGGTTCTACGATCAGTTTAATCGCGGTCCGATCCTCACCATCGATGACGATGTCGGTAAAAGCAGGAATGCAAATCAAGTCCACACCGCTTGGCGCGACGAATCCCCGGGCGATCGCAACGGCTTTGATGGCTTGGTTAAGAGCACCCGCCCCAATGGCCTGAAGTTCAGCAGCGCCACGTTCTCTTAGGACGCCAGCCAACGCACCGGCAACGGAGTTGGGGTTGGATTTTGCTGAAACCTTTAATACTTCCATGGTTAGTACCTCCCTGGGAATATTCGTTGGATTCCACTACTTAGAAGATATTCGTGAGAATCTGGGATATTCCTTCTTTTTCCCCGAGGAGAAAGTTTCGAGAGGACTTGATTTATCGGACTTCTTGGCGATGAACTAGTCCATAATCCACTCGTCTTCCAGCAAACGAATTTTTTGAATCTTCTGGGCTTTGCCCGTAGATTCATCTATATCGACAATGACCGCGTGGAAATGCCATTTCCCTTCGCAGACTTGGAACCGAACCGGAAGCTGTGTGGTGAACTTGCGCAGCACGGCCGTCCGTTCCATGCCCAGGATGCCTTCACGTGAGCCAACCATACCGGCATCGGTCAAGTAAGCCGTCCCTTGCGGCAGGATCGTGTCGTCGTTACTTTGCACATGAGTGTGCGTCCCCACAACGATCGAAGCGCGACCGTCAAGATACCAACCCATGGCGATTTTTTCCGAAGTGGCCTCGGCATGGAAGTCGACCAGAATACACTTGTGCTTCTTGGATAGTTGACCGATGATTTCATCCGCAACCCGGAACGGGTCATCAAGCGGCGGCAAAAAAGTGCGGCCCATCAAATTGACCACGGCCAGCTCTTTCCCATTTGCCTTAATCACAGTGTACCCTAATCCGGGCGTACCCGGCGGGTAGTTAGCCGGCCGGACCATTCGCGGCTCTTGATCGATGAAGTCGAAGATTTCTTTATTGTCCCACGTGTGGTTCCCCATCGTTAAGCCGTGAATGCCTTGATCGAAAAACTCTTTGGCGATGTTGGCGTTAATGCCCCGGCCTGCCGCAGCGTTTTCGCCGTTCGCAATGATGATATGCGGGTTATATTTCGATTTTAAATGAGGCAGCGTGGCCTTTAGCGCTTTGCGCCCCGTATTTCCGACGATATCTCCGATAAACAGAACTTTAATGCTGGTTCCCTCCTCTGACTACTACCCCTTGCAGCATGTGAGCTCAAGGCATATCCAAGCAAATCATAACCACCCGTCCAACGGGTGGTTTGCTCTTGGGGTATAACCCCTTGTTGCCAAACT
>NZ_BILV01000041.1 GCF_004000745.1 Paenibacillus barengoltzii NBRC 101215
CTGCGCCTCGCCGCCGCCGAGCTGCCTATGGGCCGCGGGGTAGCTGCGGCGGTGAGCCTGCTCGGCGTGCTGCTTGGCGCAGCGGTGTTCGTTGCAGCCGTGCTGCGCACCCGGCTGCTGAGCGCGGCAGAGCTGAGCGCCCTGCCGCGGGTCGGCCCGAAGCTGCTGACGCTGCTTCGGAAGCTGAGGCTGCTGCCATAGCGCTTCGCCTTGGCGTAAGGGCCGTACGAAGTTGAACTTTGCGGATGTGACGCAGAAAATTTCAGTTTGACCGCCAGCAATGGTATAGTAATAACATGCTGAACGGACAGGGAGTGAAAGGCATAACATGAGCGCAACCATTACGGTAGTCGGCCTCGGCTCGGGAGATCCCGACCGGCTGACCTTAGGCAGCCTGAAGCGGCTGCAGGAGGCGGGAGAACGTTACGTCCGGACGAAGGACCATCCGGTGGTGGATTGGCTGGAGGAGACGGGCGTTCATTTTACTTCGTTTGACGAGGTGTACGAAGCGAAGGACGATTTTCCTTCCGTTTATGAGGAGATTGCCTCCAGACTGTTGGCGCGGGCCAAAGCAGGTCAGGAGGGAGAGCATATCGTGTACGCCGTTCCCGGGCATCCCCAGGTGGCCGAAGCGACGGTGAAGCTGTTGCGGGAGCGCTGTCCGGAGCAGGGAATCTCGCTCGATATCATTGGCGGGGAGAGCTTTCTGGACGAAGCGTTTGTTCGCCTGGGCTTTGATCCGATCGAAGGATTCCTCCTGGTAGACGCCTCGGAGGTTCGAGGGGAAGCGATTGACCCAAGACGGCATACGCTAATTGGACAAGTCTATGACCAGATCACCGCTTCAGAAGTCAAGCTGGGGCTGATGGAGCTGCTGCCTGACGATTATCCGGTCGTTGTGGGACATGCCCTTGGGGTAGCGGGCCAAGAGCGGATCGAGCGCGTTCCGCTGTTTGAGCTGGATCGGATTACGGGTTACGGGAACCTGTCCCTGGTCTATGTCCCAGCCAGCGAGGACGATACGCTGCGTAACCGCAGCTTCCAGCGGCTTCATGAGATCGTGTCGATATTGCGCAGCCCGGGCGGATGCCCATGGGATCGCGAGCAGACGCATGAATCGATCCGCAAAAATCTCATCGAAGAAACCTACGAGGTGCTGGAGACGATCGACGACGACGATCCCGACCACATGCGCGAGGAACTTGGCGATCTGCTGCTGCAAATTATGCTCCACTCTCAGATGGAGGAGGAGACGGGCACTTTTACGGTGTATGACGTCATCCAGGAGCTAAATGAGAAGCTCATTTACCGTCATCCGCATGTCTTCGGGAATTTGAGTGCCGAGGATGCTGAAGCCGCGCTTAACAACTGGGAAGCGATGAAGGCCGAAGAGAAGAAACGCAAAGGCCTCCAGCCGGAGCGCCAATCAGTCATCAGCGGGGTGCCGCGCGATTTGCCGGCTTTGATGAAGGCGTACAAGCTTCAGAAGAAGGCGGCCAAGGCCGGATTCGACTGGGAGGACATCGACGGGGTATGGTCCAAGCTGGAGGAAGAGATCCGCGAGCTGAGGGAAGCCGTCGCGCAGAAGCAAGATGCCGAGGCGCAGGAGATGGAATTGGGCGACGTATTGTTCTCGGTGGTGAATGTGGCTCGCTATATCGGGGTGGATCCGGAGCAAGCCCTCTCGCGGACGATCCGCAAATTCACGGAGCGGTTCCATTATGTGGAGGATCGGCTTCGTGATCTGGGCAAAACACCTGGCGACAGCACATTAGCTGAAATGGACAAATTATGGGACGAAGCTAAGTCGAAAGAACGGGAATGATGGGAGAAAAGGACTAAATTTCAGTTTTTTTGCGAAAAAAGCAAAAAAAGTTCCCTGAGAGTGCAGGATTTTTCAAATCAAGCAAGAATACTCTTACAAAGATAACCATCTGGTGCTTGGTAGGCTTGAAGGCAGGCCTGAAGCCTATAGTGCCAAGGTATCACCTATTTCTTTAATTATTGGGAGGCATTATTAATGAACAAAACAGATCTGATCAACAACATTTCCAGCAAAAGCGGTTTGACGAAAAAAGACGTTGAATCCGTATTGAATGGTTTTCTCGGTGAAATTACCGATGCACTGGCTAGCGGTGACAAAGTTCAACTGATCGGCTTCGGTACGTTCGAAACTCGCAAACGCTCCGGTCGTACGGGCCGTAACCCGCAAACCGGCAAAACAATCGAAATCCCAGCTTCCACTGTTCCAGCATTCAAAGCAGGCAACAAACTTAAAGAAGCTGTAAAATAATGCGTCTCGATAAATTCCTGAAGGTATCACGGTTGATCAAGCGGCGCACCGTGGCGAAGGACGTCTCCGAACAAGGCAGAGTTCTGATCAACGGGCGCGAATCCAAACCGAGCAGTACGGTGAAGGTGGGCGACGAAATTACGGTTCAATTCGGCCAGAAGCTGGTGACCGTGCGCGTCGAACGTCTGGTCGAAACGACTCGTAAGGAAGAAGCTGCTTCGATGTATACCTTAATCAAGGAAGAGCCGATCGCCAAAGAGACCGGTCTGGACTGGTCCTGACATAGTGACGCTCAGAGCGTGCTCCGTTTCTTCGGGGCATGCTCTTTTTTTTACCTCACAAGAGTGTAAAAAAAGTCCTAGTCAAACTGTGAATTCATGGTAATATAGTAAATACACTTCTTAGAAAACTCCTCTGTGTCAACCTCATGTCGAAATCATCGACGCTGCGCACGCGGCACACATCCACGAATCACAATCGCACCTAACGATCAAGCAACTTTCCATCGAACGAACCATCGAACTAACCATCTTCGGATCATCAAGCCACCAACAGACGCTGTAACCATCCCACTTAACAACAGACCTATCGTCGCTTAAGGTCGCAGCTCACTATGAAGAAACCGGGGTGATTCAATCAACGAAGAAAATTTAAAACGCTTACAAAGTGAAAATATTCACAATTATTTCGTTCATCATTTTTCACGACAGCCATAGGGTATACCAAGGTCCATAATCCAGTCTTTCCAAAGGATGATTGCCTGATGAAACAGCTCGTGCACAAGCTCTATGCGCGGGGAGAGCTCTCCAAGGAGGAGCTCGTCGATCTACTGGAGCATATGGATGTCGAAACGCGCAAGGAGCTCTTCCGATTGGCCCGTCTAAGGCGGGAGCAGGCTTACGGGGACAAGGTGTATATGCGCGGTTTGATTGAATTTTCGAGCTACTGTCGGCGGAACTGCTTGTATTGCGGACTGCGGGCGGGGAATCGCGTGGCGGAGCGTTATCGGCTCAGCCCGGAAGAGATTCTCGAGTGCTGCCGGGAAGGATACGAGCTGGGCTTTCGCACGTTTGTGCTCCAGAGCGGGGAAGACCCCTGGTATACAGCCGATCTGCTGGCATCCTTAATTCGAGACATCAAGGGCGAATTTCCGGATGCAGCCATCACCTTATCCATCGGCGAGCGGGAGGCGGACACCTACCGATTGCTGTATGAAGCGGGGGCGGATCGCTTTTTGATGCGTCATGAAACCGCTTCCCGGAGGTTGTACCAGGAACTGCATCCTTTGATGTCCTTTGATCACCGGCGCCAATGTTTGGAGACACTGCAATCGATCGGCTATCAAGTGGGAGCAGGCTTTATGGTCGGGTTGCCCGGCCAGACGGCGGAGGATTTAGCGGAGGACTTGATCTATCTCCGAACGCTCAACCCGGACATGATTGGCATCGGCCCGTTTATTCCCCATGACAAGACGCCGCTTGCTCAGGCGAAGGCCGGGTCGCTGGAGGATACGCTGGTGATGGTCGCGCTGGCCCGCCTGTTCCTTCCCGAAGCCTTAATTCCCGCGACAACCGCGCTTGGTACGTTACACCCGGAAGGAAGGGAGTTGGCGCTGAAGGCCGGGGCCAATGTGGTCATGCCCAATCTGTCACCCGTTGCCGTCCGCAAGAAATACGCTTTGTACAACAACAAAATCTGCACGGGTGATGAATCCGCCCAGTGCAGGCATTGCCTTGAGCTCCGGATTGAAGCCGCGGGCTTTTCCGTAGATATGGGAAGGGGGGACAGCCTGAAGGCGCTGGCAAGCCGCCGTCATGCTTAGTCATCGTTGCACAGAAGTCGGTTGAGTCAAGAGATGAGGCATTTTTATTTCGTTATTATTCGTGAATTATTTCACAAAAAACGTAGAGGAGACATGGCGAATGAGCATATTGACCAAAACCAATGACCTTGGCTTTTTTGAAATTCGGCTGGAATCTATCGGCGGGCTCGGCGCCAACCTGGCCGGGAAGATGCTGGCGGAATCCGGGGTGCTTGGGCTCGGCCTAAATGGAGCAAGCTTCTCGTCTTATGGTTCGGAGAAGAAGGGCTCCCCGGTGAAGAGCTTTATCCGCTTTTGCGAGCCGGACGTGGAGATCCATGACCACAGTCCAATCGAGGAACCCCACGTCATCGGCGTGTTCCACGAAGCGTTGCACAAAACGGTAAATGTCCTAAGCGGCTTGAAGCCGGACGGAATCGTATTGGTGAACTCAACCCGCGATTTTGAGGAAATTCGGCGCGACCTGATGTTCCCTTACGGGACGCTCGCTGTGGTGGACGCGATGGGGATTGCCATTGACGAGCATACGAAGGTGAACACCTCGATGCTGGGGGCGTTGTTCCGGATATGCGATTTTTTGGATCCAGATTCGATGCGCGAAGTGATTCAGCATACATTCCAGAAAAAATACCCGCACTTGGTGGAGCCCAATCTGCGTACGTTCGACCGGGGGTATCATGAGGTGCGCTTCCAGACGATCCCGGCTCCCGAGGGGGTACAAGGGATACAATTCGAACGGCCGCAGCCGCTGCTCGGCTATAAGACGCAGGCTCTGGGCGGCATCATCCGGGCGCAAGGCAATAGTCTGCTGAAGGATTTGAGCGGGTCCCGGCAGGGGTTTGTACCGGAGTTGGATCCAGACAGCTGCATCCATTGTGCCAACTGCGACTCGGTTTGTCCTGATCTGTGTTTCGTGTGGGAGACCGGGGAGGACAAGAAGGGGCGTCCGCAAATGTTCTTGAGCGGCATCGACTATCAATATTGCAAAGGTTGTCTGAAATGCGTGGAAATCTGCCCAACGGGGGCGCTTAGCATGCGTCGGGAGGAGCCGGGATATGCCGACAGCCAGCGCGTTGCTCACGTCTTTCAGTAGAGTTTTTTCCAAGGTCAAGGTGTATGGAACTCGCAGAAGAGCCTAAAGGAGGACTTTATCGATGTCTATAACCGAAGAGAAAATCACAAAAATGACGCTGGCGGAACAAACGACGGCCTTCGAATCAGGCAATGAGGCGGCAGCTATGGCGGCGGCTCAGATCAACTACCATGTGATGGGGTATTTTCCGATCACCCCGTCCACGGAGATTGCCCAAATTCTAGACCAGAAAAAGGCGCAAGGCTTGCATGATATCCAACTGATTGCGGCGGATGGGGAGCACGGCTCGGCGGGGATCTGTTATGGGGCCGCGCTCGCTGGGGCTCGGGTGCTCAATGCGACCAGCGCCAACGGGTTCATGTACATGCTCGAACAGCTGCCGGTCCAGTCCGGAACGCGGTTCCCGATGGTGCTGAACTTGGTGACGCGTTCGATCAGCGGTCCGCTGGACATTCGCGGTGACCACTCCGATTTGTATTTTGCGCTGAACACCGGCTGGTTGATCCTGACGGCGAGCACCCCGCAAGCAGCCTACGACATGAACATCATGGCGCTGAAGTGGTCGGAACATCCAGAGGTTCGGCTGCCAGTGATCGTTGCCTATGACGGGTTCTTTACGTCCCATCAGAAACGGAAATTAAGTTATTTCAAAGACGCCAAGACGGTTCGGGCGTTCGTAGGGGATACACCGCCGGTTGGATTTGATCACGTCGTTGATCCGGCGCAGCCGATTTCGGTTGGTGCGCATATGAACGGCGACGACCTGTTGAATAACCACTACCAGCTGGACTTGGCTCAGGAGCGTGCGGCCGAAGTGTATCAACAAATCGCTGCTGAATTTAAGGCGATGTCGGGACGTGACTACCCGGTGCTCGAACTGTATCAAATGGAAGATGCGGAGGTCGCTTTATTTCTGCTGAACTCGGCGGCGGAAACGGCCAAGATGATCGTTGACAAGCTGCGGGCGCAGGGGGTTAAGGCGGGGCTCATTCGGCCCAACGTCATTCGGCCCTTCCCGGCGGAGGAGATCCGCACCGCGCTGCGGGGCGTCAAAGCGCTGCTGGTGGGCGAACGCGCTGATTCCTACGGCGGTAAAGGCGGCAATATGACGCATGAAATCCGCTCCGCGCTGAAGTTGGATCCGGCGAATCAAACGATTGTGTTGTCCCGCGTGTTTGGTCTGGGCGGCAAAGACTTCTATCCGGATGAAGCGGAAGCGTTCTTCAACCTGGCTATGGAGGCGATGAACCGAGGCGAAGCCGCGGTACCGTTTGATTATTTCGGGCAGGTCCCCGGCGATCCGGTGCACGAACTCAGACCGATCTTGACGCCGCAGCATGGCGATGCCTTTAACAGCGGGCTGATTCAAGTGACGCCGGATGAGGCGACCGGCAAGCTGAAGGTGAAGGTGCCGCCGCTGCGCAGTCTGACAGCGAAGCCGAAGCGGCTGGCGCCGGGCCATGGGGCATGTCCGGGTTGCAGCGCGATCTCTTCGTTGGAGCTGTTTTTCAAAGGGATTGAAGGCGATGTCGTTACGTTGTTTCAGACCGGCTGCTCGTACGTTGTGACGGCTGGCTATCCTTATACTTCGCATAAGCAAACGTTCATCCACAACCTGTTTCAGAACGGGGCTGCCACCGTGGCTGGCGTCGTTGAGGCGTTCTGGGAGCGGAAGCGCCGCGGGGAGATCGATGTTTCGGATAACGTGACCTTCGTCATGGTGACCGGTGACGGCGGGATGGACATCGGTATGGGGCCGGCGATCGGCTCGGCGCTGCGGAACCACAAGATGATTATTTTGGAATACGACAATGAAGGATACATGAACACGGGCTCGCAGCTCTCCTACTCCACGCCGCTGGGGCATCAGACCAGCACGTCCGGCGTCGGCAAGGCACAGAAAGGGAAAGCATTCCATCACAAAGACACTCCGCAGATCATGGCGGCGACCAATATCCCGTACGTGTTCACCGGGGCGGAAGCCTTCCCTCAGGACTTGATTATGAAGGCAGCCAAGGCGCAGTGGTATGCACAACATGAAGGTTTGGTTTACGGAAAAGTGCTCAGTACCTGCCCGCTCAACTGGCGGTCTGCAGATCAGCTCGGGACGAAAATCCTGCAAACGGCGGTAGACTCCTGCTTCTTCCCGCTGTACGAAATCGAGCATGGCGTCACGAACATCACTTATAATCCGGAGGCGAAGAACAAGCGGATCTCACCGCAGGAATGGTTGAAGCTGATGGGCAAAACGAAGCACATGCTGCATGACCAGGAGCTGCTCGATGCCTTTGAGGAAGAGGTTAACCGGCGTTGGGAACGGCTTAAGCTGAAGCACGAAAGCCCGCTGCTTTAAGGTCAGCATTCGTTTGATGAAGGGAGAGTAAGCGAGGATGGAAGAGACTTGTCGTTGTGCGAAGGACGAGGAGCGGCTGCAACGGGTGGAGGAAATCATCAATCAGTTCCGCCAGCTGCCGGGTGCGTTGATTCCGGTGCTCCATGAGATTCAGGATATGTACGGCTATCTGCCGGAGGAAGCGCTGCAGATCGTATCGCGGGAGCTGGGCATGTCGATGGCTGAGATTTACGGGGTGGCGACGTTTTACTCGTTTTTCTCGCTGGAGCCCAAGGGAGAGCATATCATCCGCGTCTGCATGGGGACAGCTTGTTACATTAAGGGCGCACAAGGCGTACTGGATCGCCTGAGTCAGGAGTTGAACGTTCCGGTTCAAGGGACAACGGCCGACGGAAAATTCACGTTGGAAGCCACCCGTTGTCTGGGAGCTTGCGGTTTAGCCCCGGTCATGACCATCGGAGAGAAGGTGCATGGCCGGCTGGCCCCCAACGAAATACCGAAAATACTGAAGCAAATGCGCACGCCTGTACAGACGCATTAGAAGGGATGGTGGAACGATGAAAACGTTGTTGGATCTCGAAGGCATTCGAACGGCGCAGCTTCACCGCCTGGTGCGACGGAAGCTGGGGAAGGTTGAGGCGGTCGACGGAGGCGTTGCCGAGCGTTCCGTTATGATATGCGGCGGTACCGGCTGTACCTCTTCGGACTCGATGTTCATTGCGGAAGCCTTCGAGCAAGCGGTGGCTGCCCAAGGGATTCAGGACAAAATCGAGATCGTCCGGACGGGCTGCTTTGGGCTGTGCGAGCTGGGGCCGGTCGTGATCATTTACCCGGAGGAGGTGTTCTACAACCGGGTGAAGGTGAAGGATGTGGCAGAGATCGTCGACAAGCATCTGCTTCAGGGCAAAATCGTCAATCGCCTTGTGTACTCACAGTCGTTGGAGAAAGACGGGCGGATCAAACCGCTGCATGAGGTTGATTTCTTCCACAAACAGCAGCGGATTGCGCTGCGGAACTGCGGGACGATTGATCCGGAGGACATTGATGAATATATCGCCATGAATGGATATAAGGCGCTGCATAAGGTTCTGACGACGATGGAGCCGGCGCAGGTCGTGGCCGAGGTGAAGGCGGCAGGCTTGCGCGGACGCGGAGGAGGCGGTTTTCCGACTGGGGTGAAGTGGGAGACAGCGGCGAAGCAGCGGGCGAAGCCCAAATATATGATTTGTAATGCTGATGAAGGCGACCCGGGCGCATTTATGGACCGCTCCATTCTGGAAGGCGATCCGCACTCTGTGCTGGAGGGCATGGCGATCGCCGGCTACGCCATCGGGGCGAATCATGGCTTCATCTACGTACGTGCGGAATATCCGATCGCCGTGCGCCGGGTGCAGGCGGCGATTAAGCAGGCCCGGGATTATGGGTTGCTGGGAGATGACTTGTTTGGAAGCGGCTTTTCTTTTGACATTAGCGTTCGTCTGGGAGCCGGGGCGTTTGTCTGCGGGGAAGAGACCGCGCTGATGAACTCCGTCGAAGGCAAGCGCGGCATGCCAAATCCAAAACCGCCGTTTCCGGCCGTCAGCGGGCTATGGGGGCAGCCAACGGTGATCAACAATGTGGAGACGCTGGCCAACGTGCCGATCATTCTGCTTGAGGGCGCTTCGTGGTATGCGAGCATCGGGACGGAAAAAAGCAAAGGCACCAAGGTCTTCGCCTTGGGCGGCAAAGTCGTCAACACCGGGCTGGTAGAGGTGCCGATGGGGGTTACGCTGCGCGATGTGATTTACGAAATTGGCGGCGGGATTCCCGGCGGCAAAGCGTTTAAGGCGGTGCAGACCGGGGGGCCGTCCGGCGGTTGCTTAACGAGCGAGCATCTCGATCGGCCGATCGATTACGATACGCTGCTGAGCTTGGGGTCGATGATGGGCTCGGGCGGTATGCTCGTGATGGACGAAGAGACGTGTATGGTCGACGTGGCCCGATATTACCTTGATTTTACGCGGGACGAATCGTGTGGGAAGTGCGCGCCTTGTCGGATTGGCACCAAACGCCTGCTGGAGATTTTGGAGAAAATCACAGAGGGCAAAGGGACGATGGAGGATCTGGAGGCGTTAGAGGACCTGTCCGAGCAAATTAAGGCGGCTTCGCTGTGCGGGCTTGGCCAAACGGCGCCGAATCCGGTGCTGTCCACGCTGAAGTATTTTCGCGAGGAATATCTTGCCCATGTGGTCGATAAGAAGTGCCCTGCCGGTGTGTGCCGCTCGCTGATTACGTACACGATCGATGAGGAGAAATGCCGCGGCTGTACCCTCTGCGCCCGGAAATGTCCGGCGGAAGCGATCTCGGGCGAGATGAAAGAGCCGCATGTCATCGATCCGCAGCTGTGCATCAAATGCGGAATTTGCTTCGACAGCTGTAAATTTGAAGCGATCTATAAGAGCTGAAAGGGGGAGAGTTCGAGCATGGATACGGTGAAATTGTGGATTGACGATATCGAAACGGAAGTGCCGAAGGGAACGACGGTGCTTCAAGCTGCCCGCGGATTAGGCATTCATATTCCTACCCTCTGTCATCTGCAGGGCATGAACCATCCGTCCAGTTGCCGCGTCTGCTTGGTGGAATCGGGCCCCCGCCTGATCGCTTCGTGTACGCTGGTGGCCGAGGACGGCATGCGGATTCGGACGAATACACCGCGGGTGCGGAAAGCCCGCAAAACGACGGTTGAGCTGATTCTGTCGGATCACCATCGGGAATGCCTCACCTGCCTGCGCAGCGGAACCTGCGAGCTGCAGGAGGTGGCGAATCAGATTGGGGTGCGTGATGTGCGATATGCGGGAGGCCAAGCACGGTCGACGGTTGATTTCTCGTCGCCGTCGATCGTGCGCGACACATCCAAATGCTTGCTGTGCGGCCGGTGCGTCTCGGTGTGCAGCGAGGTGCAGACTGTGGGGGCCATCGGGTTCATGAACCGCGGGTTCAATACAGTGATTGGGCCGGCTTTGGGGCGGCCGATCGGCGAATCGGTCTGCGTCAACTGCGGTCAATGCATCATGGCTTGTCCGGTTGGCGCGTTGCAGGAACGGGAGAATGTGGGCGATGTATGGCAGGCGATCGCTGATCCGCATAAATTCGTTGTTGTGCAGACGGCGCCGGCGGTACGCGTTGCCTTGGGCGAGGAGTTTGGGATGCCGATCGGCACGCGGGTGACAGGCAAGATGGTTGCCGCGTTGCGCCGGCTGGGCTTCAATAAGGTGTTTGATACCGATTTTGCAGCCGACTTAACGATTATGGAGGAGGGCACCGAGCTCGTGCATCGGTTGGCCACCGGGGAGAACTTGCCGCTGATGACCTCCTGTTGCCCAGGCTGGGTGAAATTTGTGGAGCATTTCTTTCCGGATATGAGGGGGAACCTCTCGAGCTGCAAATCGCCGCATGAGATGGAAGGGGCAATGATCAAGAGCTATTTCGCCCAAATGATGGGGATCGATCCGGGGAACCTCGTGGTGGTGTCGATCATGCCGTGTACGGCGAAGAAGTTCGAGGCGCAGCGCGAGGAGCTGGCTCACGAGTCGTTCCCGGACGTCGATTACGTGCTGACAACCCGGGAGCTTGCGCGGATGATCAAAGAGGCGGGGATCGATTTTGTGAACCTGAAGGGTGAAACATTCGACAACCCGTTTGGCGAAGCCTCGGGAGCTGGCGTGATCTTCGGTGCCACCGGCGGGGTGGCCGAAGCGGCGCTTCGCACCGTGTTCGAGCTGATTGCCGGCGAAGAGCTGGAGACGGTGGAATATACCGCTGTGCGCGGAATGGACGGCATCAAAGAGGCGATGGTGGAGCTGCCGGACGGGCGGGTGATCCGCACGGCGGTAGTGCACGGGCTTGGCAATGCCCGCAAGCTGATGTCGATGATCCAGTCCGGTCAGCGCCAATACGAATTTATCGAAGTAATGGCTTGTCCGGGCGGTTGTATCTGCGGCGGCGGGCAGCCGATCGTTGGCGCGAGCCTGCGGGATACTCTCGACGTGAAGGCTGCTCGTGCCAAGGCAATTTATGATGAGGACGAAGCGTCTACGGTGCGCAAATCGCATAAGAACCCGTATATCCAGCAGATTTATCGCGAGTTTTTGGAGGAGCCGAACAGTCACAAGAGCCATCAGTATTTGCACACGCACTATTTGGTGCGCTCCCGTTATTAAGGGATTCAGAAGTGATTACGGCATCTTACAGGGAGGGATGGGGATGAGCAGGTCAGAGCAAAGGCAGGCGGCGGACTTCATCCGGGATGAGACCATTGTGTCAGCGCTCGCTTACGGGTCAAGGCTAGCCCGCGACCGTAAGAAGGTGCTGGCGATTCTGGAGCGTGCCCGGACTGCCAAAGGCATCCGCGCAGACGAGGCCGCTGTCCTGTTAAATGTAGAGGACGATGTGTTGCTAGAGGAGATCTACCATGCAGCTCGCGAGGTGAAGGAACGCATTTACGGGAATCGGATTGTCTTGTTCGCTCCTTTATACGTCAGCAACTATTGCGTTAATAATTGCGAGTATTGCGGCTATAAGCAGTCGAATAAAGACATGGTTCGGCGGCGGTTAAACCGGGAGGAGTTGATTCGGGAAGTCGAAGTGCTGCAGCAACTGGGGCATAAGCGGCTGGCGCTGGAGGCCGGAGAGGATCCGGAGCATTGCCCCATCGATTACATCCTGGAATGTATTGAAACGATCTACTCCGTGAAAGTCGATAACGGGAGTATTCGCCGAGTTAATGTCAATATCGCCGCGACGACGGTGGAGGATTATCGCAAGCTGGCGAACGTCGGGATCGGCACGTATATCCTATTCCAGGAGACGTACCACCGTCCAACCTACAGCCGCATGCACCCCAAAGGGCCAAAACGCGACTACGACTGGCACACGACGGCGATGGACCGCGCGATGCAAGCTGGGATCGATGATGTTGGCGTTGGAGTACTGTACGGGCTGTATGATTACAAATACGAGACGATCGCGATGTTGATGCATGCCGAGCATCTGGAAGCCACGTATGGCTGCGGGCCTCACACGGTTTCTGTCCCTCGCCTGCGGGCGGCGGAGGGCGTAGATCTGAACAGCTTCCCGTATCTGGTGAGCGATCATGAGTTCAAGAAGATCGTGGCTGTGTTACGGCTCGCGGTGCCTTATGCCGGCATGATCTTGTCTACCCGCGAGGATTCGAAGTTCCGCGACGAGGTCATCAAGCTGGGCATCTCCCAGATCAGCGCAGGCTCGTGCACTGGCGTCGGCGGCTATACGAGCACGTACGGCGGCGAGGGCCAAGGAAGGACATGCGGCGATACCGCCCAGTTCGAGGTGGGCGATCACCGCTCGCCGCTGGAGATGATCAAGTCGCTGTGCCGGGATGGCTATATTCCGAGCTACTGCACCGCTTGTTATCGGGAAGGGCGGACGGGCGACCGTTTCATGCGGCTGGCCAAATCGGGCCAAATTCACAACATCTGCCATCCGAACGCACTGCTCACCTTGCAGGAGTATTTGCTGGATTACGGCGATGATGAGGCCCGGGAGATGGGCGCAACGCTCATCAAAAACAATCTTCGCCGCATCCCTAAAACCTCCGCCCGCGATGCAACGATCAACCGCCTTCAGCGCCTCCAAGAAGGCGAGCGGGATTTGTACTTCTAGCAGCCTGGCCTTTAGGAAAACCAAAAACCTTCAATGCCACCTTAGCGGATGGCGTTGAAGGTTTTTTGGCGCTAAGGGCGGATCAGCTGCGCAAGAGCCCCGGCTGATGCTTTATGAGGCATGCTGCCAGTGGGCGGGCGTTAGTGGCTGTCGCCTGCTGCCTTTCAGCTAACGCTAGAAGCAGCTGACAGCGTGCGGCGAACGCTTTCTGCCTGTTTCTCTCCGGCTGACCGTTTATTTCGCCGGGCTCTCCCCTGGCTAACGCTTGCCAGAGCGCTTATTTGGGCGAAAAGAGGGGAATTTCAATTCTAACGCTTGTCAGGAAGCTTATATGCGTCAAATGACCTCGTTTCGAGGGCGTAACAGGTAAATAAGCTCTCTCACAAGCGTTAGATTCTCAGCAGCCCCGTTTTGGGCGAAATAGCGTTGCTGGTAAGCGTTAGAGGTGCGGTGCGCTGTGGTTACCCCAATAGTGTTGCTGACAAGCGATAGAGTTCCGGGGCCGTGGTTGTTAGTGACCCGCCTGCTGTCTATGGTGCTGTTGTCTCTGTTTTGGTGCTTCTGTTGTCGCTACCGTTGTTGCTATTTCGCTACTACTGTCGCTAACGGACTCCAAATTCGTTACACTAGTTACCTTCACTATAGTCTCTACCTTCACCAACGCTGTTACTACTGTCACTGCTGCTGTTTCTACCGTTGCTCTTCCCGTGTGTCCTTGTTGTTGCTAATGCTAATGTAGTTACTCTGTAGTTACTTCGCGAATTTCTCTATGCCAATGATTGACGCCGACGTCGCGTAAGTTACTTTTTGCAGATACTAATTACTACGGATAACCATTACTAATTACAACTACTACTAGCTGCAACTGCTCCTAACTGCTCCTAACTGTGCCTGACTGCTCTTATTGGTTCGATTTCCTCCTAAATGCGTCTAGCTGCTCCTAATTGCGCGCCTAAAAGACACTAACTTCCAGAGTCCAGAAACTACTAATAACTGCTCCAAGCTTCTGTTTCCTCTTACTTGCGTCACCAATCATGCTAAACCGGTCCAAACTGCGCCTAATGTGCCTAACAAAGCCTAATTGTGCCTAACTCTGCCAAACTCCTAATACACATTACAGAGCTGTGACGTCTGGGGCTCCTGCATATCTTGCTTTCGGAGTAACTATTTTGCTTGTTCGCTTGCTTTCGTCTGCCGCTCCCCTTGGCTAACGCTTGCCAGAGCGCTTATTAGGGCGAAAAGAGGGAAATTTCAATTCTAACGCTTGTCAGGAAGCTTATTTGCGTGAAATGACCTCATTTCGAGGGCGAAATGGGCAAATAAGCTCTCGCATAAGCGTTAGATTCTCAAATCCCTCGTTTTGGGCAAAATAGCGTTGCTGGTAAGCGCTAGAGGTGAGGCGCGCTGTGGTTACCCCCATAGCGTTGCTGGTAAGCGTTGGAGGTGCGGGGACCGTGGTTGAGTCCAATAACGTTGCTGACAAGCGTTAGAAGTCCAGCTTGGCTTCAACAGCGACCACGGGCGGCCCTTCACTGGCAGCGAAGCCGAAGTTCCCTCCCCGTGACAGCGACTCGTTCACTACAACCGCGATTCGCTTACCGCGACTATGTCTCCCGAGCTGCCTCCTCCCACGCCATCATGGCGGAGGGGAAGAGCTCGATCGCGCGAGGGAACACGCCGTGCAGGTAGGCGATCAGCACGCCGTAGTTGACGATCGGGACGCCGGCAGCTTTGGCTTCGCTGAGGCGGTGCAGCATAGCGCGGCGGTTGAGCATGCAGGCGCCGCAATGCACGATCAGCGCGTAGCGGGACAGATCCGGCGGATAGCTGTAGCCGGAGATGTGCTCAATCTGCAGCTGCTTGCCCGTGGTCTGCCGGAGCCAGCGTGGGATTTTGACGGTGCCGATGTCGTCGGACTGCTGATGGTGCGTACAGGCCTCTGCGATCAGCACCCGGTCGCCGTCCCGGAGGTTCTCCACGGCCCGTGCGCCCCGGACGAGCTCGTTAAGGTCGCCTTTATGGCGGGCGAACAAGATGGAGAACGAGGTCAGCGGCACGTCCCGCGGCGTATCGGCGGCGACCTTGAGGAAGACCTGCGAGTCGGTGATGACGAGCCGCGGCTTGGACCCGAGCCGATCCAGTGTGGTCCGGAGCTCGTGCTCCTTCGTCACGACGGCGATGGCATCGCTCTCGAGCAGGTCGCGGATCGTCTGCTGCTGCGGCAAGATCAGCCGGCCTTTGGGCGCGGCTTTGTCGATCGGCACGACCAGCACGACCAGATCACCCGGCGCCACGAGGTCGCCGACGAGCCGGAAGCGTTCCTCCTCGTGCGGCAGCGCCGCAACGATGGCCCGCTTCAGCTCTGGCACGCCGCGGCCACTCAACGCGCTGAACGCAACACATTCAAGGCCGAGCATAACCTTCACATCGCTAAGTGCAGTCGATCTCGCGTCGTCATCCAGCAGCGCGTCGACTTTATTCACCACGCCGACGACTGGGATCTTCCGTTGCCTCAATTCGGCTAACAGCTCCCGATAAAAGTCATCGGGACCCGTCAATGCATCGATTACCAGCAAGGCAAGGTCGGCGCGGTGGATCAGCTCTCGTGTTTTTCGCTTGCGCAGCTCACCTAACGCGCCTTCGTCGTCTAAGCCAGCGGTATCGATCAGCACCACCGGTCCCAGCGGCAGCAGCTCCATCGCTTTGTACACCGGGTCGGTAGTCGTCCCCCGCACCGGCGAGACGACCGCTGTCTCCTGGCCCGTCAAAGCGTTCACCACACTCGATTTCCCCACATTTGTTCGGCCGAAGACGGCGATATGAATCCGCTCCCCGCGCGGTGTTGCGTTCAGGCTCATCTAAATCATCCCCCTTTATTCGCCGGGGATGCCCGGCTTCGTGACTTGCAGCGGATTCAGGATGTCCGCGGCGCGTTCGGCGGTCAGCCAGCCGCCGCTCACAGCGACCTGCTCCACCGACAGCCCCTCGCGCCGGGCGATCCCGGCAATCTCGGCAGCCGCCTCGTAGCCGAGATGCGGGACCAGCGCGGTGGCGAGCACGGTGGAGCGCCGCAGATGCTCGCGGCATACGCCCTCGTTGACGGCGATGCCGCGAATGCAGCGCTGCTCGAACAGCGGCACGGCCCGCCCCAGAATCTCCAGCGATTCCAGCAGGGAATCGGCGATCAGCGGGCCGTACGCGTTCAGTTCGAGCTGGCCGCTCGCGGCGGCCCAAGTGATCGCGGCATCGTTCGCGATCACGCGCATGGCCGCTTGGCCGGCCATTTCCGCCATGACGGGGTTCACCTTCCCCGGCATGATCGACGAGCCGGCCTGGACGGCGGGCAGCGTGTACTCGCCGATGCCCCCGGCGGGGCCGGACGCCAGCAACCGCAGGTCGCCGGCGATCTTGAACAGCGTCACGGCTGCCGCTTTCAGCAGCCCGGACACCTCGACGAAGACGTCCATATTCTGCGTCCCGTCCATCGGAAATTCGCTGCGCACCAGGCCCAGCCCGGTCAACTCCTGCAGCGTGTCGGTGACCTGGAAAATGTAAGCGCGCGGAGCGTCGAGTCCCGTGCCGATCGCTGTGCCGCCGAGATGCATCTCGCGCAGCCGCTCTTCGGCTTTGTACAGCCGCCATCGGTCGCGGGCGACCGCCTTGGCGTAAGCGCCAAACCCCTGGCCGGCCATCATCGGCAAGGCATCCATCAGCTGCGTGCGCCCGAGCTTCAGCACATCCGCGAATTCCCGCTCCTTCTCCTGCAGTGCCTCTTGCAGGGAGGCGTATGCGTCGCTGAGCGGGCGCAGCAGCCGGATCGCCGCGATTCGGAGCGCGGTGGGGTACACGTCGTTGGTCGATTGACATCGGTTGACGTGGTCCAACGGATGGACCAGGTGGTAGTCGCCTTTGGTCCCACCCAGCCGTTCAATCGCTAAATTGGCGACCACCTCGTTGACGTTCATATGCGTGGACGTGCCCGCGCCGCCCTGCAGGGCATCCACGACGAATTGATCGGCCAAGGCACCGCCCGCAATCTTGTCGCATGCCCACTCAATCGCCGAAGCCACATCAGCCGGGATCAAGCCGAGCCGGCCGTTCACTCGCGCCGCCGCTTTCTTGACCACGGCGATCGCTTCGATCAGCCGGGGATGGACGGGCCGCCCGCTGACCGGAAAATTCTCGATCGCTCGCGCCGTATGAATGCCGTAATAGACTTCTGCCGGGATCGCTTTGGGGCCTAGCGCGTCGGTCTCCATGCGATATTTTGGATCCGAATCGGGTTCATTTGAGAATGGTTGACGCATTGGGGTTCGCCTCCGACAAATGTCAATCTCTTCCTCTCCATCGTAGTTGAAAGCGATTTCGGAAAACAGTAAAGAAGATCACGCTAAAGCCTAGAAGGAACTTGTTCTAAAGACGGTTTTTCGTCCATAAGCTAGGGATAAGAAGGAGGGGTACATGCCATGGTCGAACCAAATAAAGCCAAGCATCAGGAGCTGCACTTGCTGAATCGCAAGCTGCTGGATATTACAGGGGTCCTCAATGTGGAGAGCTTCGACAGCGAGGAGTTTTTACTTCAAACCGAACTTGGTGCGATGACGATCCGAGGGCATAATTTACATATCAAAAACCTGAACCTGGAGCAGGGACTGGTCAGCATCGAAGGTACGGTGAACTCGCTTTCGTATTTGGACCCGGGGTCCAATTCGTCCAGTAAGGGCCTGCTCGGCAAGCTGTTCCGATGAATTTGGAGACACAATGGGCGACCCTGCTCTGGATGCTGGCATCCGGGGGGATCATGGGCATCGCCTTTGACAGCTATCGCGTCGTCTCGGGACAACTCCGGTTTCCCCGCTGGAGTGTCCATGCCCTCGATTTGCTCTACTGGTTGGCTGCCGCCTTATTCGTCTTTCGTACGTTGTATCACAGCAACCATGGGGAACTAAGGTTCTATGTTTTTTTAGGACTTTTTTTAGGTATTTGGATTTATTTTTTGTTCCTTAGTTCTCTCACCGAGCGTTTTGTGTTAATGTTAATGAGGATAGCTAACAAATTTTATCGGTTTATCGTACGAACGATCGAGATTTTCATCATCGCTCCGTTACAATGGTTGGTCAAAATGATCCGCGTTCTGCTCGGATTCGTTTGGATCGTGCTGCTGTTCCTAGGCCGGATCACCTTGTTGCCGATTTGGAAGCTGCTCGTATGGGTGCTTAGACCTATATGGACAAGACTTCGGATTCCGCAAGGGGTGGACAAGATTCGGCGCTCAGCGGTCGTGTGGCGAGAGCGCATTTTGCGTCTATTACGCTGGTTCTACAAGGAATAAGGCTGGGAGGTGTGCCTTGGTGCGCGAAGTGTCGACAAATCCGAAACCATCGAACAAAACTTCATCTTCCGGAAACGGATCTGCTTTCGCTAAGCGCAGGTTGCGGATCTGGATGGGATTTATGGTCCTGTTTTTAAGCTGGGCCGGATATACGTACATCTCGCAAGCCGGGGAGATCGGCAGCAAATCGCAAGAGCTGGCGGAGCGGCAAGCCGCCAAGGCAGCCAGTGAGCAGAGCTTGAACCAGCTCAAATATGAGATTGACCGTTTGAATGACCCCGAATACATTGGACAAATTGCCATGAAGAAATATGGTCTGTACAAACCGGGTGAAATCCCTGTCCGGGTATCCGAGTCCGAAGCCGGAAATGACTGACCCCATGCGGGTTGACGGGACATCCGTCTGTTGACCTTGTTTCAGTCATTCGGTATAATCAAATCACCGCAGTCAAGATTTCGAGGCCTGGCTGTATATTTTTAAGGGAGGATCATTTTATTTTATGGCAATTGAAGTGGGCACCAAGTTAGAAGGAAAAGTGACAGGCATCACGCATTTCGGAGCATTTGTGGATCTGTCAGGAGGTGTCACGGGTCTCGTTCATATTTCGGAGATCGCCGATAATTACGTGAAAGACGTTAACGATCATCTGAAAATCGGCGATACGGTTACCGTTAAGGTAATCAATGTCGATAAGGACGGTAAGATCGGACTTTCCATCAAGCAGGCTGTTGACAAACCGGCCGAAGCCAGACCGCCTCGTGCACCGAGAACGGACCGGCCAATCGGAGGTGACCGTCCTGGCGGCGGATTTAACCGGGACCGGGGAGGACGCTCTTTTAAGCCCCCAGCCAGCAAATCCTCATTCGAAGACAAAGTTTCTCGTTTCCTGAAGGACAGCGAGGAGCGCATTTCTTCGTTGAAGAAGAATACGGAAGGCAAACGCGGAGGTCGCGGAGCCAAACGAATGTAATCCCTGAAAATTTAACTACTCAAACCCACCGTAGGCGAATCGCTCGCCTGCGGTTTTTTGTTTGCTTTCGTGCCCCAATCTTCATAAGTTGACTTTTGCCTATGCGATTAAACAGGTTTTGTCGCCTCTGGGCTTTTTGCCGACAGGTTCTTACGGTTTTTTACGAGGAGCGCGTTTAAATAGCCTTTGTTCGTAGACACAGCCTGGGATTTCCCATGCGAACATAGAAACCCCTGATGCGGTCCATCGCTATGGGGGGCCTGGATTCGCGCGGTGTCGGCGTTCTCTCTCAATTTGTCGGAAATTTCTTTGGCACCGGCTCCGATATCTGACAAACTTTCCGGTTCTAGCCTCCTATAATGGGACATACCTTACTAATTTGGAAAAGGCGGTGCCAGGATGTTGAATAAGTGGAATGTCACCCTGTTTCCAGGGATGAGAAAGGCGAAGGCATGGGACAAGGGAGCGATGCGGAAGATGCTGCTAGACCAGCCAATCATCCAGCGGGCTGGGCGGCTGTTCGCGGTCAACAAGTGGACCGGACTGCTTCTAGCGATGAGCTTCCTGCTGGGCCGGGCGACGATCTTGGACGAGCTGGCTCCTTTTGCCGTCGCTTTCTTTGCGGTGATTCGCTTCATGCGGCGGGATATCGCGTGGTTCGCGGGGGCGGCGATGGTCGGCGGAGCGTTGTTGACGCCGGGGGCTCATCTTCATGCGATAGAAATCGCCGTGGAGCTGTTGATCTTCGCCTTGTTACAAAAGGGACTGGAGTCTTTTGAACGGGCAGATCTCTCCTATGCGCCGATTATGGTATTTACGAGTACGTTCTTCGTTGGGATGTTCGGGGCGGTAATTGGCCCTTCCCTGACTTGGTACACACTTGCGATGACCGTAATGGATGCGCTGCTCAGCTTCGTACTGACGCTGGTCTTCATTCAGGCTGTCCCGGTGTTTACTTACCGGAAGAAGCATTACCAGCTGCGCGGGGAGGAAATTTTGTGCCTCGTGATTCTGCTGGCTTCCGTGATGACCGGTACGGTTGGATGGGAGATTCAAGGATTATCGGCGGAGCACGTGTTGTCGAGGTACCTGATCCTGCTGTTCGCCTTGGCAGGCGGTGCCCCTTTAGGCGCTTCGGTTGGCGTCATCACCGGCTTGATTCTCAGCCTTGCTGATACATCGGCCTTGTACCAAATGAGCTTGCTGGCGTTCTCCGGGATGCTGGCCGGGATGCTCCGGGAAGGACGGAAATGGGCGGTCGGATTCGGCATGCTGCTCGGTTCGTCCATTCTGTCCATCTATATTGCCGGCCCGGCGGATGTGATGTCCTCCACTTGGGAGAGCTGCGTCGCAGTTCTATTCTTCCTGCTGACCCCCAAAAAGACGGTTCAAGTGATTGCCAAATACGTGCCCGGCACACAGGAGCATGCTAAAACGCAGCATGAATACGCCAAACGGGTACGCGATATCACAGCTGGCCGGGTGGCGCAGTTCTCCCAAGTCTTCAAGCAGCTGGCGCGCAGCTTCGGACAAGTATCCAGCACTGGGGAAATCGCAAAGCGCAGCGAGGAGATTGACCATTTCATGAACGCGGTGACCCAGGGCGCTTGCGCGACCTGCTTCCGCAAGAATACTTGCTGGGAGGGTCGATTCTATCAGACGTACAAGCTGATGACGGAGATGATGACCGCGATTGAGGAGAAGCCAGACATTACCCCGGACGAGCT
Organism: Paenibacillus barengoltzii NBRC 101215; assembly: GCF_004000745.1. GTDB lineage: Bacteria > Bacillota > Bacilli > Paenibacillales > Paenibacillaceae > Fontibacillus > Fontibacillus barengoltzii. The sequence continues at coordinate 21,271 of NZ_BILV01000041.1, forward strand.
GCCGGCCAGATGGTTGAAGATGTGCGCGAAAACCGACCAGGTGTTGGACATTATGAAACACGAGTACGATCTGTATCAGCACGATCTGCATTGGAAACGGCAAATTTACGACAGCCGCCAGTTGGTGGCTGAGCAACTCTCCGGTGTCTCGCAGGTGATGGAGGACCTGGCCCGGGAGATCCAACGGGAAGGACAAGCCATGTACAAGCAAGAGGAGCAAATCCGCGAAGCGTTAGAGAAAATGGGCTTGTCTATTCATAGCATCGACATTGTGAGTCTGGATCACGGGAATGTGGAGATCGAAATTGTACATGCGTACACCCGAGGTTTTGATGAATGCCGGAAGATTATTGCTCCGCTGCTGTCCGATATCCTCGGCGAGCATATCGCAGTCATGAATGAAATTCATCATGGAGGCAGAGAAGGCCTGGCGACCGTCACCTTCGGCTCGGCGAAAGCGTTTGAAATCACGACCGGGGTTGCCGGCACCGCGAAAGGCGGGGACATGCTCTCCGGTGACAGCTTTAGCGCCAAGGAGCTGGGCAACGGCACGTTCGCTGTGGCGATCAGCGATGGGATGGGCAACGGGGAGCGCGCGCGGCTGGAGAGCAGTACGGCGCTGAACATCCTCGAGCAGCTGTTGCAGTCCGGCATGGAGGAGACGCTGGCGATTAAATCGGTGAACTCGATTCTGATGCTGCGTTCGCCCGATGAGGTGTACGCGACGGTGGACATGGCGCTGATTGATCAATATACGGCGCGGACAACGTTTATGAAGATCGGCTCCTCCCCAAGCTTCATCAAGCGAGGTTCAGAGGTCATCCCGGTGACGGCCAGCAACCTGCCGATCGGCATCATCCAGGATATTGAGGTTGATCTGGTGTCCGTTCAGCTTTATCCGGGAGATACCTTGATCATGATGACGGACGGCATCTACGATGCGCCGGGCCCTGCGGTGAACAAGGAGCTGTGGATCAAGCGGCTGATCCAAGAGATCCAGGCCGAGGATCCGCAAGAGATCGCCGATTGTCTGCTGGAGTCCGTTATCCGGTATCAGAAGAACGTCATTCATGATGATATGACCGTAGTTGTGGCGAATATCGATCATATGCAGCCAGAGTGGGCTACGTTGCATATCCCCGGCATCAGCCGATTGGAGCGACCGCGTACCGTGAGTTAACCGAGAGCTTGAGGTGAGAACCTCAGGTTCTTTTTTCTTAGGTGCGAGGAATGGAGTTGAATCCAAGGATTCAAGGATATGGAAGGAATACATTTTTTTGATATTTTCAACTTTGTTCGATGGGAGTAGAATTATGGTGGTTAACTTACTTTTCGTTAGGAAGAAGGGATGACAATGAATCGCACAGAGGCACGATACGACCTGGACATGATTGTGACCTGGGGAGATTGCGATGCGGCGGGGATTTCCTATTACGCGAAAAATTTTGACTGGTTTACGAATGGACGCATGAGATTGCTCGAGTCTTATGGGCTGCCTTATATGAGCGCCTTTCACCATCAAGGGATTTCGCTTGTCTGCTTGACGGCAGATTGCCAATATAAAAAAATGCTGCGTCCTGAAGAAAGAGTGACGCTCAGCACTTGGATCAGCTCATTGACCCGAAGTCGAATGGCTTTTTCCTATCAGCTGTATAAGGAAGGCGGGGTGCTGGCTGCTGAGGGGATGACGACCCATGCGTACGTGGACGAGCATGGGCAGCCCGTCAACCTGGAGAAGCGGCATCCGGAGCTGTGGAATCAGTTAACTGAAACCCACCGGCAACGCAGTGAACAAGTTCGTGAGAGCGGAGGGTCGCCCCATGCGTAGCGGCAGAGTAGTGATTACCGGCTCTGGCGCGGTGACGCCGGTGGGCATCGGCGTTCCGGCCTACTGGCAGGGATTGCTTGCGGGAGTAAGCGGCGTGGCAGCGATTACGCGATATGACGCGGAAGCGATGCCCGTGAAAATTGCCGCAGAAGTGAAGGATTTTAACCCGGCCGACTTTATGCCGCGGAAGCTGGTCGGACAATCGGATATTTTTATGCAGTTTGCCTTTGCTGCGGCGCAAGAAGCGCTGGAAAACAGCCGGCTGAAGGCGCGTCCCGAACGGATTGGCATCGTGGTAGGTACGGCGCTGGGTGGCATTTCCTCGGCGGCGCAAGCGCAGGAGCATATCACTAGCAGCGGCAGCTATCGGGTGTCGCCTCATCTGGTGCCGAAGATATTGGGCAATATTGCGGCGGCTCACATCTCCATCATGCATGGCATCCAAGGGCCAAGCCTCACCGTCAACACCGCCTGCTCCTCCGGGGCAGACGCGATTGGTATGGCGCGGATGCTGCTGCTCTCGGGACAAGCTGATGCCGTGCTGGCTGTTGGTGCGGAGTCGATTTTGTCCGCGCTGATGGGGGCGGGCTTGTCCGCAGCTCGGGCGTTGTCTACACGGAATGAAGAGCCGTCTCGGGCCAGCCGACCATTCGAGCGGGACCGTGACGGGTTCGTGATGGGCGAAGGCGCCGGCGCGGTGCTGCTGGAGACGCTGGAGCATGCCGAAGCGCGGGACGCTGAGATTCAAGCCGAGCTGCTCGGCTACGCCAACAGTTCAGATGCTTACCATGTCACCTCGCCGGAACCAAGCGGCAGCGGACAAATTCGTTGTTTGCGCATGGCGCTGGATCAGGCCGGAGTCGGCGCAACCGATATCGATTACATCAACGCGCATGGCACTTCAACTCCACTCGGTGATCGGATTGAAACGGAATCGTTGAAGGCAGTCTTTGGTGAACACGCTGGACAAATTCCTGTTAGTTCGACCAAGGGAGCGACAGGGCATCTGATGGGCGCCGGCGGAGTGACGGAGCTGATTGCTTGCATCGGTGCGATTCGGGAAGGTATTGTGCCGCCAACGTTAAATTACGAGCATCCGGATCCGGAATGCGATCTTGATTATGTTCCGAACCGGCCGCGAGCCGCCCGGGTACGGATGGCGATGTCGAACGCCTTTGGTTTTGGCGGCCAGAACTCGTCGCTCATTGTGGGCGAATATAACGGAAGTGCAAATCCACGAAGATAGGGAGGATCCATCGATGGAGACGATCAACCAATTTACGTACGATGTACGGATGTTTAAAGATACGTTTGAACATGAGTTCACTTATATCAACGGTTTTATGCGGAACGTGCACCGGTCCGCGACCCGTCCGGCATTAACTTGTCCGCTGCGAGAACGAACCTGGACTTATACAGAGCTGAACGAGGAGGTCAATCGTCTCGCCCATGCGCTGATCGGGGACGGCATCGGCAAAAACGACGTGGTCTTGTATCAGCTGTTGAATTCAGCGGAATTCGTGTTCAGCTATCTGGCTCCGCAAAAGCTGGGCGCGATCAATTGCCCGATCAACTTTAAACTGTCCCCCGGCGAAACCGCCCATATCCTTGATGACAGCAAACCTCAAGTATATATCTATGACGCAGAAATTCAAGAAACCGCCGAACGGGCGCTGGAAATGGCCCGCCATCGGCCGCGCCGGATTATCATGGTCGATTATACCGGCACGAAAACAGCGCCGCAGGGTCATATTTTATATTCGGATTACGTGAAGCAGCAGCCTGTGGCAAATCCGCCGATCGAACGGGCTTCGCATATTTATGATGAGGTCACCCGCTTGTATACCTCCGGGACGACGGGGATGCCAAAGGGCGTACCGATGAACAATATCAACGAAGTGCTCTCGGCTCATGATGTCGCAATGCATTTTCCACTCAGCCCGGTCGACAAAACGATGAATATGAGCCCGTGGTTCCACCGCGGCGGCCTGCATTCCGGCGGACCAACGCCAACGCTTTATGTCGGGGGCGAAATGGTCATTCTCCGCTACTTCCATCCGAAAACGGTGCTGGAGTACGTGGCCAAATACGGACTGACCTTCCTGATCGGGGCACCGCCAATGCTGAAGATGCTGCATGATACGCAACTGAAAGAGAATGCCGATCTGTCCGGGCTCAAAGGCATTGTCACGATGGGGGCACCGTTGTCTGGGGCGGATTGCATTAAATATCAGCAGGTGCTGACAAAGAACATCTTTAACGGCTACGGGACTTCGGAAGCGTTCTGGAATACGTTCCTGCGTCCTTACGACTTGCCGGAAATGGCCGGTTCTGCCGGACGCGCCTGCACCGACGACGAAGTCGCCGTGGTGAAAGTGTTCCCGGACCGCCGAGCAGAGCCGCATGAACATGTCGCCAAGGATGGTACCGAAGTGGGCGAAATTATCGTGAAAGCCCCCGGGAAAACAACGTACTCCTACATCAATAATCCCGGTGAAAGCGAGAAGGTCTTCTACAAAGGCTGGATCTATATCGGCGATATGGGAACATGGGACGAAAACGAGTTCGTGACCGTCGCCGGCCGCAAAAACGACATGATCGTCTCGTCCGGGGAAAATATTCACCCGGTGCAAATCGAAGATATTTTGAACCAGCATCCGATGGTCAAAGAATCGGTGGTCGTAGGCGTGCCGGACGAGTTGCGCGGCGAATCCGTCGTAGCCTACGTGGTGAAGAGCGACGAATCCTTGACCGCCAAAGAGCTGAACAAATATTGCAGCGAGCACCCGATGCTGGCGGCTTACAAGAAACCGCGGTTCTATCGCTTCATCGATGAGCTGCCTTACACGGCCACAGGCAAGAAACGCCACTTTATCGTTAGAAACATGGCGCTGGAGGACCAAAAAGAGGGGCGGTTCGAGCGGCATTAATGCCGGTGCTTTCTAAAATTGATGTTCTAACTGCAAAAATACATTTCACTTGTGTGGAAAACCGGCTTTTTCGTGGGATCAAATGCAAAAGTGTATCTAAAAAAGCGCAATATGCCCAAAGAACGACTTATCTGCCAATATAAACTGCAATTTTACATTATGGCAGGCGCCAAAGGGTGATTTTGACCCAAATGAACTGTACTTTTACATCTCGTGGCGGCAACGGCGCAAATACGACAGTAGTGGTGCATTTAGCGCATAAGGCGAAGTCATGGTTTACGTAAGAACTTGAGGTGAGAACCTCAAGTTCTTTTTTTGGCGGAAAAATCTTGTTTTGGCTGAACGGGGGGGAAGCACGTTATAATAGGGGGTGAGAAAGGGGAGTTGAATATTGGATTACCGCGTGGATGTCACTTTTGAACCCCGGTACGAACTACTCAGCAGCCTACATACGATGATATGCCGCAAATCACATAAAAAAATCGACTTGGGCCCGGTATGGGTGAAGGATACGTTATCTCGAATTACGCCGGATTTCAGCTCCACTCTCAACGATATGGACGTGGACAGCGATTGGAAAATCACGTATTTGCTAGCTTACTTGTGCCCGGAAGAAGCATCCCCCGAGGAGTTTCTGGCCTGGCTGGAAGAGAAGACGCCAGGAGATCTGTATGAACTGATCGCAGTGTACAGCCAGCAATTTCCGAAGGATATGGGACAGTACCGCTCCCGTACCTTGTCCGTGTTGTCCAGTTGGCACGAGCAATATTTTCGTAAGCTGGCGCCGGAAGTGATTGAGGGACTGCGTTCCGAGGCTCAGACGCGTGCAGCGGAGCTGGCCCACCAGACCGAGCTGTCAGTATTCATTGAAAAGACGACGAACGGACTCACGTTTCTGCCAAAAGAAGGGCTGGAAAAGCTGGTTCTTGTGCCGCACTATCATTTTCAGCCGATGAACATTATTTATCATTTTGGCCGGATCACGTTGTGTCATTATTCGGCACGGTTCTATCTGGGTGACGAGACGGATTTTCCTCCCCATGACTACCGGATGCTCCGGGCACTCGCCGAGCAGAGCCGGTTGAAAATTTTGCGATTCTTGAGCGGCGGCCCTCGAACGTTTACGGAGATCGTCCGTCATTTGCAAATCTCCAAGGGGATTACGCATGATCATGTGTCCAAGCTTCGCAGCGGCGGCTTTATCCGTGCCCATGTCGATGGGGAAACGATCTCCGAATATAGCTTGCGTCCGGAAATGCTGGATGTGATGCACCAGAAATTAGTTGATTATATCGTAAACTAAAATAGCGTCAGTCCTGGCAGTCATAAGGACTCTGCTCCGTGCGAACGGAACAGGGTCTTTTTTTTGTGGCATAAATGCTATATTCTCTGAATAAAGAAAAAATATTAAGTTCTCTATTTACAGAACAGTGGCCCGATCGTATAATAGGAGCGTTAAAACTCCACTTAACTTATCGGAATTAACGTCTATTGTAAGGTTACACCTGAAAAAAGACAATACGGAGGGAGAGAATCATGCAAATGAACAGAAAACGAGTGACTGCGCTATTAACTTTATTGTTGACCGGGGCTTTGGTCCTTACGGCCTGCGGCGGGGGCAACAATGCTGCGCAAGGATCGGATTCGGCATCGGCTCAGGCGGGTAACGGCCAAAGTGAGGCTGGCGCCAACAACGCAGGTTCGGAGGCTGGAGGCAATCTGCAGTTCATTCCAGCCAGCGATATGTCTAAGCTGCCTGCGATCGCCAAAGAACGCACGGATACAATCATCGTTGGCTTGACCGACCCAAGCGGTGCGTTTACGCCGTACTTCCAGCAGAGCGGATATGACGGCAACGTGTCGTCGCTGCTCTTTACACCGCTGGTGACGGTGGATGACCAAGGGCTTCCAACTCCGGGCCTCGCTGAAAGCTGGGAGGTTTCCGATGATCAGCTGACGTATACGTACCATCTGCGTAAGGACTTGAAGTTCAGCGACGGTTCGCCAATGACGACGGACGATGTGGCTTTTACTTGGACACTGCTGCATGACAAAGCTTACGATGGGGACTCCCAAATTCCTACGCTACATATCGTTGGCGGCGAAGCCTACAAGGAAGGGAAAGCGGACAGCATTTCCGGCATTACCGTGAAAGATTCTCAGACCATCTCGGTTACGCTGGAGCAACCAAATGCAACGGCGCTGGTGCTGCTTGGCGGCGATATTCTGTCTAAAGCCTACTATGGGAAGGACTACAAGTTTGGTCAGCTCGATTACATTAAGAAGCTGCACGAGAAGCCAGTCGGCAATGGCCCGTATATCTTGGAGAAGTTCATTCCGGGGCAAGAGGTGCGCTATGTCGCCAACCCTTACTACTATGCGGGTAAGCCAAAAACCGAGAAGTTTATCTATAAAACCTCTGAAGGGGACACATGGCAGTATCTGGAGACCGGTGAAGTGGACTACGCTTCCTTCAGTGCTACAACCGAGAACATCGACAAGCTGAAAAGCATGGGCTTCGTTAACATTCTGCCGTATACCCCAAGCACTTATGGTTATCTGCAATTAAATCTGGAGCATGAAGCTTTGAAGGATAAGAAAGTGAGACAGGCGCTGACGTATGGCCTGGATCGCCAAAGCATCTACGTGGAAGCGAACCAAGGCGCAGGGCAAGTCGCCAACATTCCAGCTTCGCCTATTTCCTGGGCTTACACGGAAGAAGGCATCAACCAATATGTCTATGACCCGGACAAAGCCAATCAGCTGTTGGATGAAGCCGGATGGGTGAAAGGGGCAGACGGTATCCGTGAGAAGGACGGTCAGAAGCTGACGATCCATTTCCTTGGTTCCAAGAACGCTCAAACCGACGTCTTTATTGCTGTAGCGACGGAGAACTTCGCGGCAATCGGCGTTAACTTCCAGCCGGAGGTATTCGCGGACTTTAACGCGTTAGTCTCCAAGGTTGAAGGCGGCGACTACGATATGGCTTCCTTCTCTACTCCAATGCTCGCCGACCCGTCCGACGGCGTCCTGCAATTCGTGGATGGCGAGATCAAAGGCTACGATAATCCGAAGGTCAAGGAGCTGTACGACAAAGCGCTGAGCACCAGTGACATCGAGCAACGCAAAGCGATTTATAAAGAGCTGTTCCAGCTGCTGAACGACGAGTTGCCGATTATCTTCACGAGCTATAAGAAGACCGTATACGCCTATAACGGCCGTATTCAAAACCTGACGGTCAGTCCGTTTACCGGCCTGTCCTCCAGCTTGCCGAACTGGTCGTTGGAATAGAATTTAAATCTTTGAAAAATCAGCCGCTCCCCTCGTGTGCCTTGCATGCGAGGGGATGGCTCGTCTAAGGAGTGCGACGCGATGAGCGCCTATATCACCAAACGATTGATTTATATGGTGGCGATTCTGTTGGCAGCCTCGCTGCTGATCTTTTGCCTGTACGCGCTGACGCCCGGCGACTTCATCAGCGGGAACATCAAGCTGACGCCGGAGCGCAAGGCTGAGCTGCGGGAAATCTATGGCTTGAACAAGCCGCTATTAGAGCGGTACTTCATATGGATGAAGAATGCTTTTCATGGCGACTTCGGCTATTCGTTAGCCCAACAGAAGCCGGTACTGGGGTTGTTTAACGACTATATCTGGAACTCGTTCCTGCTGGCGGCAGTGTCGACGTTCCTCACTTGGTTTATTGCCGTGATCGTTGGCGTAATTTCGGCTTACAAGCAGTATTCCTGGTTCGACACGCTGGTGCTGGTGCTGATCTTCGCCGCGATGTCGCTGCCGTCTTTCTTCATCGGGTTGTTCCTGATTAAAATTCTTGCGGTTGATTTGAAATGGCTGCCGCCAGGCGGGATGATCACAACGGGGAGCAATGCTACTGGACTGGCTTACGTAAAAGAAGTGATTCACCATATGACCCTGCCGGTGATCGTTATGACCATTCTGGGTGTCGGTTCGCTGACCCGTTATTTCCGGACCAACATGATTGATGTGATCAAGCAGGATTATATCCGAACGGCCCGGGCCAAAGGGTTGAAGGAAAGCAAGGTGCTCTACCGCCATGCGCTGCGCAATGCGCTGCTTCCGGCGATCACGCTGGTGGGGTTTGAGCTGCCTGCGTTGTTTGGCGGTTCGCTCATCATTGAGAAAATCTTTAACTGGCCGGGGATTGGGCAATTATACATGTCTTCTTTTTCCGTTCGAGATTATCCGTTATTAATGGGATTTACGATGTTGATTGCAATCTTGACCGTGATCGGGACGTTGTTATCGGACTTGCTATACCATATCGCCGACCCGCGCGTTCGGTTGTAATAGGGGGTTAAGCAACCATGAACTCAATTCCAGAACATTTGCCGAAGCCGGGCCCGGGACAAGAGGCTGCTCGTACCGCCGTGTCCAAGAAGCCGTCGCTGTGGCGGCAATCGCTGCGCCGACTGCTTCGCAACAAACTGGCCATGTCAGGCCTCGTTGTTGTTGTTTTTATGTTTCTTGCCTGCTTCTTAGGTCCGTTGTTCTCGCCATATGCGGATAACAAAATTCAGATGTCGATGATGAACAAACCGCCGAGCTGGCAGCATTGGCTGGGGACCGACAAGCTGGGCCGGGACGTACTAACCCGGGTCCTGCAGGCTGGGCGTATTTCGCTGACGGTCGGCTTGGTATCTATGTGTTGTCCGTCTTCTTGGGCACGCTGCTTGGTGCGATTGCCGGGTATTATCGCGGGATTGTGGACCAAGTCATTATGCGGCTTGCCGACTTGCTGTTAACGATTCCCGGTTTGCCGCTGCTGTTCATTGCCGGCGCGCTGTTATCGGAGTGGAAGGTGCCGACCGATTACCGTATGTACATCGTCATGATCATGCTCAGTCTGGTGAACTGGCCGGGGCTGGCGCGGATGATCCGCGGGCAAATGCTAAGCCTGCGAGAGCGCGAATTCATGCAGGCGGCGGTGGTGCTAGGGCTTCGTGACCGGCGTAAGCTAATCCATCACCTGCTGCCGAATCTCGTGCCGCTGATTATCGTCATCGCTACGCTGAACATCGGCGGAGCGATCCTTAGCGAGTCGGTGCTCAGCTTCTTTGGGCTGGGCGTGATGCCACCGACGCCGACCTGGGGCAATATGATTGACGCCGCAAATAATTTGATCGACTTCCAGCAGCATCCTTGGCTATGGATTCCGCCGGGGCTGTCTATTTTTGCCACCGTCATTGCGATCAATTTGTTTGGCGACGGGCTGCGAGACGTGCTGGATCCGAAAACGAACAGGTAGGTGGAGAAGCTTATGTCAACTTTGCTGGAGATAGACCGGCTGAGCACGCATTTTCATACTGAAGAAGGACGGATCAAAGCGGTTGATGAAGTCAGCCTGCGGATCAAGCCGGGGGAAACCGTATGTATCGTCGGTGAGTCGGGCTGCGGCAAGAGCGTGACGGCGATGTCAATTATGGGCTTGCTGCAAAACGGCCCCGAGGTGGAGATCGGCGGACGAATTCAATTTGGCGATACCGATCTGTTGTCTTTAGATAAACATCATCTTCGCGCCATTCGCGGACATGAGATCGCGATGATTTTTCAGGAGCCGATGTCTTCGCTGAACCCGGTGCTGACGATCGGAGAGCAGTTAATCGAGCCGATGGTGCTTCACTTGAAGCTGAGCAAGAAGGAAGCTCGCCAGCGGGCCCTCGAGCTGATTGAACAGGTTGGGATCTCTCGGCCGGAGCAGATTATGAAGAGTTACCCGCATGAGCTGAGCGGCGGGATGCTGCAGCGGATTATGATTGCGATCGCCATCTCCTGCCGGCCGAAGCTGCTGATTGCGGACGAACCAACGACGGCGCTCGACGTAACGATTCAAGCCCAAATCCTCGATATGCTGCGGCAAATTAAGGCGGAATCCGACATGTCGATCCTGCTGATCACCCATGATCTTGGTGTCGTCGCAGAAATGGCTGATTACGTGGTCGTGATGTATGCTGGCAAAGTCGTGGAGGAAGGGGAAGTGACTGCGTTATTTGAATCGCCGAAGCATCCTTACACGCAAGGGTTGTTGAAGTCGAAGCCGGTGCTCGGACAGCGTCAGGATGAGCTGTTTTCTATTCCAGGCCAAGTGCCAAATTTGCTGGATTTGCAGCCTTCGTGTTATTTTCAGGACCGTTGCGCGCATTGCATGGAGATTTGTCGCACGAAAGAGCCGGCGTTGAAATCGCTTGGAGGCGGCCAGAAAGCCGCTTGCTGGTTGTATGAGGAGGAGAAACGCCATGGGTGAGCCGCTGTTGATAGTACGGCATTTGAAGAAGTATTTTCCAATTAAAACAGGGCTCCTGCAGCGGACGACCGGACAGGTGAGGGCGGTGGACGACATTAGCTTCGCCATTCAGCCTGGGGAAACCTTCGGTCTGGTGGGAGAATCGGGCAGCGGGAAGAGTACGGTCGGTCGCAGCATCGTTCGTTTGACGGAGAAGACGGACGGCGACATTCTGTTTAAGGGCACGGACCTTTACTCACTGGGGGATGAAGAGCTTCGCCAGTTGAGACCCAAGCTGCAGATGATTTTTCAGGACCCGTATGGTTCCTTGAATCCCCGAATTCGGGTGGGCGATGCCATCGGTGAAGCTTTGCTCGACCACGGGTTGCTGCCGAAGGCGGAAATCCGCGACCGGGTGCTGGAGGTGCTGGCTTCCTGCGGGCTGTCCTCCTATCATATTGATCGGTATCCGCACGAATTCTCCGGTGGACAGCGTCAACGGATCGGGATCGCTCGTGCGCTGATTCTTAACCCCGAGCTGATGATTGCCGATGAGCCGGTCTCTGCACTGGACGTATCGATTCAGGCGCAAATCATCAACCTGTTCCGTAAGCTGCAGGAGACGCGCGGGCTTACGTATTTGTTCATCTCGCATGACCTTAGCGTTGTGGAGCATCTGTGCACACAGGTTGGGGTGATGTATTTGGGCGGAATGGTTGAAATGGCCTCGCGGGATGAATTATTCCGCCATCCGTTGCACCCCTATACCAAAGCGCTGCTCTCTGCGGTGCCGCTGCCGATTCCGCGCATGAAGCGGGAGCGGATTATTTTGAAGGGTGATATTCCGAGTCCGGCGAACCCGCCTTCGGGCTGCAAATTCCATACGAGATGCCCGTTTGCTACGGAAGAGTGCAAGCAGCGGGTACCGGAATTCCGCGACATGGGCGGAGGGCATTTTGTGGCGTGCCATTTGGTATAGTGTGAGGTAGAGTAGAGCGAATTAGTTATATAGTTAGGGAGGTCATGCTTTTGACACCACCAAAAACCAGCTTGCCGCAGCTCTATGCGCTGCGATTAGAGAGGATTCAGGCGAAGGGCATCCAAGGGGCGGAGCTCATGGAGCTGCTGGAGCGTAAGGACGCCGATGAATTGCAGCAACGAGTAGACCCGGAGCTGCAGTGGGGCGGATTTGTGGAATACCTCCAGGAGCATTTGGATGAGGTGAAGATTGCCCTATCAGAAGGCTACCGATTTAAATTTATGACCGTAGGCGGCCTGCGAAGCTTGCTGGAGATCAAATTTGGGTTGCGGGCGGAGCAGGATTATGTTTTTGACAACAACCGCTTTGCTGGCGTTAAATTGCATCGGGAAGCTTATCGGCAACTCAGAGCTTTGGCTCCTGACTATTGGGAGATTTTGATTGATCAGGAGGACCCGGATACGGGAACTCTCGAAATGCGCATTGAACATAAATATGCAGATTGAATCTGCATTCTATTGAACTTAAGGCGGCGGTCTTAAGTTCCTTTCTTTTTGTAGATATGAGAAAGTATAAAATTCGGGGGATCGGCAAGTGATGAGGCCCGGGCCGGATCTTTCTTCGTACAACTGGTTTGAATTCTATCCTAGCTGGAAATGATAGATACGAGAATGTTCAACTCTATCTATTTGAAGGGCGGGATGATGCGATGAAACAGATCATGTTGATTACGGACGGGTGTTCGAATGTCGGGGAAAGTCCGGTGATGGCTGCGGCGCTGGCAAGGCAGGAAGGAATCACGGTCAATGTGGTAGGGATTGTCGATTACGGTACGATTGGCGAGCTGGGGAGTCAGGAGATCGCTGAAATCGCCAAGGCTGGCGGCGGGATGAGCCGGATTGTCGGCACCGAGAACCTGGCGCAGACAATGCAGATGATGACGCGCAAAACGGTCGTTCAGACGATTCAACAGGCGGTCCATAAAGAGATTCGGCAGATCCTCGGCGATCAGACGGTGAGTGACTTGCCGCCGGAGCAGCGCTCCCAAGTCGTTGAGGTGATCGATGAGCTGAGTGAGAACAGCTCGCTGCAGGTGGCGCTTCTAATTGATGCCAGCGCCAGCATGAAGCCGAAGCTTCGGGCCGTGGAGGAAGCGATTCGAGATATGATGCTGAGCTTGAGCTCGCGGAAAGGGGAGAGTCAACTGGCGGTCTTCCATTTTCCCGGAGCCCATAGCGGAGAGGATGCCGTCCTGGATATGGATTGGACCAGCGATCTGGGATCGGCCCGTTCGATCTTCCAACGCCTCGTCATGAGAGGGGCTACGCCAACGGGACCTGCGCTTCTGAAGGTGATGGATTTTATGCGATATGGTACACTGAATGAACATGGTAAGTCTTGGCGTGAGAAGACGGAGGGACAAGATGGAATCCTCGGCGACTACGTCGTCTAAGATTTCCCTGCCGCAGGGAACGCGGATTATCGGACGCTGGAATGGCGGCCGGTATGTGATCCAGCGTCTGCTCGGGCAAGGGGCTAACGGCGTTGTATTCCTGGTGAAACGGGAGAAAAACGGAAAATTATACGCTCTGAAACTGGGCTTTGATACGCTGGATATTCAATCGGAAGTTAATGTGCTGAAAGCACTGCAGCGTCAAGGCCGGCGGCGGGGGGCGGCGGAACGGGATCTCAATTACCTGGTGGAGGTGGACGATTTCACTTACCAGGGAAGGGAGATTCCTTTCTACGTTATGCGCTATGTGCAAGGGGAACCGTTGCGCGCCTTCTTGGCTCGTCGGGGCCCGCGCTGGCTGGACGTGGCCGGCCTTCAACTACTGCAACAGCTCGGACAGTTGCACCGCTCCGGCTGGGTGTTTGGTGACCTTAAGCCGGAGAACGTGCTCGTAGGGGCTTATGGCGAGGTCGAGCTGATTGATTACGGCGGCGTGACTAGTGAAGGGCACAGCGTCAAGCAGTTCACAGAGTGGTACGACCGCGGCTTCTGGGGAGCGGGAAGCCGTACGGCAGATCCTGCGTATGACTGGTTCTCCTTCGCGGTCGTTTGCATTCATATGCTTGCTGAGAGTGCACTGAAGAAGGCAGCGACTCAGCTGCCGCAGACGCGCAGCCGGAGCGATCTTCTAGCCATCGTCGATGGACATGAGGCGTTGGCGCCGTATCGCGCTTGGCTGAAGCGGGCGCTGCACGGGGAGTTCAGCGATACAGCGGAAGCGTGCCGGTTATGGAAGGAGATAGTCACTCGCCGTATCACTCCGCGGCGCCGGACGCGGCCTGGGACCCCTGGATGGATCGTCGGAGCGTTTGCGGTATCGCTGACCTTGCTTGCCTGTGCGCTTTATTTAACTTTCCGGTTTTAGGTTGGCCGCTGCCTTCCTCAGCTAACGGACACCAGAGACGCTATTCACTCGTCATTGGACTTCCTCCGATTCTAACGGACTGAGGAGCTCCTATTTCGGATAATTGCGTTGATCAGGTCCATGATAAGGCGACTTAAGGTCACTGAGGTCCGTTAGATTAGGAAATAGCCAGGAAATAGGCAAATAACGTCCTTACAGTCCGTTACGTTTACGAACGAGTTCAGATGTCTCCATTTGGTTCGCTATTTTTGGAGAGAAGGGAGAGGGGGGCCCGATGAAGGAAACCACGCTGTACCGCTTAACCGAGCAGGTTCGCCGGTTTGGCCAGCAGGAGCAGTTATGGTTGCCCGGAGATGTGATCGTTGTGGCGGTGTCCGGCGGAGTCGATTCTACGGTGCTGCTGCATATAATGAAGGAAATCGCTGGGGACAAGGAGCTGGGACTTGGGCTAATCTGCGCGCACCTTCATCACGGCTTACGCGGAGACGAGGCGGATCGGGATGCGGAATTTGTCCGTAAGCTTGCCAAGCAGCTGGGCATCCCTTTTGATCTGGGTTACGCGGATGTGCGGGCTTATATGAAGCAAACGGGGCAAAGCCTCGAGCTGGCGGCTCGGGAGAAACGGTACGAATATCTGCATCAGGTGGCCGCTCGTTATGGAGCATCGTCCATCGCCCTGGCTCATCATGCCGACGACCAGGCCGAGACGGTGCTGATGCGGCTGCTGCGGGGCAGCGGACCTTCTGGATTAGCCGGGATGCGACCCAAACGCCGCGAAAAAAATGTGGAACTTATCCGCCCCTTGCTCCGTATATACAAGACGGATTTGCTCCAGGCGTGCCGCGAATCCGGGCTGGCTTATGTCGAAGACAGCAGCAACCTGGATAAAGAGCTGACGCGGAATTCGATTCGGTTGGATGTGCTGCCATTTTTGGGGCAATATAATGGTCAGTTACCGGAATCGCTGAATCGGTTGGCGGTGCTGACTGCAGCGGAAGATGATTATCTGCATCAGGAAGCGGTAAAGTTGTACGCGGAGCTTGTGCGGACGGAGGGCGGGATTTTCTCGTTGGAAGCCCCTCTATTCTCCGGTTTACATGTTGCTTTACAACGGAGGTTGATTAAACTAATATTAAATTATCTGCCTTTAAGTACGGAGGATCGCGATTTTGTCAAGGTCGAAGCGATTCGTCAAGGGACAATTCAAGATCGGCCCACAACGTGGAGCTTAGACCTAGGCGGCGGCGTTAGATGCGTACGCGAATATGACAAGATCCGCTTTATCCCCCCGGCAGTAGAAAGTCGGATTCCTCATTATACATATTTGGTGGAACAAATTCCGGCAGAGGTGCCGATCGAGGGCCTGAGCCAGAGCTTGCGAATCACGCGGTCTGGCGCCGGCAGGGAGCTTCACGTCAAGGCAGAAGGAAATAACGAAGCGATATTTGATGCGGATGAGTTGGTTTATCCGCTTACCGTGCGTTCCCGTCTTCCGGGAGACGTGATGAAAGTTATGGGATTAAACGGCAGCAAAAAGGTAAAAGATATTTTCATCGACGCGAAAATACCACCATCCCTCCGCTCCCGCATCCCGATGGTCACGGATGCCGCAGGCCGGATCCTGTGGATTCCCGGCGTTCGCCGATCCGCAGTTGCTGCGGTGAACCCGCGCACGACCTCTGTTGTGCAAATGGTTCTTACGCCGCGTCCAGATTTGGATCGCACACCTTGAGGATTAGCGAAAGATCGGCATTCATAGAATAACGTAGGAGGTTCACTCATTTTGCTAAACGATATCCAGGAAATTTTGATTACGCGGGAACAAATTCAAGAGAAGGTTGCTGAGTTGGGCAAACAGCTGAGTGCGGAGTACGAAGGACGTAACCCGCTCGTAATCTGTATCTTGAAAGGCGCTTTTATTTTTATGGCCGATCTGGTTAAGGAAATTACGGTACCGATCGAGCTCGACTTCATGGCTGTCTCCAGTTATGGAGCAGGAACCCGTTCTTCCGGGGAAGTGAAAATCATCAAGGATTTGGATACCTCCGTGGAAGGCCGCGATATCTTGATCGTAGAGGACATTATCGATAGCGGGCTGACGCTCAGCTATTTGATTGATGTGCTTGAACGGCGCAAGGTTAAATCGGTTAAAATCGTTACGCTGTTTGATAAACCGGCACGGCGTACGGTGGATTTGCAAGCGGACCTGTCAGGGTTCGTTCTTCCGGACGCTTTCGTTGTCGGATACGGTCTGGATTATGCCGAGAAATACCGTAACCTCCCATTCATCGGAGTTCTGAAGCCGGAGATTTACACCAGTTGATTTCGTCGTCCGCTTGGACGAAAGACCACCCTTGCCGGAATTTTGAAATGGCGAGATTGGCTATGGTAAAATAACTTAAGGTCTTGAGAGGAGGTAGGGGATGAATCGGTTCATCCGGAATTCTGGTTTTTATTTAATACTTTTCTTAGTCGTGGTGGGCATCGTCCAATTCCTCAATGGCGGACAAGAAGCAACCGTCACCCCTAAGTATTCGGACTTACGTCAGGAACTGAAGGCTAATAATGTTGATGATCTAACCGTTAAATTTGACGGTTACGCTTATCTGGTAACCGGTAAGTATAAGGAACCTGTCGGAAACGACAAGACGAAGAATTTCTCTTTGTATGTGCCTTTTGACGAGAATGTCGTTAAGGAGATTATCGCATACAGCGAACAGAACAACTTTAGTCTGGAATGGAAGAAGATGCAAGGTGAGAGCATCTGGCTGACCTTCCTGACTTCGATTGTTCCGCTGGCGATTATGTTCATTCTGTTCTTCTTCTTGTTTAATCAAGCGCAGGGCGGCGGCGGCAAAGTGATGAACTTCGGCAAGAGCCGGGCGCGTCTCTATAATGAAGAGAAGAAGAAAGTCACGTTTGAAGATGTCGCAGGTGCCGATGAAGAGAAGCAAGAGCTTGTCGAAGTCGTTGAGTTTCTGAAAGATCCGCGGAAGTTCTCGGCCGTGGGGGCAAGAATTCCTAAAGGCGTTCTGCTTGTAGGCCCTCCGGGTACCGGTAAAACCTTGCTTGCCCGTGCAGTTGCCGGTGAAGCAGGGGTTCCGTTCTTCAGCATTTCCGGTTCTGATTTCGTGGAAATGTTCGTTGGGGTCGGCGCTTCCCGCGTGCGGGATTTGTTCGAGAACGCGAAGAAGAATGCGCCTTGTATCATCTTTATCGACGAAATTGACGCCGTTGGTCGTCAGCGGGGTGCTGGGCTTGGCGGCGGTCATGATGAACGCGAACAAACGCTCAACCAATTGCTCGTAGAAATGGACGGTTTCAGCGGCAATGAAGGCATTATCATCATCGCTGCAACGAACCGTGCAGATATTCTGGACCCGGCCTTGCTGCGTCCGGGACGTTTTGACCGTCAAATCACGGTAGACCGTCCGGATGTGAAGGGACGCGAAGCGGTCTTGAAAGTGCATGCGCGCAACAAGCCGCTGACCAAAGACGTCAAGCTGGACGTCATCGCGAAGCGTACGACGGGCTTTACCGGCGCTGATCTGGAGAACCTGCTGAACGAAGCGGCCCTCCTCGCCGCACGTCGGAACCGCAAAGATATTTCCATGACGGAAGTCGACGAAGCGATCGACCGCGTAATTGTCGGGACAGAGAAACGCAGCCGCGTCATCAGCGACCGCGAGAAGCGCATCGTGGCTTACCACGAAGCGGGCCACACGATTGTGGGTTACTTCTTGGAGCATGCCGATATGGTGCACAAGGTAACGATCATTCCACGCGGCCGCGCCGGCGGGTATGTCATTATGTTACCGAAGGAAGACCGCATGCTGGCCACGAAGAACGAGCTGCTGGATCGGGTAACCGGTTTGCTTGGCGGCCGCGTATCCGAGGAGCTGTTTATCGGTGAGATCGGAACCGGCGCGTACAGTGACTTCCAGCAAGCAACCAACATCGTGCGCAGCATGATCATCGAATACGGGATGAGCGAGAAGCTCGGTCCGATGCAGTTCGGTACATCGCAAGGCCAAGTATTCCTGGGCCGCGATATCGGGCACGAGCAGAACTATAGTGATCAAATCGCTTATGAGATCGATCAGGAAATGCAGCGGTTCATCAACGAATGTTATGAACGTTGTAAGCAGTTGCTGACGGAGCATGCCAAGGAAGTTCACCTCATTGCAGAAACATTGCTTGAAGTGGAAACCTTGGAGCTCGAGCAAATCAAGTCGCTGATTGAAACCGGTACGCTGGACGGCTTGAAGAAAGACGGCCAAGATGGCGGCAACGGTTCCTCCGAACCGGGTGAGCCGACGATCGACAGCGTGGGTGACGTTCGCGTTCGCATCCAAGGCAAAACTGAGGATACGGCGCCTGCTGCACCGGTCGGAGATATCCCGAATGATGTTCCGGGCGGCACCGCCAACGATCGGACGAACGATCCGGTGGTGGACACACCGCAAGGGACCGTCAGCGATACGCCAGGTCAAGCCGATTCGGCGGACGAAGGCAAGGATCCAAATAACGGCGGCAGCACGCCAACCGTGTAAACCATACTAGCAAAGACCTAATCCGGGAAACCTTCAGTTTCCCGGATTTTTTGCTTTAGAATGGATGGGATACATCGAGCGTATTGATGAGAACCAGAACAGGGTCCCCCAGCCTATCCTTAAAATTTTAGTTATTGCTGAATGTGCATATCTCCTCAATAATCCTTATTTTTCCTTCGTTATCAAAGGCTAATGGGACTATACGCACCCGGACGGCGCATTGACAGTGCCTTTCACCTTGTGTAAATTAGTTGGTAAACACCGTGTGAAATTTAATACGTTCTTGCCGTTTCACGCAGGATTGTCATACAACGCAGCTAGAATCCCGGACGACGCGAAGAGATAGAGAGCCAGGATGGGGTTAATACAGCAACAGACGATACATGAGCTTATGGGGGAGGAATTCAAGTGGAGGCTCTAGCGCTTGAGCGTAAAGCCGAAATGAACCGCGAATTGCGGGAAAGGCTGGTTCAGCTCAAGAAAGAACGCAATGCCATCATACTGGCGCATTATTATCAGCGGGATGAAATCCAAGAAGTCGCGGATTTCCGGGGCGATTCATTTTTGCTCGCTCAGAAGGCCGCTTCGACGGAAGCGGATACCATCGTATTCTGCGGCGTACATTTCATGGGCGAGAGCGCCAAGATCTTGGCGCCGAACAAGACGGTACTTATACCTGACGAACGTGCAGGCTGTCCGATGGCCGATATGGTAAATGTTGACGGCTTGCGCAAGTTGAAGGCGGAGCACCCAAATGCCAAAGTTGTAACCTACATTAACTCTTCCGCAGAAATCAAAGCGGAGACGGACATCTGCTGCACCTCGTCGAATGCGGTGAAGGTTATTAACTCCGTAGATGCAGACGAGATTATCTGGGTACCGGATAAGAACCTGGGCCATTACGTGCAACAGCATACCGACAAGAAGCTGATCATCTGGGAAGGCTATTGCAACACGCATGATATGCTGACGGTCAAAGACGTCGTTGAGATGAAAGCGAAATATCCGAACGCCGAGTTTGTCGTGCATCCGGAATGCCGCCCGGAAGTGGTGGCCATGGGCGATTTCGTCGGCAGCACTACGGCGATCATCGATTACTGCAAAAATTCCTCCACCAAAGAGTTTATCGTTGGTACGGAGGATGGAACTGGATACCAGCTGCGTAAAGACAGCCCGGACAAAACGTTCCATTTTGCCACGAAATATCTGGTGTGCCCGAACATGAAAGTCAATAATCTGAAGAAACTGGTGAAATGCCTGGAAACGATGCAGCCACAAATTTACGTACCGCCTGTCGTTGCCGACAAAGCCAGATTATCCTTAGAGCGCATGTTACAAGTTAAGTAGCATGCGCTACTCTCTTGTTCAAGATAGGTGACGAACGTGATTCCACAATATTTGGTTGATTTTGAGGCAAGCCGATTGACGGTCGTGGATACGGATGTGATTGTGATCGGTTCGGGGATTGCCGGTCTTTTTACCGCTATCAAAGCAAGTGAAAAGAATCGCGTAATCCTGGTCACGAAGAAATCCATGCTGGAGAGCAATACCCGGTATGCGCAGGGGGGGATTGCAGCCGTGATCTCTGAGGATGATTCCCCGGCCTATCATCGCCAGGATACGCTGTTGGCCGGCGCGGGATTATGCTCCTCCAAAGCGGTGGATATCCTTGTGAATGAGGGGCCGGAAGGCGTTAGAGAGCTCATGAAGCTGGGTACGTCCTTTGATTTGGAAAACGGGGAGCTGGCGCTCACGAAAGAGGGGGCTCATAGCCATCGCCGAATCTTGCATGCGCACGGGGATGCGACAGGGTATGAGATCGTGCGGGCGTTGTCCGAGCAGGCGGAAGCCCATCCGAACATCGAGGTTTGGGACAATCATTATGTAATCGATTTGATTACGGAGGAGAACGAATGCCTGGGCGCGTTAGTCCAGCGGCCTGACGGGCAGCGTGTGTTCCTGCGCGGGAATGCGACCATTCTATGCTCCGGCGGAGCCGGGCAGTTGTATCGTTATACGACCAATCCCGAGGTAGCCACAGGGGACGGCCTCGCCATCGCCTATCGGGCAGGAGCGGTGCTTCGCGATATGGAATTTATTCAATTTCATCCTACTTCGCTCTGCTACCCGGGCGCCCCGCGGTTCCTCATTTCCGAAGCGGTTCGCGGTGAAGGGGCCGTGCTGCGGAATATTAAAGGTGAGCGGTTCATGAGCAAGTACCATGAGCTGCTGGAGTTGGCCCCGCGGGATATCGTAGCGCGAGCCATCGTCAGCGAGATGGAGGAGACCGGAGCAAGTATCGTGTATCTCGATATCACGCACGAAGATCCGGAGAAGATCAAAGCGCGCTTTCCGACGATTTACGAAACCTGCCTGCGTTATGGGCTTGATTTGACCAGTGACTGGATTCCAGTCGCTCCGGCAGCGCATTATATGATGGGAGGCGTTCGCGTTAACCATTATGGCGAGACGAGTGTGCAACGGTTGTTCGCCTGCGGTGAGGTTTCATCGACCGGCGTGCACGGAGCCAATCGGCTTGCCAGCAATTCGCTGTCGGAAGCGATTGTGTTTGGCCGCCGGATTATCCAGCGGATCGAGGAGCTGCCGCCGCGAACTCGTACGGGCGAGACGGTGGCTTACCACGACGGCCGCATGGCGCCGGCTCCGTTCTCGCTGGTGGAACGCCGCCTTGACCTGCAGAAGACGATGGTGCGCCGTGTCGGCCTGCGCCGCACCGCAGGGGGGCTTACCAAGGGTATCGAGGAGTTGGAGAAGCACAAGGCGATTTTTAGCCAAGCGCTGCATACCCGCGACCAATGGGAGTATGCCAATATGTTGACCTGTGCGCTGCTGCTGGCCCAAGCGGCATTGGCTCGCGAGGAGAGCCGGGGTGGACACTACCGCGGGGACTTCCCGGAGCGGGATGACGCGAAATGGCGCAAGCATCTGTTGTGGCAACGGGATCAAGGGATGTTGGAGGAAATTAGCGATGATGTTTAATGGATATAATGAAGGGCTTGTGGAGTCTATCCGTAGCTGGCTGAAGGAAGACGTAGGCTCCGGAGACGTGACGACCGCCGTGACGATCCCTGCCGGCCATGAATCCAAAGGGATTATTCACGCCAAGCAAGGCGGCATTGTTGCCGGCATGCCGGTTGCTCAGCTCGTCTTTGAGATCGTGGACCCCAGCTTAACGTTTACGCCGCACGTGAAGGACGGCGAACGCATCGAGAAAGGTACGATTCTCGCCGAGGTTGAAGGAAGCACGCATAGCATCTTAACCGGGGAGCGGTTAGCGCTGAATCTGCTGCAGCGCTTGTCCGGGATCGCTACACGGACGAACCTGTTCGTCGAGGCTTTGGGCGGCCTGCCAACTCGTTTGGTGGATACGCGCAAGACGACGCCGGGACATCGGATGCTGGAGAAGTATGCCGTCCGCACCGGGGGAGGTGCGAATCACCGCTTTGGGTTGTACGATGCGGTGATGATCAAGGATAATCATATCAAGGGGGCCGGGGGGATCACCCAAGCGGTCAGCCGCGCCCGGGCTCAGATTCCGCATACGATGACCATTGAGGTGGAGACGGAGAACCTCGAGCAGGTGGAGGAAGCGCTGCAAGCTGGAGCAGATATCATTATGCTCGACAACATGGCACCTGATCTGATGAAGGAAGCGGTGCGTCGAATCAAGGCGAAAGCGCCGCATGTAACGGTGGAAGCGTCGGGCAACGTGTCGCTGGAAACGATTCGCGGCATTGCTGAGAGCGGCGTAGACGTCATTTCCGTGGGACGGTTGACGTATTCTTTTGAAAGCCTGGATATCAGTTTGGACCTGAACGGCAAAAAGGAGGCTTAACAGGCGCATGTTCCTTGTAGTCGATGTAGGCAATACGAATATCGTGCTGGGGATTTACCGGGGCAAGGAGTTGCTCCATCATTTCCGCATCAGCACGAACCGTCAAGCCACGGTGGACGAGTACGGCGTATTGATCCATAATCTGTTTGATATGGTAGGCATCCGGGGAAGTGAGATGGAAGGCGTCATCATCTCTTCGGTTGTTCCGCCGTTAATGCACGTGCTGGAAGAGCTGTGCGAAAAATATTTACATCACAAGCCGCTGGTTGTGGGGCCGGGCATCAAAACCGGGCTGAACCTGCGCTACGAAAACCCGCGCGAGGTAGGCGCGGACCGGATCGTTAACGCGGTGGCGGCGATTGAGAAATACGGCGGGCCGCTGGTTGTCGTTGACTTCGGCACGGCCACAACGTTTGACTGTATCGATGCTGCCGGCAATTATCTTGGCGGTGCGATTGTGCCGGGGATCGGCATCTCGACCGAAGCCCTGTATCAACGGGCGTCCAAGCTGCCGCGGATTGAGCTGGAGAAGCCGAAGAAGGTGATCGGGCGCAACACGGTGCATGCGATGCAGGCGGGGATCATTTTTGGCTATGCCGGCCAGGTTGATGGCATTGTGGAGCGGATTGCCCGGGAGATGGGCGCGAAACCGAAGGTGATTGCTACCGGCGGGCTGGCTGAGCTGATCGCCAGCGAGACGCGCACCATCGAGGAGGTTAACTCCCAGCTGACTTTGGAGGGCCTTCGCATTATTTACGAGCGCAATCAATAATGCGGATCATAGATTATGGAAATAATGAAAGGTTGATTGACCTTTAAGGGATGAAAGGAGGTCCTTCGCAACATGGACCATAACAATAAGAAAGACCGGTTGATCCGAGGGATCGCCATGGACGGGAAAGTACGCGCCTTTGCTGTGCGGACGACCCAGCTGGTGGAGGAGCTGCGCCGCCGGCATGATACCTATCCAACAGCTACCGCAGCTATGGGACGGACGGTGACTGCCGCTGCCATGATGGGGGCGATGCTCAAGGGCGAGGATAAGCTGACCGTTCAGGTAAAGGGCGACGGACCGATCGGACAGATCATTGCCGATGCGAACGCCAAGGGCGAAGTGCGCGGTTACGTCAAGAACCCGCATGTCCACTTGCCAAGCAACAGTCAAGGGAAACTGGACGTGCGCGGTGCAGTCGGCACCGAAGGGTTCATCCATGTCACGAAGGATCTGGGGCTCAAGGAACCGTATCGCGGGAGCGTGCCGTTGATTTCCGGTGAATTGGGTGAGGATTTCACCTATTATTTTGCCGTATCGGAGCAAACGCCATCCGCGGTTGGACTTGGCGTCCTGGTCGATGTAGATAATTCGGTGATCGTAGCCGGGGGCTTCATCATTCAACTGCTCCCAGGCTTAAGCGATTCGGAGATTGATTCGATCGAAAAGGCGATAGGACAGCTTCCACCGGTTACGGCTTTGCTTGACCAAGGGCTGGAGCTGGAAGAAATGCTTCGCTGGATCGTGAAGGATGTGCAGATCCTGGAGGAGATGGACATCGTCTTTTCCTGCAACTGTTCCCGGGAACGGGTTGAACGCACGCTGATCAGCTTGGGCAAGAAGGAGCTGGAGGAGCTGCGGGACGAAGGAAAAGAGACGGAGGTTGTGTGCGATTTCTGCAATGAGCCTTACTTGTTTACGCCGGAGGAAATCGACCAGCTGATCGCTAGAACCGAGAAATAAATTATTGTGAAGTATGACTGAGTAGGTCCAAAATACTTTGCGATCGGGGGCTTAAGTCCCTTGAAAGCAAAGTATTTTTTGTGACTTTTCTTGACAACTCCGATCGGCGTTGTTAAGATTATAATTAGAAAACCAACTTAATTACTCGGAAATAAATGAAAGTCGATGAATCGTGCATCCTAAATCTCAGCTTTCATTTGTGGGGCAGCCAGATCGATTTGGTTATTTTTATCCAAAGGGAGGATATTTGATATGGCAAAAGTCGTCAACAATGTTACGGAATTGATCGGAGATACGCCGCTGGTCCGTTTGAACCGGGTTGTACCGGAGGACAGTGCGGAAATCTACGTGAAGCTGGAATACCAAAACCCAGGCTCCAGCGTCAAGGATCGGATTGCAATCAGCATTGTGGAAGAGGCGGAAAAAGCCGGCAAGCTGAAACCGGGTGGCACGATTATCGAAGCGACCAGCGGAAACACCGGGATTGGCCTGGCGATGGTCGCTGCAGCCAAAGGCTATAAAGCTGTCATTGTCATGCCGGAAACGATGAGCTTGGAACGCCGCAACCTGTTGCGCGCTTACGGGGCAGAGCTTGTCCTGACGCCAGGGGCCGAGGGCATGAACGGTGCGGTGAAGAAAGCCGAAGAACTGCTAGCTGCGAATCCGGATTATTTCCTGGCAGACCAATTTAGAACTCAAGCGAACGTGAAGATTCACCGCGAGACGACGGGGCCGGAAATCGTTGAAGCAATCGAATCGCTGGATGGACGTCTGGATGCATTTGTTGCAGGGATCGGTACTGGCGGTACGATTACCGGTGCGGGTGAAGTATTGAAGAAACGGTTCCCGGATCTGAAAATCTACGCCGTTGAACCGGCAGCATCGCCGATTTTGGCTGGCGGTAAACCAGGTCCTCACAAAATCCAAGGTCTCGGTGCGAACTTCATTCCAGAAATTTTGAACCGTGAAATTTATGATGAAATCATTCATGTCGAGAACGAAGAAGCGTTCGAACAAGCGCGTATTGTAGCAAGACAAGAAGGCATTCTGTCCGGGATCTCTTCCGGTGCTGCAGTGTTTGCTGCATTGAAAGTTGCGAAGCAACTGGGTAAAGGCAAACGTGTTGTTGCCGTTATTCCAAGTAACGGTGAACGTTATCTCAGCACGCCGCTGTACAATTTCGAAGCTTAATCGTTTCGCGGTAAGAGCGATGATCACCCCCGGCCGTTCCAACCGAACGGTCTGGGGTTTTTATTTTTTGATAGATGTTTTCCTAATAGGCGTCTTCTAGTATACTAGCTTCCAATAAGATAAGAGCTTCTTCAGGCTGAGAATGTGGGGGATCACGCGCGCTTCATGAAAAAGATAACGACTTGGGAGCAATGGAGAGAATGGGGGATCACGGGCAACTGGACGGTGCTGCCCTTTGCGGTCAAAATTCCGCTCGCGGCTGCTGGCTTGCCTGAGGACTGGTCCCAGGCCTGGGAGGAAGCCGGGCCATATGCGTTTGTATTGGAGAGCGGCAAGGTTGGACGCTATACCTTCTTGGGGCTGAATCCGGTCTCCGTCCTTCGCGGTAAGGGCGATCAGGCCGTGGTGGAGGATCTTGCTTCCGGCAAGGTTTCGGTCAAGTCGGGCAAGCCGCTCGATATGCTGCGGGACTGGATGGAACCATTTCGTTCGCCGGGTTGGCCGGGGTTGCCGAAATTCAGCGGCGGGGCGGTGGGTTATCTCGCCTATGACGTCGCACGATCGCTGGAACGGCTGCCCAACCTGGCACAGGATGATCTGGGCCTGGATGATTACGTCTGGATGCGGTTCGAGGAGCTGTGGGTGATCGATCAAGCGGAAGGCGATGTGTATTGCATCGTCCATGTCCCGATTGCGTCACTGCCTTTGGATCAGCTGCGTGACCGCTATCACCTCGCTGAGGCACGGGCTGTGCGAATGGCAGAGCTGTGGGCTGGCTTTTGCACGTCGGCGAAGGACTCGGTAGGTACAGGGAGTGCCGCGACGGACTCCCCTTCACTTCCCGACGAGGAGTTGGAACGCCGGCGCCTGTCCGTCTCCATGCCGCAGGAGGCGTTTGAAGCGGCGGTGCGACGGGTGCAGGAATATATCGCGGCTGGCGACGTCTTCCAGGTGAATCTTTCGCTGCGCCAAGCATTTCCGTTGGCCGCTTCGCCGGAGCGGGTGTATGAGCAGCTGCGCAAGCTGAACCCTTCGCCGTATATGGGTATGCTCCGGTTCCCGGACTTCCAGCTCGTGTCCGCTTCGCCGGAGCTGCTGGTGAAGGTGGAGCAGGGGCGGATAAGCACCCGACCGATTGCGGGAACGAGACGGCGGGGACATACGCCGCAGGAGGATCAGCAGATGGAGGCCGAGCTGCTGGCCAGCGAGAAGGAGCAAGCCGAGCACATCATGCTCGTCGACCTTCTGCGCAACGATATCGGCCGGGTGGCGGAGTATGGGACGGTGCGGGTCAGCGAGCTGTTTACCGTGGAGCGGTATTCGCACGTCATGCATCTGGTCTCCGAGGTCGAAGGAGTGCTGAATGCGGATCGTACGATTTATGATGCGATTGCGGCTGTTTTTCCTGGGGGAACGATCACCGGAGCGCCTAAAGTGCGGACGATGGAAATTATCGAGGAGCTTGAGCCTGTCACGAGAGGCCCTTACACCGGCGCAATGGGATGGATTGACTATGCCGGGAATATCGAATTAAATATTATTATACGTACGCTGGTCACGAAGGACGGCGTCGGCTACTTGCAGACAGGTGCCGGCATTGTCATCGATTCAGACCCGTATCGTGAGTATAGGGAATGTTTGAACAAAGCTAGAGCCGTTGCTCTGGCTGTACAACAGAGTTGAGGATTTTCAGAAGAGCCAGCTGGACAAAGTCTAGGACAGGAGATGAGATGAGATGATTTTAGTGATCGACAATTATGATTCTTTCACGTACAATCTGGTGCAGTATTTAGGTGAGTTAGGCGAGGAAGTAACTGTCCGCCGCAACGATGAGATCGATCTTGCGGGTATTGAGGCTTTGCAGCCGGATCATATTTTGATATCCCCCGGCCCGTGTACGCCCAATGAGGCTGGGATCACGTTGAATTTGATTGAGCATTTTAAAGGGGTTATCCCGATCTTTGGCGTTTGTCTGGGGCATCAGGCCATTGGTCAAGCCTTTGGCGGCAAGGTAATTCGCGCCGAACGCTTGATGCATGGCAAGACATCGCCTATTTACCATCATGGAGAATCGGTGTTTGCCGGTCTGCCGTCCCCCTTCACGGCTACGCGATATCATTCGCTGATCGTGGAGCGCGAGAGTCTGCCGGATTGCCTGGAGATTACGGCAGAGACGGCGGAAGGGGAGATCATGGGGCTGCGCCACAAAGAGTATGCCGTCGAGGGCGTGCAGTTCCATCCGGAATCGATCATTACCCAGCATGGACACCAAATTCTCCGTAACTTCTTGAACCGAAAGGCGGAAGCCAAAGCATGAATTACATCGGGGTGGATGGCGTTCCGACCCCGGCCGATCAAGCCGTGATCTCTGTGATGGATCACGGCTTTATGTACGGGCTCGGTTTATTTGAAACGTTCCGCACCTACGGAGGGCGCCCGTTCCTGCTAGAACAGCATCTCCAGCGGCTGGAGACAGGCTGCAAGGCGCTTGGGATTGCGCACCAGGTTGATCATGGCCGGGTTGAAGCGGAAATCGCCGAGCTGCTTGCGCGGAACGGATTGGACGAAGGTTACATTCGATATACGGTGACGGCTGGCGAAGGGCCGCTGGGCTTGCCTGTCGGTGACTACGAGAAACCAAGGGTCGTGATCTATGTGAAGCCGCTGCCCGACCCTGGGGAGACGCTGTACACGGATGGGAAGCCGTTATGGCGGCTGACAACGCCTCGCAATACGCCGGAGGGCGAGGTGCGTTTCAAGTCACTGCACTATATGAACAATGTGTTGGCGAAGCGCGAACTCGCTCGGTTAGAACGGGAGGCGCTGCAGACGGCAGACGCTCCTGCAGCGAATGCCCAACCGCATGTGCACGGACGTCGATCTGTAGCAGTACCCGCTGAGGGACTGCTGCTGACGGCGGATGGCTGGCTGGCGGAGGGGATCGTCAGTAATGTATTTTTTGCACGAAATGGAAGATTATATACGCCGGATGTGGAAACCGGCATTCTCCCCGGCGTTACCCGCGCGAAGGTGCTGGAGCTGGCAGCTGAGCAAGGGATTGCGGCGGAGGAAGGTCGCTACACTTGGGACGAGCTGTTGGCGGCTGACGAGGTCTTCCTGACGAATTCGATTCAGGAGCTCGTGCCGGTGACGGAACTGGTGGAGTCTGACCAGCCCGGAGGCCGAGGGTCACTACGGCGCACAGTGGGAACCGGACGAATCGGACCGATGACGTGTCTGTTATTGGGGAAATATAGAGAGAAAGCGAGGAGTGGCGATGCAGCCGATCATCTATAAGCGCAGCTACCAGCTGGGCGAGGCCTCTTTAACGTTGGGGGAGCGCACGCTGGTGATGGGAATTTTGAATGTGACGCCGGACTCTTTTTCCGATGGAGGTCGTTACAATAATGTAGAGCGCGCCGTTCAGCACGCCCGTGAAATGGTTGCAGAAGGTGGGGATATTATTGATATCGGCGGGGAGTCGACACGTCCAGGCCATGTGCCCGTTAGTGAACAGGAAGAGCTGGAACGGGTCATTCCTGTCGTTGAGGCACTTCATCGCGAGCTTCCTCACATTCCGTTGTCGGTCGATACGTACAAGGCGCAGGTGGCGTACGAAGCGTTGAAGGCCGGGGCGCATATCATAAATGATGTCTGGGGCTTTAAGGCGGAGCCGCGGATGGCGGAAGTGGCGGCGGAGTTTGGTTGTCCGGTGATTTTGATGCATAACCGTCATGATCGTCATTACCGCGATTTGCTTGCCGATGTGGCTGCGGATTTGCGGGAGAGCGTGGAGATTGCCCGAAAGGCCGGCGTTTCAGATGAAAATATTATTTTGGACCCCGGCATCGGCTTTGCTAAGGACTATCACGAAAATCTGCGTGTCATGAAGGCGTTGGACGAATTAGCGGCATTGGGGTTCCCGTTGCTGCTGGGGACGTCTCGCAAACGGTTTATCCGCACCGCATTGGATCTTCCGGTCGATGAGGTGGTGTTCGGAACGGCGGCCACCGTGGCGTTGGGAATTGCGCAAGGCTGCCAAATCGTCCGTGTCCATGACGTGAAAGAGATCAAGCAAACCGTGCAGATGTGCGATGCCATCGTGTATGCTTGACCATTTGCCGGTAAAGGAGCTGAAATGAATGGATAAAATCGTGCTGCGGCACTTGGAATATTACGGGTATCACGGTGTTTTTGAGGAAGAGCGTAAGCTCGGTCAACGATTTTATGTAGATTTGGAATTGGAGTTGGATCTGCATGAGGCCGGGGTTAACGACGATTTAACGCAGACGGTCAATTATGCCGAAGTGCATGAGCTGGTCAAGGGGGTCGTTGAGAAGAAGAGCTTCAAGCTTATCGAAGCCCTGGCGGAGCATATTGCATCTGTGGTATTGGACACTTATACTAGGGTAGATGCGTTAACGGTTCGAGTTACGAAGCCGCATCCGCCGTTTGACGTACATTTTGACGGTGTGACGGTCGAGTTGTATCGTTCCAGAAAGTGAGCTAATATTTATGACTATGACATCTCCCTCTGAGCTTTCAGAGGCTTATATTGCTTTAGGGGCTAATCTAGGCGACCGCGAAGCCACTTTGATGCAGGCGATCTCAGAATTGCAGAAGCACCCGGAGATCGAGGTCCTGCGGTGCTCCAATCTCTATGAGACGGATCCGGTTGGTTATTTGGATCAGCCTTGTTTTGTGAATATGGCCGTTGCGGTCCGCACTTCGCTGGAACCTGAGGCGTTGCTGACCTTCATGCTCGATATTGAGCTGCGACTGGGACGGGAGCGTACGATTCGCTTTGGGCCGCGAACGGTGGACCTGGATTTATTGTGGGCTGACGGCAGGGTGAAGGACACCCCGCTTCTGACCTTACCGCACCCGCGGATGATGGAGCGTGCTTTTGTGCTCATTCCCTTAGCCGACATCGTGCCGGAAGGAGAGCCTTCCGGGCTGTTTGAACAGATTCATCAAGCTCTAGACAACTTAGATGGAAAGGAAGGCGTCCGGTTTTGGAAAACATGCAACTGGCACAGCGCATCCGCGCTTTCCGAAAGCTAAAAGGCTTCACCCAGCAAGAGCTAGCAGAGAAGTCCGGCGTATCCCTGGCCTTATTGGGCGCGGTAGAACGGGGGAACCGCCGGGCAGATGAGCAAATGTTAACGAAGATTGCCCAATGTTTAGGAATATCTTTAGCGGAGCTCAAGTCGGATTTGTAGTGCACCGCTGATTTTTAACTATTTTATTGCATGGGAGGGAACCATCTTGCTGAAGATTGGCGATGTGGAATTGAAGAACCAAGTCGTACTTGCCCCGATGGCAGGCGTATGTAATCCAGCCTTCCGTCTGATTGCCAAAGAATTTGGGACCGGGCTGGTCTGCGCTGAGATGGTTAGCGATAAAGCGATCCTTCACGGCAATAAGCGAACGCGAGAAATGCTCTTTGTGGACGAGCGGGAAAAGCCGCTCAGCCTGCAAATTTTCGGCGGGGATCGCGCGTCGCTAGTGGAAGCGGCAAAAGTTGTCGATCAGGAAACCAATGCCGACATCATCGATATTAATATGGGCTGCCCTGTGCCGAAGGTGACGAAATGTGACGCTGGGGCACGCTGGCTGCTTGACCCGAATAAAATATACGAAATGGTTGCGGCGGTTGTGGATGCGGTAAGTAAACCGGTCACGGTAAAAATGCGCATAGGCTGGGACGCGGAGCACATCTACGTCGTGGACAACGCTAAAGC
Organism: Paenibacillus barengoltzii NBRC 101215; assembly: GCF_004000745.1. Taxonomy (GTDB): domain Bacteria; phylum Bacillota; class Bacilli; order Paenibacillales; family Paenibacillaceae; genus Fontibacillus; species Fontibacillus barengoltzii. The sequence goes on from NZ_BILV01000041.1 coordinate 52,724, forward strand.
GGTTGAACGAGCTGGCGGTAAAGCTGTGAGTGTTCATGGCCGGACGCGGGAGCAGCTATACACTGGAAAAGCGGACTGGAGTTACATCCGGCAAGTGAAGGAAGCGGTGTCGATTCCCGTCATTGGGAACGGCGATGTGGCGACACCCGAGGATGCGAAACGGATGCTGGATGAGACCGGCTGTGACGGTGTGATGATCGGACGCGGAGCGCTGGGTAACCCTTGGATGCTGTACCGGACGGTTGAATACTTGAAAACAGGCGTATTGCTTCCTGAGCCGGATGCGGAGGAGAAGATTCGCATTGCGATCCTTCACATGGACCGTCTAGCGGCGTTGAAGGGTGAGCTTGTTGCTGTTCGTGAAATGCGCAAACATTTGGCTTGGTATTTAAAAGGGTTGAAAGGGGCAGCGCGCATCAAAGACCTCATTATGGAAGAAACTCGGCGGGACGAGATGGTGCGGATTCTTGAGAATTTTGTTGCTGATTTGGCGGCGGGAACGGTGCCCGATGAGGTGTCCGCCTAAGCGTCGAAGTGGAGAGGGCTGTCCTCGGATGGGGGACCTCTTTACACATGAAACGTTTACATTTGTAAAATCGGGCGTCATTGACATTTCAGAATCGTTCACCTATAATTTCACAATATAAATTCGCCTCAAGTGTCAGTCTCTCCCAAATGAGGGTCTGACCCTTATCACATATTGCATATAATAAGCACAACAAGTAAGCATCGAAGTGATCACTGTGGCCGGAAGCGAGCGCTTCCATGCACCTGGGCTACAGTGGTAGGGCAAAGGAACTATTTCATTTGGGAATCGTTCGTTTGCCAGGGGGAGTTTTCGGGTGCCGCACGTACCGTGCGAAAATTTTTTCCATGACAGGAGAATCGGTTGAGATGAGCGATAAAGAAGTTATCCTTACCCAAGACGGTCTGAAAAGACTGGAAGAAGAATTGGAGAACCTGAAGTCCGTGAAACGCCGCGAAGTGGCAGAGCGGATCAAGGTTGCCATCGGATACGGGGATATCAGCGAGAACTCGGAATATGAGGACGCCAAGAACGAGCAAGCATTTATTGAAGGACGCATCATTACTCTGGAGAAAATGCTTCGCAACGCGCGGATCATCAACAACGATGAAATCGACACGGATACGGTAAGCATTGGTTCGATCGTGACGGTGGAAGATCTGGAATTCGGCGATACGATGGAATATGCGATCGTCGGGACGGCAGAATCCGATCCGATGCAGAACAAAATTTCGAATGAAAGTCCTGTCGGCAAAGCCATTCTTGGGAAGAAAAAAGGCGCCATCGTAGACGTTAACGTTCCGGCAGGCGTGATTCAATATAAAATCGTAGACATTAAGAAGTAAGGCGGAATGAGCGAGAGAAGAAGCTTCCCCAGCGGAGGCTTCTTTCACTGTTTCTTTTGTCGGCGAGCAAATTCAGCTGGATTAAGGAGTGGAGTAGGGTAATGAGCGAAGAGATGAATAACCAGGAAGCGATGGAGGTCAGCGAGCTGCTGCAAATTCGCCGTGATAAATTGGACGAGCTGCGCGGGCTTGGCATCGATCCTTTTGGCAAAAAATTTGAACGCACCGACATGGCGGGGGACATTCTCCGACAATATGATGGGCTGACCAAGGAAGAATTGGAGGAGAAGCGCGTCGAGGTGACCATCGCTGGAAGAATCATGGCTAAGCGGGTCATGGGGAAAGCCAGCTTTGCGCACCTGCAGGACTTGTCTGGCAAAATTCAGATTTATGTCCGTCAAGACAGCGTGCCTGAAGTGAAGTATCAGGCGTTCAGTATTCTGGACCTTGGGGATATCGTCGGGGTAACGGGTGAGGTGTTCAAAACCAAAACCGGTGAAACGACGATCAAGGTGAAGGACTTAGAGGTGCTGTCGAAGTCGTTGTATCCGTTGCCGGACAAATATCACGGTTTGAAAGACGTTGAACTGCGTTATCGCCAGCGTTATGTCGACTTGATTGTGAATCCTGAAGTGCAGCAGACGTTCATCAAGCGTTCGCAGATCATCCGATCCATGCGCCGTTACCTGGATTCCCTCGGATATTTGGAAGTGGAGACGCCAACGCTGCATAACATTGCCGGCGGTGCGGCTGCCCGTCCGTTTATTACGCACCACAATGCGTTGGACATGCAGTTGTATATGCGGATCGCCATCGAGCTTCACTTGAAGCGACTGATCGTTGGCGGCTTGGAGAAAGTCTATGAAATCGGCCGGGTTTATCGGAACGAAGGGATTTCGACGCGTCACAACCCGGAATTTACGATGATCGAGCTGTATGAAGCTTATGCCGACTATAAAGATATTATGGCACTTACAGAAAACCTGATCTCCCATATCGCGCAGGAAGTGCTCGGGACTCAAGTGGTACACTACCAAGGGCATGAGGTTAACTTGAAGCCGCAATGGCGCCGTGTGTCTATGGTTGATGCAGTTAAAGAAGTCACCGGTGTCGATTTCAGCGTGCAAATGAGCAATGAAGAAGCCCATCGTTTGGCGAAGGAGCACAATGTGCCAGTTGAGCCGCATATGACGTATGGTCATATTTTGAACGCGTTCTTTGAGCAATTTGTTGAAGAAACATTAATTCAACCTACGTTCGTTTACGGACATCCGGTAGAGATCTCGCCGCTCGCGAAGAAGAACGAGCAGGATCCACGGTTTACAGATCGCTTTGAGCTGTTTATCGTAGCCCGTGAGCATGCGAATGCCTTTACGGAGCTGAACGACCCGATCGACCAGCGTCAACGTTTCGAAGCGCAGTTGCTTGAACGTGAACAAGGTAACGATGAAGCGCATGAAATGGATGAGGACTTCATCCGTGCCCTCGAGTACGGGATGCCTCCGACTGGTGGTTTGGGTATTGGGGTGGACCGTCTGGTGATGCTGTTGACTGACTCGGCATCCATCCGTGACGTGCTGTTGTTCCCGCATATGCGTTCTGCGGAATAAGAGTTTGGACGAGAACAAGCCCGGCTTTGGCTGGGCTTGTTGTTTTATT
>NZ_BILV01000042.1 GCF_004000745.1 Paenibacillus barengoltzii NBRC 101215
GTTATCGTCTTATCGGCGACAACTCTTATATTATATCAAGTAATTCGTTCGAATGCAAGAACTTTTTTCGACTGTCCGGTTCATGCATCGTCGTAATTACCTCGTCGCTGTGAGCGACTTTTATAATATATCAAACCTCTCAAACAAATACAAATGAAATACTTGGAAATTGCCCCCTGCACTCGAGAATCTACTATTATATAAATATATAAAAAAAGAAAACCTGCAATCCTCAAAGGGACTGCAGGCTTGAGAGGCCGTTAGCTCATCCTTAACCCTGGCTGCCAAGGAAAATGTAACGGAGAATGATCAGAACGAACAATACCCACATTAACCAGTGGATGTCGTATTTCTTTTTGCCAATCAGATTGGCCGCGAAGGCCAGCACCACATAGAACACGACACCAAACGAAATCCCGTTCGCAATATTGTAGGTGAACGGCATCATCGTTACCGTCAAGAACGCAGGGATAGCGATAACCATATCGGAGAAGTCGATCTCTTTGATCGATTGCACCATCAGAACACCAACGATGATCAAGGCTGCAGCCGTTGCAGCACCAGGGATCAAAGCGGCGATCGGAGCCAAGAACAAGGCCGCCAAGAAGCAAACCCCCGTCGTGAGGGCAGTCAACCCTGTACGTCCACCTTCTGCTACGCCAGCTGCACTTTCAACATAAGCCGTCGTCGTGGAAGTCCCCAGCAATGCACCGCCAGTAACAGCCGCTGCGTCAACCAGCATGGCTTTGCCGACGCGTTTTTTGCCTTCTTCTGGATCCTTCATGATTCCTGCACGAGAAGCTGTACCTACCAAAGTACCAAATGTATCAAACAATTCTACGAAAGTGAAAGTCGCAATCGCGGAAATAATACCTGTATGCAAAATACCGTCCCAGTCAAAGCGTGCAAAGTTAATTTGCGTGAAATCTGGAACCCAAGGCGTTTGCGGATTGGACAAAGTACCGAAGTCCACTACCCCCATCAGCAAAGCGATAACCGTCGTTCCCAGGATCCCCAGCAAAATCGCGCCGCGAACGTTCAGCACCATCAAAACCCCGATCAGCAACAAACCAATCAAAGTAAGCTGTACGTCCGTGTTCTCCAGACTGCCTAAATGAATGACCGTTTCAAAGGAAAGTACATCGGTGAACGTATTCGCCGGAATATCGCTGCCAGCTTCAACGCCGATGGTCATCAGCCCGCTGTTTTTCAGACCGATAATCGTAATGAACAACCCGATCCCGACCGTAATTGCATGCTTCAACGAATCTGGAACGGCATCCAGCAGCATTTGACGAACTTTCGTTAAAGTCAACAGGATGAAGATCAACCCGGAAATGAATACAGCCGTTAAGCCCATTTCCCAAGTAAACGGATGATCCGTTGTCGCAGATGACAGAATGACGGACGCAAAATACGCGTTCAGACCCATCCCCGGCGCAAGCGCTACAGGAAAGTTAATGAAAAGGCCCATGGCAATCGTGAAAATCCCTGCGGACAGCGCCGTTGCCAAGAATACGGAGTACCAACCCATTTCGATCTGGCCAAACGCCGTCAACGTGTTCGGGTTCACCGTAAGGATGTAGGCCATCGCCATAAACGTGGTCAGGCCCGCCATAATTTCCGTACGTACCGTCGTACCGTTCTGTTTCAGTTTAAAAAACCGATCCATGATAAAATTACTCCCCCTTAAAAATTGACAATCCTGGTTCAAACAACTGGCATCACAGCACCACTTTGCCTGCATTCCCTTCGGAAAACGACAAAAAGCCCGAGGCGACATCCCTCGGGTTACCGTACATCCAGAAGAAACGATCGTTCGGATCAGTCAACAGCCCTAGGCTTTCGTTCAAAGCAAGCTTTCGCAGCAGGAGCATTCATCCGAGCAACATCCCCGAACTTTCCCCAACTCGCTCCAACGATACGTTCGTTTCTTCCTTTCGTAGCCAGATCATTTACGGTGACCTCGTAGAGACTTCCGGGCCAATTCCCGGAATTATACGAAAAGAACTATGCGGTTTTGTCGATATCCAGACAAGCCATGTCAGCAAGGCTTATTACATGATTTATTCTAGGCGGAGGGTCCTAAAATGTCAACAGAAAAAACGAATATTCGATTCAATTCGTGATATTATTGTTCGTAATTTGAATTATTCGTGAAAATTTACACTGATTTCAAAGTAATCAAGAGACCCAAAGCAACAGATACAACAATAAATTAACTAAAAATGCTCTCCTTTATTTGCCTGAACCGGCATCCAAAGGAGAGCATTTGAGAATTTGATAACCTATTCCCATTCAATCGTGGCCGGCGGCTTCGACGTAATGTCGTACACGACACGGTTCACGTTCTCGACTTCGTTGACGATCCGTACAGAGATCTTCTCCAGCACGTCCCACGGGATACGCGCCCAGTCGGCGGTCATGCCGTCGATGGACGTCACCGCGCGGATACCTACGGTGTAGGAGTAAGTACGAGCGTCGCCCATGACCCCTACGCTGCGCATGTTCGGCAATGCCGTAAAGTATTGCCAAATCTCGCGATCCAGCCCCGCCTTGGCAATTTCTTCGCGCAGGATGTAATCGGAATCCCGAACGATTTGCAATTTCTCTTCCGTCACTTCGCCCAAGACGCGAATCGCAAGTCCCGGTCCCGGGAACGGTTGTCTCCACACGATTTCCCGCGGCAGCCCTAATTCTTCGCCAACCTTGCGCACTTCGTCTTTGAACAACGTTTTCAGCGGTTCAATCAGCTTGAACTTCATATCTTCCGGCAGCCCGCCCACGTTATGGTGGGACTTAATCGTTTGAGCCGTTGCCGTGCCGCTCTCGACAATGTCGGTATACAACGTCCCCTGCGCCAGGTAAGTAAAGTCATCGAACTTCGCCGACTCTTCGTCGAACACGTAAATAAACTCGTTACCGATGATTTTGCGCTTCTGTTCCGGATCATCCACGCCGGCCAGCTTCGAGAGGAAACGCTCGCGCGCATCAATCTTGACAACCTTCATATCGAATTTGCCCACGAAGGTCTCCATGACGCTCTCCGCTTCGCCTTTGCGCAGCAGACCGTGATCGATGAACATACAGGTTAACTGATCACCAATTGCTTTATGAATCAGCATAGCCACCACTGAGGAGTCTACACCGCCGCTCAACGCACAAAGCACTTTGCCGTCGCCGACTTGAGTGCGAATATCACGTACCGCGTCTTCAATAAACGTCTCCATGCTCCAGTTGCCTTCGCAGCCGCAGATGTCATAAAGGAAATTGCGGATCATTTCATTCCCATGTACAGAATGCCGCACTTCAGGATGGAATTGCACACCGTACATCTTCCGGTCCGGATTGGCAAATCCGGCGATCGGCGCATGCTCTGTTGATGCATCAACCACGAAGCCGTCCGGAAGCTGGGTCACATGGTCCCCGTGGCTCATCCATACGGTCTGCTTCGAATCCAGACCGCGAGTTAGGGCCGAATGTTCGGCAAAATCCACGTCCGCTTTGCCGTACTCGCGTTTTGCCGCCCGTTCAACCTTACCGCCAAGCTGGTGAGCCATCAACTGCATCCCATAACAGATGCCGAAGATCGGCACACCGATGTCGTACACGGCCGGGTCAATGTGTGGGGCATCCTCCGCATAAACGCTGGATGGACCCCCCGAAAATACGATGCCTTTCGGCGCGATTTCCCGCAGGCGTTCAACCGGCGTATTATACGGCAGCAATTCGCTGTATACGCCTAAGTCGCGGATTCTTCTTGCGATTAACTGATTGTATTGTCCTCCGAAGTCAAGGACCACAATCATTTCATTTGGCTTATTCATGACCGAGCCTCCCTCAAATTATGACACCTATTATACGAAACGACAAAAGAGGTCGTCAAGGAAGCCCAAACGCCAATTTCAGCCTCGGCGAGAGGCCAACTTCCGGCATTGTTCAAGGAATTTCACGCTTTCCTGTCGATCCGGTCGCAAGCCTCCGTAGTAGATCTTTTCCCAGGTCCGTACGAACTGCTCCGCACACTCCGATTGTGCCTGATCTTCGCTGAACGCGCCCTGAATATATTCCCGGGCTGTCATGGACGCGGGCTTGGGACCATGCAGCAATGCCAACTCGCGCCAAACCCGATCCGCTGAAGCAAGCAACTCGCGGCGTCCAGGAAACGTGCTCCCTGGCCGCAATCGTCCGAAGGCAAGCAGCAGTAAGTATCCGCGCAGCCTCAGTTCTCGTGCGAACAGTAAGGCGAAACCAGCAGTTAAAGCCAAAACGGTCCAATCAAACGGGCGCAGCCGCGGGGTCATACGGGTAAGTTTTTCGTAAGCCAATTCAGTAAGTCTCGGTTGCAGGTGCTTAGCCACTTCAACAGCTTTGGCTAACCACGGAAAAGCCGCTACCGTATCTGCTTCACCTAATCTATAATCCGCTAAGGTGCTGACGCTCAAGGCGATGGACTCGCCAAACCCTGGCGTCGGATCAAAGGCAATCCAACCCGTTTCGGGAAAATAAACCTCGACCCACGAATGCGCATCCGCATAGGCTACGGTATATCGGTGCATCTCTGCCGAGCTGGAGCCTGTACCGCTTGCTAGTGAAACGGCCTCCCCCCTGCTCCCCGTTCCTCCGGAAGTCGAAGCTGCAGACGGCGCAGGGTCCCCGGGCGCGAAGCCTTTGACCCAACGAGCCGGAATTCCGCCGCTGCGCAGCAGAATGACCATCGCCGTCGAGAAGTGATCGCAATAACCGATGCGGTCGACGAACAGGAAGTGGTCAACGAAATCGGCCCCTTCCGGCGGCTGCCGGGAATCCAAGCTGTAAGTATAGCGATGCTCTAAGTAGCTCTCGACCGCAGCGGCCGCATCATAGCGGTTGCTCTCTCCGGCGACAAGCCGCTCGCCCAGCTTCCGCACCCGCTCCGGCAGTGCATCCGGCAGCTGCAGAAAGCGGTCACGGACCTCTGCCGGGTCCGACCCCTCTTCTTGGCGCAGCTTGTCTGCAGACGCTGTTGACACCGCCGACGTCAGCTCATAGCTGTAAATGCGCTCCGAGGGAGCCGCATAGTCGACGATCAAGGCATCGGCCCAAGCGTCGAACCTAGGTTCAATCTCCACCGGTTCTTCCCCGTCACCAGCGATGATCCGTTCCGCCTGGACCGGAAGCCCGCCGGACAGCAAGGCGACCCTTCCCGTTAACGGGGCTTCAAACGTCACCGTTTGGCGGATCAGCTTGCGCCCGGTGTCGATCTGGGCTGCGGCTGGGATGGCCGCGTCTTCAGCCGCCTCGCCCGTCACACCGCCCGTACGCTCCGCCCCGGCGATCACCGGCGCGCTATCCCCGACCGGCTGAATCCAGCCCCGGCCGGTGTACACGCTTTTGCTCTCGCCGCGCCAGTACGTATTGTACGGGGACAACGCCGTAAAATATGGATCAAGGCGCAGGCGCAGCGGCCCGCCCAGCTTGGAGTCGTCCCGACCGTAGCCGGAGACGTTGACCGCCGCGGCCCGGCCCGCCGTGGCAGGCAACTCGGCTCCGCTCCACTCCGACAAGCTGCGGGCGACCTGCTCCCACGAGATCGCCCGCACCGGCTGCAGCGGCAGCAGCGAGCTGAGCAGCGCTGCGCCCGCCACGCAGGCGAGTACGACGACCCCGCCGGCGAGTCTCCCGGCTCCCCGGCTCGGTCCAGACTCGCCGCGATGGAACGCCGCCGCTTGCAGCGCGAGGCCCAAAGCTGCCGAGCGGATGACGCCCAAATACAGCTCTAGGCCAACGGCCGCCTCCAGCGCGAGCAAGTAAATCACCGTGGCGCTCAAGAACAGCAAAATACTTTGGCGCGATAATGCCAGCATTTGTACGGAAACAACCAGCAACGTCCAACCGATCAACAGGAGCAAAGCCCGCGTCTCCATACTGATGGAGAACAGCCGCCCCGTATCCCAAAACACCTCCAAATCCGAAGAGACCGTATGGGCGTAGTCGATAAACCAGCCAATCCCTTCCCCTCTTCCGAACAGATACAACATGGCACCGGCGATAAGCAGCGGCGGAACCGGTGCATACAGAACAGACGGCAGCCGCAGGCAGCCAATGAGCAGTAAAGCACCAGTGAGAACGAAAAACAGCGGAAGCAGCTCCGTCTGCCTTTCAGGAATCATCGCGTGCAGCGGATACAACCATTCCCCAAATAAAGCAAACAACAACAGCGTGATTAAGATTCGCAGGCCGATGGAAGGCGCTGAATGTCCGCTGCGTCGGGAGGATGTCATCGGTGCCGACAGACCGCTGGTAGGGATCACTGACGCTTTAGGCGCTGACATGCTTGATCGCCCCTTTCCGTGGAGTTTTCGTCCGATACAGCGTCAGATCCAGCACCGTGACGCCCCTCTCCCGCAGTCGGGCAACCAGCCGCCCCAGATCCGATCCGCCAAGTCCGCCGGCACACCAAACTTCCGTGGCCACGCCCAGCTCAGCCAAATGCAGCACATCGCCCGCTAATTCAGGCGTCAGCTTGCCGGTGATGACGGTGAGGCTTTGCCCTTGGGAGAACACCTCGGACCAATCCCGGCGCAGTATTTCACCCGCAGACAAACCGTTCCCCAAGCGGAGGCCGGCAAGCTGCTCCAGACCGCTCATCAAGCCATCGCGACCGTTCACCTGGCAAGCGCCGTCCATCCCGCCATGGCTGAACCGAAGCTCATCGGCCCCAGAATCGCCGCCTGCTTCGCGCGTTAGCCACGTTGCGGCTGCCGACACCGCCAGCTCGAAGCCGGCGGAGGAAGCATAATCGCCGTCACGTGTGCTCAGCAGCAAATAACGCGGCATCACCCCCTGCTCTTCGGGAATGCGGGAGAGCAACTCCCCTTTTTTCGCCGAGTATTTCCAGTGGATTCGCCGCAACGGGTCCCCTTCAACATAAGGTCTTAACCGGCCCGGAGCTGGAGAGGATGCGACCAACTGAGGCTGCCATGCTCCGCCGCCCTCTTGCTCCGCCCGTACCTCTGCCTTCGGGGGATTTCCTGCCAGCGGCAACGGATGAACGACCATCACCTCTGGGGAGGCCGCAAGTCGGCTCCGCTTGAACCAGCCAAACGGATCGCCCCAGGTCAGCTTGACGGACGCTTGCTTATAGACGCCCCGGGGTAAGCCCTGAATCGTATAAGTCATCCGGTAGTACCGGCGAAATCCGGTAAAAAACAAACTACCGCCCCGGCTCCCCGGGCGGTTCTTCCCATTTTCTGAACCCACGGTGTCACCTGCAAGTTGGTCCTCGATCTGCAGCCAAACCGGCGGCAGACCTCCCTCACAGCGGACCGATAACGTGACCGTGACCGGTTCGCCGGCAACCGGATAGACCGGTTGCCAAGCGCGCTCCACCTTAAAGCGCTTTGGGCCAAACGCTTGGACCAAGATGCCCTGCAGCATCATGAATCCGACCAGCAGCAGCAAGAATAAAGACGACACCCCGCCGCGCCAAGCATACCAACCTCCCAAAGCGCCGGCGAAGGCGACGGCGATCAGCCACGCCCATCCTGCGTGCTTCATGATGAAGCCCCCGCTCTCCGTGCAAAAATCGGCACATCCACCTTAGACAACACCTCTGATAACGCCTGCTCGCCGCTGACTCCGTCAAGCTTCGCTTCCGTTCGCAACACGATCCGGTGCGTGAGCACAGCGGGCGCGACCGCCTTGACATCGTCCGGCGTGACGAAGGAGCGTCCTCGGTAATACGCCATCGCCTGCGCCGCCCCCATCCAAGCGAGCGTTGCGCGCGGGCTGAAGCCCAGTGCGATTTGCGGATGCCGCCGGGAGACGTCCGCAGCGCCAACCATATAGCGCTTGATGACGTCGTCCACAAATACGCTGCGCACCTGACGCTGCATCAGGGCAATTTCCTCCGGTAACAGCACCGGCTTCAGATCGGCAAGATCAGGCGGATCTTGCATTCTCCCGAGTAAATCCACCTCCTGCTCCGGATTCGGGTACCCGAGCGTCAGCCGCATCAGAAAGCGATCCAACTGCGCCTCCGGCAAGCGATAGGTTCCTTCGTATTCCAGCGGATTTTGCGTCGCCAGCAGCAAGAACGGCTTCGGCAAAGCCCGCGTCTCTCCGTCAATCGTCACTTTCCGTTCTTCCATCGCTTCCAGTAAGGCCGACTGGGTTCGCGGCGCTGCCCGATTGATCTCATCGGCCAATACAACATGGGCGAACACCGGCCCTGGCCGAAACTCAAACTGACCGCTCTGCGCATGGTATACCGTTACGCCGGTGACATCGGACGGCAGCAGGTCCGACGTGAACTGAATGCGGCCAAACGTCCCGCCGATGCAGGCAGCTAACGTACGGACCAGCATCGTTTTCCCCACTCCGGGTACATCCTCCAGCAAAATATGACCGCCGCTCAGCATCGCCACTACCGCGAGCTCGATCTCCGCTTTTTTTCCAACGATCACCCGATCCACCTTGTGGACGAGCCGCTCCAGCAACGTCTGCGCTTGATCGTGATTCATCCTGACTTCCCCTCCATTTCTAAAAACCATGGCCGTAATCTATCAACCAGTATCTCCAGAAACTAGTGGAAATAGACATGGAAGAAAGGGAGAGAAAGTTAAGCGTTTGTCCCAAAAATCTATCAAAACAACTAGATTGCCGAGACCCGTCGCTCCCCAGCAGTTGAAACAACTCCGACAATCGGATGACCTAATGCCTCCAAGAGCGGACGCAGCGGAATCCATAACGCCTGAGCCTTGCGCTCAAACGTCACTTCCCATTCCACATTGGTTCCGTCTTGGCGTACAGCCGTCAGCACCCCGCGCCGGGTATCTGCCACCATGTAGGCGTCCCCCCAGTTGATGAAGGCGCTTTGCGTAGCCTCGCTCCAATAGACTTCTGCCCCTAACCGCTCCATCATTAAACGGACAGGTGCCACATACTGACCATCACGCAACTCGTATTCCCCGGGCTCAAGGCGCGTTTGCAACCCGCCAGCCTCCACGGTAAGCGGCAGCTCCGGTTCAAACAAAGCCGCATTCGGAACGACGTTGGACGCGATCCATTCGGCGGAAGGCGCGGGACGGTTCTTTTTCTTGCTTATGGAAGGGTCCAGCGAAAATTGTACGGGCTGTTGCTCCGCAGATAAGGTGCCAAACTCGTAACCTAGTTTTTTATAGTAATGAATAATTTCCGGCAGCGCCTTAACCGTCTGTTCATGACCTCCTCCGTCATGCATCAACACAATGATTTGATCCTGCAGCTTCGTGTTCTTGACGTTGGCTATAATCTCGCTGGCCGGAACGCCTCTACGCTTGGAATCCCCGCTGTCTACATTCCAGTCAAACACTTTATACCCGCCCTGCTCCATCAGGTTGAAATACGTCTTGTCAAAATGACCATATGTCCCGCCCGGCGCGCGTACCAGCGGTGTACGTGTTCCCGTAATCTCCCGCAGCACCTCTTCCGTCGCCTTGACCTGCTTCCAGAAATGGCCGAAGCTGTCGTACAATGCGTCATAATCATGGTTATACGTATGATTCCCGAGGACATGGCCGTCGTCTACGATGCGTCGGATCACCTCCGGGTAGCGCTTGGCTTGCTGCCCCAATACGAAGAAGGTCGCGGGCACCTCCTCTTCCCGCAATATCTCCAGCACTTGATCTGTATGCGGGCTTGGCCCGTCGTCAAATGTTAAATAAACCGTTTTGCCTTGCTTGTCTTTGTTGTTCGCTTGCGGCGTTTCAGACTTCTTCGCCTGAGATGCCGCCAAAGCCGCCGATGCGCCAGCCGAGCCAACGGCCGACGTATGGACAGGTTGCACCTTCTCAGCGGCAGGTGCAGCGAGATTTACTGTATGCGTCGCGGATTCCCCCGCGGCTTGTTCTTTCATCGCCAGGGCTTTGACTTCAGGCATGCCCTTGTGCTGGAAGCCAAGCGGCGTGCAGATTGCCGCAATCAGTACTACCGTAAGCAGTAGCAAACGTACCAGCATTTGTCCGGATAACTTTTTGGGTTGTTTCATCGACCTTCTACCTCCGCACTAGGATCAATTTCTTTTCTATGAATCCTTTAGCTTTCTGGTAGATTGTATGAAGGTAGAGATGAAGATAGACGTCATTCGAGAAAATATTGCCGAACCCCCGCCGGCGCAGATATAATATGTTGCAAAACTATCCAAAGGAAGGTGTAATTGCAACATGAAGAGTTCAAAATCTAAATTCATTGCCGGCTTCGTTGCAGGCTCCCTTCTATTCGGAGCAACAGGAGTTTATGCCGGCAGCAGCGGAAAGCTGATCGAAGTGTTTTACAACGTCAAAGGGATTACCGTCAACAAAACAGCTCAAAAGTTGAGTGAGGATAACAAACCGTTCCTCTATAACGGGACGACATACGTACCTCTTCGGTTTGTTGCTGAAGCGCTGAAGCTCCCGGTGAAATGGGACGCCTCCACGCAAACCGTATACATAGGCGAGACAGAGGGGAAAACGGATATTTATCCAGAACGCGATATCCAGCATTCGAATGCGCAGACCGCATACTGGAGCAGATATGAATACGCATACAATGCGAATGAACCGATTGAAGATAACTTGGGGAACACGTATACCAGCTTCCTGCGCTTTGAGTTCCCTAGAAATGATAACGGCTCAGACAGTCGCTGGGTCCATATTCAATTTCCGCTTAACGGACAAGCCAAGAAGGTGGTCGGCAAAGTGGGGTTGACCGGAAAATATAGAGATTCTGGGGCTTCGGTGACGCTGCGGATCCTGGTCGATGATCGTGAAGCCTACTCAGAAACTTTCAAACCGGGAGACTTCCCTAAGGATTTAGCGCTTGACGTCGCTCATGCAGCGAAAGTCGAGTTCCGTGCAACAGCCGATGAGGAGAATATCGAACTGGGCCTTTTTGATCTACATTTTGAAAAATAAGTAAAGTTAAACGCCTCATCCCACTTTAACGTTAGGATGAGGCGTTTTGATCAACTCTCTGGCGAAGACACCTATTTTATTGGCCGGCTTCTCGCAGTGCCTCCAACACTTGTTCCGCGTGCCCTTTGACTCGAACCCCGCGCCATTCACGGAGCAGCTTCCCCTCCTCGTCGATGAGGAACGTCGAACGGACGATGCCTTCGTATTCGCGGCCGTACATTTTTTTCAGCTGCCATACGCCAAACATTCGGCACACCTCATGAGACTCGTCCGATAAGAGCGGGAAATTCAGCCCTTGCTTCCCGGCGAACCTGGCGTGAGATTTCACCGAATCCCCGCTGATGCCCAGCACCACCGCCCCATATTCACCGTACACCTCAGCAAGATCACGAAAATCGCAAGCCTCCTGAGTACAAGCCGGGGTAGCATCTTTGGGATAAAAATAAAGAACGACCTTCCGGCCGCGAAATTGCGATAACGAGATTTCCTCCCCGCTGTCGGCGGGCAGTCGAAAATCCGGAACAGGCTGACCGATTTGCACTTGTTGCGTTTGTTTCGACATGCTCCTTCCTCCTCTGGCCTCTCCAACCCTGAAATTGATTGTATTTACAAAAGAAATTATAATGGAAAGACATGTAGTATATCTATAATAGAAACCGAATTTATCGCATGCCTTGAAAGGAACGAACCCAATGACGAAACGCACAAAACGGGCGATTCTCTGGTCTGTGATCGGAGTGGTTGTCGCTCTCGCCGGCTTTGCAGCCTACTATTTTACGGCCCTCTATAACCAAGTCGACAATTTTCAAAAAGAAGGAGAGCAATCTCCTTTCTATAACGTGCAACCAACCGAAACGAAAGTGCCGGAACCACCCAAATGGGAAGGCAAGGATCGCGTCAACATCTTGCTGATGGGCGTCGATGCGCGCGGTTTGAAGAAAGGGGAAATTCCTCGTTCCGACACCATGCTGGTCGCTTCCCTGGACCCTGTGAGCAAGAAGGCCTACCTCTTCTCGATTTTGCGCGACACATACACGCAGATTCCAGAGCACGGTTCCGATCGGATCAACACGGCGATTACGCACGGACCGAATACAGCGATGCAAGCCGTCTCCGATCTGCTGGGCATCCCGATACAATATTATGTGTATACCGACTTTCAAGGATTCATTGAGTTGGTGGATGCGGTCGGCGGGGTTGATTTCTATGTGGAAAAAGATATGCACTACACCAGCAAGGCGGATAATCATGAATACGACATCGATCTGAAAAAAGGACAGCAGCACTTAGATGGCAAAACGGCGCTGCAATACGTCCGCTTCCGGCACGACGCTCTGTCTGACTACACCCGGACCGAGCGGCAGCGCAATTTCCTGAAGGCGGTGGCGGATAAGCTGAAGTCGACGACTTCCATTATGAAGCTGCCTTCGATTCTGGAGAAAATCAATCCTTACATCGACACGAACTTGTCGGTTCAGGATATGTGGAAGCTGGCTACTGTCGGGTATGACGCAGAAATGGTCGCCAGCGAGCAGATTCCGCCGATGGAACTGCTGGTGGAGAAAACCGTTGGCGGCTCGTCCGTCCTTGGCGTTCGCAGCGAGGAGGATTTAAAGCAATACGTGCAGGATGTATTTAATAAAGCGGAGGAAAGCGGGACGGACAGTGGCAACGATGCTGACGGTGCCGAGAATAACAGTGACAGCAGTGGCAGCTCAGGCCGTACTGGGGCGAACGCCGGCAGCAGCAGCCGGAACCTGGAGGCGGCCAGCCCTTGAGGCTGAGAGCCTTTTGGGGCGGAGGGCCCTAAGCCTGAGGTTAGCGAAGTCCTTGCCTGCTTAGGCGGCGGGCGGGAGTCCGTGAGATCGGAGGGCGTCTCTCGAGGCAGGCTCGGCCCTGTGGCCAGGCCTTAATCGAGAGGCGGCCTCCTCTCTTTTGGCACGAGTATCTGCCATTGGGGCCGCAAGTAACTGTATTTAGTTGCACCACTCCTGTCCTTTGGGGGCACTAGTAACTGCCTTGGATGGTACTACTGCTGTCTTTTGGTGGCGACAGTAACTGCCTTTGCTGGCCCCCCCACTCTTACTGCCTAGTTCGGCATTACGAACTGCCTTTTTTTGATCGCTGCCTACCGTGAATCCGCGCTATTGGGCCTGTCAGCTGTAAAAGTGCTTTTCATATTGCCCAAAATCGCTCTTTTTCAGCATTCAAATGTAAAAATGCAGTTCATTTCTGCTGAAAGGTCGCTTTTGAGGGCATATCGTGATGTCTGAGATGTACTTTTGCAGTTGATCGCGCGTAAGAGTCGGTTTTTCGGACAAATCAAATGTACTTTTGCAGTTAAATCGTAAGCTGGCTGGCACAATAACGAGTTCATTCCAGTAATTCAATTCAGAAAGGAAGTTTATTGAGATGAATCGATCACAATCCGAACGATTGTATGAAGAAGCGTTGCAACATATTGTAGGCGGCGTCAACAGCCCCTCCCGTTCCTTTAAGGCGGTTGGCGGCGGGGCGCCTGTTTTTATGAAAAAAGCGGAGGGCGCGTATTTCTGGGACGTGGACGGCAATCGCTACGTCGATTATTTGGCGGCTTACGGGCCGATCATTACCGGACATGCCCACCCGCATGTGACGAAGGCCATTCAAGAAGCTGCCGCGAACGGCACATTGTACGGGACTCCAACCGAGCTCGAGATCCGCTTGGCTCGCATGCTGAAAGAAGCGATTCCTTCGATGGACAAGGTGCGCTTCGTGAACTCCGGTACGGAAGCGGTCATGACGACGATCCGCGTCGCGCGCGCGTATACGAAGCGCAACAAAATCATCAAATTTGCCGGGTGCTACCACGGCCATTCTGATCTCGTGCTCGTGGCCGCCGGGTCCGGCCCGTCCACGCTGGGCATCCCGGACAGCGCCGGCATCCCGACCAGCATCGCGCACGAGGTGATCACCGTGCCGTTTAACGATGCTTCGGCGCTGAAAGATGCGCTCGACAAGTGGGGCGACGACGTCGCCGCCGTCATGGTCGAGCCGATCGTCGGGAACTTCGGCATGGTGATGCCGAAGCCCGGGTTCTTGGAAGAGCTCTGCCGGCTCGCACGGCAGTACGGCGCCCTCGTCATTTACGACGAGGTTATTACGGCCTTCCGCTTCCATTACGGCTCGGCGCAAACCTACGCCGGCCTCTCCAACCACGAAGCGATCCGGCCGGACCTCACCGCCCTCGGCAAAATCATCGGCGGCGGGCTGCCGATCGGCGCGTACGGCGGCAGCAAAGAGATCATGGAGCAGGTAGCACCGTTGGGTCCGGCCTATCAGGCCGGAACGATGGCGGGCAACCCTGCTTCCATCTCCGCCGGCATCGCCTGCCTTGAGGTGTTGCAAGGCGCCGGGGTCTACGAAGAGATGGACCGCCTCGCCGTAAAGCTGACCGACGGGCTGGCTGACTCGGCCCGCCGCCATGGGGTGCCGCTGACCATCAACCGGATCCGCGGCTCGTTCTCAACGCATTTCTGTGACCATCCGGTCACGAACTATGCGGAGGCGCAAGACACCGACGGCGAAGCGTTCGCTGCCTTCTTCCGCGCCATGCTAAACCGCGGGGTCAACCTCGCCCCGTCGAAGTTCGAGGCTTGGTTCCTGACGACGGCGCACACGGAAGCCGACATCGACTTTACGCTGGAAGCCGCCGAAGCGGCGTTTAAGGAAATCGCCCGCTAACCAATCCAGTCTGCCTGGTTCGTTTGTGAACCGGCAGACTTTTTTTGATGGCAAGAGATCGTGTTTTCGTCCCATTTACGATTCCCTGCGGACGTTCTATACTACAAGAAGCCTATCAACCAAAGGATGTCGTGCCCATGCTGCAAACGCTGAACCGACAACTGAACAAAATGATGCCCCTCATTACGCCTACCAGCATATTGATTGGCGTCCTTTGCGGGAGTAACCTGGCTCCTTATACGTATCTGTCTCCATGGCTGTTTGCCTTCATGACCTTTGCCGGGAGCATTAGTCTCAGCTTCAAAGATTTCCTGAACGTGCTCAAAAAACCGCTCCCCTTGGTACTCTGCCTGTTCATCCTCCACCTGGCGATGCCGCTGGCGGCGATGGGAATGGGGCATTTGGCGTTCCCCGGGGATTTTTATACGATAACCGGCTTTATTCTCGCCGCAGCAATTCCAACCGGAGTCAGCAGCTTTGTCTGGGTCAGCATCTACAAGGGCAACATTGCCTTGACGCTGTCGATCATCCTGATCGATACACTGCTGGCTCCCTTTGTCGTTCCCGGCATTCTGGCGTTGCTGGTGGGCACCAGCGTTCGGCTTGATGCTGTGGCGATGATGACCAGCCTGTTCTGGATGATTGTTGTCCCGTCGCTGGTGGGCATGCTGCTGAACCAGTGGACCCAAGGCAAAGTGATCACCACCTGGGGGCCTTGGTTGAACCCGTTTTCGAAGCTTGCCATGGCTTCGGTCGTGGCGATTAACGGCGCGGTGGTCTCCCCTTACCTGACCGATTTCAGCCCGCGGTTGCTGGGGCTCGCCGCCATCATCGTCCTGCTCGCGGCTATCGGCTACGCGCTGGGCTTTGGCTTGTCCCGGCTGATCGGCCTGAACGAAGCCGACAAAGTCGCGCTCGTCTTCAACGGCGGCATGCGCAACATCAGTGCCGGCGCTGTGCTGGCTGTCACCTACTTTCCCGCTCCGGTGGCTGTGCCGGTCGTGCTGGGCATGGTGTTCCAGCAGGTGATGGCCTCCCTCGTCGGCCTTGTACTCGGACGGCAAGCCCGCGCGCATCAGCCAACGGACAAAACAGCAACGTCGGCATGATTTAGGGCTCGGGAGGACGCACCGCCCTCCCCTCTCCCGTACGCGTCCCCGCGCCAGCGCTGTCCTTTCTCGCGCTTCCTCTCGCGAAAACGCCTCCGCGCCTCCCCCCTTCGCACCATCCTTTCCACCTCCCGTCCCTTCTAACGGAACCAGATGACCTTATTCGCTCATTTCCCGGCTATTTCCCATCCTAACGGAACCAAATGCCGCTATTTGGACAAAATCCGTGCTGAACTCCACGCCCAACCGTAAATAACGTCTCTCCGTTCCGTTAGATTTCAAACCGCGCCGAAAATCGCAAAATAACGTCTCTCTGTTCCGTTAGCGGGCCAGGACAACAAGGTCCGTGACGTTGACCCTTGAGCTAGGCCAGGACAAGGTGCCATGACCTTGACGCTCCAACTAGACCAGACAAAGGCGCTGACATAGACGCGCGCATTCGTACTGGCGTTGACACCGATGTTATTGCCAACATGAAGCTAATAGGGTTGGCGCTGTTGACTGGGCTAACAGCGAAGTTGACCTACACCAATCGCCATCGCCCCACTAGCATCGTCGCCAGCATGACTAGCCCTAGAGTTGGCTGGCATTCCCCCTAGCATAGGGGCAGCGAATACTTCAACAAGACAGCGCCCCCCAACACCCCCCAACGCAAAAAGATCTCCCCGGTCCAAACTGAACCAGGGAGGCCTTATACAACCCATTATTGCGCTTGAATTTTGTCAAAGAAATTCTCTTGCACGTACTTCGCGGCGACGTCCAGCTGCTGCTTGGAGTCGGTGCCCTTCTTCGAGAACGACTCCTGAACGACGTTGGACATCGTGGCGTAGTAGTCCTGCGTGCCGAACTGCGCTTCCGGCTTGCCTTCGAGCAAGGTGAAGAGCTGCGGATCGTATTTGTATACGTTGTCGTATTTATCGTAAATGGCTTTCACTTTGCTGGCATACCCGGAATCATCACTGAAATATTCCAGCGGCGTCGGCACATAATACTTGCCTTCCGCTTTGCGGGCTTGGATCGTGTCCTCCACAGCTTTCAGGGCATCGTCGGTGAAGTAATCAAACGTAATATACCGGAACGCCATTTCTTGTTCGTCTTTCGTCGCATTCGGGTTGATAACAAGGTAGTTGCCGCCGAGCACCCCGTAATGCTTGCCGCCTTTCTCGGCTGCTGGCATCGGATAAGCGACCACATCCTCCGGCTTCATGCCGCCTTCATTCAGCGCGGCTTGAATGACGTCAAATGCACCGGCGATCACCATCGCTGTCCGTCCTTGTTGGAAGGAGCTGACGGCATCGCCCCAGCCCAGCGCCCAGTCTTGCGGGATCGCGTTGGCTTCCCATCTCAGCTTCTTGTAGAAATCCAGCGCCTTCACCCCGGCCTCGGAGTTGAACACGGCGGTAACTTTGCCGTTTTCGTTCTTTTGAATGTCGCCGCCGGCTTCAAACAAGAAGTTGGTCCAGTTCCAGCCGGCTTCGTTCCCTTTCCCCATCGGAGCGATGCCCGAAATCCCTTTCTTCGGATCAGCAACCCCTTTGGCGACATTGTACATATCGTCCCAAGTCCAATCGAACGGAGGAGCGGCGACGCCCTTTTCGTCCAACAGCTTCTTATTCACTACTGTCGAAGTGACGTAACCGTTTTGGGTGATCCCGTACACTCGGCCGTCTACGATAAATTGATTTTGCAGCACCGGGTTAATTTCGTCCTTATACTCCCAGTTGTTCCACAGATCAGTGATGTCAGCAACCCAGCCGCGTTCCACCAGGAATTGAGCTTCTGTGGCCCACGTATTGTAAAAGGTTGGCGCTTCGTTGGAAGCCATTTTTACGCCAATCTCATTGACGCTGTATTGCCAGTCGTCCTTCACGATTGTGACGTTAGGATACTTGGCTTGGAAGCGGGCGATTTTATCGTCCTCCTGTTGGCGAAGCGTCGTTTCGTCCGGCAACGGGTAGTGGATCTTGATCGTGACCTTGCGCTGCGTGATATCATCGGCTTCCCCCGATGAAGCATCCGCATTGCCTCCTCCGTTATTGCTCGTAGCTGCCGTGTTTCCGCCGCTGTTACCGCCGTTATTTTGGGCTTCCTTGTTCCCGCCTCCGCCGCAGGCCGCGAGCAGCGAACCAAGCAGCATCAGACACATCAACACCGCTGAAAACTTGCGCATTGAAACTCCCCTTTTCATAAGTTAGGTAATCTTGCATTTTTATCATAAAAGAGAAACATTTAGCATTCGATGTGTGATCTTATGACTTTCGTGTGCAGGCCTACGATTTTGTAACCGTTACCACTAGCCCTTAACCGCAGACAGGCTCACACTGCGCATGATAAACTTCTGGAAACCCAGGAACACGAAGATCGGCGGAATCATCACCATAAACAAAATGCTGAACTTCACACTGCTATCCATGTTCCGCGCGTTAATGACATATTTGTAGATCGCGGTGGCCAGCGTGTATTTGTCTTCCGTGTGCATCACCAGCGATGGCCAGAACCAATCATTCCACGCCGTAGAGAAAATAAAAATCGCCAACGTCGCGAAGATCGGCACGGACAGCGGCACCGCAATCCGCAAGTAACTGGTCCACTCCGAAGCTCCGTCAATCCGGGCCGCTTCGAAGATTTCCGGGTGGATGCCGTCGAAGAAATTTTTCATCAGCAGAAAATAATACGCATTCGCTCCCGCCGGCAGCCAGAACGCCCAATAGGTGTTCAGCAGCCCCAGCTCCTTCAGGTTCACGAAGTTCGGGATCATATAGCTCGACGCCGGGATGAACAACGTCAGCAGAATAAAAAAGTAGATCGCCCGGCTATATGGCACGCGAATCCGCGAAATGCTGAACGAAGCGAGACCCAGCACCAGAATGGTCATCAGCAGGTTGCCGCCGAAGATGAGCAGCGTATTTTTCAAAAACATCGGCAGATCGATATAATTCCAAGCTTTCGGGAAATTGTCCCAATGCCATTCCTTCGGGAAGAATCGCGGCGGAAACGAGTTAACCTCCTGGTTACTCTTCAATCCGTTGAACATCGTCATCGCGATCGGATACAACATCGTAAACGTCATCACCGCAATGCACAAGCACATCAATCCGTAGACCACTTTATTCAGCGGCTTCTGCAGATCGGAGGGCGACAGGATGCCTCTTTCTTTCATATCAGTACTCCTCCTTGTTCAGCTTGTATTGCAACACGCCCAGCACGCTTAGCACGATGAACATCAGAACCCCAAGCGCAGTCCCGGCCCCATAATCGAGCTGGGTAAAGGCGTATTTGACGGTCAGGAGGGCATAGGTTAACGTGGCCTTGTTTGGCCCGCCGTCCAGCAATGCTAGCTGCGATTGGTACGCCTGAGATGTGCCGATCAGCTGCAAAATCAACATCAGCACGATCAGGTTCCGCATCGACGGCAGCGTGATGTATTTGATCCGGGCCCAGACGCCGGCTCCATCGATTTCCGCCGCTTCGTACCAATCCCGCGGAATGCTCAGCACCCCAGCCAGGTAAATCAGCATCGCTGAACCAAACTGCTGCCACGTCTCCATAAAGACGATCGAAACCATCGACCACCTGCCGTCGGAAATAAAGGACACCGGATCGGCCCCAAACCATCCGAGCAAGGCGTTGATTGGTCCCACCGGATCGTACATCCAGCGCCACATCCCATACAGGACAACGCCCGGTACGACGAACGGCAGGTAAGCGGCGATCCGCGCAAATCCTTGGAACCAGCGCAGCTCGGAAATCGCGATTGACGCTGCGATCGGCACCCAGAAGCCGATAACCAAACAGAGGAGCATATAATACAAGGTGTTGCGAACCGACAACAGCACGTCTGGGTTATGAAACACCTTTACGTAATTGTCGAATCCGACAAATGTGTTGCCTTTGACGAAATCGATATTGTAGAAGCTGTAAACCATCCCTTTGATGATCGGGACCCACAAGAACACGATAAAGATGGCAATCGCCGGTACCAGAAAAAGATACCCCCACATGTACTGCTTCCAGTTCGATCCCCGCCGCGGCTTCTGCGAAGCGGAGGTGGATGCTTTAACCGTGTTCTGCTGCATGTTCCCCGGTGAAATCACGGGTTCCCCCATCGTTCTCCCTCTTTTCTACGTAGTGTCTTTTTTCATTGTAGAAAAGCAGCCGTATGTCGAACATGTCTAAAACTCCGTGAACTATGGTCGTTCTTACTTCATCGTTATTTCTTCAGCTCGGTAGGACTGACGCCAAAGTATTTCTTAAATATCTTGCTAAAATGCTCCGGCGACTCATATCCCACACGTTCGGCGATCTCGTAACGGCGCAGATCCGTGTTCAGAATCAGCGCTTTGCTCTCTTCCATCCTCAGCTTAATCACGTATTCCCAGAGGTTGTAGCCGGTATTTTTCTTGAACAAGTAGCTCAAGTAATTGGGGCTGACGTGATTGTTGCGGGCCACCTCGTGGATAGTCAGTCCCTTCTGCCGGTAATTCTCCTCGATATACTTCTTGGCGCTCTCCACAATCCGGTTATTCTGCTTGGTCAGCTCTTCTGTGGAAGGGTCCTGGGAATAGTTGTGCCAGTTAAAATCGCCATAATAAAACACATGATGATCCCCGTGCTCGCCTCCCCACAGCATCGCTTTGTCCGCCTGCCGGCTGAGCAAGCTTAGGAACCCCGTTCCTTTAAGAATCTGGCTGATCCCGACCGTGCACCGCAAGCCAAGATATTTATGAATGTGATGATGCAAGCTGCGGCCAAGCATTTCGAGCTGATTGATTTTGTTGAGATTCGGCTCGGCATACTCCGTTTCACTCCACTGCAAGATCAAAGCGATCTCCAAACGCTCGGTATAAAAAGACGCTGCGCGCCACTCCTGATGCAGCAGCTCGTTCACGATATTAAGCGCCGCGTAACGGAACAGACAGGCATCCCGATCCCGATCTCCGGATTGCTGCTTGTCATCGGGGATCACCAGTTTGATTTTGATGACCGAAAAATACGGCCCCGTCAGCCCCAACCGCTCAGCTTCGGCAAACCGCTGCTCTTCGTCCCCCTCCGCGAGATCACTTAACAGACGGTTCAGTCGTTCGCCGTATTCCGGAAGCGGCTCCTCCATGCGGAAATGCTCCGCACCTCGGGCCAAAATCTCCTCGCCCTGCGGCATCGGTTTATCCATTTTCAACAGCGCGTTGCGCACCGAGTCCAGGAACTGCTCGCTGTTCAGCGGCTTGATCAAATAGTCCTTGGCACCCAGCCGGATCGCCATCTGGGCGTATTGGAACGTTTCATGCGCAGAGATGATGATCGTCTGCACCCAAGGCTTGATCAGCTTCGCCTGCTGCATCAACTCGATCCCGTTCATTTCTCCCATCTGGATGTCGGTGACGAGCAGATCCACTTCCTCCATTCTTACGTAATCCAGCGCTTCGTGCCCGTTATACGCGGTGTAGATCTGACCGATATCCAGTCCTGAAGCGGTTAGAAGTCCGGATAAGCCTTTGCAGATCAACGGTTCGTCGTCGACGACCAATACGTTGTACATCGTAGTTCCCCCTGTTCGTGTTATTCGTTCCGGTTCACCGTGAGCGGCAGGGTAATGGTGACGAGGGTTCCGCCTTCAGGGCGGCCCACATAGTTCAAGCCGTACTCCGGCCCAAAATGCAGCCGAAGCCGCTGATGAATATTGCGGATGCCGTAACCAAACGACGGACTTGGCGTTTCATCGTTCAGCAGCTTGTCGATCGCATCGAAATCGACCGGCTTATACCCATTGTCCGCGATCCGAATGTAGACCCGGCCCAGCGCTTCGTCCGCCTCGGCACAAATCTGGATTTCGCCGTCCTCTCCCATATGTTTAACACCGTGAATGATAGCGTTCTCAATCAGCGGCTGCAGCGTGATTTTGGGAATGATTGTGGAATGTAGCTCCAAGGGAATGTCCCACGTCACGCGGAACCCGTACTCGTAACGATGCTCCTGCAGCTTGATGTAAGCCGAAGCATGCTCCAGCTCTTCCTCCAGTGTGATCAGCTCTCGGCCGCGGCTTAGGCTGATTTTCATCAGCTTGGACAGCTCCTTGATCATTTCCGCGGAGGCGGTGTTCCCTTCCATCGCGCTTTTCCAATAAATACTCTCCAGCGTGTTGTACAGCAAATGCGGGTTAATCTGCTGATACAAAATTTGCAGCTGGGCTTCCTTCTGCTTGATGTCCATCTGATATTTATAATGAATCAGTCCATTCAGCCGGCGCGCCATCTCGTAGATCGTGGAAATCAACACGCTAACCTCGTCGTTGCGATCCCGGTGCGGCGTCTCCGGCACCACATTGCCCGGCTCGTAACGGCGGACGAAATAAACCAATTTTTGAATCGGGGTCATCAGCGACCGCCAGAAATATAAGATTAACACCAGCCCCACCGCAAAATAAGCAATGGAAATAAGCTGAATAATTCGTTTGATTTCGTTTTGCTGTTGCAGCATGGCCTTGATGGGCACTTTGTACACCAGCTTTTCCTGCAGAACGTAATTATAATTAATCACATAAATGAAATCCTCAGTAATGACATCCTTTACCCCAATCAACGAATCGCCTAGATCCGCTTCCGGCGGCAAATCCAATATGGAACCCGTTGGCGTGGACGAAAGGTTCGGTGTGGAGGTCAGGATCCGGTTGTTCCAATCGGTAAAATACAGCTCGCCCTCTGGAATTGAGACGGTTTGCAGCGATTCGCCGATGCGCCCGTCTACATTGGACACGACCAGCACGCCAATCGTCCCGTTTTTGTAAATGCTGTTAATCGCCCGGATATAAGCGAGCGTTTTTTGATTTTGTAAGCCTTGACCAGAGGGGGACAGGTGCTCAATGATACGTAGATAACCGTTCCCTTTTTGCGCAACAGCTTCATCAAACCATTCCGGCTTCTCGTTCTCAAGAAAAAAATAGACGCCAGCTTTCCGCGCATCCGGATAGTACGGAGCAAAGAAATATGCGTTGTCCGGATCGTAAACGTACAGCGAATAATACACCGGCTCGCGTTGATCGGTTTCCTGCGAATAATTGAGCAGCAGGTTCTCCAGCCTTTCGTAATTTTTGACCCGATCCAGAACGGTCTCCGAGCTTTCACCGCTAGGGTTCAGTTGCTGAAGCAACGGATGCTGGAAGACGGTTGACGTCACTTTGTTAATCGCCTCGATATCCCGGGTGATGAGCCGGAAATTCTGCTTATTCAGCTCGATATAGGCGTTGGTGACATTTCGCTTCAACACTTGATCCGCTTTATAGTTGCCGTAGGCGTTCAGAATAAATAACGGAATGACCATCACAATGAAGAGGAGGATCATCTGCTGTTTCACATTTAAATTAGCTAGCGGGTTCCTAAGTTTTAGCTTCAATGGTGTTGCACCTCCGGCAATTTAACTATAGCAATTCTAAAAACCGGCAAGTATGCGCGTTTCTACGAAGATCGTGGCGGTTCCTCCTGTTCTCGCGGATGGCGGGCCCCTGCCTAATTCTTAGTGTAGGGGATTTTGAGTTTCTTGCCAGTTAAAAAAACAAAAAGTCCCTCGGAAGTTTCCGAGGGACTTACTTCAGTGTCGGGCCAAGCGATCAAACGTGCCCATTACACCAGTTCATGCAGCCCGCTGACGACAAGGTCGGCGTCAGCCAGAATGTCCGGGCTGCCGATGCCAACGACGCGGCAGCCTGCGGCTTTGCCCGCCTGCACGCCCGCCTCTGCATCCTCAAACACGACGCAGTCAGACGGCGGCAACGCCAGCGCGGTGCAGGCCGCGAGGAACACCTCCGGGTCCGGCTTCGCCTTGGACACCTTGGTGCCGTCGATCACCGCGTCGAACAGCTCCGCGATGCCGAGCCGGGATAAGATGAACCCGGCGTTTTTGCTCGCCGACCCCAGCGCGACCTTGACGCCCCGCTCGCGCAGCTGCAGCAAATACTCCTTCGCCCCCGGCAAAATTTCCGAAGGCTCCAGCTTCGAAATATACTCAACATATTCGCGATTTTTCTCGGCTGCCATCTTCTCGCGTTCTACCTCCGTAGCTTCCACGCCGCCCACCTCGAGCAGAATGCGCAGCGATTCCATGCGGCTGACGCCCTTCAGCCGCTCATTGTCGGCTTCGGTAAACTCGAAGCCTAACCGGTGCGCCAGCGCCCGCCAGGCGAGATAGTGGTATTTGGCCGTATCCACGATCACGCCGTCGAGGTCGAAGATCGCACCTTTCATCGTTTCTAACATGATGGATTCTCCTTTAATCTCTTAGGGTAGCTTCCCAATGGCTCTTTTCCTATGCGATATGAACTTCGTGGCCCGGCGCCACCGTCAGCTCTCGGTCTCCCACGATAAACCGCAGTGCAGCCGGATTATCGCGAGGTGCCGTGATGGTCACCCCTTCCCGGCTGACCCGGATCCGATAAGAACCACCGCCTAAGCGTACCGGGAATTCGATTGCCTGCCAGGCCGACGGCAACGCCGGTCGAAGCACCGCCTTGTCCCCGTCATACCGCAAGCCGGCAAATCCCAACACTGCCGCCATCCATGCCCCGCCATTCGCCGCGGGATGCGTCCCGCCAATGTATAAGTCACCGACGTATTGCTTAGAATCACCGGTTAAGTCAATCGTCGCCGTCCGCATAAAGTAAGGGTAACCCCAATCCGGTGATCCCGTATCCGCCGCCACCAGCGCATAAATGCAAGCGCTGAGACTCGATCCATGCTCGGTGCGCGGCTCGTAGTATGCCCAGTTCGCTTGTTTAACGGCTGGATCGTAATCGTCCTTAAACAGGTGCAGCATCAACACGACATCGGCTTGCTTAAGAATTTGCGTTGTCGTCGCAAGTCCGTTCCCTCCGCCGAGATATTCGTGGGGATGCAGCATGCGCGACTTCAGCTGTGTGAGCGTAACATCCTCCAGCGTATAATAGCGATCAAACTGCTCAATCAAGCGGCTTTGAGTATCCGGCTCGGGAACGTACAACCGTTCATACATGTCGCGGATATGCTCCGGCTGTATAGGGCTGTCTGCCAGCAGCTGCTCATAACGCTCAACGTTACCCCGCTTCAAAATCTCCATCGCATCCAAAGCGATACGCAGGCACTCCTTCACCATCCGGTTCGTGAACGCGTTGTTATTCACCCGCTCATGATATTCGTCCGGCCCCGTCACGTCGAGAATTTCGTAGCGCTGCTTCCGAGGATTGAAATATCCATACGAATAAAAGAACTTCGCACACTCCCACGCAACCTCTGCGCCGCCATCTAACAGCAGACGGTCATCACCGGTAAACGCGTAAACCTGCCAGATTCCGTATGCTACGTCTGCGCTGATATGCACCTGCTTATCACGGAAATAGGTTCGCATCGGACGGCCGGTGAACACGTCATTGACGTTAAACAAGGTGCAGGCGTCGTCCCCTGTTTCTTGGCTCTCCCAGGCATAAAAGGCACCTTCATAGCCGTACTCGGCTGCTTTGCGCTTCGCCCCGGCCAGTGTATGCACCCGATACATCATCAGATTCCGCGCCACCTCGGGCTGGGTATACAGGAAGAACGGCAGCATAAACATCTCCGTATCCCAGAACACCGCACCCTTGTACACCTGGCCGGACAACCCCCGGGCCGGAATAGACACTTTCTCCGAGCGATCTGGTGCGATGATATGCAGCTGATACATGCTATAGCGCAAGGCCAGCTGGGCTTCCTCATCGCCTTCAACGAGGATGTCGGAGGCGCTCCACTTGCGCTCCCAATATTCAGCGTGCTCGCTCAGCAGCTGATCATATCCAAGCTGCCCCGCTTCCCGGGCCCACTGGATCGCAGCCGCTCGAACCTCGTCAGCCGTTTCCCCTTCCAGGCCGGCCGCCACGGCGACAGTTTTCTCAAGCACGACCGGCTCCCCAGCCCGGCAATGCACATGAAACCGGCGGCGGATAGATAGATCCTTCCGTAAAACTTCATGCTCCCCGCCGCTCGCCACCTCTGCCGCTTCCGCTACGGTGATCGGCAAGCCAAGCTCCTGCGTCGAAGCGCTAAGCGATACGACTTCCCAAGCCGCACCGCCCTCTGCCCCGTCCACATCGCTCTCCATCCGCACAAGATGCGGACCATTAATGTCCCATACGTCACCGTTAATGCCGGTGACAATCGTCAGTTCGCCATCACGGCTACTCTCTACGGTGAACCGGCATACGATCAGTTCTGTGCGCGCCGCACTGCAGAACCGCTCCGCAGTGATCGCGACCTCCCCACCATCCGCGGTGCGGAACACCGACCGTCGGCGGTGCACCGCCTGACGCAGGTCCAGCGACTGCTCATGGCTCACAAGCTCTACTCGGCTGTGATCAAGCTCTCTGCCTACATTTACGCTGTTCACCGCTTTGTCTCCTGCAGCCACATTTCCGGCCTCGAACACGCTTAGCCTCGTGCCGTTCCAATAAACTTTCGTATCCAGCCCGTTAGGAGCATTCACCGGCTCACGCCACTTGCCCCCCACTTGGTCGTACAGTCCAGCGACGATCGTTGCAGTCAGCTCTTTTTTGCCAAACTCCTCCAATGTCCCCCGGTATCCGAGAACCCCGTTCCCGATCATAAACTTGTTGCCGTGATGTGCGATTCGTTCCGGGTCAAACCCGCTTTCACGAATGATCCAGCTCACTGAACGACCGCCTTTCGCAGCGGCAACTGAATCCCGGCTTCATCGATGCTCACCAGGTTGCCGTACACCTGAACTTCCGCCACGCCGCCGGACTTTGCACGGATGCTGACCTGGTTCTGATCCACTTCAACTTGCAGCTTCGTGCCGCGATACGTCACCATAAATCGATAGCTCTCCCAACGTTCAGGGATGCTTGGATTCAACGCAAGCAGCTCCCCATCGGACCGCATCCCGCCGAAACCGTACACGATGTTCATCCAAGCGGCAGCGATCGACGTGGTATGAAGACCTTCCCGCGTATTGCGGTTGTAGTTGTCCAGATCTAACCGGGTCGCAAATTCGAAGAACTTATACGCCTCATCCGAACGTCCGATTTCCGCCGCCAAAATCGAGTGGATCGACGGCGACAACGACGATTCGTGGATACAGCGCGGCTCGTAATAATCGTAGTTGGCGCGCTTCTCCTCGAGCGAATATTCGCTGCTGTACAGGAACATGAACATCAGCACATCCGGTTGCTTAATCATGTCGTAGCGGTATAAACGGTCATACGACCAATGCGAATACAGTGGGAACTCCGTGACCGGGATCGAATGGATGTCCAGATGCGGCAGGTCAAAAAAGCCATCATGCTCTTCAAAAATTCCCGTCCGTTCATCCCGCGGAATTTTCATATGCTGCGCTTTGTTTTGCCAATCCTGCTGTTCTTCCTCCGTCAGGCCAAGGCGGGCTGCCAGCTTGTCATAAGCAGCGGAAGCCTCATTCCGCATCGCTTCCAGCACCTCCAGTGTATACTCGAACAGCTTCTTGGCCATCAGGTTGATATAACAGTTGTTGTTTACCATCAGCTGGAACTCATCCGGGCCCATGACGCCGAAATAGCCGTATTTGCCCGACTGCTGTCCCCACTGACCGCGTGACGCATAAAAACGGCTGATCTGAATCAGCATTTCCGCACCTTTTTCATACAAAAACGACTTATCGCCCGTCATCTTCACATAATGGCGCAACCCGTACGCAACCGCCGTGCCGACATGCAGCTGCAGATTCGAGTGTTGCCACAGATCGCAGCTTTCCGTTCCGTCGATGGTCGCAATCGGATAAAACGCTCCTTCACAGTCCAACTCCTTGGCCCGCTTCAATGCCTCAGGAAGCGTCCGGTAACGGAATTCAAGCAAGCTCCGCGCCGCCTTCGGATTGTTGAAAATATAAAACGGCAAGCAATACGACTCCGTATCCCAGAAAGCCAGCCCGCGATACGCCTCGCCGGTCAGCCCCTTCGCCCCGATGTTAAAGCCGGGGTTATCGCCATGGTAAGTCTGATACAGCTGAAAAATGCAAAAGCGAATCCCTTGCTGATTCTCCGGGTCACCTTCGATGGCAATATCCGATTCCGCCCATACCTGATCCCAGTATGCCCGCTGGTTGGCCGCAGCCGCATCAAATCCAGCCTGTATGTGTTGCGCTGTCAGCTCGATCCCTCGCAGCCAGAGGTCATCATTCTGGGTGGAGCGATCTTTATCAGCCACGTTCACTACGAGTTTATCCAGCGTACTGCGCTTGCCTTGCTCCAGCGTCAAAGTCAGAACCCGGCCGATGTAGCTGTCTTCCTGCACCAACTCGTCCGTAACCGCGTCCGGTGCAACGACATGGAACCCGGAAAACAACCGGTTCCCCGTGTTCACTGTCTCCCCTAGAATTGCTGCGATCGGGGTTCCATCGCTCGCCTTGGCTTCATCTTGCTTCAGTTCCTTCCAGTAACACCGTTGCTGATCCTCATGGATCACCTTGAGGTTCAGGCCGGTTCGCACCTGGATTGAACCAGAGAAGTTGAGCGGCGTCAATGTGATTCGCTGTGCCCCGAGATGAGACACCTTCATGCTGACGAGGCGTTCAAATGTGAGCTGAACATCTTTCCCGCTGGCGGTATGCCACACGAACTCCCGAGTATAGATGCCCGTGCGGAAATCCAACTCCCGCCGAAAGCCGCTGAACCGGCTCTCCGCTAGATCCAGCGTTTCTCCGTCCAACGTAATCCGCGTATGCAACCAATCCACTGCGTTTACCATAAAGCGCAACGATTTGATAATTCCCTTGTAATGAGCCGTCACCGGGCTCTCCTCAAACAATCCATTGAAATAGCTGCCCAGCAACGTATCACCGCTATACCCCTCCTCCGGGTAGCCTCGGACCCCCATATATTCATTCCCCAGTGAAAAAATCGACTCGCTGACCCGGTTACGTCCCGGATCAAAGCCGACCTCCACGACCTTCCAAGGGTCGACCTGTAAATATTTGTCCGCGATTTTCGGCATGTTCCGCCATCTCCTTCTATGTGTATCCATAAGATAAACCTCTCCCACTTAGCTTAGCGGAACGCCCGTTGCGGCCAAATGTCCAGGACTAAGGAGCTTATGTGCGATCGTACGGATTTGGCATCCAGCCGCCCAACCCGCCGTATCCCTGGAACATCTCTCCCCCTCAATTCCACGATTATCCCTTTAGCTCAGTACCCTTTTTACATGATTATCCCCTTCATTCAGACTCCACCCTTTTACACCTTTATCCCTTTCCATCAGGACCTACCCCTTTAGATCTGTATCCCTTTCCATCAGGACCTACACCTTTAGATCTGTATCCCTTTCCTTCAGGACAGTCTCTTTACATCTGTATCCCTTTGTGTCAGGTCCTGCTGATCTTCTGCACCATTATCCCGTTCATTCAGGCCTCTCTTATGGCTTTATCTTCCCTTTTATTCAGTTGCCGCTTTTATTCAGTCGCCGCTTTTTTCACTCGTCCCTCTTCTTCTACTCCCCCCTGACTCATCGGGATAATGTCGAGAAGAACCGGCCGCCATATATATCCCGCCGAGCTCGCGGCACCCGCAACGCAAAAAAACCGGAGCGTTCTCCACGCTCCGGCTGATTTGTTGGCCAACTCGATAAAAATTAAAGTTCGTTGATAAATACCGTCTTCATTTTGCTGCTGTATTGCACGTCAAGCCCAAGTCCCTGCACGAGCAAAGCCAGCGGAACATAGGTTTTGTTCTCTTTGCCGACCTTTTGCAGGAATGCTGGGGTTGCCGTCGTCGCCGGCGTTCCATCTACTTTGATTTGCTTCGCGCCAATCGGGATTACAACCGTCCGGCTGCCATAAGTAATCGTGGCGGTGGCGGTGCGTGAATCCCATTTGCTTTGCGCTCCAATTGCATCGGTGATGTCCTTGATAGCCACAAACGTCTGCCCGTTCTTCAAGATTGGCGGATACGGCGTGTTCAACTCTTGGCCCTTCACCACAACGGATATCGGAGCTCCACCTGTCTTGGCGGTCGTCGTCCGATAGCTTCCCCAAACCGATTCAGCAAAAATCTTGGCGATTTCCTCATATCCCGCTTGGTTCGGATGGATATCCGTGTCGGAGAAAATATGCGTCAGCGAAATTTCCCGCCCGATAAAAGCGGCTGCCACATGGGCTGCTTTGACCGGCTTCGCATCCCCAGCGTGATCGGCAACAACGCCATCCACGAT
Organism: Paenibacillus barengoltzii NBRC 101215; assembly: GCF_004000745.1. Taxonomy (GTDB): domain Bacteria; phylum Bacillota; class Bacilli; order Paenibacillales; family Paenibacillaceae; genus Fontibacillus; species Fontibacillus barengoltzii. Next base: position 29,938 of record NZ_BILV01000042.1, read on the forward strand.
CCCGGTAAACTTACCGGCGAACTGCTGCAGCTCATCGTAGATCGCTGTGCCGGCCAGCTTCGGCACCGGCTGGTATTGGTCCGCAATCACGATTTGCGCCGAAGGATTCAACTCCTGCAAGATGCGGACGATCTCGCGCAGGTTGTCGCCATAATGCGTCAACACCTCATCGCCTTGGGCGCGGAGTTGATCCAGCGAGATGTTTTTCATATCCGGAAGCAGTTTCAGCAGGTCATTCCCGCCGATCGTAATCGTGATCAAATCAGCTTTCTGCAGATCAGCCTTTGCTTGAGCAACCCCCGACGCAAAGGAAGCAATGCGAGGATCCGGCAAGTTCGCTTGAATGTCTGCGCCAGCCACCGGTACCCCCTTCTGGATGGCGGTCACGTAATTTTTCAAACCTTCGCTGGTCAGACCCAGAATACCGTAATTCACGGCAGACGTCCGTGCATGGAACAGCCCCTGTTCTTTAAGACGTTCCACGAAGCCGTAAGGGACGCTCTGCTCAGTCATGCCCGGCTCGTACCCGGCTGTAATGGAATCGCCCAGCGCAACGATCAGGTAGTCATCGACCGCTGGCGCAGCTTGGGTTGGTTTTGCAGCGATGCCGCTGACCAAGATAAGAATGAGGGCGAGCGCTCCCGCAACGGCGGAAACCTTGTTCATACGAGGATGCTTCAAGCTATTCAACTCCTTGGATAAAAATAAGTATAATAGCGCGAAAAACCTGAGGTTTTTCGCTGTTGGCCTCAGGTCTCGTTGTTGCATCTTACACCGGCGAATGCTGCGCACTCTGTGCTATTCCGGCTTATTCTCCGCGCGCCCGGTCCTTTTTAAATACTCATCATAACGGCCATCGACTTCCTTGGCCATCTTCCGGTAATTCAGCGTCTCCTCCACAATCGGATCCAACGTGGTCTGAATTCGGATTTCGTACTTCGGTGACAATCTTCTGCGTTCCTCCTCACGGCGTTCTTTCTCATTGCCGTATTCCCCTTCCGTCAGCATCTCGCTGAGCTCGCGTTCCAAATCCTTGCTATCGCTCATCCTGGACACTCCTTCCGGTAAATATGGATTAAGCATTTGCTGTCGCCAAATCTAAATCAAAATTTTATTTCTTTTACAGGCCCGTCGCGTCGGCAGCCCGGATAACTCCAAGCAGTTCGTCATGAATTTTGCCATTGCTGGCAACCAAATGACGTACGCCGATGTGATAAGGGTTGCCCGCGGTATCCGTCACTATTCCTCCGGATTCCTTTACGATCAGTGCACCCGCCGCAACGTCCCAAGCGTTCAATCCAACCTCATAATAACCGCTAAGCCGTCCCGCAGCAACATACGCCAAATGCAATGCAGCTGAACCGGCAGCGCGCAGGCTGCGCACTTGTCCAGACAACGCGTTCAAACCGCGCATATTTACCGGCAAAGCAAAATCCCGGTCTGGGTTAAACCCTACCGCAATCACGCTGCCGGACAATGTTGCATCGTTGGACACCTTCGACTTCTGCCCGTGGATGTAGGCGCCTTTGCCTTTCTCTGCCACAAACATCTCGTCGCGAATTGGGTCATATATCACGCCGATTATGACATCCCCTTTATATGCCAGCGCTATCGATACGCAGAAAAACGGAAATCCGTGCACGAAATTGGTCGTTCCGTCCACCGGGTCGACGATCCACAAATACTCCGACTCGCTCCCCTGCTTCAGCGCTGCAGCAGATGCCGCCGCTCCTGGGGCTACACCTTCTTCGCCAAGGATCTCATGATCTGGAAAATGCGTCAAGATCAGCTTGCGAATCATCGCTTCCGCACCCTTATCCACATCCGTTACCAAATCCTGCGGCGATTGCTTCGTACTCAGATCACGGTAGTCCCCCAGCCGGCTCTTAATCCATTCTCCCGCTTTCGCAGCGCAGTTGATCGCTACGGCCGTCGGACTCTTGCTGCCTACCACATATGGAACTTTCGGATTCGATTCCAATCGATTCACTCTACTTTCATCTTATACTGATAATTTACTCCCTAAAAACTATACGTCTTGAAATATGCAAAGTTGCGTCCTTTCGCCTGCCCGCCATGGAAATCAAACGAAAGCCGCTTTACTTTATATGCAAAAAGTCCGTGTCCAATCGCAGAGAATGTACCCCGCCGGAAACGAACTTTTTGCTGACTAACCGCAAGCGGTCTTTACGTTATGCACCTACGATATTATACCCGCCGTCTACAAAAATGACCTCTCCGGTAATTCCGCGGGACAGATGGCTGATCAGGAACATCGCCGTGTCGCCAACTTCAGCGGTGTCCGTCGTTTTGCGCAACGGAGCTTTCTCCTCAACTTGCTTGAGGATGGAGTTGAAATCGCTGATCCCCTTCGCAGCCAATGTACGGATCGGTCCAGCCGAAATCGCATTAACGCGGATGTTCTTCGGCCCAAGGTCGTTAGCCAAGTAACGTACCGATGCTTCCAGTCCGGCTTTTGCCACGCCCATTACGTTATAGTTGCGCATTACGCGCTCCGATCCCATATACGTCATCGTCATAATGCTTCCGCCTTCCGTCATGAGCGGCGACAAGCGCTTCGATACGGCCACCAGGGAATAGACGCTGATGTCGTTAGCCAATGCAAAACCTTCACGGGACGTGTCCATAAACTCACCCGCCAGATCCTCACCTTTGGCAAACGCAATACTGTGCACCAGACCATGCAGAACGCCAAATTCAGATTTCAGTGTGTCAGCCAGTCGGTCGATCTCCTCATCTACCGTCACGTTGCACGGCAGAATCAACGAACCTGGAATCGTTTCGGCCAGTTTGCGGACCCGGCCTTCTACGCGTTCACTTTCATATGTAAATGCCAGACGGGCACCTTGCTCTGCCAAGCTTTGCGCAATTGCCCATGCGATACTGCGCTCGTTAGCAACCCCCATCACGATCACATTTTTCCCCGCTAACAAATCACCCATGAAAATCCTCCTCTATATTAAATACACCTTCATTTTGTACAACTTACCGTATTTCCCTTCATTTTTCAAGAGAACCAGCGTTCAGCGGGCTTGTCCACGAAAATTACGGCTGGATGCGCACGCTTGCTCCATCCAAAATCTCCACGCCTTCCTCCCGGTATCGCGCCAAATCCTCCATTAACGCAAATAGCGCCCCGTCCTTAAGCTTCGCCTCCAGCATCACGTCCACCCGATCGGTGATCGGAGCGATGCTGCGCAGAAACTCAAGCAGCGGCAGAACGATGACGTGATCGGCGTGCCCACGCGGATCGCTGGCGCTCTTCGGACTGGACGCATGGATCTTCGGCGGCAGCGGATCGTCTGCCGGCGAATCGGCCTGCGCATACGGCGTTTGCCATGTCGCCAGAATTCGCGGCCACAGCTCCGCCGGGCTTTCGCCTTCATTGTTCACCCAATGGTGGTGAATATCCAGAACCATCGGAATCCCCAGCGCTTCGCATAGCTCTAGCGTCTCGCGAGCATTAAACGTCTTGTCATCGTTTTCGAACGTCAACCGCTGCTTGATGCGTTCCGGAAGTCCCGTGACATTCTCGCGGAACCGGGCTCCTGCAGACAGCTTGTCCCCGTAGGCGCCGCCAACATGGATATTGTTCTTCGCCCGGGCATCCAGGCCCATCGCATCAAACATCGCAACATGATGATGCAGATCGCGGATCGAGGATTTCAGCACCTCAGGCCGCGGTGTACTCAGTACCGTAAAATGGTCCGGGTGAAAAGACACCCGAAGGCCGTGCTCCTTGACATATTTCCCCACGGCGGCAAATGGCTCGCGCAGCGCTTCGTAAGGATTCCAGTCAGACAGCGACTCATGCGTCGCCAGAGGAATCAGCTTCGAAGAGAAGCGGTACACCTGAATATCGTTGCCGACGTTATGCCGAAGCAGGCGCAGTGTGTTATGCAGGTTCTCCTCCGCAATCGTCTCCAGTCTACGGATCGCTGCCTCACGATCCGCAATTCCGTTAAACGTCTTTAACGTCATCGTCTTGGAAGGCGACGCGTTGGCGATTACGGTGGACATCGCCACATAACCGAAGCGCACGATCATTTCCGGTCCGGATCTCCGAAGAACATTTCGTGCGCCAGAGCGGTCTGCACGGCAGACTCCTCCTCCGTCAGCGGACGGATCAACTCCAGCTCAACCGAAGTAACTTCCTCTCCATTGAAGTTAATCTCAGCAACACAAGCGGTGATCTTCACGATCGCCACCGCCTTGTTATCCGGCGAATACGCGATGACTTTCTGACCTGTCGGGAACACGCGCAGCCCTTCTTTGAGCATTTTACCCTTGCCGTATTCTAACAGCTCGTACAGCTCCTGCTCTTTCTTGAATTTACAAACTGAGTTAAATTCCGTTTGAAATCCCACTGTTATCTCTTCCTTTCTCAGCCGGCTGTCCGGGCGGCTATCGCCGCCGCAGACTAAATGCCGCTTTCGAATTCCAGCGCCTGCCGGGCTTCGTAGCGCTCCAGCGCCAGCTCGATCAAGCGATCCAGCAACACCTCATAAGCTACTCCGGTTTCGCGCCACAGGAGCGGATACATGCTAAACGGCGTGAAGCCCGGCATGGTGTTCACTTCGTTAATCCAAATTTTGTGATCTGACTTCCGCACAAAAAAATCAGCCCGGCACAGCCCGCTGCCGGCAATCGCTCTAAACGCCTTAACCGCCAGTTCCCGGATTCGATCAGCCAACTCGGTATCGATCGGCGCAGGAATCAGCATTTGCGATTTTCCATCCAAATATTTGGCTTGATAATCGTAATATTCGCTGGAAGAGACGATTTCTCCGGGTACAGAGGCCAGCGGCTCATCGTTGCCAAGCACCCCAACCTCCACTTCGCGAGCATCGACAAACTCCTCAACGATCACTTTCAGATCATAACGGAAGGCCAGCGCCACGGAGGACAGCAGCTCTTCACGGTTGCGCGCTTTGGAGATCCCTACGCTGGAGCCAAGATTGGCTGGTTTGACAAAGCACGGATAACCCAGCTTTTCCTCGATGCTCTGGATCAGCGTATGGCTTGATCGCTCCCATTCAGATGCAGTGAAATAGCAGTACGCACATTGCTCAAGTCCGGCCTCGGCGAACAACTTCTTCATGATGACCTTATCCATCCCGGCCGCGGAAGCCAGCACGCCCGCTCCAACGTAAGGCAGATCTGCCATTTCGAACAGCCCTTGGATCGTGCCGTCTTCACCGTTGGTGCCGTGCAGCAGCGGGAACACGACGTCAATTTCCGATTGGCCCGTTGAAAGCTTGCTGAACAACAGCCCCATCGCAGCAGCCGTATCGCCTTTGCTCTCTTCCAGCTTCAGCTCTTCCAGTGCAGCAAACGGCGCGTTCAGCTTCTCGCCTACCTTCCATTTGCCCTGCTTATCAATATAAAAAGGAAGCAACTCGTACTTGTCAAAATTAAACGCCTTAGATACGGCGAAGGCCGTCTGCAGCGAAACCTCATGCTCTCCTGATTTACCCCCGTAGATGAGGCCTACGGTTATTCTGTCCTGTCCCATGAGCAACCTCTTTCCTTCATATTAGGTAATTCCATGAACCTTCACTGAATTCATCTCTAGAAACGGTCCGCGATATGATAAAAACGATACACCGTCTTTTCGGTCCAGGCATAGGAATCCCGGTAATCCCAATAACGGTGCTTGCTTGGTGTCGTATGGGCGTTAACCAGCGGCATGCCGCCAGCGTCGAACGCGGTCACGATCGTATTGTGTTGAAACATGCCGTTGCCGTCCCAATCATAGGCGATTACATCGCCCAGCTGGAGTTGCTCCGGACGCTCGAGCAGTTCGGCGCGAAGTCCGGTTCGGCTCTGGCCGAGATAGCGCGCTAACGCATTGGCCACTGACCAGCTGTAGCTCCACAGCTCCCGTCCGCCGACATAACCTTTGTACCACCAGCCCGATTCTCTTTTTCCAGTATAGTTTATTGGGGCTCCGCCTGCAAAGAGGCACTGGGAGATATAGTTCGTGCAATCCACCTCAAACGCGGCGAATTCAGGATTAAAGCTGTCCCACCACCGATCCGCGTATAACACGGCTTCCTCACGACGGTATGCGATGCTGCGTGAGCCTCCTAACCCGAGAACTTCATGGTTCAAAAAAGGCCGCGGCACAGCTCCCTTCCGCCCCGCCGCTTCTGCTTCATTATGATCAGGGAGCACCATCACCGGATGCCGCTCAGGCACCGGCTGTTCCACCTTGCTCACGATCCAGCCGGAACCGTCGCGCGCCAAGGTGAGCCGCTGCTTTTCGATTCGCTCCTCCTGATGGCGGGCTCCGCCTTTTTCATAGTAGATTTTGCGGGACAACTGCAGATCGACCTCAATCTCGCCCTCACGCTTCTCGATCTCACGCACCAGCTTGGCTCGGGTCTCGCAGCGCAGCGGCGAAGCGCCCCGAAGACGATACCAGCTCTCCAGTCTGCGCTTCCGCTCTCCCCGCCGCATGAGATAATCCACATCGGTTACGACCGTGCCCCCGCTAGGCGTGCGATAGTCCACTTCGTCCTGGTTCTGTTCGTTTACATAAACCGATAACGTCTTCTTCCATTCCTCCGCCATACGTCCACGCCTCCTTTTCACTATTAGCCATTATATGAATGCCTGGGAGGGAGTATGTTCTGCACCTCGCCGCCCTAGGCTTGAAAGCCTATTCAACCGCACCGGTAAAGCCCAAACGAGCCAGAATCAGGCTCAAAAAGTACTTTACTCCCCACGGCAGGAAAGGTATACTTAAGTCAGGAATTTTTGAAATAATGTTTCATCTAGTGAAACTATGAATCAAGGAGGTTCATTCATGTCAGCGAACGATTTTTTCTCCGCTGCCCGTACGTTGGAGGTCGGCGGCAAGAGCTACCGTTACTATGACCTGCAGGCTCTTGAACAACAAGGTCTGGGCAAGATTTCCAGACTTCCGTTCTCCATTAAAGTATTGCTTGAAGCCGCTGTCCGCCAATATGACGGAAGAGCGATCACTCAAGAACACGTGAAGCAAATCGCCGGTTGGAGCGAGGGCCGCGATGAGAATAAAGAGATTCCTTTTATCCCCGCTCGTATTGTGTTGCAAGATTTCACCGGTGTACCGGTTGTCGTTGACCTCGCTGCGATGCGCGACACCGTGAAGAAAGCCGGCGGAGATCCAAAACAGATCAATCCGCTTGTGCCGGTTGACCTCGTTATCGACCACTCTGTCATGGTCGACGCGTTTGGTTCCCCAGATGCGCTCGAGTACAACATGAAGGTTGAGTTCGAGCGCAATGAAGAGCGTTATCGCTTCCTGCGCTGGGCGCAAACCGCTTTCAATAACTTCCGCGCCGTACCTCCGGCTACCGGGATCGTTCACCAGGTCAACCTGGAGTATCTGGCATCTGTAGCCGCTACGAAGAACGTAAACGGCGAAACGTTCGTTTACCCGGATTCCCTCGTAGGTACCGACTCCCATACGACGATGATCAACGGTCTTGGCGTCGTTGGCTGGGGCGTTGGCGGGATCGAGGCCGAAGCGGGTATGCTGGGGCAACCGCTCTATTTTGTCGCTCCAGAAGTTATCGGGTTTAAACTCACGGGAAGTCTGGCTGAGGGCGCTACGGCAACCGACTTGGCGCTGACCGTTACGCAAATGCTGCGGAAGAAAGGCGTTGTCGGCAAATTCGTGGAATTCTACGGTCCAGGCCTGACCAACATCAGCCTTGCCGATCGCGCAACCGTGGCAAACATGGCCCCGGAATACGGTGCAACGATTGGTTACTTCCCGGTAGACAAGGAAACGCTCGCTTATCTGCGCAGCACCGGCCGCTCCGAAGAGCAAATTGCGCTGGTTGAAGCTTATTACAAAGCCCAAGGCATGTTCCGCACGGACGATACCCCGGATCCGGTATTTACCGATCTGATCGAGCTGGATCTTGGCTCCGTTGTCCCAAGCTTGGCTGGACCGAAGCGTCCGCAGGACCGCATCGAACTGACAGCGATGAAAGAGAGCTTCAACTCCATCATCCGCACGCCGGTTGAGAAAGGCGGTTACGGCCTGACTGAAGAGAAGATCGAACAGAGCGTACCGGTGAAGCATCCGGACGGTTCGACGAGCGAACTGAAGACCGGTGCTGTCGTGATTGCGGCGATTACGAGCTGTACGAATACCTCCAACCCAAGCGTTATGGTCGGCGCTGGCCTGCTGGCGAAGAAAGCCGTTGAACGCGGTCTGACCAAGCCGGGTTATGTGAAGAGCAGCTTGACTCCGGGCTCCCTCGTGGTAACGGAGTATCTGCAAAAAGCCGGCTTAATCGAGCCGCTCGAAGCGCTTGGCTTCCACGTTGCCGGTTACGGATGCGCAACCTGTATCGGGAACTCCGGTCCGTTGCCGGACGAAGTCAGCGCAGCGATTGCCGATAACGATCTGACGGTAGCGGCAGTGCTCTCGGGCAACCGGAACTTTGAAGGTCGCGTCCATGCGCAAGTGAAAGCGAACTATCTGGCTTCTCCGCCGCTGGTCGTTGCTTATGCGCTCGCAGGTACGGTAAATATCGACCTGCAGAACGATCCGATCGGCTACGACCGCGACAATCAACCGGTTTACCTGAAGGACATCTGGCCTACTTCCCAAGAAATTAAGGAAGCGATCGGTCAATCGATGAGTCCGGAGATGTTCCGCAGCAAATACGAGAATGTCTTCACGCAGAATGAACGTTGGAATTCCATTCCGGTTCCGCAAGGCGAGCTGTATGAGTGGGATGAGAAATCGACGTATATCCAAAATCCACCGTTCTTCGAGAAGATTGGCGAAGGCTTGTCCGACATCGCGGACATTCGCGGCGCACGCGTGCTGGCTCTGCTCGGCGATTCGGTAACGACCGACCATATCTCGCCAGCAGGTAACATTTCACCAAGCAGCCCGGCCGGCAAATATTTGACCGAGCATGGCGTTGAACGCAAGGACTTCAACTCCTACGGGTCCCGCCGCGGTAACCATGAGGTAATGATGCGCGGTACGTTCGCGAACATCCGCATCCGCAACCAAGTGGCACCGGGGACAGAAGGCGGCGTAACGAAATACTTGCCAACGGACGAAGTGATGTCGATCTACGACGCTTCGATGAAATATCAAGCCGAAGGCCAAAACCTCGTCGTCATTGCCGGCAAAGAATACGGTACCGGAAGCTCCCGTGACTGGGCAGCGAAAGGCACATACTTGCTGGGCGTTAAAGCGGTTATCGCGGAGAGCTTCGAACGGATCCACCGCAGTAACCTGGTAGGTATGGGGGTTCTGCCGCTGCAATTTAAGGAAGGTTTAAGCTGGAAAACGCTCGGCATCGACGGCACCGAAACGTTTGATATCGAAGGCCTGAGCAATGACGTGAAACCGGGCCAAGAATTAACGGTAACGGCAACCCGTCAGGATGGCAGCACGTTCCAGTTCAACGTGATTGCCCGCCTCGACAGCATGGTCGATGTGGATTACTATCACAACGGCGGTATCCTGCAAACCGTGTTGCGTCAGATGATCGCAGCAAACGCGTAAATCAACATGAAAAAGAGTTCCCTTCATTTGCCGTGAAGGGAACTCTTTTTTTCTTATCGCCATGCCTCTAAATTACAAATGTAGTAATCCGATTTCGACACGATCCCAAAGCCTATTCTGCGGTAGAGCTCTAGCGCATTGCGATTTTCCGTAATGACGCTTAAGCGAATCCGCGTTCGTCCTTCCGAAAGCAGCAGTCGCACGGTTTGCATCAGTATGTCTCGCCCATACCCGCGCCCTTGGATGTCCGGCGACACGCAAAAATCATGGATCACCGCCGTATCGCTCCCCAGAAGCTTCACCCGGATCATACCGACCCGCTCCGCCCCATCAAAGCCAATGTACGCATGCCGATGAGGCTCCCGGGTATTCCCGAAATAGCGTAGCGTCCACTCCTCCGAATCGCCAAAGGCTTGGGTGGAGCAGCGTACCATAAAACCGAAATCCTCCAGCGTTTCCGGGCGGATCACGAGGTTCGGGTTTCTGAGCTCCTCATGATGTAATGCTTGAAACTCCATGGCGTACTGCGATTTGTCGAACTTGGTGCCCAGATGCTCCATGGTATGTTGACCGGCATCCGAATCCGCCGGAACTTTAAATCGACAGGCTTGAATCCCCTGCTTGCGCATATCCTTTGCCGCCGCCTCCAGCAAAGCTCGAAATATCCCTTGGCGACGCCGCTGCGGATGCACCATCGCGCTGATGTTCGCCTCGATCCCATCTACGGAATACCAGCTGAAGTATCCGATCAAGCGCCCCTCGGTCTGATAAAGATAGACGCGGTCGCTGCTATCTGCTGTCAAATTGTCTAAGCCAATGCGGAGATCAGTTCCATCTGTCTCACGGCATATCCGCTCCAACTCGCGGATCGGATCGAGAGCTTCAGGAGAGAAGCCCGTTAATTGAGTAAGTAAATAATCCGCCACCTCTAACTCCCCCATTCATGGTAAGGATAATCTAATCATGATTTCATATCCCCGTCAATTCATGTTCTCCTCCTACTTTACACCATATAAACCATCTGTTATATTTAATGTATAACAGTTAGAACAAAAAGGAGATGCCTGTCCGTGATCATTCAGTTGGATTTACAATCGGACGTCCCGATTTACACACAACTGGTCAATCAGATTATCGAAGGAATTGCCAGCGGACGGCTTCAACTGGGCGAACCGTTGCCGTCCGTACGCAGCTTGGCTTCCGATATCGGCGTTAACCTGCACACGGTCAACAAAGCCTACACGATTCTGAAGCAGGAAGGTTATATCCAAGTCCACCGCCAAAAGGGCGTTGTCGTCGATCCGGTGGCCATGCCGCCGATTACGCCGGAATTTCGCGAGAAACAGCGGCGCGAGCTGCGTCCCATCGTGGCCGAAGCGATCTGCCGCGGGATGGAGAAGGAAGAATTGCTTCGGATCGTAGAGGAAATCCATCAAGAGATTTCTCGAAAGGAGTAGAACGATATGCACCTGCTATCTACGTTTCTCTTATTGTTGATATTTTTGCCCTTGCTGGTGTCCTTAGCCTTGATGCCTTATTTGACTCGGGAGACGGTCAGCTTTGGCGTATCCGTGAGCGAGGAGCAATACTGGAGCGAACCGGTGCGGCGGCTGCGCAGGCTGTACGCCTCCATCAGCACAACTATCTACTCGCTCCTGCTGATTGCCTGCTTCGTCAGCCTGTGGAACAAGGATGGCAATGAGCAGGGCACCCTGTTTGCTATTTATCTCGGGGCTGTCCTCGCGATCTCCACGGGACTTTATCTAACGTTTTACTTCCGGATGAAGAAACTCCGCCCGTCCCTGCCCGCGGCTCCGTCCTCTCCTGCCGTGATTGCGGTGGACACCGGGTTTCGCCGCCAAAGGCTGACGTTATCGGGCAAGTGGTTCCTGATCCACGCTGTCATCATTGTCATAAGCGCAGCTCTGACCCTAAGCCAATACGCGTCTATCCCTGATACGGTGGCGATGAAGTTTGATTTTTCGGGTCAAGTGGTCAGCAGTGCCGCCAAATCCTACCGCGTCGTACTGTTTCCTAACGTGATGCAGGTCATCTTAACGTTGCTGTTCTGGTTTGTGAATTGGTCGATCCATCACAGCAAGCAACAGCTCCAAGCCTCCGATCCAGAGCGCTCGCTCCGTCAAAATGCCGCGTTCCGCCGGAGATGGTCCGTCTTTACGGTGACCTCGTCCTTGGCGTTGATCCTGATGTTTTCGTTCATTCAAGTCAACATGATTCGTCCCATGGATATCGGCGTCATCATGCTGGTGAGCCTGGCTGTCCCTGTATTGATTGTGTTGTTTGCCATAGTACTGAGCTTTACGACGGGTCAAGGCGGCAGCCGGATTGGGCGCGGGCGTATCCTCGGCCACGCAGGTACCGCTCCGGTTCAGGATGACCGTTACTGGAAGCTCGGAGCCATTTATTTTAATCCGCAGGACCCCACTCTATTTGTGGAGAAAAGAACGGGAATCGGCTGGACAATGAACTTCGCAAATCCGATATCGTGGCTTACCCTGCTGGGCATTCTGGTCGTTATCATCTGGTCTGCCTGGCTGGCGAAATAAAGGATACTTATTTGAATATTAAGGAGGAATCTGAAATGACGAAGCGATCCCAACTGTTCAAGCATGCCACCGCTGCTGCACTCACCTTAAGTCTGGCACTTCCGCCGGCATCCGCAATGGCTTCTCAGCAAAGCGCCACCGCACTCATCCCTGTACGGGAGGCAGCCGAGGGGTTTGGCGCGCAAGTGGATTGGGTGCCGGACAACCACAGCATTATTATCACCAAGGACGGACATAAGCTGGAGCTGACCCTTGGTTCGACGGAAGCACTGGTGGATGGCAAACGTGTTGTTTTGGAAGAGCCTGTACGCATTACGCAAGGCCGAGCGCTAGTGGATGCCCAATGGTTTACTAGCGTGTTTGGGGAAAATGAATCTGCCGATGCGGATGCAGGAGTGACGGACACCGCCGACTTGTTCCTGAACGCGTTGCTTGCCGGGAACGGTACCGAAGCGGCGAAATATGTAAGCACCTCTGCTTCGGCTTACCTTCCGGCTCCCCTGCTGAATCAGCTCTGGGCCAATTATGAGACCGTGTTCGGCAAAGCGGTTGGCACGCCTTCCAAGAGCGTATCGATCAATTCCGTCCACCGCAACGTGACGTACGTCTTTCAGACTAGTGCCGTTCCTGTGAACTTAACGCTGCGGCTAAATGCCGCTGGTGAGATCGACGATATGTATATCGCCGCTGCAGCCGAATCGGCCTACCAGAAGCCGGCCTATGAAGACCCCTCCGCTTATACCGAGCGGGAAGTCACCGTTGGGGAAGGCGCCATGGCCTTACCGGGCACCCTAACGCTGCCTGCGGGCGAAGGCCCATTCCCTGCCGTCGTGCTGGTGCACGGCTCCGGCACTAACGACCGGGATGAGACGATCGGCGGCGGCAAGCCGTTCCGTGATCTGGCGGTGGGCTTGGCGAAGCAAGGCATCGCCGTCCTGCGGTACGACAAAGTGACGTACGAGCATACCTTCAAAGTCGCCGCCGATCCGAAGTTTACGCTGAAAAAAGAGACGGTTGACGATGCCTTGAAAGCGGTGGCGTTATTGAAACAGACACCGGAAATCGATGCCTCGCGCATCTTCGTTGCGGGCCACAGCCAAGGCGGTTATGCGATGCCGCTGATCATCGCAGGCGATACCAACGGCGACATCGCCGGGACGATTCTGCTGTCCGGGCCAAGCGGCAAGTTCGCCGATCTGTTGGCGGAGCAGCAAGCCGGGCTCGTCAGCCGCGTGAAGCAGCTGGGGTTGGACTCAGCACCGTATGAGCAGCAAGCTGCGGTGTATACGTCCATCGCTGCGATGGTTAACGACCCGCAGTATACGGTAGATCATATGCCAGAGCAATTCCCGGCCCAACCGGCTTACTGGTGGTTCGAGCAGAAGAATTACGTGCCGACCGAGCTCGCCAAACAGCAATCCGTTCCGATGCTGATCCTGCAAGGCGAGAACGACTGGCAAGTGACGATGAAACAATTTGAAGGCTGGAAAACCGCCCTGCAAAACCGCAACGACGTCACATTTAAGTCTTACCCGCAGGTCAACCACCTGCTGGCTAAGGTGGATGGCCTTTCGATCGGCGCCGAATACGCCCAGCCGTCCAACGTCTCCAAGGAGATCATCGACGATATCGCCGCTTGGCTTCTGGGAATCAAATAAGGCGCGTGATGCTTGCTGACTGCCACGGCGTCTAGTGAGCTCACCAATAAGGCCATAATAAAAACGCCTGCGCAAGGGTCCCTCCCTGCGCAGGCGTTTTTGCCGTGCACTGCATGCTGATCGGTGGCTGCCGCCAGGCGCGCCTACATCAGCATGCCCATCTCCCGGGCCGCCTCCATCAGGATCGGCCCGTACTCCTCCAGCCGCTGCAGCGTCAAGCGGCTGACCGGCCCCGACACGGACAGGGCGGCGGCAAGCTTCCCTGTCCGGTCAAAAATCGGCGCGGACACCGCCGACGCCCCCGGCTCCCGCTCCTCGTAGCTGGTGGCATATCCGATCCTGCGGATATCCTCCAGCTGCGCCACATAGGCCGCCTTATCGATCGTCGGCGGCCAGTCCGGGCTGTCCAGCACCGCTTGGAGCACTTCGTCGCCCGAGTAGGCGACAAGCACCTTGCTGGACGCGCCCACATACAGCGGCAGCCGCGCCCCGACCGGCGCCACCCGGCGGATGGCCTGGTTGCTCTGCACCGCCTGAATCCGTATCCGCTCGATGCCGTCGCGTAAATAGAGGCTGACCGTCTCGCCAAGGCGGTCGCGCAGCCGCTCCATCTGCGGCAGCAGCAGCACCGCGGGATCGTCGCTGTGGGACATATGGGTCGACAGCTCCCAGATCTTCAGGCCGAGTCGATACTTCTCCGTAGCAGGATCGCGGATCACATAGCCCCGATCCTCCAGCGTGGTCAACAAGCGATGGACCGTGCTTTTATGAAGGCCGATTTCGGCGGCGATCTCCGTCAGCCCCAAATCGCTTGCTTTTGTGAAGCATCCCAAAATATCCAAAGCCCGCTCAACTGCGCGCACCGTCAGCTTCCGATCTTCCATCCGGCATCCTCCTTAGGTTTCACTATATGAAACTCGGTTACATAAATTATATGAAAGAAGCGAATTTCCGTCAATGAAACACCTTCCATTGACATTCACTGGGGATCGACTTACGATTAAATCCAGGAGAATCGTGTTATTTCGACATTTTCTTCGATTCCCAACATTAAAAGCGTTTTCTTATATGGTAAACAGTCCAAAATTTAATCATATCATCTAGTAATGGGAGGGGAAGCGTATGAGCCACACCGGTCGAAATGATCTTCCCTTGCCTCCTTCGGCGTACGTTTCCGGCGATGTTCCCACGGCGACTGCTCGGCGAATTAGCATCAAAAACATTATTATTGCCCTCTTACTATCCGTGCTGTTCTTCTTCTTCTTCTGCTTCATCTCGCTGCACGGCTATATCGCCTGGGTGCTCTCTAACCCCAAAGTAGCGCCGCTTTATTCCAATCCGAAGCTGTCTATTAACTTGGATTACCAGAACATCACCTTCCCTGCGGCTGACGGGAGCCGAATGATGCAAGGATGGTATATTCCAGCAGAAGATTCCGACAAGACGATCGTATTCAGCCATGGGTATGGGGCCAACCGAGAAGAGTATTGGATCCCGATGTATGATCTGGCCAATTTTGCCCATCGTCTGAATTTTAATGTCCTGATGTTTGATTATGGCTTCGCCGCACAAAACAGCAAAGAGGTTGCCACCGGCGGCAAAAAGGAAGCCCAACAGCTGCTCGGAGCGATTCAGGTTGCCAAACAATTGGGCAGCCAAGAGATCATCGTCTGGGGTTTCTCCATGGGAGCCGGCACCGCGCTGCAAGCTGGTCTCAAAAATCCGGATATCGACGGCATGATTCTCGACAGTACGTTCCTGTTGGAGCCGGATACGATGTACCACAACATCCGCCAGCATATCGATCTGCCGCGCCATCCGTCGCTGGAGATCATCGGCATGCTGCTTCCAGTGCTCAACGGTACCAGCCTGCGGCAAATTCCATATAGCCAGGTCAAATCGGAGGATTATCCTTTTCCGATCCTGTTCATCCACGGTACAGAGGATGAGAAAGCGCCTTACCCGATCGCCGAGAAACTGGCGGAGAACCAAACGAACCCCACTTCCGGCGTATGGATTGTAGACGGCGCGCATCATGAGTTGATTTTCCGCGAGCATCCTAAGGAGTATCTGCGCAAGGTGTCGCTGTTCCTGGGCCAGATCAAGCTCGCAACGCAAAAAACGAATATTCAAACCGGGTCCGCATCCGAATAGCATAATCCAACCCTCCTCACCAATAAGTTAGTAGTAATGTACTTCTTATCCCCGAGGAGGTAGGCCGAATGTTGTTCGTATACGGGCCTTTTTTGCCTGTACGCATATTAGAGGAAATCCGTTTCTGGAAGCAGCAAGAAGCAGAGCATACAGAAGTGATTCAGGCGATCGTGCCCAGCCTGGAAGCCGATTATGTGAAGCTGCTGGAGGAATGGAAGCCGATTTTTGAAGGGACGGAGGCCGCCGCTGACAGGCTGCTGCAATACGCCTTGGCTACGCCCCATGCCGCTACGAGTCCAGAGGTTATCCGCCAGACGGAACGGCTTCTGCGAGCCTCGTGTCAACAGTCGCAGGAATTTATCCGCCACCTGGAATACATGCTGAAGCACAGCGCAGCCGTGAAATCGGTACCGCTGGCGCCCGTGGTGCTGCTGCACATCATCCGGGAATCTGCGTACTTCCTTGAGGTGCTTGAACGGCTAAATCGGCCGGGAGAAATCGCTGGCAGCATGGCCGCAGCGCCGCCGTATCCCGATCCGTATCACGCGGCTGGAGCGCAGCCATTCTATCGTGAAGAAGAGTCGCAGGAGCTAGCGGCCACCCCCACCTCTGAGCATCCGGAACTGACGGACGACGTGCTCCCTGCCATCACCGATGAGTTGAACAGATCCGAACCCTCTGAGGTGGCAAACCCGCCCGAAGAGCCAGACGGAATAGAAACAGCCAACATCTCCGAAGCCAGCCTTGAAGTGGAAGCTGGGCAAGAACATAACCAGGAAGAACAGGAACAGGATGAACTCAGCCTTCGCCAAGAACCAACCGCTGATGACAACACGGAAACGCCCACGGCGCGCATACCAGAACGGTCCGTCCCGATCGGCGGACATACCCTCCCTCCGCTGCCTTATCCGTACAATGCGTTGGAGCCATATATCGACGAACAGACGATGCGCATTCATCACGACAAGCATCATAAGACGTATGTGGACGATTTGAACAAAGCGGAGCTTAAGCTGCAGGACGCACGGAAATCCGGTAATTTTGATTTAGTGAAGCATTGGGAGCGGGAGCTCGCCTTTAACGGCGCAGGGCATTATCTGCATACGATTTTCTGGGACATTATGCATCCGAAGGGCGGCGGCAAACCGCAAGGCGAGCTGCTGGAGCAGATCAAACGGGATTTTGGCAGCTACGACGCGTTCCACAAGCAGTTCTCTGAAGCCGCAGCCAAAGTCGAAGGCGGCGGCTGGGCCATCCTGGTGTGGAGCCCGCGCGCTCACCGGCTGGAAATTCTCACAGCAGAGAAGCATCAGAACCTGTCGCAATGGGACGTCGTTCCACTGCTTCCGCTGGACGTTTGGGAGCATGCCTATTACCTGAAGCATCAAAACGCACGCGCCAACTACATCAAAGATTGGTGGAACGTCGTCTATTGGCCCGCCGTCTCCCAACGCTACGAAGCCGCGAAAAAACTAAAATGGCAGCCGTTTTAATCGGCTGCCATTTGACGCTAAAAGACCTCTGGTTCCCGAGGCTAATCCTCGAAACCAAAGGTCTTTAATAAAGACTATTCCTTTATGAGCGAAAGGAACTCCGCCCGGGAAGCCGCATCCTTACGGAAGCTTCCGCGTACGGCCGAGGTCACGGTTTTGCTGCCGGGCTTCTTGACGCCGCGGGAGCACATGCACAGGTGCTCGCCCTCCACAACAACCATGACGCCTTTGGGTTGCAGCACTTCTTCCATGATGTCAGCAATTTGCGAAGTAATCCGCTCCTGCACCTGCAGGCGTCGGGTTACTGCTTCTACCAAACGGGCCAGCTTGCTGAGCCCGGCGATTCGACCGCTTGGAATATATCCAATATGGGCTTTGCCGAAGAAAGGCGCCATATGATGCTCGCATTGACTGTAATAGACGATGTCCTTTACAATGACAAGCTCTTCATGGTTTTCTTCGAAGGTAACTCCCAGCACATCCCGAGGATCGACTTCATACCCGGCAAAAATCTCTTCATACATCCGCGTCACCCGGGCCGGTGTTTCGATCAGCCCTTCGCGTTCCACGTCTTCCCCGATCAGCTTCAAGATTTCCCGAACATGATATTCGATTTGCTCCCGATGATCGCCTACCCGTGTATTAACGTAATCTTTCAATCCGGACATCTTCAGCGCCCCTCCTTTCATAGAGTATGGCGAAACGTTACTTTATTTTCTCTTCTTCGTCGGCCGTCCCGCCCCCGGCAATGGGCCACCTTGATTTTTCATCATCTGCTGCGCGCGCTGCATTTGCTTGCTGTTCAGGTTATACCCCATTTGCTTCGCCATTTTTTGCAGCATTTGCGGGTCGTTTTGCATTTTCGTTAACTGTCTGCGGAGATAAAAGACCCCGATCACAAAACCGCCAACCAGACCGACGATTAAAGTAATAATTGGAATAACGATATCCATGTTTCAGCCACCCCTGAATAATAATCGTGTCACCTTAGCTTGTAAGGCTTGCACACTCCAAATATCATAGCATCCAGCCTCACGTGATTCAAGGATTCACGCCAAAACTGCCTCAATAAACAACGTTGTCTCTGTGGCGAGGTCAATCTCATTCACGTCCAGCTCATCGCCGGTTCCGCGTACGATCCGAATCACCGGTCGGCCTGGTAATCCCCGGTGCTGTCGGACCACCACGCCGGTCTCCTTCGTCCCAAGACGAACCGAAGTCCCGTTCGGGTACACGGAGATAATGCGCATAAACTCCACCAGCACCTCGTGATCCAACTCCTGTTCCGAGCAGGCCATCAAATGCTCGCAAGCCTCATGCGGCAGCAAGACCCGCCCGTCCTTGCTTGCACCGCTGACCAAATTATCGTACATGTTCGCAACAGCGACGATGCGTGGAAACAGATGAATTTCATCCCCGGATATCCCCCGCGGGATTCCTTTGCCGTCCAGCCGTTCATGATGTTGCAGTGCCGTATGGGCAATCAACAGATTAAATTCGCGTTTGTGGCGAAGCAGTTCATAGCCTCTCCAGGTGTGATGATGCTTCGGGTCCTTGGCGTTGGCGCCTTCCGGCAGCGGCACCGATTTGCCGATATCGTGCAGCAGCGCGCCAATCGCCAAATCCTTGAGCTGGGAGTACCCGAGCCCCAAGTTCAGTCCAATCATCGAGGAGATCAAGCTGACGTTCACCGCATGGATATATGCGGCATTGTCCGCTGTCCGAATGTCGGTGAGCTGTAACAGAACCTCTTTGTTATTCAACACGTCGGTTAACAGGGAATCCACGCTGGCGTTGATTTTGCGTGTGCTCCAATCCTTACCGGAACGAATCGCCTGCAGCGTCTCGGACATTTCCCGGAACATCGCCTGCTTGGTCGCCTCGCTGAGCACATCTTCGATTTCGATATCATCGAAGTCCGGATCTTTAATGTATAACATGGTCACACCGATCCGCTTAAGCGTGTTAATCATAAAAACCGTAAGCTGAACCCCTGCCGACAATAACACGGTGCCGTTGGCGGAATACACCGTTTTACCTAAATATTGCCCCGGTTCGATATCCTCGATACTGATGAAACGCATATTTTATGTTATCCCCCTTGCTGGATATCAGTCCCCGTTGGAAGCCTGCAGCTTCTGCTTGGCTGTCTGAAGCCGAACCCGCACTTCTTCCTCCTGCTCGGCGTCAAGCGCCCGGTCGATCGCTTCCTCGGCCTCCTTGCCGCCGATTCGGCTCAGCGCCCAAGCTGCAGTTCCTCTTAGCTCTGGCCGCGGGTCATGAAGCAGTATATCTATTAATTTCGGCACGGACGCCGAATCTTTGAAGTTGCCCAGCGCGATGACCGCGTTGCGTTGGATCGGTTTTTTGCCCCTCCAAGCTGCAGCGCTGTCACCAAAACGTTCTTTAAACTCACGGTTACTTAAGTCCAGCAAGGGGAGTAACAGCGGCTTAACCGTTTCGGGATCAGGGGCCAACTCCGGCCGATGATTCCAGGACTTGCCTTTATTTTTCGGGCAGACAATCTGGCAAGTATCACAACCATAAAGGCGGTTGCCCATCTTCACCATAAATTCCTCGTCCAGAAAGCCTTTCGTTTGCGTCAAAAAAGAAATGCACCGCTGTGCGTTTAACTCCCCGGGACCCACTAACGCTCCCGTCGGGCACGCGTCGATGCATTTGGTGCACTCACCGCAATCCTCCTCCACCGGGGTGTCGGGAGGAAACGGAATATTGGTGATCAGCTCGCCGAGGTAAATCCACGAGCCCCACTTGGGGGAGATGATCGCGCAGTTTTTCCCCTTAAAGCCGATCCCTGCACGATCCGCCACCGCCCGGTCCACCAGGGCGCCGGTGTCGACCATGCTCTCGATCCGCGCTTCGGGGACGCGCTCGCGGATGAAGGCTTCCAGCTTCGCCATCGCCTCGCGAAGCACCTGATGGTAGTCCCGCCCCCAGGCGGAGCGGGCCAGAATGCCTCGCCGTTCGCCGGGCGCTGACTTCGGGGGATTCTCCATCTTCGACGGATAGGCGACCGCGATGGATATTAATGAAGCCGGCTCCGTAAGCGATAATTCCGGATACACCCGCTTGTCCAGATCCGGCTCCTCAAAGCCAGATTCATAGCCTTTATCCCGCCGGTCCTGCAAAATTGCCTTCAGCGACAAGAACGGATCCGCGCTGGCAAAGCCGATATCGTCGATCCCCAGCTCCGTTGCGGCCTCCTGTATCTCCCGCTTCAGCTGCGCCCAGCGGTTGCCTCCTTCCGGTAAACGCGTTGTGCCGGTTTCCGCCATAGACATATGTCCCCCTCCTTCCTGTTCATGTTGCCGTAAAGGCTGTCTGTTGTATTTTTAAGAAGATAAGCGTTTAATCGCTTCCCTTGCTAACTGGTCGCAATAATTGTTCAGCTCGTTGTCGCTGTGTCCCTTAACTTTGATGTATTCCACCTTGTGAATGCCCATAAGCCGCCACAGCTCCTCCCAAAGATCGCGGTTCTCGACAGGCTGGTTCTTGCTGTTCTTCCAACCGTTCTTTAGCCAGCCGCGAATCCAGTTCTGCTGAAAGCAGTTCACCACATAAGCGGAGTCGCTGTAGACCTTCACCTGACAAGGCTCCTTTAATTGACTGAGCGCGGAAATGACCGCCTGGATTTCCATGCGGTTGTTGGTGGTCATTTTTTCGCCGCCGGACAAGTCCTTCCGATGCCCATTAAACATCAGCACTGCGCCCCAGCCCCCTGGACCCGGATTCCCGGAGCACGCCCCGTCCGTATAAATCGTCACTTCCTTCACAGTTCTTCCTCCCAAACTAACGGCTTATAAACTACGGATCTTTGGAATCGGCCAAAAAACGAACTCAGCGCGGCCAACGATCCACTTCTCTTTCACGCTGCCAAAATAGCGGCTGTCCTTGCTTCGTCCCGCGTGACGGTTATCCCCCATCACGAAATATTGTCCGTCCTCCAGTTTCAGCTCCGGCATGTCGCCGTCCTCGATAACCGAGTCGGTGTACGGCTCGTCCAGCGGCTGCCCGTTAAGGAGCAGTCGGCCGTCTCGCACCTCAACCGTATCCCCCGGAACCGCCACGATTCGCTTCACCAGAAACGGCTTCCGGTCCGCATCCACACTCGGATCCTTCAGCACGACGACCTCGCCGCGCTTCGGATGTTGAAACCGATACACCAATTTATCCACGAACAGCCGCTCCTGCTCTTCCAGGGTAGGCTGCATCGATTGTCCCTTCACCATGGATAAGTTAAAAACAAATACGTTTAACAGCAGCATAATGACAAAGGCAATCACGATCGTCTTCAGCATCTCCCACAGTTCTGCGGCCCATCGCGATTGCGGAGCGTCCGCTTGCGGTTCATTAGCAGAGCGTTCAGGGGCTAACGCTGCCTTGTGTTCCGAATCCATCATCGGTTCCATTGTGCACCTCATCAAAAATGAAACAAACTATATAAATAGAAAAGCATATCCTTCACCCATTTGCAACGGATGGAAGATATGCTTCAACATTTCCCATTTCTGTCATGGGAAGTTTCATCAATTGGATCCCGTCAGCGTCCGGGCTGCGATGCCAAGCTTCTGGAAGGCTTCCAAAAACTTGCCTGCCCCATAGCCCATCGCCTCGTAGAGCGGCATGATCGCTTTATTATGTTCATCTCCTGCGACCATAATCCGACGGACATTCCGCTGCTGGAACCGTTGTTCCATTGCGGTTACAAGGCTGCGTCCAACGCCGCGCCGGCGGTAATCAGGATGTACGGCCATGCGGTAGATACATCCCGTGTTCTGATCGATCGTCCCGATCAATACCCCTTTGATCTCTTCCTCGACTTCTGCAACCATAATCAGCTCAGAATCCCAAGAAAGTTGTCTGGCAAACGCGCACTTGGTGTCTTCGTAGCAATCCTCCGATAAGGCCAACTGCAATAGCTCCATCACTTGATTTACATCACTCAACTGAAAGGAACGAATAAGCATGCTAAGATCTCCCTTTTCTTCACGCAAGATAGGCCGATGTAAAACATACCCCCCTGATTTACATCAACCGAATATTTGATTCCAGACAAAAACGAGAAAAAAACAGCTTCCTTGTCCATTAAACCATAGATATCTCCAGAATACATCAATTTTCTTCTGAAAGCGCTTTAAATTAAGCGGTTACAATTATGAACTTTTACAAACGCCCCTGTCTTGACTCGATTTTATGCATATATTTTTATGCGCTGCCAATAATAGGATTGTTATGCGAGTGTTAACGGCGAGGAGGCGATGCCTTCCTTAACACTCGGATGACGAAGCGGGATTTAATTATTAACGGGAGGTAAGAACAACCATGGCACATGAATTGCCTGCTTTGCCTTACCCGGCAAATGCACTGGAACCTTATATCGATGAACAAACGATGATCATCCACCATGATCGGCACCATAACACGTATGTCACCAACTTGAACGCCGCGTTGGAAAGCGCGCCGGAACTGCAGAGCAAAAGCGTGGAGGAGCTGATCTCCAACCTGGATGCCGTTCCCGAAAGTATCCGTACGGCGGTGCGCAACAACGGCGGCGGTCATGCCAACCACAGCTTGTTCTGGAAGGTCATCGGCCCTGGCGGGGGCGGTGCGCCAACCGGTGCAGTCGCTGCCGCGATTGACAGCGATCTCGGCGGCTTCGATAAATTCAAAGAGGACTTCACCAAGGCGGCGACCACCCGTTTCGGCAGCGGCTGGGCATGGCTGGTCGTTGGCAAGGATGGCAAGCTTGCCGTCACCAGTACGCCCAACCAAGACAGCCCGCTCTTCGAAGGCTTAACGCCGATTCTTGGCCTGGACGTATGGGAGCACGCGTATTATTTGAAATATCAAAACAAACGACCGGATTACATCGCGGCGTTCTGGAACGTTATCAATTGGGACGAAGTGAACCGTCGGTATGAGGCTGCGAAAAAATAACGCTGCGTTCACGACAAACGAAGGAGGATACATCTATGGCAGAGCAAAAGCGTAAATTGTCGAATGACCCGGAGGAGCTTCTCGCCGCTAAACACGCGGAGGACGCGCATAAGCAGCAATTCACGAACTTCGCCCACAGCGTCACCGGCGGCGGGGCCACCCCCGACCTCGGCAAAGTCTCGGACGAGGAACACCGCGAACCCGACACCCAGAACCATATGAAATCTGTGGAGAACCGTATGATGTAATTGCAAAAAAAGGAAGGCGCATGAGATGCGCCTTCCTTTTTTGATGTTCGCGGGGTGCGGCGGTCTGTGGCGGGGAACGGCTGATAGCGGTAAAAAGTACCGTTATTTCCCTCATGCAGAGCGGATGCACCGTAATTAACGGTAATTTATGCCCTTATTTAGCCCGGTTACTGCCACAACAGGCGAAAATACCGAAATTAACGCCCCTTTTTACCGCTAATGGGTGCTAAATGGGGATTCCATGCAAAAATAGCGGTATGATTTACCGCTATTTTGCTAACGAGAATGTGCATTATCCCTTTGATTCAGGACTAAACCAATCTCCACTGAACGTATGGCTGTTGCCCCTCTGATTCCTGCTCGTATGCGGTTACTGCCCTGATCCCTGATTGCGTGCTGTTGCTTGCCTGCTTCCTTTGCTTCTTTGCTTCTTTGCTTCTTTGCTTCTTTGCTTCTTTTCTTCTATGCTTCTATGCTTCTATGCTTCTATGCTTCTTTGCTTCTTTGCTTCCTCTTCTTCCTTCGCTTCCTTCCAGTGTGCTTCTCCTCGCAGTGCGCTTCAGCGCATTAAGCGCCAAAGTACCTGTTCAGAATACGCAGGAACACGTTCGGGAACGCCAGGTTGTCCATGTCTTCCCGAGTGATCCACCGGTACTCGGCTGCGGTGTCATCGGCGGCGGCCCCGGCGTCCAAGGCCTGCGGCTGGGCC
>NZ_BILV01000043.1 GCF_004000745.1 Paenibacillus barengoltzii NBRC 101215
AACCATATTTAGGATATTTTACAAACAATTTTTCTGTAATTTCTCATGTCAGGTTTGGTGCAAGGCTAGTGGGAAACTAGCCGAAATCTATATGAAAAACCGAGTATATTCCAAATTTTTCTTCATCCGCACCATTTTGTATATGAAAAATCGAGTACCTTTCCGATATTAGATAGAGTAGCGATTTCCAATATACATAAAAAAGGGAGAAACCACATTGATGAACGAAACGAGCATGTTCTCTCGCAACAATGCAAGACGCCTGTTGCTTCTAGCGCTCGCCCTAGGCTGCCTCCTCTCCGGCGGCATCAGCTGGGCCGCCGCCCCGGCTCCCGCCGCCGCCGCAAGCACAGCGACGGCGGCGCCGGCCAAAAACGTCGTCCTGCTGGACTCAGCCAGCGGACGTGCGTTTGTGCCGAGCCGGGCCTTAGACGGACTGAACGGCATCCACGTTCAGTGGGACGCGGCCCGGCAGCAGCTGACGATCGCGCAGGGCGAAGCCACGTCCGCGATCCTGAAGGCCGGCTCCGCCAAAGCCGAAGTCAATGGCGAGCCGGTCGCCTTAGCCGACGCGCCGTTCGCCCTGGCCGGCGCAACCTACGTGCCGCTGCAGTTCGTCAGCGCCACGTTCAATTTGCCGGCGGAATGGGACAAGGCCGCCGGCTCCATTACGCTGGGTCAAGGCGATGCCCGCTTGACCCTGCCGTACGCGAGCCGCAGCGCGCTCACCAGCGCCGGCGCCTCCAAAGCGATCGTCAGCGCGCGCAAGACGTTCAAAGTCGGCGGACGTTCCTTCTCCACGCAGATGGTCACCATCTCGCTGATGGATCCGAAGGTCCGCCTAAAGGTCGCGCTCGCTGGCGACGCGATTGGCAAAGTCGAGGAGTTGAGCAGCCTCGCCAAGCGCCACAAAGCGGTTGCCGCCATCAACGGCACGTTCTTCAACGCTTATACCGATAACGCCTACAAAGCGCCTTACGGCTATATCGTCAGCGGCGGCGCGTTGAAGATGAAGGCTTCCGGCGACAAGCGTACGATCTTCACCTATGACTCCAACCTGCTGGCGCGGTTAATCCCTGGCGAAGACTTCAATGATGCCTTTAACGCAGGCACGATGGAAGGAGCGCTTCAAGCCGGACCACGACTTGTGGTCAATGGCAAAGTGGCCATCGACGTTAAAGCTGAGGGCTTCAAGGACCCGAAAATCCTCACCGGCGGCGGTGCCCGCAGCGCCCTGGGGATCACGCGGGACCATAAGCTGATCCTGCTGACCACCGGCGGTGCCACGATTCCGCAGCTGGCGGAAATCATGAAGCAAGCCGGCGCGTACCAAGCGATGAACCTTGACGGCGGCGCTTCCAGCGGCTTGTATTATAACGGTAAATACCTGACCCAGCCGGGCCGCAAAATCAGCAATGCGCTGATCGTCACCTACCAATAAATAAGCCACCAATTAACTTAACAACGAAGCCTCGGCTAAAGCCACCAAAGGACTGTCAAGCGAACCGAACCCAAAAATACCGAACCTAAGAATCGAGCCACAGAACCAAACCAAACCAAACGAAAAACGGCACTTCCAAGGAGCTCCCCAACAAAGGAACAGGCTCCTAAGAAGTGCCGTCTTTATTCATCAACCTCTTATCTCAACCCTTTACGCCGGTTCGAAATGTCGAGCCATACGGCAAAGACGAGAATCGAACCCTTCACCACGTATTGCCAGAACGACTCCAGCCCCATCAGCGACATTCCATTGTCGAGCGAAGTCATGACCAGCGCACCGATCAAAGCGCCGAGCACCGTCCCCGCGCCGCCCATCAACGATGTCCCGCCGATGACGCAAGCTGCGATCGCATCCATCTCTGCCATGTTCCCGGCGGTGATCGTCGCCGAAGCCAGGCGCGACGTCAAGATAATCGACGCGATGGACGCCAGCAACCCGCTGAGCAGGAAGACGGTCATCGTCTTGCGGCGGATGTTGATACCGGACAGCCGAGCCGCTTCCAGGTTACCGCCAATGGCATAAATGTGCCGGCCGAAGGTCGTTTTGGTGGACAGGAAGAAGAAAATGGCCGCCAGCACGATAACGAAGATGATTGGGAACGGAATGCCTTTATAGGCATTCATCACAAGCACGAAAGCGATGACCAGCAGGGAGAGCGCCGCCATCTTGATCACGTCCACCACAAACGGCGCCACCTCGAAGCCATATTTCTGCCGGGAACGGCGTTTACGCAGCGTACTCCATACAATCAGAGCGATGGCCAAAACCCCAAGGATGATGCCGAATCCCGAGGCAAAATACGCGTTACCTAACAGCGCCAGCACTTTATCGGAGACCGGGATTGTCATCGATTTCGTCACGCCCATCAGCGTCCCGCGAAAGACCATCATGCCCCCCAATGTGACGATAAAGGCGGGGATCATTTTGTAAGCGACCAGCCAGCCTTGCACCAAGCCTAAGATCGCGCCAGCCGCCAGCGTTGCGAGAATGACTACAATCGCCGGAAGCTCCAGCCAGTTGCTAAAGATCGCGGCAAGTCCGCCGGTTAACCCCAAGATAGAGCCCACCGACAAGTCGATATGCCCGGCGACGATCACCAGGACCATCCCAATTGCCAAGATCGAGGTCACCGACATTTGCGTAAACAGGTTAGATAAGTTCCGCGGCGTCAAAAAGGTGGGGTCCAGCAGGCCAAAAAACACCCAGATCAACACCAGTGCCCCCACCATCGTGTAGGCGCGCACGTCCATTTTGCCGAACAGGCTGCCCCACAGCGTCGACTTTACCGCCGAACCGTCCGTTTGTTTACCGATTTCCTTTTGAAGCTCCATGTTTATTTCCCTCCTGTTGCGGCTTGCATAATATTTTCTTGGGTCGCTTCGCGCCAGTCGAACTCCCGGACGAATCGGCCTTCACTCATCACCAGAATCCGGTCGCTCATCCCAAGCACCTCTGGAAGCTCCGAGGAAATCATGATGATCGCCACGCCCTGGTCGACCAGCTGATTCATCAAATGATAAATCTCATATTTCGCCCCGACATCAATGCCGCGGGTTGGTTCGTCCATAATCAGAATTTTCGGGTCAGACATCAGCCATTTGCCGACGACGACCTTCTGCTGGTTCCCGCCGGACAACGTACCGACAGGGGTTTCCAACGATGCGGTTTTCGTCTTTAAATCCTGCACATATTTCAGACCCCAGCGGATTTCCTCGTTATCGTTAATCACACCAAACTTCGAGACCTTCGCCAACGTCGCCATCGTTGTATTCGTCTTGACGTCCATCCCCATGACGAGACCTTGACGCTTGCGATCCTCGCTGACGAGGGCGAGTCCGGCGCGAATGGCATCGGAAACGGAGCGAATCCGCACCGGTTTGCCTTCGACGAAGACCTCACCTGTCGCCTTGCCGCCGTAAGCGCCAAACAGGCTGCTGACCAGCTCCGTCCGGCCGGCCCCCATTAATCCCGCGATGCCGAGGATTTCCCCTTTGCGCACCTGGAAGCTGACATCCTTAATCACCCTCTGATTCCGCTTCTCCGGATGCCACACGTTATAGTTTCGAACCTCCAGCACGGTATCCGATGGGCGATGCTCCACCCGCGGGTACCGTTCCGTCAGCTCCCGTCCGACCATCAGCGATACGACTTGGTCGTCATTCGTTTCCTTGCGATCCAACGTCGCGATCGTGCGGCCGTCGCGAAGTACCGTAATCGAGTCGGCCAGAGCAAACACCTCCGGCATCTTGTGCGAGATATATACGCAAGACACCCCTTCGCTGCGCAGTTGATTTAGGATGTCCATCAAGATCGCCACTTCACTTTCCGTTAAAGCGGCTGTAGGTTCATCCAGAATCAATATCTGCGTATGCTTGGACAGTGCCTTGGCGATCTCCACCAATTGCTGCTGGCCGATGCCGAGACTGCCGATTTTGGTGTCCGGAGAAATATTCAGTCCAACCCGCTTCAACCATTGCGCCGCATTATGATACAGCTCATCCCACTGGATCACGCCGCGTTTGGTGGGTTCTGCCCCAAGGAAAATATTCTCGCCAACCGTCATCTCCTTCACAAGCGCCAGCTCCTGGTGAATGATGGCGATGCCGGCTTTTTCCGCATCGGCAATGCCTTGGAACTGCTTCTTCTCGCCGCCGATGACGATGTCCCCGCTATAGGTGCCGGCTGGATACAAGCCGCTTAGCACCTTCATCAGCGTGGATTTACCCGCTCCGTTCTCGCCGCACAGCGCGTGAATTTCCCCTTTACGCACTTGGAAGTTTACGCGGTCAAGGGCTTTCACGCCAGGAAACTCCTTGCTGATGTTCACCATTTCCAATACATACATAGGCTTAGCTCTCCTTCATTCGCCTAAGGATCGGCGAATAGCGCGAAACCAAGGAGGCGCCGAAGCGCTCCCTGATTTTCGCCGCTTCCGCCCTAACCGGGTATCCGGTTCGTATTACTTCGGCCATTGATCCTTGGGTACGTTTTTGTACACGTCCTCCAGCTTGTGGAACCCGTCATCAATTACGACATTCAGGCTATCCTTGTTGACTGGAATCGGATCCAGCAACACGGAAGGTACGTCAATCTTACCGTTGTTGACCGTTTTATCGGCTTGGACTTCCTCGCCTTTGGCGGCTGCAACGGCCATTTCTGCAGCGGTGGTAGCAATCGATTTAATCGGCTTGTAGACGGTCATCAGCTGCGTTCCTTCAGCGATCCGTTGAACTGCAGCCAAGTCTGCATCCTGCCCGGATACCGGGATTTTGCCGGCCATTCCTTGGGCGTTTAACGCTTGGATAACCCCGCCGGCCGTACCGTCATTTGCAGCAACTACGCCCTGGATATCATTGTTATTGGCGGTCAGCGCGTTCTCCATGTTCTTCAGCGCTTCCTCCGGCTTCCAGTCCTTGGAGAACTGGTCATAGACGATCTTGATATCGCCTTTCTCCTCCAGCGGTTTCAGCACGTTCATCGCGCCTTCCTTAAACATGTGCGCGTTGTTGTCCGTATCCGCACCGCCGATGTATACGATGTTGCCCTTTGGTGCGGCATCAATGACAGCTTGGGCTTGGAGTTCACCGACCCGAACGTTATCGAAGGAGATGTAGTAGTCAACGTCCGAGTTTCGAATCAAACGGTCATATGCGATGACCTTGATGCCTTCTTTGTGCGCTTTTTCCACGATTGGTGCAGTCGCTTCCGCGTTATGCGCGATGACGACCAATACGTCAACGCCTTGCGAAATCAGCTGCTCAGCTTGGCTCAACTGGGTTGCATCGTCACCGTTTGCCGCAAGCACCTTCACTTCGCCCCCGAGCTCTTCGACTTTAGCGGTGAATAAATCCCGGTCCTTCTGCCAGCGTTCTTCCTTCAGGGTGTCCATGGACATCCCGATCACGATTTTCCCGTCGTCCTTGCCTCCAGCCGTGCTGCCCGCATTGTTCGTTGCGTTCCCGCTGTTGGCGCTGCCATCCGATACAATTCCGCAGCCTGCCAGGGTGGAAGCCAACAAAATGGCCGCCAAACTTAACCGTACAAAATGACTGTGTTTTTTCACTATGCCTACGCCCCTTCTTTTTGAAGAATTGAGTAATGATTGCGCTTACATGAATATCGTAGCACTGCTTCCCTTACTTCGGTTCGGTCAAAGCCTGCACTCGTTTGCGCTTGTTCTGCATTCCTTTGTCATCGGATGTAAATGCTTTCATAACCGATGCTTTCACTGGATTTTTTTGTGCAATCACAACAAAAAAGTCCTTGTCTGGGACAAGGACTCACTGAACTGCACGGAAGCATTATTATTCCGTTTCGATTTGCTGACGATATTCGCTTGGGCTAATGCCGACGGCTTTCTTGAATACCCGGCTAAAATAATTGGGATCTTTGTAGCCTACCTCATAACAAATTTCCTTCAGACTTAACGAGCGCCCGGCGATCAGCCGCTTCGCCTCCTCAATCCGCAGTCGGGTGAGATAGTCGCTGAAATTCTCTCCGGTCTGCAGCTTAAACAATTTGCTGAAGTAGTAAGGACTGAGATTCACATATTCCGCCGTTTGCTCCATCGAGATCTCTTCTTTGAACCGCTGGGTGACGAACAGGATCGCCCGCTGCACCACATGCGAACGGCTGTGTTCCTTTCGTTCCCGCAGGCTATCCATCCAGATGCCAAGCCGGTGCAGTACGCGTTCCCGCAACACTTCCGCATTCTCGCAAGCGCGAAGATCCTCAATTAACTCGGGACCGTCCCCTGCCTCCACGCCGCGGCTCAAATAGAGGAGCAGCCCAATTACATCCCCGCGCAGATGCGGAAAATCATCCGAACGCTCCTCCTGCAGGCGTTCAAATAACAGGTTAAAGCGCTCGGCAGCTTCGGCTTTGTCCTGCTGCAGCAGCGCATCCAGCAGCTTCTTCTCCTCATCCAGCGAAATCGCAGGGCTGCCCGAGCTTTCGGCGATATCGTCATAATGCCGAACGCAGACGATATCCTGCTCCTCCGCGCAGACGCGGACCGCTTCGCGGTACGAGCGGCTTAGCCCGTCCCAGCCCTCGCGAACGCCGCCGATCCCAACAGACAGCGGCAGCCCAAAGCGCTCCTCCACCTGGCTGCGCAACCGCTCGCCCCATTCCAGCGCCATCACCCGCTGCTCATACCCCGGCCGTCCCGGCGGCAACGGGATAAACAAAGCAATCTTATGGCCCACTACCGGGCTGACTAGGCAGGACAACCCCGGCTTCGCCCATTGCTTGACCGCTTCGTAAATCTCCTTCTTAGCCACCTGGAAGCTGGCCCATTCTTTGGGGTTATGCTTCGCAAACGACAGGACCATCGCATAGCCCTTCCGCCACTGGAGGTTCAGCATCCGAGCCAGTTGGTCGGCTTCTACCTCCTGCGCATATTCCAGCATCAACATCAGCGACAGCTCGTTCTCCGCCAGCGGTAATAGATGAGAGAGCTTCTCCTGCAAGGAGAGCTGCTCATCCCGGGCCCGCTTCGCCTCTTCGGTTTCAGCGATCAGATGCTTCAATACGTCTAGAATTTCTTCCCGCCGGGCCGGCTTCAGCAGATATTCCCGCACGCCAAGCGCCAACCCCTCCTTCGCATAGGCAAAATAATCATGGGCCGTGATAATCACCACCCGAGCCCCCGGTTGACGGGCCATGATCTCCCGTACCGCTTCCAATCCTTGAATCCCGGGCATTTTGATATCCATAAAAATAAAATCCGGCCGTTCCTCCTCCGCCAACTGGATCGCCCTGCGCCCGTTCTCCGCATGAACAAACCGGAACGTATCCGGCATCGCGTGACGGATCATCATTTCCAGACCTTCTCGTTCCAATGCTTCATCATCCGCAATCAGCAAAGTGTACATTTCGGATTCCCCCTTCCCGTCCTATGAAATCCCTATGCGCAGTGGCAGCGTGAACCGGACGGCGGTGCCTGCCCCTTCCTCGCTGTCGATCTCGATTTGTTCCTCACCGTCAAAAAATAAATGCAGCCGCTTGAACACATTATGCGTACCCAGGCCGGTCGAATGCCGTTTACCACCAAATTGCGGAGCGTCTCCGCGCACCGATTGCAGCAGCCGATCCACCGTTTCTCGGCTCATGCCAACCCCGTTATCGCGGATTTCGATTTCGACCCGATCCTCCTCGCTAAGGCGAATCACCAGTTCCAGCACAGCCCCTTCCTCCATATGCTCGATGCCGTGAACAAAAGCGTTCTCCAGAATTGGCTGAAGGGTTAAGCAAGGAACTCGCCCGTCCAATGTCCGTTCGTCGATGTTCATCTTGAAGGCAATCCGATCGCGGAAGCGCGCCTTCTGGATGTTCATGTATTCCGTCACATGGGCCACCTCCTCGCGCAGCGGAACCGCCTGGTCCAGCTTCTGCAGGTTGTAGCGCAGCAGACGCGATACGGAAACAGCCAGATCGCTTGTCTTAGTCGCCCCTTCGAGATAGGCGAGCTTGGAAATCGAGTTTAAAGTATTAAATAAAAAATGCGGATTGATCTGGCTTTGCAGCGTCTTGAGCTCCAGCTCCTTCACCAGTCGGTCCTTCTCCAAGTTGTTAATATTCTCCGCCATCAACTGCTGGATATTGTCGATCATCCCGTTAAACGCCCGGCACAAAATACTGATCTCATCGTTGCTGTCGCTCTCCGGCGCCTTCGTGTCCATCCGCCCCTTAGAAATCTGTTTGGCGGTCGCGACCAGCCGGCGGATCGGATTGGTAATGCTGCGTGACAGCCAAATCGCCAGCAGAATGCTGAATGCCGCTGCCGTCACCACCAATAGAATGCCCAGCTTGTTCAGATTTCCGGTCGCATCCATCATCTCTTCGTAGATCGGCTTATATTGCTCTAGCTCCAAGTCGACCAGCTCCTGCGCCTCCTCGCGGATAAAACGCTGTGTCTGCTCCGCTTCGATATAAGCCCCGGCCATCGTATCGGAATCCTCGTAGCTAATCCGCTCAATCATCGCCTCGGCCTGCTCCAGGAAGGTGTCGATCAGGTTGCGATAATTGGCGAGGGCCAGGTCGCTGCCGCCAATCGTCCGGAGCCCGTCGAGATCCGATCGCAAGGACTTGACCGCATTCAAATGCTTTACGACTTCGGGCAAGCTCTCCTGATCCAACTGCATAATGAATCGGTTCATCGACCGCATGTTCTCCCCCACCTCGTAGGAGATCTCTTTGTACAACAGAATGCGCTTCATCATCAGGTGATAGCTCTCTTGAACACTCTTTCCGCTTTGGAACAGGAAGAAGGACACCGAACTCATCACCAGCACCAACAACGGAATAAACAGAAACAATTTACGGCGGATGCTCATAAACTCTCGCCCTCCTCCACGTTGTGCGCATTTAGCACTTTCACTTCCGTGAAGTAGGCCTTCTTCAGCGCTTGTCCCCCGAAGTGCTCATAGAGCAGCCGAACCGCCGTTTCTCCCATCAAAAAAGGCTGCTGCGCCACCGTCGCTTCAATCTCCCCTTTGCGAATAGCCTCCAGCGTTTCCTTCTGATTGTCGAAGCCGATGATCGTCAGGTCGTCGCGGTTCTTGGCAGCCTGCAGCACGCCAAGCGCATCGGTTGCACTCGTACCGACCATAATGGTGATCTCGGGATGGTTCCGAAGCATGTTAGCCGCCTGCTGAATCGCCTCCATGTGGGAGATGTTCGAGCTGCGAACGTCCACGATCTCCAGCCCCTCGTGTTCGGCGACGATTTTCTTCAGCCCGTCCAGCCGCTGCAGCTGGTTGGCCGCCTGATCACTGCCGATGATCACGCCGATCTTGCCAATCCCGCCAGTCGTCTCCACGACAAGGCGACCCAGGCGCTCGCCCGCGGCTAAATTGTCAGTGCCGACATAAGTCAGCCGCTGGCTGTTTGGCGCGTCGGTGTCAATGGTCACAACGGGGATGCCACGGCGTACCGCCTTATTGATGACTGGCGTAAACCGCTCTTCATTTAACCCCTGCACAATAATTGCATCGACGCGGGCGGCGATCGCTTTTTCCAGCAAATTCAGCTGTTCCTCCATGTTGTTGCGCACCGGTCCCGTGAACTCAATGTCGATGCCGTATTTCTCCGCTGCCTCCGCCGCCCCTTTCTCGACCATTTCCCAATAGGGATGATACCGCTCCTGCTCGATCAGCACGATATGATAGCGCGGCTCACCGCTCGCGGGCTGCCCTTGCAGCTCTTTAACAATGCTGCCCATCTTCCCCGAGTACCTCGCAAAGCCGATGAACAAATAGACCAAAACCACGATGCAAATCAACATACCCGCCAGCCATTTCTTGTCCTTCATGAACCAGTTCACCTCTTCCGATAATCCTATCTCAGTATGTAAGCGGTTGCAACGGGAATTTGTGTCAGTTTGGGGGGCGCAAATATCTCCAACGCTCCTTTTTCATGATTATCCCTTATACTCAGGGAAATTGGAGTTAGAACTGAGGAGGGGATCTCTGATGATCTTATTGCCCCACTACTCCCACACTTGCCCTACTTGCCTACCTGACTCATGGGGATAATGGTGCAAAAGCAACCCCATAAGAGAGGATGCGTCAGAACGCAAATAGCCCAAACCGATCTACCGGCTTGGGCTAAATCATTGAGGACAATTCCAGCAGACTGGCCAACGACGACTCAGGCTTGGTCCTCGTCCGCCGCGTACCGCAATCCGAACTGGCGTCTGGCTTCCTCCATCAGCTCGGCAACGGCTAGCGAACGGGCATGGGTATTGATCTGGCTTTCCCGCTTGCCGCTGAGAATCAGCTCAATGAACTCCAACGCTTCATAGTACATCGACTCCTGCGGCTGGAAGCAGGTTAATTCCTCAGTTGTGCCGTCACGGTACAGAATTTTAGCCTCATAGGGCTGATTGATCCGATCGATCACGATCGTACCGTTTTCCCCTTGGATTTCCGTTGGCAGATAGGAGTCGGTAATTTTCGAATACATGATCACGCCGTCCATCTCCGGATACCGCACAACAAGGCTGCCTTCTCCGTCCACGCCCGAAGACAACATCACCGCAGAAGCCTGCACCGATTCCGGTTTCCCGAACAGTGTCACCATCGGATAGATACAATAAATGCCGAGGTCCATCAAAGCCCCGTTAGAAAACGCGGGATTAAAGGCATTCATCACCTTGCCTTGCTTAAAGGCATCATACCGCGAAGAATACTGACAATAGCTTGAAAAATAGCGCCGCACCTGGCCGATTTTGTACAAATTATCCTGCACGGCCCGGAAGTTCGGCATCAGCGTCGACTTCAGCGCCTCCATCAACAACACATCATTGCGACGCGCCGCTTCGATCATCCGGCGAACCTCTGCCGCATTGGACGCCATCGGTTTCTCGCATAACACATGCTTGCCGTGGTCCATCATCAAGATGGCCTGCTCCGCATGAAAGGAATTCGGGCTGGCGATATAAACGGCATCGACGTCAGAGCTGGCCGCTAAGGCTTTCAAATCCGTATAGACCTGCGGGTCGCCAAACTTGGCAGCAAACTCTCTGCCCTTCTCCTCGGTCCGGGAGTAAACCGCCGTTAAGGCAAATTGCTCCGTTTCCAGTGCTGCCTGAATAAAACGTTCCGTAATCCAGTTCGTTCCAATCGTGGCGAAACGTATCAAACTGATTTCCTCCCTTTGTTCATGGTTGCTTCACTCGTATTCTCTCATTCCCGGTTAGACTTGTCCACTTTCGCATGCTTCCGTTTTCTTGTCAATACGAACTGTTTACTTGCACAGGCGAAGAGAACTCATCTACAATAGATATAACGAAATGAACAAGGTTTCGGGGTTTAAGAGGGGTGATATTGTGATCAACGACAGCAAGTTTTTTTCCAAAAATGAAATCAAGTATATGGTCAGCGGAGACTCCATTTCCAAAGGCGTCATCTACGATGAGCAACGCCGTAAGTACGTCGTCTTGGAGAACAACTATGTATCGCTGCTGCAGCAGAAATTGAAGGGTGCGGTTCATAATACCGCGCGGTTTGGTAACACGTTAATGAAGGGGCTCACGAACCTGAAGCGGGACGTAGAGAAGGATAAACCCCACATCGTTTTGATCGAGTACGGAGGCAATGACTGTGATTTCAACTGGAATGAAATTGCTGAGCATCCCGAAGCGGAACACCACCCGAAAACCGACTTTCCTCTATTTGAGAAAATGCTGACCGAAGCGATCCAATTCGTAAAGAGTCAGAACATTGTCCCGGTCCTGATGAGCTTGCCGCCGCTCAACGCCGACAATTACTTCAAATGGGTCAGCCGCAACGACCCGGAAGCGGAGAAGAACATCCTGAAATGGCTGGGGAGCGTCACGAAGATTTATTGGTGGCAGGAACGGTACAATTCAACGATTCTGAAAGTATCGGAAATGACCAAGACCAAAATGATTGACGTGCGCGGCGCTTTTCTAGAGCACCCTGATTACACGAAGTTCCTCTGCTCAGACGGCATCCATCCCAATGAAGATGGGCACCGGATCATCTGCGAGAAAGTGCTGGAGTTCGTCCGCAATAACTACGGTTTTTTGCTGCGGGAAGGCGGCGGACTGGCGCTGGAATAGAGAGATGTGATAAAACGAAGAGACCTGAGGATGTCAGGTCTCTTTTTTTCTGCGCTGCAAATCGCTCCAAACCTTCTTGTTGCTATATTCCTTGTTGGTGCTAATGTCTGGACCAAACCAAGCCGGCGGCTCAAAGGACCGCGCCTCCTCCTCTGAGCTGAACTCCACTTCAAGAACGATAAAATCGATCTGGTCGTAAACGTCGATCTCGACTGTACGCTTGTCCCATTCGGCAGTTACCCGTCGTTTGGTTAAAGGAATGGCCTGATGAATCCCGATAATTTGCTGATACAACCCTTCCGAAATGGATACCTCCACTTCTTCCCGGGACAGGCCAAACCCTCTTTTGAAGGTATGCGTAAATTGAATCTCTCCGGTACGCAAGTCCTCGATTCTGCGAACCCGCAGCTCCTGATCCTCATGCAGGGCTAGATACGTCTGGTCGATCGCATGTTCCGACCGTACCACCAGCTCTCCCTCCCGAATCAGTTGCTCTGGATACGCCGGCAACAGAAACTTGCGTTCAATTTCCAGCGACAACGGAAAAAACCTCCTCATGTTCTTTTCAGTAAAAATTACACGGGTCATATCCATTATACGAATACATACCTAGGGGGACAATCACGTGAAACTCATTCAAGTCATGAAGATTGCGCTAAAATTCCGCTTGCTAACAGCCGTCCCGAGGAGTTTAAGCTCCCTGGGACGGCTTCTTTAGGTCATATCGGAAATCTATGCGAAATTTCATATATAAAGTGGCGGACTAGCGAAGGAAAAAGGGAATCTACTCGGTTTTTCATATAGATTTAGGCTGTTTCTTGCGGAAACGAGCAAATCTATATGAAATTTCATACAGATCCCCTTAAATCCGCCCGTTTCGTTAAATTGTATTCGATTTTTCATATACATTGGCGCAAGAGGGGGGGACGGCTTTGTCGCACGCAAGTTTATGGCGCCCGGTACCCAATCTCCCCGTTGACGACAGTCATGAGCACCTGCGCCTGGAGAAGCTGCTCGGGGTCACCTTCAATTTCCCGGTCAATGACCGTAAAATCCCCGGCTTTCCCCACAGCGATCTCCCCGCGCTCGTCCGCTTCCCCGGCGGCCTGGGCACTGCCGCGGGTAAAGAGCGCCACGGCCTCCGCCGTCGTCAGCTTCTCTTCGGGCAGATAGCCCTCGTGCGTCTCCTCCGGCGCCCGCCGGGTCACCGCCGCATGCAGCCCAAGGAACGGGCTGAGCGGCTCGATGGGCGCGTCGCTGCCGCCGGCGCAGGGGATCCCGGCCGCCAGCAGTTTCTTCCAGGCGTACAGGTACGCCGTACGCCCTTCCCCCACCCGCTCCAGCACCCAGGGGAAGTCGCTGGCTACGAACCGCGGCTGGATATCCGCCGCGAGCGGCAGCGCGGTCATGCGCTGGACGAGCCCGGCGTCCAGCACCTGCGCGTGGATCAGCCGGTCCGGAAGCCGGCTGCCCGGCGCAAGCGGCTGCGCCTCCATCGCGCGCAGCGTGAGGTCAGCGCCGCCATCCCCGATCGCATGCACAGCGATCGGGAAGCCCTGGCGCCGCGCCGCCCGCACAATCTCGGCGAGCCGCTCCTCCGGATGGATCGCCATCCCCCGCGTGTGCGGCGCATCGCTGTACGGCTGCTTCAGCAGCGCCGTGCGGCCGCCGATCGCTCCGTCGGCGAACAGCTTCACCGCGCCGATACGCAGCCAGTCGTCGCCGTCGCCGGCCCGCACCCCAAGCTCTTCCGCTTCCTCCAGAAACGGATAGTACAGCAGCTGGTGGGTGCGGAAGGCGATCCCTTCCTCGCGCAGCTCGCGGCAAATGCGCTGCATCGTCTCGATGCTGCCGAGAAACCGCAGGTCCTCGGTATGGGCAGCGGTGAGCCCCAGGCGCAGCGCGTCAAGCCAGGCGCGGCGAATGGCGTCCTTCTTCGCGGCATAGTCCGGTTCTGGCTGCGCTCGGGTGAACGGCACCGACGCCTCCTCATACACCCAGCCAGTGAAGCGCCCTTCCTCGTCCCTGCCGTATGCCCCGGCTTCCGGGTCCGGCGTATCTGGCGTAATCCCCGCGCGGCGGAACGCCTCGGAATTGGCCAAATACGCATGGAAGCAGGTGCGCGTCAGGAAGATTGGATGGCGGGTGCTAACCGCGTCCAGCTCCTCCAGTGTTGGTGCCGCAGCGGGTACGAACCGATTCTCGTCCCAATTCAGGCCGAGAATCCATTCGCCGGGCGGCGTCACCGCCGCGCGCTCCCGGACAAGTCGCAGCATCTCCTCCTTCGAAGTGACGCCGCTGAAATCAAGCATGGCGAGCTTCATGCCGTGCATGGACAGGTGCATATGCGAGTCAGTTAAGCCGGGGAGCACCACGGCCCCTTCCCAGTCGACGGTACGCACCGCCCGGCCTGCCAGCTGCAGCTTCAGCTCCGCCGTCCGCCCGATGGCGCGGATGCGGCCGTTTTCCACGTATACCGCATCGGCTTCTTTTTCAGAGAGTCCGGTTGGCTCCAGTGCTTGGATTCTCCCGTTGATAAATAACGTGCCCGTCACGAACACCGCTCCTTTCTGCCTGCCCGTTCAGCCTGTTTGTCAGTATTTTTGCGGGCTTCCCTTACATTCCTAGCATAAACTGAACGATCTTGTCGTGCATTCCCGGCAGACCTTCATGGCCGAAATCCGGGTAAATCTCCAGCTTCTTCGGCGAAGTGATCGCGTTGTAGGCAGCAAATTGGGTGGATGGCGGGCAAATCTCGTCCATCAATCCAACCCCCATCAGTACTTCCGCTTGAATGCGGCTGGCCAGATGATGCACATCAATGTAGCCCAGCTTGGCAAACAACTCCTCCTCCCGTTCATGCTGCGGATCAAAGCGGCGGAAGTACAAGCGTAATTCCTCGTATGCATTCTTGGCCAAATCCATCTCCCATACCCGGCGGTAATCGGAGAGGAACGGATAGACTGGAGCAGCCCGACGAACCCGGGGCTCCAGCGCTGCGCATGCTAACGTGATCCCGCCGCCTTGCGACCAACCGGTGACGCCGACGCGGTTCTCATCCACCTCCGGCATCTCCATAGCGATCCCCGTCAATTGTACAGCGTCCAGGAAAATATGGCGGAACAACATATTTTGCGGATCCCCGTCTACCCCGCGGATGATATGGCCTTGCAGCGTATTGCCGATCGTTCCGCCAACATCCTCCGATCTGCCGCCTTGACCGCGGCAATCCATCGCAAAGACGTGGAAGCCAAGCGAAGCGTATCCCAGCTTTTCCGTCCAGTCGCCGGCATTCCCGGAATAACCGTGGAACAAAATCACGGCAGGCGCCGGGCCGTCCGATTTAACCGGGCGCACGTATTGCGCATGGATGCGGGCTCCTTTTACTCCGGTAAAATAAAGATGATAGCACTCCACACCCGGCACTTGATATTCCGCCTTCTCCAATTGAACCTGTGAATCCACTGCGCGCATTTCGCGCAGCGCTGTCTCCCAATAAGCGTCGAAATCCGGCAGCTTGGGGTTAATTCCTTTGTACTTGCGCAACTCGTCTAAGGGCATGTCAATAACCGGCATTGGCCTCTTCCTCTCTCCACAATAGGGGCTGATTTACACCGTCCGGCTGAACTGCCGCAGCAGTTGCCGGGCCATCGCTCACAGTATAGCTTGACAACGCTTTCTATACAAGTGGATCGGAGGCGATGACCGGTTTGCGCGCCCATGGTACACTATTTTTATAGATAACAGATAAAAAAACGAACGGATAGGAGCCATACCTATGAACAACAAGTACACCATCGTCTTCTTTGATCTCGACGGCACGCTGCTGAACGAGGACAAGCAAGTTCCGCAGGATACGATTCAGGCCATTGCTGAACTCAAAGCAAGCGGTATCGAGCCGGTGATTGCAACCGGGCGGGCGCCGTATTTTTTTCAACCGATCGCCAAGCTGCTTCACATCGAATCCTTCGTCAGCCTAAACGGGGCTTACGTTGTCTACCGGGGCGAGCCGCTGCTTCAGCGGCCCCTGCCTGCGCAAAGCCTTCAGAAACTCGTTGAGTTGGCTGGGCGCCATCAGCATCCACTCGTATTTCAGGGGCATGACCGTTACTACACCAATACCGAAGCTCACCCCTTTGTCGTGGAATCTATTAATTCGCTGAAGGTCGAGCATCCGGGATTCGATCCGGAATTTTGGAGCAAATCCCCGGTGTATCAAGCTTTTCTGCATTGTGAGGAGCAGGACGAAGCGTTGTACGATGGACAATTCGAGGACTTGCGTCTGATCCGCTGGCACTCGAAAGCGATGGATGTCACGCTGCGCGGCGGCTCCAAGGCGGTGGGCATCGCAGCCATGCTGGAACGTCTCGGCATCCCTCTGTCTGCCGCAGTCGCCTTCGGAGACGGTCTGAATGATAAGGAAATGCTGCAGGAAGTCGGTTTAGGGATCGCCATGGGCAATTCTCATCCAGACCTGCTGCCTCATGCCGATTATGTCACGGCGGCTGTGGATGAGGGCGGCATCCGTCAAGGTCTGCGTTATGCGGGACTGATT
Organism: Paenibacillus barengoltzii NBRC 101215; assembly: GCF_004000745.1. Classification (GTDB taxonomy): domain Bacteria; phylum Bacillota; class Bacilli; order Paenibacillales; family Paenibacillaceae; genus Fontibacillus; species Fontibacillus barengoltzii. Next base: position 16,645 of record NZ_BILV01000043.1, read on the forward strand.
AACTGAGACTTTTCGCAAAAAATAGGAGATTCTTTGAAACATCTGCAGCTCTTCCTGCGTCAAAGGGTTAAACCAGTCTGAATCCGGAAGGAGGGAAATGATACCTTAAGCCTCGCCGTACGCTATGCGAGAGCAGAGCAGACGGCGAATCTGATTCGTTTAACTCATTACTGTTTCCGGGAGGGACTTGACGAATGAAACGGAACAGAACGTTCTCTTTCTCTAAACTTTCCAAGCTGACGCTGCTCATGGTCATCGCGTTCACGATGATGTTTGGCGGTACGGCCTCAGCTTTCAGCGACATTAAAGGTGACCAGGAGCAAAAGGCGATCGAACGCCTGGAGAAGATGGGAATCATTAAAGGCGACCTTCACGGCCGTTATTATCCGGCCCAGAAGCTGACAAGTGCGGAAGCCGTCACGCTGATCGTGAAAACGCTGGATCTCAACTTCGATACGATCCGGTTCATCAAACTGCCCAAAGCCAGCGATTATTACACCAAGATAAAGGATCATGCTTGGTATTCCGAAGCCTTTGTGATCGCGAACTACTACGGGCTGGGCATTCCGAAGGACATTAACCCGGCCGCCAAAGTAACGAAGGAGCAATTTAGCCACTGGTTGTTCAAAGCGCTGAGCGTAAAGGGCGAATACGCGTTTACGATGCAATATGTGTCCATCAAGGACGAGAAGCAAATCAACAAAGACTATATGAACAGCATTCAAGCGCTGCTGAAAGCCAAAATCGTTACCTTGGATAAGAAGGGAAACTTCGGACCAAAGCAACCGATCTCCCGCAGTGAAGCAGCAGGCATGCTTGACCGGACGCTGCAATTTATTAAAGACAATGAGCCGATTGCGAACCCAATTCCCGGCTTGTCTAATTTTACCGTGAGCACAGACAAACTCACCAGCGACGTGACGAAGGTGACGATTACGGCGATGGCGCCGCACCCGGGCTACGGTCTGGAAGTGTCGAGCATCTCCTTTAAGGATGACAAGGCAGTCATCGACTATCGCATCGTCGAGCCTCAACCTGGGCAATTTTATCCGCAGGTCATTTCCGAGGTGAAGGCCGTCGCATACATTCCAGCCGGATTCCAGCCGGTGCTGGGCGCTCCATCCAAATAATCAGCATATTATGAATAAAAAAGAAAGGACCGCATGGATCCGGCAGCAGCCGATCGATGGCGGTCCTTTTTTTATCGTGGAGATTATGCCTTCGGCTCCGGGGTTGTTCCAAACGTCCGAATCCACCGATAGCGATTCACCTTCACGATCGCTACAAAGCATTTCAGGATTTGATCCGATTTCAGACAGATAAACGTCAGCAGCGGCGACAACCCCCATACTACAGCGCAGAGAAAGGATGAAGGCAATACGATCAGCCACATGAAGATTAAATCGTTGTATAACACAAATTTCGTATCTCCTCCGCTGCGCACGATGCCCGTCAGCACCGGCATTTGATAAGCCGTGCCTACCGCTGTTATGGAGAGCACCGTCATAAACTGCAAGGCCAGATCCTTGGATGCCGGGGATATGGCATAAAAGCCCAGCACCATGTCTTTGATCAAGAAGAGCACGGCCCCTGTCGCCAAACCGATAAACACATAAAGCACCTGCAGCGTTTGGGCGTAAGGCTTGATTTTTTCCGGATGTCCGGCGCCAATCGTCTTCCCGATAATCACAGCCGTCGCACTGGCCGAAGCGTATGTGACGACCGACACGATTTGGAAGACTGTTGTGGCGATACTGTTCGCGGCAATCGCCGCTTCCCCCATATGCCCCAAGATTCCAGACTGTACCGCCATGGCCAGCCCCCAGAGACCGTTGGACATCAGGATGGGAGAGCCCACGCTAAGGTATTGTTTGAACGTCCCCCGGTCAAATCGGAAGAAGTCCCGCAGCGTGAACCGGATTTTGCGATCCACTCGTTTGAGATACACCAACACGATGACCAGCTCGATGATACGGGCCGTTAGCGTCGCCGCCGCCGAGCCTCTCACCCCCCAAGCGGGGAACCCGAAATGCCCGTAGATCAGCAAATAGTTCAAACAAACATTGATCAGTAACGTCGACACGGAGAGGATAAATCCAACTCTGACCGTCTCCACGCTGCGCAGAGAAGCGAGCAGCAGGTTGGTTGCCGCAAAGAAGAGATAGGAAAAACCGATAATCCGTAAATACTTGGCCCCTTCTGTGATGACGTTGTCCTCGTTGGTGAATAAGGACAGGCATCCGTGCGGGAACAAGAATACCGCCAGCCACAGCAGGAACGCCAGCAGCAGTGCGATGCGCATTCCAATGCTGGCTACCCGCTTGATGGTTCGGATGTCCCGCGCGCCCCATGCCCGTGATGAGAGGATGACAACGCCCTCCCCTACGCCCATCACAAGCATTTGCAGCAAGAACTGGATCTGGTTAGCCAGAGCTACACCGGATAAGGCCGATTCACTGTAACCGCCAAGCATGATGTTATCCGATAAATTGACGCCAAAGGAAATAATGTTTTGCAGAGCAATCACTAAAGTTAGTCTGAAAAAGCTGTGATAAAATGCCTTATCCTGCACCAGAAGTTTCATGTTTGCGTACCAGCTTTCATGTTTGCTTACTAGCTTTCACGTGTGCTTACCAGCCCAACGATTTGAAGCGGATATCCCGTTCCCATAGCTCTTGCAGTTTTCGCAGCGATTCCTCCGGCAGAGGCGCGCTGCTTGCAGCTACATTTTCACGGAGCTGAGCGCTGTTTCGGACGCCGGGAATCACCGTTGTCACCTCAGGATACGCCAAAATAAACCGCAGCGCCGCCATCGTCATCGTCGTGTGCTCATCTTCCAGGAAGCGAATTTGCTCCACCAGCTTCGCGCGGGTCTGAATCACTTCCGGAGACCAGCGGCTGCGCACGCCGGAGAACGAGCTGTTGCCGTTATATTTGCCCGACAACCAGCCGGAATCCAGCGGCACCTTAATAATGAGTGCAACATCTTTCTCCTGTGCGGCCTGAAACGCTTGTGCCGTTTCCTGATAAAAGATGTTGAACATCACTTCCATAACCCCAAGCTGAGAATGCCCCAGCGCCTCCAACATTTCGCGGCTGGAATCGACGGACACGCCATATGCCAGAATTTTGCCTTCCGCCTTCAGATCCTCCAGCACTTGATAGTGACCGTATTTACCATCCAGAACATCAAACGGCGGATTATGGATCAAGACCGAGTCCAAATAATCAGTTTGCAGCCGCATCAGGCTGCGTTCCACCGAATTGCGAATCTGAGATGCGGAATAATCGGTCCCTTCCGGGGAATGACCGAACTTCGTATTGATGACCGCTTTGTCCCGTTTTCGCTCCAACGCTTTGCCGAGTAAGACCTCGCTTTTGCCTTGACCGTAATTGGGAGCGGTATCAAAAAAGTTCACCCCAAGATCCAACGCCTCATGTACGAGACGGATGGCCTCATCCTCCTCCATTCCCGCCCAATCCTGCTTGTTGCCAAGCTGCCAAGCGCCAAAGCCGATTTCCGACACCTGCTTGCCGGTTGTTCCGTACCTTCTGTACTTCATCCTCTCACGCTCCTGCGATGTTTGGATTTTAAATCAAGGAACTCTTGCCCCAATTCTAGACCGGATCATGTAAGCCGCGCAAGGAGAAATCCACTCCCCCCCTTTCCTACTTGAAACCTTTCCGCATACAACGTTAAGATATATGACATAAAAGAGGTTTTTTACGGGAAATACCGCAAAAACCTCTTTACGAAAACCGGAAGCTTGGATTATGATGCCATAAGCATGATACCTAATCTTACATATTTAAGATTTGAGGATATACGCGCGGGACTCGGACTCCGAGCTGACAAACGACCTCATAGTTGATTGTTCCCATCCAATCGGCGACCTCGTCAATCGCTATCGCCGCCGTATCGCCCGTTCCGCCGAAGAGGATCACTTCCTCTCCCGCTTGGACGCCCTCTACCTCGGTGACGTCTAACATCGTCTGGTCCATGCACACTCGGCCGATGATCGGCGCCCGCTGTCCGCGAACCAGCGCAAACCCTCGGTTCGAAAGCGTCCGTGACAGCCCGTCGGCGTATCCGATGGGAACCGTGGCGATCAGCCGCTCTTCACTCGCCCGGAACGTCCGGCCGTAGCCGACGGATTGGCCCGGCTGGATCCGCCGGAGCGAAGCGATTTTCGTCTTGAGCTGCATCGCCTGCTGCAAAGGATACTCCGGCAGCCGCAGCTGCGGCGAAGGATATAACCCGTAGAGTGCGATCCCGATGCGAACGAGATCCAGATGCATTTGCGGGAACCGCATCGCGGCAGCACTGTTGCAGCAGTGCTTGATCGGTACGTGCAAGCCGTGGGCCTCCAGGGCATCGAGGCAAGCTTGGAACCGGGCGAATTGCTCCCACGTATACGTCGGGTCGGGTCCGTCCGCATCCGCGAAATGGGTAAACACGCCTTCCAGGATGACGAAGGGCGCAGCCGCTGCCGCAAGTTCAGCGAGCTCAATCACCGCCCGGGTGCTAGATAAGCCGATCCGGGACATCCCGGTATCCACCTTCAAGTGGATGCGTGCTGCACGCCCGTACTTTCTGGCGCAAGCGATCGCCTCATGCAGGACTTCCCTGGTATCCACCGTCAAGGTAATGCCCTGCCGAACCGCTGCTTCGACGCCAAACGGTGGCGTGTAGCCGAGCACGAGAATAGGTTGTGATATACCAACCGCTCGCAGCTCTAGCGCCTCATCAACGAGGGCCACGCCAAGATCATCGGCGCCGGCATGGATGGCAGCTTGCGCCGCTTGCACCGCTCCGTGACCGTAGCCGTTCGCTTTGACTACGGCCATCAGCCGACAGCCCTTGGCGATTTGCTTGCGGAAGAGCCCCGTATTGTGGGCGATGGCGTCCAGCGACACCTCCGCCCAAGTTTCCCGATAGCCAGTAGGGGTGGAGACCCTTGATCGCATCATTGTCATCGTGGAATACCTCTTTCCTCATAAATAATCATTATGAAGCATCTTGAAATTAAGTATAATTCAGCCGCTCCTGCCGGGGTTTGTCTCCCTATCCCAAAAAAACGGCATGATCCTAGTGCGGCTTCACAAACCATATCGCATCGGAGGTGACGTTCGCCTATGTGCCAAGATCAAGACGATATTTTCGAGCCCTATTCCGACAATCTGGAATTGCTCGCGGAGAAGATCAGCGATGTGTTAGGGCGTCCGGTCACGATCGAAGACGCCAACCATCGGCTGGTTGCCTACAGCTCGCACGAGCCGGAGACCGACGCGGCGCGGCTGGCCACCATCGTCGGGCGCCGGGTGCCCGACCAGATCATTGGCAGTCTCTGGCGAGATGGCGTTATGCCTCGCCTATTGGAGAGCGAAGCGCCGATTCGCGTCGCCCCGATTCAAGAGGTGGGGCTTAGCGGCCGCGTAGCGACAGCGATCCGTTCAGGCTCCCGGGTGGTCGGCTTTATTTGGGTGCTGGAAGCGGAGAAGCCTTTTTCGGACCAGGAAATGGCGTTGGTCGCCAAGGCGGCCCAAGCGGCCCGCACCAAAATGGCTAGGTGGCAGCTGCAGCGCCATAAGGAGGAAGAGGCGCATCGCGATTTTTTCTGGCAGCTGCTGACCGGGCATCTATCCAATGAAACCCTGATTCGGGATAAAGCCCAGCGGATCGGGATCACACTCCCTCCGCAGTTCCATGTGGTTGTTCTGCAGTTTGCCGCCGAAGTGAAGGAATCGTGGCAGCGGCAGGCGCTGGAGAAATGCGCTCCTCTCTCCGCGAACAGCCGGATCGTGCTGCGCGCCATTAATAAGAATCAGCTGATTTTGCTATTCGCACCGCTAACGTCGGATACGATGGATGGAGTCACCAGCCAGCTGGGGCTGCTTCAACAGAATTTGCGCACCTTTTTTTCGCCGCATTTCCTAGGATTGGCCAGCGGATGTCTCTACAGCGAATACGGACGGCTGGAAGACAGCTACCGTGAAGCGCTGCTCCTGCTTGAAGTGAAGCAGCGGTTCCCCAAGGAGACGGGAGATCACGTGATGTATGGCGATCTCGGGTATTACCGCTACCTGCCCCGGATCTGGGAAGAGCTTCAGCAACATGGCGGCGCAGGCAGCCAACTGGCCCGGCTGCGGGCCTACGATCAAGAGCATCACAGCGAGCTGGTGCACACGCTGGAAGTGTTTTTGGCGCATGACAGCAATGCGAAGACAGCCGCCGAAGCGCTGCATGTTCATGCGAATACCCTGAATTACCGGCTGAAGCGAATCACTGAAATCGGCCGGATCGACTTAACCAGCATGGAGCAGAAAGTAACCTTATATTTGGAACTCAAAGCCGAACGTTTCGGCGGCAGCAACGCATTGTGAAATTTCACAATGCGAGCAGTCTTTTTTCTCATATCTCCACAAACAAAAATTGCAGCTCCTGTCCTATACTGATGTCAGATCGTTTGACAGAGGAGGTTACCGCATGATCGTTGGAGTCCCCAAAGAAATTAAAAATAATGAAAATCGAGTTGCCCTGACCCCATCGGGCGCCTATTCGCTGGTTCAAGCAGGTCACTCGGTATGGATCGAGACTCAGGCGGGTGCTGGCAGCGGCTTTGAGGATACGGAATATGCGGCCGCCGGGGCCAAGGTGGTCAGCCGTGCCGCCGAAGCTTGGTCGGCTGATCTGGTTATGAAGGTAAAGGAACCGCAGCCGTCGGAGTATGGCTTCTTCCGTCCAGGTCTGATCCTGTTCACATATTTGCATCTGGCGCCGGAACCGGAACTGACCCAAGCGTTAAAAGATCAAGGCGTGACCGCGATCGCGTATGAAACGGTCGAAGTGAACAAAACGCTGCCGCTGTTGACGCCGATGAGCGAGGTTGCCGGGCGGATGTCCGTGCAAATCGGAGCGCAGTTTCTGGAGAAGCCGCATGGCGGCAAAGGCATCCTGCTCGGCGGTGTGCCTGGCGTGAAGCGCGGGAAAGTGACGATCATCGGCGGCGGTGTCGTTGGCACGAATGCAGCCCGAGTAGCCATCGGTCTGGGTGCCGATGTGACGATCATCGATCTGAATCCAGATCGCCTGCGGCAGCTGGAGGACATCTTTGGCTCCAGCGTGCAGACGCTGATGTCAAATCCGCAGCACATTGCCGAAGCGGTTGCCGAATCCGACCTGGTGATCGGCGCGGTGCTGATCCCTGGTGCCAAGGCGCCAAAGCTGGTCACCGAAAGCATGGTAAAAACGATGCGCCCCGGCTCGGTGATCGTGGACGTGGCTATCGACCAAGGCGGCATCTTTGAAACGGTCGACCGAATCACGACCCATTCCGATCCGACCTACGTGAAGCATGGCGTCGTGCATTACGCCGTAGCGAATATGCCGGGCGCCGTGCCGCGCACCTCTACGCTCGCGCTGGCTAACGCTACGCTGCCTTATGCGCTGGAGATCGCTTCGAAGGGCCTTTACACGGCGCTCAGTGAGCGGGCCGCTCTGCGCAAAGGCGTCAACGTCGCCGCAGGTGTGATCACGTACGCCTCTGTAGCCCGTGACCTGCACTATGAGTATGTGCCGGTTGAAGAGGCGCTGGAGCTGTCCAGCCCGCCAGTGAACTAGGCGATTTCACTTACATCATGAAGAGATCCGCTATCGCGGGTTTCTTATTTTATGTGGGCGCTATGCTGTGGTGTGAAAGACGACTCCCCCCGTTCGGCCAGCGACAGCTCGATGATTCGGTCGAGCAGTTCGCTGTAAGGGATGCCAGCGGCAGCGGCGCTGCGCGGGAGCAAGCTGTTCGCTGTCATCCCCGGCAGCGTATTTACCTCCAGCACGTAAGGCACTCCGTCCTTGAGAATCATATCGACCCGGGCGTAGACACGGCATTGCAGCAACCGATAGCAAGCCAGCGCTGCTTCGCGCACCCGTGCCGCAACATCGGGAGGCAGGGTGATCGGCTTTTCCTCCGCCCCGCCATCGCTGTATTTGGCTTCGTAGTCAAACCACTCCGCTCCATTGGCCGCCCGGATGCCCAGCACCGGGAGCAGCTCCCCGTCCAGGATCGGGCAGGTGATTTCCTGGCCGGACACCATGGACTCAACGAGCACGGACTCGCCCCATCGGAACGCTTCCTCCAGCGCGCTGCCTAATAACTCCGGCCGATCAACACGCTGGACACCGATACTGGAGCCTCCGGCATTTGGCTTGACGAACAGCGGATATGTGAGTCCCGCTGCCTTGGATTCCCACGTTCCGTCCGCGAACATTCGCCGATCCAAATAGGCTCCGTCCGGCGTCGCGATCCCTTCGGTCTGCAGCAGCCGCTTCGTCAGATTTTTATCCATGCATAAGCTGCTGGACAACACGCCGCTGCCCGAATACGGGATGCCCATTGTCTCCAGCACGCCTTGTACGGTACCGTCCTCGCCAAAAACACCATGCAGCGCCAGTAAAGCGAAGTCAATCCCCCTCACCCGGTCGATCAGCTCCTCGCGCTTCGTTAGCTCAATCGGTATCACTTCATATTTATTGGAGTCCAGCTTCCCCACGATTTCCTTCCCCGTCATCAGCGAGACCTCGCGTTCCGAGGAGACGCCGCCCATAATGACGCCAACCTTCATTCTGTTTCTCTCCTTCACCCGTTGTTTTACGTCCATGCAGCACCTAACTCGAACTCTCTTGCAACTAATTCAGATCCCCTAGCAGCTTTGCAGCCATTTCACCGATCAGACGAATCCCTTTCTCAATGTCTTCCTCCGGCACCCGCGAGAAGCCAATCCGCATCGTATTCCGCCCCCCGCCGTCAACGTAAAACATATCCCCCGGAGTGAAGAGGACGCCCTGATCTGCACAAAGCTCGAGCAGCTTCCACGTATCGAACTCCTCCGGGAACTCCAGGAACAAATGTAACCCGCCGCTTCCTGACAACCGAGAGAATGGGACGTACCGTTCACAGCAGTCCTTCGTCCATTCGTACTTCCGCCGATATTCGGCCCTGGCCCGTTTCAGATATTTTTCGAGATTCCCGTTCAGCAAATATTGATATAGCAAAGATTGGTCTAACGTCGAGGTATGAATGCTGCGCGCCCGTTTGACGCTTTCCAGCACCTCGATCAGATCCCGATCCGCTAAGATCCAGCCAACGCGAATCCCCGGGAACAGCACCTTCGAGAAGCTTCCCAAGTACACCACGCCGTTCCCCTGCCCAGCCATCGCAATCAGCGGCGCAACGTGAGAGCCGGAATACCTCAGCTCCTCATTGAAACCATCCTCGATTACCGGCACTCGGTAGCGGCTAAGCAACTCCAGGATGGCCAGTCGCTTCTCGGCAGACGTCACAATGCCGGTCGGATTATGATAGGAGGGCACCAGGAACGCGCCGTCGAACGGCTGCGCCTTCAGCTCGCGCTCCAGCGCTGCAAGGTCCATTCCGTCCGGCTCCATCGGGATTCCGGTGATCTCAAACCCGTGGCGCCGCAAATTTTTGATCGCGGTCTGGTGGGTTGGGTTTTCGCATAACATGCGCCCGCCCGTATTGCCATCCCGACCGAGAACGGACAACACGATGTCCAGCCCTTCCGTAAACCCGCTGGTGATCAACAAACCCTTGCCTTGCAGATCCACGCCTTTGCGTTCCATATAGTTCAGCAAATAATCGATAAGTGGTTTATATCCTTTGGCATATCCATAGTTCAATAAGACGCGGCCTTCCACCGCCATCCGATCCAGGAATGCGCGTTTGACGTTCTCTAAATCAAACAGTTGCTCATCGGGGGCGATGCTCGTAAATAAAATGGCGCCTTTCGCCGCCCGCATGCCAGGCTTGCTGCGTTTCATATGGTCGAGCTCCACGGACAGCCGGGCTTGCCGGTTCATCCGCTCTCGCCAATCCATCTGCCAAGCAGGGACCGCCTGCCCGCTGGGGGCAGAGACCTCGGCGACAAAGTTCCCTTTGCCTGTGACCGCATACACCAGCCCCTCATCCTGCAAGGCTTCATAGGCGGCAATGATACTGCCCCGGCTGACGCCCAGCAACTCCGACAGCTCCCGTGTAGAGGGAAGCTTCTGCCCAGCCTGCAAAGCGCCTTGCATCATCAGCCGTTTGATATAATTTTTCACCTGTACGTAAACCGGCGTTTCCGCCACAAGTTTAAATTCATGAAACACCCTATATCGCCCCCACCCTCATGATGGCATATTTCAGGCCAAAAATAAAAGAACCACCCTCCCGCATTTTTGGGAGGAAGGTGGTTCTTCCGTTTTTATACCATCACTTTCAAAAGTAATGTTAAGTTACTGGGGCGCGATAAGATAGATTCCAGATAAGTTCAAATCATTAAATGTTGTCCAGATTGGTTCATAAACTTTATAATTTCCTGCCTTAATGCCACTTTCTAAATCCTCTTTAACAGTGAGTGTACCTGTATGAATTCCGGCCAAATCAAATGTCCAGCCCATTAGCTGATTGTTATAGGAATAGTTGGTTAATACAGGTCCACCGCTATCGCCATTAATTGAGGTGTAACCAATGGCTAAAACTTCATTATTTTTATACCCATATCCAGCGCCGCCCCACCAAATATCAACATTGGCATAAGCGATTTTTCCGGAAGTTGTTGTACCGCTGTTTGCTCCTCTCATATAAACGGTATCACCTACCGTGTCGCTAATATAGACACCTGTAATCATTGCCATATTAGATGAGGAGGGATAAGGTACACGTGCTCGGCCTTCAAAATTAGAGTTTAAAGTAATGTATCCAGAATCTGAAACAGCGTAGGAGCCATCCCCAGGTGAAGTTGTTCGATAGGTGAAATTTCCAATTGAATCTGTTGCACTTGTCGGTTGGTACCACGGACTAACACTTCCCGCAGTCTGACAGTGACCTGATGTAACTAATACATCCTTATCATTTTCATTTACTCCATAGTACCCACCTGTGCATACCGAATAAATTGTTTTATCGGGCTCGTCTGGTTTTGGACGATAGTTCCCGCCTATTTTAGCTCCCATCGGAATGAGTGATCCCCAGTTAGTATTGTCGGTTTCTGCTCTTAGAGCTGATGGGGATAACGTTGTATATATAAGCATGTCCGACTTGGGGAACAAAGATGAGATGGAAAGTCTCTCTTGCTTCTCTAGTTTTGCATCAAAAACTACAATTAATTTGTTATTCTTTATGTCCGGTATAAGCGCCAGAACAGTTCCAGGTTGAGCATTTTGTTTGATTTTCTCTTTAGCATCAACAATATCAGCCCAAGAGTATTTGGTTACTTCAAAATCAACTTTTTCATCATTCTGTATTGAATCCCTGATAAGCTCCTTCAAATATTCCGAATCGTCTGTAATCTGAACAGTTACTCTTCCTTTCTCAGCATCATAATAATAGCCCGAAAACTGAGAGGGGAATTTTCTTTCAATTAAGTCTTTTATTATTGGGATGTCCTTTTTTACACGTTGGTTTTCAATATAGTCAGAGAGAATTGCTGAATTTTTCAATTCATAAGGAGGTGAGGTTAAAGTTAAAGGATATGGTACTTCGTTTGACTTATTTTTTTGGGATTCATTTGCAATTTCTTGAATAGAACCTTTAAACAACTTCATCTCAGGAATAGGGTTTTCTTCGGCATTTACAGAAAAGGTAACAAGTGAGCTGAAAACAAGAGAAGCAGCAAGAAAAATGGAAAGTGTGATCCTTTTCATAATACGTGCTCCATCCCTTCTTTTTATTGAACTAGGAAGCGATGATTATCAAAGCAAGACCGTTTAATTGTTTCAACTCCTTTCTTGTCCGAAGTATTTGCTTTGTTTTGTTAGTTGCACGATCTTAGCAGAATTCTTACTGACGCTTCCATTTGGAAACAAAAACTTGTCCTCTATCGTCAATCAGATAGGAGGTGTTGATTTTGAAAAAGTTCGCTGTTGTTATGTGTCTTTTGGTTTTCGTCGGTTGTCAGGCTATTCCACCAGAACCATCAAGAGATGATACAACGGAGCCCCTTCCAACATCTGCAGAAGAAGCGGAGCATTCTCCCATCTCTGTGGATATTGGAGTTCCAGAGCAAGTCAAGGTTGGTGAGTCCTTCCACATTCATGCCACGCTTGAAAATACAACCGATCAGTCGATTGAGATAACAACTGGGGATCCGGTATTTTACTATATCATACGAGACAGCAACGGTAAGGCTTTAAATACCATAACTAGAACGGATGTCGGAGTTGTACAGACGTTGGATAAGAAAGAGATGATATCAGAGAAGCATACCTATATATTTAATAAACCAGGTATATATGACATCTCAGTAGTTGCTGATTTCACACTTTCCGATAAGGATCATAGCAACCAAATTTACCAAGTGGATAGCGAGCCAAAGAAAATTCAGGTGCTTGAATAAAAATAAAAGAACCACCCTCCCGCATTTTTGGGAGGAAGGTGGTTCTCCCGTTTATACCATCACTTTGCAAATGTCGTTTGTAAATTCGACTGGATCGTTGATTGGCAGCCCTTCGATCAGCAGCGCCTGATTGTAGAGCAGGCTCGTGTACAACGCCAGCTTCTCTTTGTCGTTCTCGTAAGCCTTCTTCAGCGACTGGAAGACGTCGTGGTTCACGTTGATCTCCAGCACTTTCTCGGCTTTCACCGACTGGCCGTTAGCGCCTGGCATCGAGTTCAGCACTTTTTCCATCTCGATCGTCAGCTCGCCTTCCGTCGATAAGCAGACCGGATGGGATTTCAGACGTTTGGACGCTTTGACTTCCTTCACCTTGCCCGACAGCAAGTCCTTCATCGCGGCGAACAATTCCTTGTTCTCATCCGTATTCGCCTTATCTTCGGAATTGTCGGCTTCAATGCCCAAATCCCCGCTCGATACCGATTTAAATTCCTTATCCTTGTATTTCATGATCATCTTGATCGCGAACTCGTCAATGTCGTCGGTGAAATACAGGATCTCATATCCTTTATCCAGTACCAGCTCCGTTTGCGGCAGCTTCTCCAGCCGTTCCACCGATTCGCCGGCCGCATAATAAATATACTTCTGGTCTTCCGGCATGCGGGAGACGTATTCATCCAGCGTAACGAGCTTCTTCTCCTTGGACGAAGTGAACAGGAGCAGATCCTGCAGCACGTCCTTGTTGACGCCGTAGTCGTTGTATACGCCAAACTTCAGCTGGCGGCCAAAGGAGGCATAGAACTTCTCGTATTTCTCGCGGTCTTCCTTCAGCAGCGTCTGCAGCTGGCCCTTGATCTTGCTTTGGATATTCTTCGCAATCAGCTTCAACTGACGGTCATGCTGCAGCATTTCCCGAGAAATGTTGAGCGACAGATCCTCGGAATCCACCATCCCTTTGACAAAGCTGAAATAGTCTGGCAGCAGATCCGGGCATTTGTTCATGATCAGCACGCCGTTGGAGTACAGCTCCAGCCCTTTTTCGTATTCCTTGGTGTAATAGTCAAACGGCGTTTTCTCCGGAATATACAAAATCGCGTTGTACACGACCGCACCGTCGGCTTTGATATGGATATGCGATACCGGTTTGTCGAACCCGTAGCGTTTCTCCATGTAGAAGTTTACATAATCCTCTTCCGTCAGCTCGGATTTATTCTTGCGCCAGATCGGCACCATGCTGTTGATGGTTTGTTCTTCGGTAAACGTCTCGTATTCACCTTCACTGCCTTCCTTCGGCCGGCTGCTCGTGACGTCCATCTTGATCGGGTAACGGATGAAATCCGAGTATTTCTTGATGATCGACTTCAAACGGTATTCCTCGAGGTACTCGTCATATTGGTCGTCTTCGGAGTTTTCTTTGATCTTCAAAATAATATCCGTACCCACCGTTTCCTTCTCATACGGTTCGATCGTATAGCCGTCCGCCCCTTTGGACTCCCATTTGTAAGCTTCGTCCGAACCCAGCGCCCGGCTGATCACGTTAACCACATCAGCGACCATAAACGCGGAATAGAAGCCAACGCCAAACTGCCCGATAATGTTATGGCCGTCCTTCAATTCATTTTCGTTCTTAAACGCATACGAACCGCTGTTGGCGATCGTTCCGAGGTGCTTCTCCAGCTCTTCCTTGGTCATGCCGATCCCGGTGTCGGAAATCGTCAAGGTCCGGTTGGCTTTATCCGGCTTAATCTTAATAAAATAGTCGTCCTTGTTAAATACCAGCTTGTCGTCCGTTAACGCCCGATAATAGATTTTATCAATGGCATCGCTGGCGTTCGAAATCAGCTCACGCAGAAAAATTTCCCGCTGTGTGTAAATCGAGTTGATCATCATTTCCAGCAGTCGTTTGGATTCTGCTTTAAACTGCTTTTTCGCCATGAATCGGTTCTCCTTCCTTTCACCCCATGAGGGAACTTGTCTAACAACATATTAGCACTCTACAGGGCAGAGTGCTAATTCCTAGTTTTTAGTTTATCGATCCGTAATTCGAGTGTCAATACGTACTAGGGGACAAGCGGTGTGTACCCCGTTTGCTCTACTAGGTACTGCCCCTGCGAGGATTGAATCCATTCGATCAGCCTCTCCACGTTCGGATTGTCGCTGCCCGCCGTCACCGCATAAAACTCAGCCGCAAACGGATATTCTCCGCTGGCGATCGTCGCTCGTTCCGGCTTCACGCCGTCGATGGCCAACAGGCGGATATTCCCGTTGTTCACCATCTCCGTGGCATAGTATAGGAACGAATAGCCCAGCGCGTTTTTGTAGTTGCGGTAATCCGCAGTCCGCGAGATGATGCCGCCCATTCCGGAAGCCACATTCTCTTTGGGCGGTGTGGCCAGCTCCCGTCCATCCATCACCCGGATCAGCATCGTCTGGCTTCCGCTGTCCTCCGGACGCTGGAAGGCGCGGATTCGCTCATTTCGGCCCCCCACTTCACTCCATCGGGTAATTTCCCCCGAGTAGATCCCGCGGATCTGCTCTGTCGTTAGCCCGGTTACCGGATTCGACGCATTCACAAAGAAAACAAATGCCTCACGGCCAATTGGGGTGAGCTTCAATTCCTTGCCCTGCTTGCGGGCAGCAGCGATTTGCCCCTCCGACGGCGCAGCGGCGAAAATGATATCCGCCCGACCTTCGATCAGATTCTTATAGGCCACAGGCGTCGTATTCACCATAACCTCGCTATCGTAGAGATCATACTCCTGACGAGGATATACTGCCTGCGCAAATGCGGCATACAAGGGATAAAGGGCTGTTGCTCCGTCAAGCCGCGGTAAATCCTCTGTTAATGTCAATTGGGACGGTTCCGGCAATACTGCCAATTTCCCCGTGTCCGCAAACGGCCGATACGGCCACATATCTACCTCCTGGTCACTGACGACCGGGATGCGTTGATGGTAAGCCTGGCGAATCTCGTACCCCGCCGTGGTCAAGCCGCCCAAAATCACGACAGCAAGGAGCGAGAAATACAACTTGCGCCGATGCCGTTTCGGCAAAAACATCAAGAAGGCTAGGGAGACAACCAACACAGCCGCCACAACCAGCACCAAAGGCGCATAGAACAGCGCGCCGCCGGCCAAAGAGACGATCAGACTGGCAAAAAATCCTAAGAATAAGATCACGCCGGACAGTAGGACACAAAGCACAATTTTGGCCACAAGCTCTCCAACGGATTTGTTCATCCTTTATCCATCTCCTTTGCTTTTTCTCCTCGGTTATAGATCGGCAAGCTAATTGTAAACTTCGTCCCCGCTCCAGGTGCGCTTTGCACGCTCACCGTACCGCCAAATGAAAGAATCGCCTGATAGGAGAACGTCATCCCTAGCCCTGTTCCATTCGATTTCGTCGAAAAATAGATGGATCCCAGCCGCTTGGCCTGCTCCTCCGTCATCCCGATCCCGTTATCCTGAATGGTTAAAACGACCTTACGCGCCTCAACCTGCAAACGCAAGGTGACGATGCCCCGGGTATTTGGCAATTCGGCGCATGCTTCGACCGCGTTTTTGATGAAATTGACGAGGACTTGCTTCATTTTATCAGGATTGGCTAAAATCCAAACCGGCTCCGGCGGGTTCCCGATTTCAAGCAATACATTATGCATATTGGCATAAGGGCTCATGACATCCTTCGTAATCCGGAGCAATTCTTCGAGATTGGTAGGCTCCTGCTTATTGCCAATCGGCTTGGATATCGCCAGGTACTCGGATAGTATGTATTCTGTTCGGGCGATCTCACTCATGCAGATTTCAATGTATCGCTCGATTCGGCCTCGGTCTGACACGCCATCGCGAATCAAGGTGAGGAACCCTTTCACCGCGGTCAGCGGATTCCGAACTTCATGGACCAATGAAGCGGCGACATGGCTGATGGCCCGCACCCGCTCGTTTTGCGCATAGCTAATGAACAGATCCTTCTCAATGACCGCTTTTCGAAACAATGTAATCAGCATCCAGCATCCCACCAAGTTCTGCATCGGAATGACCACCATGTGAAAGGTCAAATTATCGATGATCGATACCGGATTTTTCAAATAAACAGCCACCAGCGGCGTGATCGAAAAGAATACCCCTGCCAAGAGTAAGATCAATGACCGCTTTTCCGATTGATTATAAATGCGATACAACAGGTAAGAACCAGGGAACGTCATCAGCATGATTACGATCGCGATGAACACCCCGTCGCCTCCAATATATAAACGGTATAATAGAAACTCCGCTAAGAGGATAAATCCCGTCTGCAATCCCCCAAAGATCATACCGAAGAAAATGATCGTGTATCGTATATCATAAAAATATCCGTGGACGACTGAGGCGCCAAACGTCATTGAAAGAAACAAGCATATCGCGCTGGACAACGTAATGAAGCTCTTCGAATAGTTACGGGACTGATCCCGGTAGAAAATGTTGTACATTACAAATGGCATATGAGCAAAGAACATCTGAAGAATAATGTCTTTAAGAAACGTCATGCATGCTCACCCTTTATTGGCTGATTCGTCTATCCCCTGGTATGTATAACCCTTTTATTCCATGTATCTCTCTATAAACCCTTTTTCTCGGGAATAAAACATGGACTAAAATACATTTATGGCATCCAGCCGTCCGGGAGCATAGGCTGTAGAAGCAGGTCTAGCCTGCGATCCTATCTCCTTGAAGGATGATTTCTCGTGTCGTTAAAGCGCTCCACCTTCATCCGGACTTATTTTCTGCGCCGTTTGTGGCAGAAGGGCTCCCATATCTTCACCGGAGAAATGGCTCTACACCCCTCTGACGCTTGGGAAACGACCGCTGTATTTTTGGGCTTGGCGAAAAAAATGAAAAAACGCTCGGCTCAACCAACGGTTGAATCGAGCGTTTTATTTTAGATTAGGGGGGGCAGATAGGTCTGCGCCCCCCCCCTTTTGCACCATTATCCCCTTGGGTCAGGGAAACCCGAATAACTCGGCTCAGAAACGTTATGCAATAGTTCGAAGGGGGCTATCCATCCTTATACCGGATCAAACGGGATAATCCTGCAAAAACGTCGAACGACAGGCCATCGCCTGCGCCAATAGCACCTTGGCAGGACGGTCCAACACCGCCGAGTTAGCAGACACCGAAGGGGAATCCGTAATCACTGGTTTCATGCGGATTCGCCCGTGGTTCCCCGCGCGAGATAAACCGGATTGGTCAGGCAGGTCATCACCTCATGCTTCCAATCCGGCAAGAATCGCCGCGCTTGCACACGGTAGAACCACCGATCCGCCGGCATACGGCACACGAGCTCTCGCTCTTCTTCCTCTACGATCCATTCCTGCTCCAGACCGTGGTTTGACCATAGGCTTACGCGATCCCCCTGCGCCCCGCGAATCGTGATCACCAGTTCAACCTCTTCCCGTCCATCCGCTACCTCCAATTCCTCACCGATACCAACGCCATCGACCGTCAACGTGAGGAACGTATCATCCGGCCCCATCGTCAGCACTACCGCCCCGCGCTTTACGGCATCAAGCACGGACGCAACGGTCTCCTCGGCGACGTAGACATGCGCAGTTGGCCCTCCATGCCGGACGAGCGGATGGTCCTGATGCGTATCACTGCCGCCGATTGCGACGATGCGCTGGCCTTCGGCAAGGCGCTGCTGCCACCAGGTTACTGCTGTTTCGTTCAGCTCCCGCCATGGCCCGTTCCACACCTCAATTGCATCAAACGGAACATCGAAACCAAGCTCCCATGGACAATCCGGGCAGAACGGGTGATTCAGCACAACCAACGCCCCCTTCGCTTGCGCCTGACGCAGCTCCTTGGCTGCATCTTCTGCCGTTAACACACGAAAGTCTGTCAATGCATCCGGTTGGCCAAGCAGGTTAGCATGGCCTTTGTAACTCGTAAGTTCCACGCCGGGAATCAACAACAGTGTTTCGTCCTGCGCCATCGCAAAGCGGTTTTGAGAGGCCGTATTATGATCGGTTAACGCTAGGAAATCGAGGCCTTTGTCCCGGCATGAGGCTATCGCTTCACTGATCGTGTACTTTCCGTCGCTGTGAACAGTATGGGCGTGCAAATCGCCTTTAAGCCAATGCGGATGCTTCATGGTGATCATGATCTCAACCACGACTAATATCCCTTCTGCGGGCACTTTATAAGCCCCTAACAGCACCGCCCATTCACCGGCCACAATAGGCCCAGCCAAGTAACCGGGCGTTGCTTTCTCCAACCCTATTTGAAAACCGTCCCGCGCTCCGCCGCTCCAGCCCACGATCCGGTCCGGCGAACGCAAACCAAGATCAACCACGGAACGGTCATTTTTTTCATAACGATAATGGACTTCAATGGATTCCACCCCCTCCGGAACGGAGAAAACGACTTCGGGGTACGTCCGATCTTGTTCAGGAACAAGCCAAACCCGGTGCTCCAACCGATGTTTTGCCATATCTTCGCAGCATCCTTTCTATTCCTTGCTGGCGCCCAGCATAATGCCCTTCATAAAAAACCGTTGCACAAACGGGTACACCGCAATCAGCGGGAGAATCGCGATTACGATGCCGGCCATTTTGACGTTGGTCGTCACCAGGTAATTGCTCGATACGCTGCTCGTATCGATAATGATCGACTTGAGCGCGACCTGCAGCGTATACTTCATGCTGTCGTTAATGAAAATGAGCGGTGCCGTAAACATGTTCCAACGCCCGACGAACTCGAACAGCGAGACGGTGGCAAGCCCGGGCGCGGCCAGGCGCAAATAGATTTTCGCGAAAATCCAGAAGTCCCCTGCCCCGTCCATTCGGCCCGCTTCGGCAATCTCGTAAGGGATGCCCATGAAGAAGTTCCGCATCAGCAGGATCGAAAATCCGGACACTAAACCGGATAACACCAACACCGTCAGCGTATTAATCAAATGAAAATCCTTATTAACCACGTACAGCGGAATCAGCACCGCTTCCTGCGGGATCATCATCGTGAGCAAAATAAACGTGATCATCGCCTTTTTCCCCGGTACATGCGGATGAATTAGGACATAACCCGCAAGCGAGGAGAGCAGCACGTGCAGGACCGTTCCTACAACGGTGACGATCGTGCTGTTCAGGAACGGCCGCCATAGATTAAGGCTCTCCCAAATCGTTCGGTAGCCCTCCGCGCTAAACTCGGTCGGAAACAGCACGATATTCGGCTGCATGGAAGCCAGCCCCGACGAAAACGACAAGGCCAACACGTTCAAAAAAGGAACGATCATCACAAGCATTAACAGCAGCAGAAACAGCAGATTTATGATGTCAAATGATTTATTTTTCCAACCCAAGCGTTCGAAACGTTCGCTCCCCATCGTTTATCCCACCTCGTCAAATCGGGTTAATTTGCGCACGACCAGCGTCAGCGCCAGAGTGAACAGCAGCACCAGAAAGCTGGCGGCCGCGGCGACGCCGACCTGCATGTTCATAATCCCTTTCTCGAACGTGTACACCATCAGTACATCAACATCCGGTGCCGTCGACGGATTGCGCAGCACAAATACCTGATCAAAGATCCGCAGCACTCCCATCGTATTCAGCAGAAAAACTACCTTCATCGTGCTCAGCAGCTGAGGCAGCGTAACGTAACGAACCTGCTGCCAGCGGGATGCCCCGTCTATCCGCGCCGCTTCATAGAGTGATGGATTAATCGTCACGATACCGGCCAGGAACAAGATACAGCTATAGCCCATGTCCTTCCAGGTCGCGACGAGGATCATCACCCAGCGGGCCCAGAAGGACTCGGCCAGAAAATGAATGGGTTGCGTGCCGGTCAAGCGCTGCAACAGTAAATTCACGAGTCCGGTATCGGGAGACAGCAGGAAAATCCAGATCCCCCCGACGATAACCCAGGACAGCAAGTGAGGGATATAGAGCACCATTTGGGCGGTTTTTTTGAAACGGGCATGCAGCACTTCGTTTAAGGACAACGCCAGCACCAGCGGGGCGATAAATCCTAAAGCCAGAATCCCTCCTCCAATCACCAACGTGTTCGTCAATGACTTCCAGAAGAACGGGTCATGCCAGACCTGCGAATAATTCGCAAGCCCGGCATACGGACCGTCCCCCATGAGCCGATAATCCTGAAAGCTGACCTGCAGCCCCTTAATGAGCGGATAATAACCATAGACGAGAAAATAGATGGCTACAGGGATCATCATGAGATATAGAGCGGCATACTTCCGCAGAGCTTTCACGGTTGATCGTCACATCCTATTCTTGTTCTTGGCCTATTCGTCGATGAGGTTGGCTGCCTTCAGTTCCTTCTGCATTTGGCTCACAGCGTCGGCTGCCGGCATTTCTCCGGACATGGCCTTCAGCGCGTAGTTTTGGACGATTTTTTCAGCATCCGCCCATCCTGGCAAAGACAACTCCAATGTGGCATATCGCTTGACCAGATCTTGCGCTTCCTGCACACCTGGTAACTTGCCGAACGGCGGCTTCACGTTCTCGTTGTACCAGAACGGTACGCCGTGGTCCATGTTGTGCTCCTTGCCGGTGGCGGTCAAGGTGTATTGATCTCCATCCTTCGTGTAATCTACGCCTTCGATCCCCAGGCTGCCCAGCATAATTCCGGCTTCGGAATGCCAGAACTCCAGGAACTTCTCCGCCGCATCCGGATGCTCCGCATTCACCGGCATCATCCAGTAGTCAGGATCCCCGCGACGCATCAACAGGCTGCCATCCGGTCCTGCCGCACTAGCCAAAGCTTTCGCTTCAAACGTAGTGTTCGGGTCGGCTTCCTTGCGTGTGCTGTTGAACATCCCGACCCAAGCATCCCAGTACGTAACCATGCCAACGCGGTCGGTTAAGAAAAGGTTGCGCATCTTACCGGTATCGTTCGTGACGAAGTTCGGGTCCATGATACCTTCCTTCGTCAGTTTAGCAAACCATTCGTACATCGGGATGGCGGCATCCGACGCGTACGGAATCGTCCGTTTGCCGTCCTTCAGTACGTAGCGATATTTCAAGCCAGCCGCACTCATAAAGCCTTGAATATCATACAGCCCGGAGGTGCTGAGTCCATAAGTATCGGCTTTGCCATTGCCGTCTGGGTCCTGTTCCTTGAACGCCTTCAGCACGTTGTAGTAATCGTCCAGCGTTTGGGGCTCCTGCAGGTTCAGCTTGTCCAGCCAGTCCTTGCGGACGATCGGCATCGTACCGCCTTGAAACTTCGCGAATACGGCATAAATGTTGTCGTCCTTCCCTTTCAACTGCTCCCATTCCTCGGACGGAATGACGCTGGGATCCGACAATTGACTCGATCCTTGCACGAAGTCTGTTAAGTCCGTCAGTGCGCCTTGATCGATGAAGCTGTTCAGTTTGCCAAGGTCACTGCCTTCAATGAGGTCGTATTTCTCACCGGAACCCAGCGCCGTCAATACCTTTTGATCATAGTCGCTGGCCGGACGCTCAATCGTCACATCGATACCGGTCAACCGCTTGATTTCCTGCTCAAATTTGGCGTTTTCCTCCGGGGTTTTGCCGCCTACGTTGGCCGATAGAATCCGCAGCTTCATGTCCCCTGCCGACGCGTCTGTCTGCGCTCCGGTAGAAGTATTGCTTGACGTTCCGCTGTTCGCCGCAGTACCGTTATTTCCGCCACAGGCCGATAGCAGCATGGAACTAATCGTCAGCAGTGCGATGAGATGAGTCGCTTTCCTTTTCACGGGATGATTTCCTCCTTGGTTTCTCTTCTAGAATCCTATCCTTGGGGTGGCGCGCAAGATCCACGTACCACAATCTCTGCCGGAATCAGCGTTCGCTTGGCAAGACGCTTGCCGGATTCGAGCTGCTCCAGCAATAACAGCATGGACTCCTGCCCGAGCTGGTCGGCATGTAACCGAACCCCGGTGAGGGGCGGTGAAAATTCCTGCGCCAATGGGCTGTCGTAGGCGAAGGACAATACGGACAACTGCTCCGGTATACAGAGCCCAAGTTGCTCTGCGGCCTGGTAAACGCCTAACGCCATCGAGTCGGTGTCAGCAATAACCGCGGTGATACTCGGATCCGCACGTAGCTGAGCCAATACCGTGTTATAGCCAAAGGTGAGAGACGAGGTGCCGCCGTCCGGTTTATGCACGATCATGTCCTTCGGAGGCGTTAGCCCTGCCTGCTCGAATGCATTCAGGTAACCTTGCCCGCGGTCAACCGCCACAGTTCGATTCGCCGGCGCATTCAGAAACAGAATGCGCCGGTGCCCAAGCGACATTAAGTACTGTGTCGCCTGCGTAGCGATCCCAACATTATCGTTGTCGACATAGGAGACCCGGGACTGATCCTCCTCTGACGGACGACCGATGACCACGATGGGAATCCCCCGCTGTAAACAATCGTCAATTCGGGAATCCCCGACCACCGCATCAAGGATGATCTCACCGTCCACCGGATCGGAGGCGATGTGTTCCACCTGATTTTTATAAGTCGATGACACGGTGTTGATTAACAGGCGATATCCTTGCTCATAACATACAGGTAACACGCCATTGAGCAGCGAATACTGAAACTGGTTCATCTTCGCCTTCTGCTCGCCTTGCATGTTCAGGCCGATGATGCGCGTCGTTTTGCTCACCAGACTACGGGCCCAGTAGTTTGGCCGGTAATTCAGCTCTCTTGCCACCCGGAGAACCTGTTCTGTCACTTCTTTGCTGATAGGGCGTTTTTTGCTGAACACACTGGATACGGTGCTCTTTGAAACCCCCGCCGCCTTGGCCACATCATCAATCGTTGCCACGTTCAATCGTTCCTCTCCACAATTCGTACTAGTACGAACCTAGATTAAACCGGTTTTGTTAAACCCGTTTCATCTGCCCGTGTGAAGTTTGTAAAATTACAGCTTATTGCTCAGAAAAACCCGTTTAATTGAGCAACAAAAAAAACGGCCGTTTCGTTTGGCCGTTTTCATAGACTAGATATGGAAGTATCGTTATTCCTCTCTTTCTTAGTTATGAGTGACAACAGCACCTGAGCCGCCGTACATTTCAACTGGCTCCGCAAACTCCAGCTTCAGTACGGTAACATGCTCATGACAATCTTCCGGTGTTAAGTAAATCCATGTCGTACCCGGAATATTAAACCAAGGCACCCCGCCATGAATTTCATGTTTCAGTTCTTTACCCGAATGGAGCACGGTCACTTTCTGGATCGAATTACATAAGCCCTTGAGGCAGACGCTTTCCTTCGGGTCATCGTAAACGAACAGATACAACGTCTTGCGATCTTTCGTTAATGTGCTTCCGCCCAACCAATAACGGGTCATAATCCCTTCGACGGTTCCGTACACCGCTTCTTTATGCGTGCGAATCCAATCGCCTAGCCCAAGCAGAATGTCGGCTTGTCTCGGATCGATCGTCCCGTCCTCGCGGGGACCGATATTTAACAACATGTTGCCGCCCATGGAGATGCAATCGCAGAACATGCGGATGATTTGTTTTAACGATTTATATTTGTGATCTTTGTGTTGATAACCCCATGAGGTGTTAATCGTCGTGCAGAACTCCCAAGGTCCCTCGGGCCTTGTGATTGGCAGCCCTTGCTCCGGCGTTTTATAATCCCCGTAGCCGGCGAGACGCGAGTTGATGATCAGATCGGGGTTAAAAGACAGCAAATACTCCTTAAACTCCGGCAATCCCCATTGCTCCGCGCTTCGTTCCCAATCCCCGTCGAACCAGAGCAAATCAACCTTGCCATATTTCGTTAACAGTTCGCTCAGTTGATGACGATTAAATTGCAAGAATTTCTGCCACTTCGCTTCGTCCTGGTTACCGTCCAGCGGTTCCGAGAAACGATTCACTTGGCTCAGATCCTCAGGCACGACACCACCTGGATACACGCTAGGATAATCCGGATGCGACCAGTCGATCAGCGAATAGTACAAACCGAGCCGAATCCCCCGCTTCTTGATCGCTTCAGCATACTCTTTCACGATGTCACGTTGGGCCGGGGTTCGCTTGACCACGCTCAAATCGCTATACTGAGTATCAAACAGCGCGACGCCGTCATGATGTTTTGTCGTCAACACCGCGTACTTCGCCCCGGATTTCTCGATCAATTCCGCCCATTGGTCGGCATCAAACCGGGAAGCTGTAAACCCGTCCAACTGTTTCATGTAGTCCTCATAGGAAATCACGCCGTTATGAAAGGACCAAGATTCAGAAACACCGTCAACCGCATAAATCCCGTAATGGATAAAGATTCCCAGCTTCGCGTCTTCAAACCATGGTAACATCGTCAGTTCCCCCTCTATGCTTGTTCCTCCTAACGATAGTTGATGGCGGCATGAGGGGTAAATATGTGGTTTTTACGACGGATATGTCGTTTTGAAGATCACCTGCAAACAAAGCGGGCTCCCCTAAGGAACACCCTCGTTCATCTTCTTCCTCTGCCATTTTGATATCATTCACACTGCGAGCGGTCAGCTGCTCCCTGGCAAGTGTTGCGCTCACATTTGGGGATTCTTGCCGATGCTTCTACTTCTTATCCACCTGCACCAACGTAACTTGTTTGATGGAGAACGTCCCTTCCAGCTTTTCCACAGGGATTACGTTCAGCTTAATGAGTCCGGCGATCTTCTGGGCATCCGCTTTGGAAACCAATCTCCATACGCCAGGGTCGGGAAGCGCTTCGTAAAGCTTGCGGTCATCGTACTCCTTACGTTCCTGATGGATCGTTCTAACCCGGTATTCCCCGACGTCCAGTTCCGAAATGCCTTGTTCCTGAAAATGTTCTAAAATTTCGCTGCGTAATGCGGTCAGCTCTTGCTCTGTTTCTTTCTGCAGCTGTTTGAGTTCATGATAACGACGCACTTTCTGTTCCACTTGTCCACGCTCCTTCGGTGAGATCGAACCTTCCCTCATGTATATGAAAACCGCCGCCGGCCTCATGCGTGCCGACGGCGGAACGATCAAATCTTTTTATTTAGTAAAGTCCTTGAAGAGGCGGTATACCACGACGGCTGCTTCAGCGCGAGACGTTGGCGCTTCGGCCTCGAAGCGGTTCCCCGATTTGCCGTTCATGATACCAAGGCTTGTGACTTTGCCCACCGCCTCGGCGGCCCAAGATGGAATGCGAGCTTGGTCGACGAAGCTGTAATTTGCTCCGCCTTCCCCTGCCAATTGACCCAAAACCTCCAGCGCCTTCGCCAAGACCACTGCGATTTCAGCGCGCGTAATCGGTTGGTCCGGTGCAAAGGTGCCGTTGGAATAACCGCTGATCAGCCCCTTGGATGTCGCAATCTTCACAGCCTCCTCGTACCAGCTTCCGGCAGGAACGTCCTGGAAGGAAATGACGCTGACTTCGTTTGGATCAGCCTTCAGTTCCAGTGCACGTACCAACATGGATACGAATTCCGCCCGAGTAACTTGCGTGGTCGGATGGAAATTGCCATCCATGGATCCAGCAAGAATGTCTTTCGATGCCAGAATTTCGATCGCATCCACCGCCCACGCAAACTTCGCTGGGGTAACATCAGCAAAGGTGACGTTCTTAGCCAGATAGATGTACCGGCTGAAACCGTACAGATTCGCAACCACGTTACCGTCCTTCAATCGACCGAAGAATGGAGTGAGTTCTCCGCCATCCCCCAGCTTGAACAGGCTGATTTTCCACCCGTTCATTGCTCCAGGGTTCAAGGCCGTAAGCGGGATCGCGGCTTCAGCCGGCTTGCTGAGCTGGATATTTTCCAGCACCTTCCCGTCCTTCGTTAAAACGTTGATATCATAATAGATTCCAAACGCTTGAACACCTGCTGGCAACTTCGAGCTTTCCAGCAGCTTCTTCGTCTCCTCCTCCGTTGCCGCCGTGACTTGAACATATGCGGCATCCGGGGAAGTGATCGCGCCGTCCGGAATCGTCAACGTAAACCCATTAGGCAGCTTCACTACCGTTGGTTCGCCTGCCTTAATGGCTACGGCATCCTTAGGGATTGCTGGTTTAGTTGGCGTCGTTGTTGGTGTAACAGTTGGCGTAGAAGTGGAACCGCCGCTGCTGGATCCGCCTCCACCACCACTGCCGCCGCCGTTACCTCCACCATTGCCTCCGCCGCCATTATTAGGCGGGGTGACAGGGGTGACTGTGACGTGGACGGACTTCGAGGAGCCTTGGGCAGTCACGTCGATCACGGTAGATCCCGGTTTCAAGGCCGTAACCAGTCCTGTGCTTGAAACATCGGCAATTTGCGGATCACGCGATTGGTAAACTGCATCGGTTACAGTGGTTTCATTGCCATCCGCATCCCGATAAGTCACGCTTAACTGGTCGCTGTTTCCGACTTTCAGGGTCAGGCGATCTGGTGTAACAATCAGTGAAGGTTCCCCAGGTTCTGGTTCTTCACTGCCCTCTGCGATAACAGTCACTTGAACAGTTTTCGTGAGACCTTCGTGCGTTACCGTAATCGTAGTCGTACCTTCCGCTACCCCGGTGACGAGACCTTGGTCAACCGTTGCGATCGTGGAATCCTCCACCGAATAATTCGCTTCAGTTGTAACGTCGCTTTCCTCGCCGTCTGCCGCTTTATACGTTACGGTGAGTGCTTGGTTATCGCCTACTTGAAGATCCACGCTTTCCGGATTGACCCGCAGCTCGGGTTGTTCTTCGCCGGTTTCAGCAGTTACAGTCACTTGGACAGTTTTCGAGAGTCCTTCATGAGTTACCGTAATCGTAGTCGTACCTTCCGCTACCCCGGTGACGAGACCTTGGTCAACCGTTGCAATTGTGGAATCCTCCACGGTATAGTCCGCTTCGCTTGTGACGTCGCTTTCTTCACCGTTTGCCGCTTTATACGTTACGGTGAGTGCTTCGCTTTGACCAGTTTGCAGCGACAGATTTTCAGTGTTGACGATCAATTCCGGCTCTGTTGCGTGATTGTAGTTGAACACATGAGCCGGATCGAAGTACCCATTCCCGGCCAAATCATAGACGTAGACCTCGTAATAGTTTTCCCCTGGTACAACTGGAACCTCAATTTTGAAATTGCCTTGGTTATCGATCGTCCCGAATTGAAAATCAACATTGCCTTCAGGGTCTACAAACCACGCCTCGACACCAATCACAAGCTCCATGTCCAGCCCGCCGAAGTTCACGAGATAATTAATCAGCATATCCTCCGTCACTTCGCCGGAGATGACCCCCGTTTGACCGGAAGCTTTCACTTTCAAAGGCGGATCACTAAGCTGGGATACCGGTGCCGTCGTGTCGACGAAGAAGACATACGCCGAGTCTTCCGATGGTACGGAGTCAAATAAGGATGTTCCAGTATAAGGAACCAGCAGGTAGCCTCCATCAGGAAGTAACACGTCGTCCTCATATTCATTAGTTATAATTCCGTCCCAACCTCTCAAAGAATAGCTGCCGGGATCAATGCCTTCATCGGTTTCAATGATCACGCCCAGCCAATTTCCGTTCAGATCATGGACTTCCAGCGAGAAATAATCGGCATATTCGTTCACTGTAAACGAGATGTCAGTGGTATCATAAAGTCTGTCGTTATTCGGTGAAATCGGGTTGTTGGTCATACCAACATCCGTCACTACATCCATCTGCGGCGTATCGCCCACATACACCGATACCGGCAAGTTGATCACATGTCCGGTTGCCGTTTCAGTTAAGATCACTTCACCTTCATACCACTGGTTGGCGGCTTCTTCCGGTACGGCAACTGTCACGTTAAAGCGGGTTTCACCGCCAGCGCTGACCGCAACCTCAGCCGCAGACAAGGTCAGGTCAATCGGCGAATTGCTATACCACTGCGAGCTGACCGTGTAGGTCGAGGACCCCCCAACGATGTCCTTCACGATCACCTGCTGTTTGGCAGAATAACCGTTGCCAACATATCCAAACGACAGGCTGCCCGAGTAAAAGGTTTCCGGGAGATCCCCATCCACGTTCGATGTCGAATCCTCCACCATCGCTACTGCTTTGGCCTCCAAAACCTGATCCAGCGCGACCCGTCCGGCTCCTTGATCCATATGAGTATATCGGTCACCGTTCCGATCGCTGAGTTTGACGGTATTATTCATCAATAAGGACTTTACTTCGTAAGGTGTCAGGTTTGGATACTTTTGCAGCACGAGAGCGACTGCACCTGCAATATGCGGTGCGGCCATACTGGTGCCGTTCTGGGCGGCATACCAACCTTCATACTCCGGCACGCTGGAGACAATGCCCATCCCTGGCGCGGAGATGTCCGGTTTAAGGTCATACCCCGGTTTGGCCGGTCCACGCGAGCTAAAGCCCGCCATAATATCTTCTTCTACTGTCGTACTGAATTCTGCAGACAGCTCCTGTTCTTTCAGCGCGTCAAGAATTCGGTTCCCATATGCTCCAGAAAGGGCATATACGGGGATTTGAACGTCGGCGCCTCCCAACGTCCCGCTTTCCAATGCTTCCGGCGCATTATTGAACACAATCGCGGCCGCCGCACCCGCGCCTTGGGCGTTGAGCGCTTTTTCCGCAAAGGAAATGTCACCGCGTTTGATAAAAGCAATTTTCCCGGTCAAATCCTTACCAACATAATCTTCGGCTTTCCCAAGTCCTACATCCACCAACGGATAAGACTCGGTCAAATCCTCAATCCCGGCGGATTTATCAAACGTGTCCATGAAGAAGCCTTCTCCGCCCATCTCTGGGATCCGCATGATCGGCGTGATCAGCGGCGGCTTGGATGCGCCGACTGTAATCGCCAGCTCCGAGCTGCCCGGATCGGTCACAGTGGCGTCTCCCGGTCCGGAGTTACCACTGGATACCACCGCCACAACGCCGGCTTTCACCGCATTGTTCACCGCAATGGAATCAGCGGAGCGCTGGTTATTCGTGTTGGAGCCCAGCGACAGGTTGATGACGTCCATGCCATCCACGACCGCACGCTCGATCCCGGCAATCACATTCTCCGTCGAACCGCTGCCGTATGGACCTAACACTTTATAGGCATAAACTTCAGCCTCAGGTGCAACCCCTTTGGTCCCCGCGAGTTCGTCTAGGCCTACGCCGCGACCGGCGACAATCCCCGAGACGTGGCTGCCGTGCGAGGTATAGTAAGCTCTGCCATCTTCATCAAACTCAGGTAACGAAGGATCCTGCTTACGTGCATCCAAATAATCCTGCTTGGTTGTTTCGTAGGGCTCGTTATCATCGTTCACAAAGTCATAACCCCAATACCCTTCCGGAATCGCATCCGCCAAATCGGGATGGTCCTTCGCTACGCCGGTATCGATAACGCCCACTTTAATCCCCTGACCTTCATTTCCTTCGGCCCAGAAGTTATCGCTGCCGATAAACGTCACGCTGTCCATCGGCGCAGTTGGAGACGCATTCTCCTCCGTGGCATAGACCGTTTCGTTAGGATAAACGGCCTTCACTCCCGGAAGCTTGAGCAGGTTTTCGATCTCATTGGCCGGAAGTGTTAACGAATACCCGTTAAAAATATTTTCGTATTCGCGCTTAATTTTGGCCTTCAATTTACCAATCGCTTGCGTTTTAAACGTTTGCTGCTGCAAATCGATCGCTTTCCTATGGGAACTCAGCGATTGGCTTGTTTTCATTTTGCTCTGCGTAGCCTCGAACACCTTTAACGGCGCTTCCTGCAGCTCGACGATCACCGTCGTTAACTCGCTGCCGTCCGTAAGCGGAACGAAGTTTTGCGGTTGAACCGCAGCCGCTTCGGCGTTCTGGCGTTCCAGCTGCAACTTATTGCCTGCGGGAGAGGCTTGGCCCAAAACCTCCCGTTGCTCTCTGCCTTTCAGCTGAACGTCCGATACTTGCTTACGCAGCACTTCCTGCGTCACGACGTCCTGATTCAGCCGAGGAACGCCGTCCCTCCTTGCATCGGCTCCCGCCAAAGCGTCGCCTTCGGCTCCTGCCATCGGCAGAAGCAGACTAAATGCGAGGAGGAAGCTTAAGATTCCTGCAACGACTTTCTTGCTCAAACTCTCATCTCCCTCACCGTTCATAGTTTCCAAGGAGCCTATACAAGCTGCTGACTTTATATCTATTGGGTGAGGGTTCGATATATTCCCATTTATATGGCATACAAGCATAAAAAGGTTAAAAAAATACACCTACCCAATTCAGGTAAGCGCATCCATATGTAGTAGATTCGGTTATTCTGCCATTGTCGCAAACAGTTGCTTCTTCAGCTCCCGATTTTTTTCAATGAACAGATCATTATGCGAGGAGACCATTCCATATGCCTCTGCCTCCGGGTTGATGTACTGTTTGGCTCGGTTCACAGCGTTCGCCGCATCCTGAAAAGCCCCGGCGATCAGATGCAGCTTGCCTTCATAAGACAAAATATCCCCCGCAGCAAAAATCCCCTCCACCGTGGTTTCACTCATGGCCGTTCCTTTTACGCCGTACTCGTTCGCCATTTCGATCTTGACTTCACTGTTTTCCAGCAGCGCCTTATCCCGTTCATACCCGTGGCTGACCACCACCTCATCCACTTCCAGCTCGACGATGGAGCCGTCCTCATGGTTTTGAATCCATACGCTGCGGATGGAATCTCCGCCCTTGGCGCCGGTCAATTTCACGATCGACGTGTTCAACAGGCAAGCCACATCGTTCTTCATCAGCTTCGTCACCTCAGCCTCGTGGCCTTTCAGCGTTTCTTTTCGGTACGTCAGATAGACCTTCTTCGCAATCGGAGCCAGCTCGTTCGCCCAATCGATCGCGGTATTCCCGCCGCCGGAGATCAGCACGGTTTTGCCTTTGAACCGGCCCAGCGATTTCACCGTATAGTGGAGATTCGTCACTTCGAATCGTTCCGCCCCTTCGATGTCGAGCTTCGTGGGCTTCAGAATCCCGCCGCCGATGGCCAGGATGATCGTTTTGGAGTAGTGTTTGGCTCCCGATGCAGTATGCAATGTAAAAATGCGATCCTCGCCCCGAGAAATCGAAGTCACCTTTTCACCTAGCACAACTTCCGGTTGGAACGTCATTCCCTGCTCGATCAATTGCTGGATCAGCTGTTCTCCAGTGACCGGCGTCAGGCCGCCGACGTCCCAAATCATTTTCTCCGGATACACATTCACTTTGCCGCCAAGAAAAGGCTGATACTCGATCAGCTTCGTCTTCATCTCGCGCAAGCCGCTATAAAAGGCCGAATACAACCCGGCAGGGCCGCCTCCGATAATCGTGACATCATATACGGTTGGTTCCATCGTCGTTACCTCTCCTTTTTTATCACGTAAACAAAGTAAATGATCTACTTGGATGGAACCATCATATCATATCTAATTGAGAATGAAAATCATTATTATCTAAATTTTTTTGCTTTTTTCTCTAAAAAAGCGAATCCTTTCCCGCCCGCGCCTCGCTGCCGCGAATAAAATATTCGTAGCGTCCAAGGTTCCGCAGTGCTCTGTCATCCCGTTGCCAAACCCATTCCATCAGCTGCATACTTTCGCTCAGGTCTTCGGCGTACAAGTGATCTTTCCCCCACTTGACATCTTTCATTAAATTGTTTATAAATAAATTGTAGGAAATTTAATTTTACTAAATATAAATAGAGGCTAAAGGATGTGTGTCGAATGAGAGTAGACATGACGAACCTGACGAAAGAAAAACTTGCGCAAAGCCTAGGCGGCCAGCCGGGGTACTTCAAGCTGGTTGGCGAATCGGAAGGGTGCAGCGCAGCCGGCGTTTATTCGCTGCATTTGGTCAGCGAGCCGCTTCCTACTGATATCGCATTTGAATCGGGCGGCTTCACCTTTTTGGTGGATCGCCAGCAAGAAATTTTGTTTGATGACGTCTTACGCTTGTTTGCCCATGAGAATTACCCAACTTACCGTTTGAGCAGCGACTCGATGTTGTACAGCAACAACGTCGTGCTGAAAGACAAACGCGTTGCTGCTACCAGCGAAGCCCTTCGCTAAACGGTCAGGGGCTTCCCTTCCTTTCCGCTTACGGCTGCCGGAGCATGATCCGGCAGCCTTTTGGGGTTGTTTTTCATTCAAGCGTCTGCCGGCTCTTGAATCCGTCGATCTTCTGTGTCACAATGATGGGGGCATCCAGGCGCCAGGGGTAGAACTGGATTTGAATTGATTTTTTTACTTATCCGGCCCGGGTGAATACATCATCTATTCCTATTCATAGAGGAGGATCCGATTCATGAAGACGATCAAGCTTGGTACGAGTACACTGGAAGTCCCTGTCATCGCTGTCGGCTGCATGCGAATTAATTCGCTGGACAAAGCCGGAGCGGAACGTTTCGTTCAAACCGCGCTGGAAGAAGGCGCTAACTTTTTTGACCACGCGGATATCTACGGCGGCGGCTCCTGTGAGGAGATCTTCGCCGATGCAATTCATATGAACCCGGAGATTCGGGAGAAAATTATCCTGCAATCGAAGTGCGGCATTCGCCAAGGGTTCTTTGACTTCTCAAAAGAGCATATTTTGTCGTCGGTTGACGGCATTCTGAAGCGTCTGAGAACCGATTATCTGGACGTTCTGCTGTTGCACCGTCCGGATGCCTTGGTAGAACCTGAGGAGGTTGCTGAGGCGTTCGACCAGTTACATAGCTCGGGTAAAGTACGTCATTTCGGCGTATCCAACCAGAACCCTATGCAAATCCAACTGCTGCAAAAATACGTGAAACAGCCGATTGTCGCCAATCAGCTGCAGCTGAGCATCACGAACACCACGATGATCTCGGCGGGCATTAACGTAAATATGGAAAACGAAGCCGCGATTAACCGTGACGGCAGCGTACTGGACTTCTGCCGCTTGAACGATATCACGATTCAACCGTGGTCGCCGTTCCAATACGGTTTCTTTGAGGGCGTCTTCCTCGGCAACGAGAAGTTCCCTGAGCTGAACCAAAAAATTGACGAAATCGCCGCGAAATACGGTGTGACCAATACGACGATCGCCATCGCGTGGCTGCTGCGTCATCCGGCCCAAATGCAACCGGTCATCGGTACGATGAACATCGACCGCTTGAAAGACTGCATCAAAGCCAGCGACGTCCGCTTGACCCGTGAAGAATGGTACGAAATTTACCGTGCGGCAGGGAACATTTTGCCATAAGCTTAGAGTCCATAAGCGAAACAACCTAAGCCCCGTTTCCACAGGACTTAGGTTGTTTTTTTGCCCAATTTGTCGAAAGGAGGGGCCGAAACAAGATGCCTGCCGATAGCACGCCGATTCGTCTGAGCCGGTTTCTAGTATTGATCATGGCGGTCACCGCCGGCATCGCAGTGGCGAATCTCTATTACATTCAACCGCTGCTGGCAGAGATTGCCGGCTCGTTTGGTGTTACGCAATCCCAGGTGGGGTACGCGGCTACCCTGACGCAAGTCGGTTATGCCCTTGGGATGCTGATGATCCTGCCGCTGGCCGATATCCGTGAGAAAAAAAAGCTGATCCTGTTCATGCTCGTCTGCTCCGCTGGCGCCCTTCTGTTTCTGGCCTTTGCCTGGAACAGCCTCATCCTGAGCATCGCCTCGTTCGCTGTGGGCTTCACTTCCATCGTCCCTCAGCTGATCGTGCCCCTCGCTGCACAACTGGCCGACCCGAAGGAGCGCGGCCGGATCATCGGCACCGTCATGAGCGGACTGCTGATCGGGATTCTCATCTCCCGGACGTTCAGCGGGCTGGTGGGCGAATATCTCGGCTGGCCGGCTGTTTATTTCATCGCCTCCGGCCTCATGATCCTTCTGGCCTTCTTCTTAGCGTTCCGCCTGCCCAAGTCCCCGTCCGCGACCACAGCCGGGTATGGGGATTTGTTCCGCTCGATGGCGTCACTCATTAAAGATTTGCCGCTGCTGCGCGAAGCGGCGCTGAACGGCGGCATGATGTTCGCCGCCTTCAGCGTGTTTTGGACGACGCTGTCATTTCTGCTGGCCGAACCGCGCTTCGGTCTTGGCCCTGACGCGGCCGGTCTGTTCGGCCTGATCGGCGTCGTCGGGGCCATGGCTGCGCCGGTCGCCGGGCGGATGGCCGATCGGCGCAGCCCGCGCTTCACCATCGCCATCGGCATGGGCGCGGTGATCCTCGCCTACGCCTGCATGCTCGGCTTCGGCTACACCTTGGCGGGCTTGGTTGTCGGCGTCATTCTGCTCGACCTTGGTGTCCAGTCGACACAGATCTCCAACCAGGCCCGCATCCACGCCATCAGCGACGAGTACCGCAACCGTATCAATACGATCTATATGGTATCGTATTTCATCGGCGGAGCTCTGGGCTCCGGGATCGGCTCGTTCAGCTATGCGCATTTCGGCTGGACCGGTGTATGCATCGCCGGCCTGTTGACGCAGCTCGTCGCCGTGTACGCGCAGGTGCGCGGGCTGCGGCGCGAGCTTCGCCTGTCATTGGCCAAACGCGGATGATTGCTCGTTCCAACGAAAGGGGAGACCGATATCCACGCTGATGGAACAGGTCTCCCCTTTTTCTTATTCCCCGCCTACTTCTGTTGCCTTAACGCCGCAACCGCAGCCGTTGTGAAACTAGCCAGCTTGTCCGGCAAGCGATGGAGCGGGAACCAGTCGATCGCCCCGATCGCGCCCCCTTCCTCCATATTCCGCAGCTCGCCGCCAACAATCTCCGCTTCGTAAATCACCGAGACCCAATGCTCTGCCTTTTCCGGTCGGATCGTCTCTGCCGTACACAGTACCCCAATGACTGCGATGTCGAGGTTCACCTCTTCTTTGATTTCCCGCACAACGCCGTGCTCCATCGTCTCATAGATATCGATTTTGCCGCCGGGGATGCTCCAAGTGTCCTTTTCCGGCTCCCGATTACGCAGCACCATCAGAATCTCTCCCCGATCATTCCGAATGACCGCGCCCACCCCTAATCGGGGAACAGCCAGCTCTGTCGTCTTCATCCACCCTCCACCTCTCATGTCATCGTTCAAGCCATTGCCTGGGTTCTATTATAAAGCAAAATATCTGAAGCGGAAGAAAAAACACCCCGTTCCTCCGAAAAAATTGAGAGAAACGGGGTGTTCTTGGTGGCTATCAACTTAGAACTTAAATTGTCCCACCATCCGATGCAAATCGTCGGCGATCTCTTTCATCTCGACGGCCGAAGCGGACACCTGCTCCATGCTGGCGAGTTGCTCTTCGGTAGAAGCCGAGATTTCCTCAGTCGATGCCGTAGATTCCTGGGCGATGGAGGAGATGTTTTCGATGGTGCCGATCACTTCGTTTTTGTCGCTGTTTACTTGCGTGATGCCTTCGATCAGCTCTTGCATGCCTGCAATCATCTGATGGATCGTCTGATCGATTTGCCGGAACGCTTGTCCCGTCTCCCGCGACACCTCGCTCGTCCGAGTAATGACTTCGGTCCCCTGGTGCATATACTCCCGGGTCTTCTCAACCGCAGCAGCCACGTCCCGCACCATCTCCTCGATCCCCTGCACCGAACCTGTCGTTTGTTCCGCCAGCTTGCGAATTTGCTCCGCCACTACCGCAAAGCCCCGACCTTGTTCGCCAGCCCTTGCACTTTCGATCATAGCGTTCAGCGCCAATAAGTGTGTTTGCTCGGCAACCGCCTTAATCACGGTCGTCACCTGGGTGATCGACTGCGATTTGTCGCTCAGGTCGTTCACCTGCTCCTCGATGTTCACGCTGACTTCGGCGTTTTCACGGATCGCCTTCTGCAATAGTTTCATGCTGTTCAGCGTGGTTTGGTTGGCTTCCTGCGTCTCTTCAATACTTGCCTTCATCTGATCTGCCCGCGCGGTCAGGGCAAGAATCTCTTCAGCCAAGCTATGCAATCGCTCAAACCCCTCCTGCGCATTCACCGCAAGATCGCTGGATCCTGTCGCCAGCGCATTCGTCGCCGTTGAAATCTCCTTCGCCGCCTGTGAGCTCTCCCCAATCATCAACGAGAGCTGCTGCGAACCATGGGTGACTTGGCCGGCACGGAGCTGGATGTTCTCCATCATCCCGCCCAGCTTGCTGCGCATATGGGCTAGATCCTCGGCCATTTTGCCGATTTCATCCTGACTATGATGGTGAAATTCTTCGGTAAAATCCCCTGCGGCATATCGTTTGATACATTTGGACATCATCGTAATCGGACGGATCATCCGATGTCCCATAAATAGGCCCAAGACAATCGCGAGCAGCATAATCAAAAGCGAAATGCCGATGGTTTCGATCAACGCGTCGCGGATTTGCTCGTTCATGCTTTCCAGCGAAATCCCCACATTTAATGCGCCGGAAAGCTCCTGGTTATAGGTAAATTCGGTCGAAATATTATAAACCTTCTCACCGCTGGCCATCTTTAGCATTTTGCCCGTTGTCTCTTGGTTCGCAACAATGGTGGTCAAATCCACGTCTGACTTCGTGACCGAGGCAGAAGTGACAGCGTCTACTTCCTTTGCGGACTTCCCTGGAAGTTGACTGTTATCCGATACGATCAAATTCCCTTGGGGATCAAAAAGAGAGACATAAACGAGGTTCCCGTTGCCTTCCTCCATGATGATTTGGAACATCTTCTGCAGCTGCTCCATATCCAACATTTCATTGCTGATAATTTCGCGTTTAATATTCGTCACCAGGGTAGTCCCGTCGCTCTTCATCTGACTGGTCATGGATCGTTGGACCTCGTAATAGGACACCAGTGTGAAAGAAACGGCACAAATCGTCATAAGCAGCACAATCATTCCAAGCATTTTGCCGGTTAGCGAATGGAACCTGAATCTCTTAG
>NZ_BILV01000044.1 GCF_004000745.1 Paenibacillus barengoltzii NBRC 101215
GCGACACGAACAACATGAGCTACATCAGCCATCAGCCACATGAGCAACATCACTAACATCAACCATATGAGAAGCACAAGCGCCACGCGCCCAACCAACGTCCAACTGGTATTGGCTCGTGTTATTGACTCGCCGTACCTTCACCCTGGAACGCGCTGAGCGAGCGCTGCAGTTGCCCTGCCAGATCCTCCAAACGAGCCGACAGATGGACCAGCTCCGCGCTGACCCGGTGTTGCTCTTGAGACATGGAGGCCACCTCTTCGGTGGAGGCGCTGGTTTGCTCCACCACCGAACTGACCGTGTCCACAAATTCCTGCAAGGTCGCTTGCGATTGCAGCAGCTCCTGAACGGAGGCGGAAGAACTCCGGATTTCCTTTATGAACTGCTCCATTTCCCCTTTGACGTTCTGGAAGATGCCGGCTGCTTCTTTGACCGCCTCGGTCTGGGCCACGAATAATGGCGCGATCCCCGTCAGCACCTCCACCGTTTGGCCGATCGCCTCCTGGATTTCCTCGGTAATCGCCGATACAGTTTGGATCGATTCCCCTGAAGCGGCTGCCAGCTCACGAATTTCTCCGGCGATGACCATAAACCCTTTGCCGGCTGCCCCGGCACGAGACGCTTCAATCGAAGCATTTAACGACAAAATGTTCGTTTGCTTGGTCATCTCCACCATCGGGGCAAGGATCGAGCGGATCGACTGGGTGCTTTGGCTGAGCTTCGCCGAATTCTCCTCCAACAGCGCCGTCATCCGCGACACCGCCTCCGTCTTCTCCACCAGCTGCTCCATGTGCGCTTCCCCATTGCGGCTGACCTCGATGACACGACCGGCGGATTCGTCCATCGCCGCGTTCAGACGAGCCACTCGGCTCATTTGATCGCCGATCCGTTCCGCTGTCTCGGTCCCCTTGTCCGCCTCCACGGCCAAGCTCTCAGCTCCGGCGGCAATTTCACCGGTCGCCTGCGCAATCTCAGCGGCGGTCTGCGATGTATCCCGCGACGCCTTCGTCAAATTCTCCGCCGTAGCCAACAGCTCTACGGCCGAGCCATTTGTCCGTTCCACCAGCTGCGAAATCTGCTCCAGCATCCGATTGAAGCTGTGTCCCAGCCGACCGATTTCGTCATTTCCTTTAAAGCGGGTACGCACCTGCAAGTTTCCGCGTTCACCTTCCTCCATCAGCCGGCACAACTTCTCCAAGGGCCGACCGACCATGCGCACCAGGAAATAGCCGATCAGAGCGGCAACAACCACAGCGCCCATAAGGACGACCCACATGACGAGAAGCAGCCGGTCCGTCGCACTCAAGAAGTCGCTCTCTGGAGCATACCCGACAATCCGCCAGTCGACCGTTTGCAATGGTCGGAATACGACCAGTTGCTGTACTCCTTGCTCGTCTGCCGCTTGGAATGAACTTTCTCCCGATTCCACCTGCTTCGCATCCACCTTAATGACGGATTCCATCTCCAGAAGCGCGACATCGTTCGCATGGACAATCCGGTTATCGGCGGTAAGCACCCGCACCTGTCCGGTCTTTCCGATTTGGAGGTTGCCTAAAATATCCCCGAGTGCCTGCGCCTTAATCTCAAACAGCAGAATATACTCCGACTCCGGGTGATTAATATTCCGCAGCAAGCGGGCCATCGTGATCGTGGGCTCGGTATAAGCGTTAAAAAAACCTTTCTGCAACGCGGGGAACCACACGGGCTCGCCAGTCGCATCCAAGACTTTCCTCATCCGGCTTTCCACCGCCTCATCCGAACGCACCGAGCTGACTCCTGAAGACTTGTACGACTTCACGTCTTCCAGGTCCTTCGAAACGAGACGCACTCCCAGGAGGCGTTCATCCGCACTCTTCAACGCGTCCAATTTCTTGCGAATCCGGTCCTCGGCTTGGGTCTTCACAACAGTTCCGATCCCCGGCTGGGTCACCGTCTCCAGATCGCTCCTTAGCGTCTGATCCACAGCCAACTGCCGCGACGTAGCTTCATATTGTTGGAACAAGAAGTCGAGCTTGTCCGCGGCCTGTTCCACCGCCTGAGTGGAGGCGGAAGCCACCTGTTCCCGGATAATCTCCCGGGATGCCCGATAAGAGCTGAACCCTAACACGACGGACAACACGACGACTGCTGCAAATACGACGACAAACATCTTTAGGCCCACGGAATTCCAGTGCCGCCCACCGCGAAGCTTCTTCATTTCCGCATCCCCTTTTGATTTATGTATATATAGGATTCAATTAAGCCCCCATTATAAAAAAAGGGTATAACCCCACTTAACTGAGGCTATACCCAGGTGTCGCTCATCTCTTGCTGCATTATCCTTTGCTGGCGCCCGAAGTTAAGCCGTCAACAAGCAGCCGCTGCAGGAACATGAACAAGATCGTGATCGGGAGTGCGATCAGAACCGCCCCTGCGGCAAACAGCGTAAAGTTACTGTTCTGATTACTGCTGACCATATCCCACATCCCGACGGCCAGCGTCCAGTTTTCCTTCGTCCGCAGGACGAGCCGAGCAAAGATGAAGTCAACCCAAGGACCGACAAATTGGGTTAGCGCCATATACGTCAGCATCGGCTTGGACAACGGCAGAATGATGCGCCGGAAGATCAGGAAGTTGCTCGCTCCATCGATCCGTGCCGCTTCATCCAACGATCGCGGAATCGTATCGAGGAAGCCTTTGGCGATAAACGTGCCGCCGAGCGGGGCACCAGCTGCATATACGATGATCAGAGCCAAATGCGTATCCAGCAGCTGCATCTCCCGCAGCAGCAGATAGATGGCGATCATACTCATGAATCCCGGGAACATCCCCAGCACGAGCAGACCGGAAAGCGCCGTTTTGCGTCCGCGGAACCGGAACCGGGAGAGCGCATAGCTCGTAAGCAGCGTCAGCAGCACGCCCAGAATCATAGAGCAAACCGCAATTTTCAGCGTATTCAGGTACCAGGTGCCAAACAGATAGGTCTGGGATGTAAACAGTTCTTGATAATGTTCAAACGTAAACTTCTCCGGAATCAACGTTTTGCTGTAAAGCGATTTACCCGGCCGCAACGAACCGAAGACGACCCAAAGCACAGGGTAGACGGCGGCAATACACAGCAGGATCAGCACGATGTAGCTGGCGCCCAGACGAATCGCATTTCGGATTTTCCGTCTGCTCATTGGATCATATCCTCCTCTTTAAACGACTTGGTTCTGCGGTAGTTGTAAATCGAGAACGAAGCGATAATGATGAAAATGATGATCCCGATCGCAGAGGCCATGTTGTATTTGTTTTGGTTCAACGTCAGCTTGTACAGCCACGTCACCAGGAGGTCGGTCGCACCGGCATATTGATAATCGCCCTTCACCGGATCGCCGCCCGTTAATAGGAAGATGGCGTTAAAGTTGTTGATGTTGCCGGCAAATTGGGTGATCAGCGTAGGTGCCGTCGTGAACAAAATCATCGGCAGCGTAACGATCTTAAATTTCTGGAACCCGGTTGCTCCATCCACTTCCGCTGCCTCGTACAAATCTTTGGGAATCGTCGTAAGTACGCCCAGAATCAGCAGCATGGAGACCGGAATCCCCACCCACATATTCACGACGATAACGGTCACTTTCGCCCAGAACGGGTCGGTTAACCACGGCAACCCGCCAAGTCCGAAATAACCAAGATACTGGTTGATTGGACCAAACTGGCCGTTAAACATATTTCTCATTACAAGCAGCGAAATCAGCTGCGGAATTGCGTAAGGAAGAATTAAGATCGTTCTCCATAACCCTTTGAAACGAATGCCCTTCTGATTAATCAGTAACGCGACAAGCATACCGCCAAAATAAGTCGTTACCGTGGACAAAATCGCCCAGATAATCGTCCAGGTCAATACGCCGTAAAAGGTATGGCTCCAGGTTTTGAGCGCCACCAGGTTTTTAAAGGTCTCGAAGCCAACCCAATCGACCAGCATGGCCGGCGGAATGTGCTTCGGCGCCGAATAGTTGGTGAACGCAAGCAGAATCATGAACAGAATCGGCATTACGGTGAAAAATAAAATCCCGAGGGCGGGAATACTCAAAAATGCAACAGCAAACTTGTAATCCAGTACATAACGTATCGTTTGTTTAAAGTTATTGGGCGTCTTGCCTTTGTCCCGTTCCAGCCCAATGTTGCGGGCATCGCGAACGTTCATAATATATACGATGACAAAAACCGCCACAAACAGCAGCGTAATCAAGCTTTGGATCATGATGAAGATCGAGTGATCCCAGTTGCCGTTCATATTGGCTCCGGTTCTTGGCGTTTCGCCAAGCGTAACGATTCCCCAGAGCGCAAACCCTAAGTTCCGGATCAAATAGATCACGCTAAATGCTTCAAAAAGGACGAACAACAACCCTTTGATATATTGTCGGTTGTAGAGTTGTCCCAGGCCCATGCACAGTATCGACAAAAGCGTCGCCCGATCCCGATGTTGGTGTCGGTCCATTTCCCTTCCTTCTCCTCTCCCTTGGGAAATTAAGGATGACCCGCCGCTATCAGCGGCGGGCTCAACCTTCCCTCACTGGGTGACAGTTCGTTCTGCCTTACTCTGTTGCCCCTTGGTTCAAATCCCGAATTTGTGTCACGGCATTTTCCATCGCGGCTTTTGGATCTGCATTGTTATTCCAGATTTCCGGAAGCGCAGCGTTAACAGGAGCCCAAGCATTAGCCATTTCCGGAATGGAAGGCATCGGCTGGGAGTTCTTCGCTTGCTCAGCAAAGACGGAAACGAAAGGATCGTTTTTGATTTGATCGGTTTCCAGCGCTTCCAGGTTCGTCGGTACGGCGCCGACTTTTTCATTCAGCAGCAACTGAGCATCTTTCGTGGAAGCGAAATGAGCGAACAGTTTAGCTGCATTCGGGTATTTCGTAAAGGAGTTTACGACCCAAATTTTAATACCGGAGAAGGTGATCGCTGTTTTGCCGTTGATGGAAGGATATAGAGCAAGACCCAGGTTGTCGCCGAGAGCGGCTTTGTATCCTGCCAATTCCCAAGGACCGTTGATGTCCATTGCCACGTCGCCTTCGTTAAACAAGCTGCGTTTGATGTCCGGGTTGATGTCGCCGCTGTTGATCGGCAGAGCTTCCTTCAAGCTTTGGAACACTTTCAAGCTTTCGATTGCGCCATCGTTAGCCAAACCAATATCGTCTGGGTTTGTGCCGTTATCGCCGAACAGGTAACCGCCGGTGCTCGCGATAAACGGATAGTTGAAGTACATGTTGCCGACTTCCCACATGATGCCGTATTTGTTTTTGGATTTGTCGGTAAATGTTTTGCTGAATTCCAGAACGTCTTTAAAGTCTTTAGGTGCTTCTGGAATGAGCGATTTATTGTAGAACAAAGCCATCGTCTCAGCTGCTCTTGGATAACCGTACAGAACGCCGTCATAGGTGGCACCTTGGATAGCAGCTTCCGTGTTGCTCTTCGTCGTTTCTTCGGCGAAGGCATCGTTTGGCAGAATCAAGCCGGAAGTCGCTGCGTTCCCCAAGTGGTCATGAGGGACGATCAGCACGTCGGCTGCCAGACCGGACGGTCCGTCTTGCGTCAACTTCCCGATTTGGTCGGTTGGCGATACTTCTTCAATTTTTACAGGTACGCCGTATTTTTCAGTGAATTGTTTGGCCATTTCTTCAGTGAATACTTTCTCTTCTTTACTTTCCCAAATGAGGAGCTCAGCGCCCTCTTCCGGAACAATCACATCAGCGGAAGCGTTCTCCCCAGCACCGGTATTCCCCGTATTTTCCGTCTGATTCGCCGGAGCATTCGCACTTCCGTTGTTGCCGCCGTTATTGTTGCCCGATCCGCAAGCAGTGATCGAAACAACCAAGGACAGCGCTGCGATCAAGGTCAATGCCTTTTTGAACTTCATGACTATAACCCCTCCTAATTTTAAAGACGTGACGCGCAAACGTTTTCAGAAAATACCTGAAACTATGACTCCTCCGCAGCATCTTCCCGGGATAGTTTAGTATTTCCCGCCCGAAAGCGCTTTATCCACGCCCCCATGATACATCATGCTCTGAGAGTTGTAAAAACGTTTGCACAAAGGGTGAACACGGGTTAATCATCTACTTTCTCCGTTTTTCTTTTGTTTGCTTCGAAATTCGCATTTTTTGTAATTGCGCAACTTTATTTTGAGACAAGGAAACGTTGCATATTTGCGCAAAATTTTCGTGATTTTCGGGACACTCTCCTATGTCGCCGCTAAGTTTATCCTCAATCATCAGCTTTACAGAAACATGACTTCTTAATCATCTTGTGCAATGGTTTGAACAGTGTTATAATCCGGATCAATGAGAGCAATACTAGCTTTGCCGTTCG
The DNA here is from genome assembly GCF_004000745.1 of Paenibacillus barengoltzii NBRC 101215. Lineage (GTDB taxonomy): Bacteria > Bacillota > Bacilli > Paenibacillales > Paenibacillaceae > Fontibacillus > Fontibacillus barengoltzii. The sequence goes on from NZ_BILV01000044.1 coordinate 6,338, forward strand.
GTTACACAATTTGAAGGCACTGTTATCGAAAGGTACATCCTCGGCCCGTTTCTTCGGCTTGGATGTGCTTTTTTTGCTTCCAAAGCAAGTGGATACGGGGGCCTGGCGGACAAAGCTGTCCACAATCCACTAGGAGGGATTCATCATGTTACTTGAAGCGGTCTATCATCGCCCTAAGCTGAACTGGACTTATGCTTACGACCACAAAACGCTTCATCTGCGCTTGCGCGCGAAGAAGAACGATCTCACCGAGGTCTACGCCTTTGTGGGGGACAAATACATGTGGGATCAAAGCAAAGAACTGATTCCGATGACCCTGATGATCAGCGACGAAATGTTCGATTATTGGGAGTGTACCTACCAACCGCCGCTGCGCCGAACGAGATACGGCTTTCTGCTAAAGTCCGGCGACGAGCAAATCTGGATGACAGAAAGTGAGTTTACGAAAGAGCGTCCTTCCGGTCCTGAACGGCTGTTCGAATTCCCGTTCATTAATCCAGTTGATGTCTTTACGCCGCCGGCCTGGGTGAAAGACGCCATCTTCTATCAAATTTTCCCCGAACGCTTCGCCAATGGCGATCCAAGCAACGATCCAAAAGGCGTTCTGCCTTGGGGCGGCAAACCGGAGCGCGACAACTTTTTTGGCGGGGATTTACAAGGCGTCATCGATCATCTCGATCATTTAAGCGAGCTTGGCATTACCGGGATCTATTTTACTCCGTTGTTTGAAGCGACGACAAACCATAAATACGATACCGCGGACTATATGAAGATCGACCCGCATTTCGGCGACATTGCCACGGTCAAGAAGCTGGTTCAAGCCTGCCATGAGCGCGGAATCAAGGTACTGTTCGACGCGGTATTTAACCACTCCGGCAAAACCTTCGCTCCTTTCGTTGACGTGATGGAGAAAGGTGAAAAATCCCGCTACAAAGATTGGTTCCATGTGCGCGAGTATCCGCTGCAAGTGAAGGACGGCGTGCCAAGTTACGATACATTTGCTTTCGAGCCGCTGATGCCTAAGCTGAATACGGAGAATCCGGAAGTTAAAGAATACTTGTTGAAAGTTGCGGAGTTCTGGATTAAGGAAGTGGGCATCGACGGCTGGCGGCTGGACGTCGCCAACGAAGTGGATCATGCCTTCTGGCGTGATTTCCGTAAAGTGGTAAAAGCGGCCAACCCGGACGCCTACATCTTGGGTGAGATTTGGCATGAGTCCTCCGCCTGGCTGCAAGGGGACCAATTTGATGCCGTGATGAACTATCCGTTTACCGAAGCCGTGCTGGACTTTGTCGTACGCGGCACATTGGATGCCGAGGGCTTCGCCAATGCGATTGGTAAGCAGCTGTCCCGTTATCCGCTCCAAGCAAGTGAAGTGGCGTTTAATCTGCTGGACAGCCATGACACACCGCGCCTGCTTACACTATGCGATGGCAACAAAGCTAAAATGAAGCTGGCCGCCCTGTTCCAATTTACGTACAGTGGAACGCCTTGTATTTACTATGGCGACGAAGTCGGCCTCGACGGCGGACCGGATCCGGATTGCCGCAAATGTATGGAATGGGATCCGAAGCACCAAGATCATGACTTGTTCGCGTTTTATCAGAAGCTGATCAAGGTTCGCAAGCAGCTGGCTCCACTGCGCACCGGCAGCCTGAAATTCCTGCTCGCCGAGAAAGGCGGCTCGAAGCTTGCTTATGAACGCGTACTGAACGGGGAGAAAGTGCTTGTCCTGCTGAACAACTACGATGCCGGGCAGACCTTTACGATCCCTGCGGATGGGAACACGTGGCGCGATGCCTTCAGCGGTCAAACCTACAACACCACAGACGGCAAACTTGCCGTTAAGCTTCCAGCATACGGTTATGCCGTTTTAACGCAAGCCTAATGATCAACAGCTTTTTAACCCTGCAGTCGGCCCGAATTCGAGGAGAGAATGGGCCGGCTGCATTCTTTTTTGCAGGTAAAACGTTTGCGCAAAAATCACATGAAATCCCTGCATTTGACGCCCATTTTCGAAGAGAACAACAGGTAAATCCTGCGGTGCTATAAGGGGTTATCCCTAGATTCTCTATTTACTTTCAGAATTCTTTAGATTAATATTACAGTGTAAAGCAAACGGTTCCACAGAGGAGGTTTTTTATGGCTGTCACCATTAAGGATGTTGCCAAAAAGGCCGGCGTATCGCCCTCTACCGTGTCCCGGGTGCTGTCCAATCATCCTAGAATCAGCGAGGAGACCTCGCGTAAAGTAAAGCTCATTATGGACCAGCTTGGCTATCACCCTAACATTATGGCCAAGAGTTTGGTCTCCAAAACGACAAATAGCATTTGTATCCTGCTGCCAAAGTCCGCCGAGGAGTTGTTCTCTAACTTCTTCTTCATGGAACTGATTCGCGGCATTGTCACCCAAGCCAGCCGCTTGGGCTACGACGTGCTGATCAGCTCCGGAGCCAATGAGAAAGAGGAAGTCGAAAGTGTATCCAGACTGCTGAACGGCCGCCGGGTGGACGGGGTCATCTTGCTGTATTCCCGGCAGAACGATCCGGTGATCGAGTTCCTCCATCAAGGGGGTCATCCGTTTGTACTCATTGGGCGCAGCGAAGAATATCCTGATATTCTGACGGTGGATAACGATAATATCCAGGCGTCGTACGACGCCACGAAGCATTTGATCGCGTTAGGCCACGAACGGATCGGGTTCGTCAGCGGACCACCGGAGCTCGTCGTTTCCAAGGACCGATTGAAGGGCTATCAGGATGCGCTTCGAGATGCAGGCTTGGAGAGTCGGCCCGAATGGATTGTCGAAGGTGAGTTTTTGCAGGACAGCGGCTATCGGGCTATGTCGTTCTTCATGAATCTACCGGACCGTCCGACGGCCCTGGTCATGATCGATGACGTCGTAGCGTTTGGCGTGCTTCGCGGCCTGCATGAGCTGAAGTACAAGGTACCTGAAGACTTATGCCTGGTCAGCTTCAACAATATTCCGTTGTCCGAGCTTTCAACGCCGCCGCTGAGCAGCATGGATATCGGCATTTACAATCTGGGCTATACGGCTTCGCAAGTGCTGATCCAAGCGGTTCAGAACAACGGCGACAAGGTGTATCCGAAACGGCAAATTATTCCGCATCGGCTGATGGTTCGTGAGTCGTCCATGTATTCGGTTCCCAAGAAGCCTTGAGGCAACAGGTTGCATTAGACATTGGAGAAAAAATAAACGGAAGCTCACGCTTCCTTTATTTTTCACGCTTTGTTCAAACGTTTGCGCTAAATCCACCATAGAGGAGGTTCGTTATGAATCCCATTCAAGCTTGTTTATTTGATCTCGACGGCGTGCTCGTGGATACCGCGAAATACCACTATCTCGCCTGGAAACGGCTGGCCGCCGAGCTCGGCTTCGAATTTACCGAACAGGACAATGAGAAGCTGAAAGGCGTCAGCCGCAAGGCCTCGCTCGACATCTTGCTTAGCGTGGGCGGCCTTCAACTGGAAGACAGCGTCAAGCAGGAGCTGGCTGAACGCAAAAATAACTGGTATGTCGAGTACATCTCCCAAATGGACGCGTCGGAAATTCTGCCGGGAGCGCTGGAGTTCTTGCAGCAGTGCCGGGAAAACGGATTGAAGACCGCGCTAGGATCAGCGAGCAAGAACGCCCCGATCATTTTGCGGAATACCGGGCTTACCCCGTACTTTGACGCGATCATCGACGGCACTCGCACCTCCAGCGCCAAGCCCGATCCGGAAGTTTTCCTGCTTGGCGCTCAGGAGCTCGGCGTGGCCCCTGAAGCCTGCGTCGTGTTCGAGGATGCAGAGGCCGGCATCGAAGCAGCCCGGCGCGCAGGCATGCGCTGCATCGGCATCGGTTCGCCCGATACGCTGGGGCAAGCGGATCGGGTTGTCTCCTCGCTGGGCGATGTTTCGATCACCCTGCTGCAGCAAATCGCCGCGAGCGCGGAATAAGCCCCAAGTGTGAATACCTCTCGTTCTTTTTTTACAGACTAATCTATTTGAAATGACTAAAGGAGCGGTTAATGTGAAACAGTATTTGAAAGTGGATCCCTGGTCCATTCTGGAAGAATCGTTTGATCCGGCGAATCATGAAATTTCGGAAAGTATCTTCAGTATCGGCAACGGTTATATGGGTCAACGTGCGAATTTCGAGGAGCAGTACAGTGGACCTTCTCTGCAAGGCAGCTACATGGCTGGCGTGTATTATCCGGACAAAACCCGGGTGGGCTGGTGGAAGAACGGTTATCCCGAATATTTTGCCAAAGTGCTGAACAGCACTAACTGGATTGGTATTAACGTATTTGTAGACGGCGTCGCGCTGGATTTGGCCGAATGTCAGGTGAAGGATTTCGTTCGAGAGTTGAACATGAAGGAAGGTTACCTCTACCGCCGCTTTACCGCCGTGATGAAGGACGGCAAGGAACTGGCTGTGGAAGCACTGCGATTCGTCAGCATCGTACGTCATGAGATCGGCGCCATCCGTTACGCGGTAACGCCGCTCAACTTCAACGGGGAACTGCGCTTCGCGCCTTATCTCGACGGCGACGTCATGAATAAGGATTCCAACTATGATGAGAAATTCTGGCTTGAGGTGGAAAAATCCGCCGGTACCGACGTCTCCTACTTAACCGTAAAGACGAAAAAGCTCGACTTCCACGTCACCTCGGTGATGGCATTTGATGTGGAGCAAGGTGGGAAAAGCCTGGAGCTCACCCCTGCGTTCCACGAGCAAGAGAAGTTTGTCTCCGCCGAAGTGGCCGTGGCAGCGGTCTCCGGTGAGACGGTAACGTTGTACAAATATGTTGCGAATGTGACCTCCCGCGATCATGGGCTTGGCGAGTTGGTGAAAGTGGGCACGGCCGCCCTGCACTCCGCGAAAGAGGCCGGCTTCGATACGCTGAAGAAAGAGCAAGCAGAAGCTTGGGCGAAGAAATGGGAAATGAGCGACATCATCATCGAAGGTGACGTGGCGGCGCAGCAAGCGATTCGTTTTAATATTTTTCAATTAAACCAAACCTACAGCGGCGAGGACGACCGACTGAACATCGGGCCTAAGGGCTTCACCGGTGAAAAATACGGCGGCAGCACCTATTGGGATACGGAAGCTTATTGCTTGCCATTCTACCTCAGCACAGCGGAGTCCGATATCGCCCGCAACCTGCTGATTTACCGCTATAAGCATTTGGAAAAAGCCAAAGAGAACGCCCAAAAGCTTGGTTTCACAAAAGGCGCGCTCTACCCGATGGTAACGATGAACGGCGAGGAATGCCACAACGAATGGGAAATCACATTTGAGGAGCTCCATCGGAACGGGGCGATCGCATATGCGATTTATAACTACGTTAACTATACAGGAGATAAAGCCTATCTGGGCGAATACGGCCTGGAAGTCCTCGTTGAAATCTCCCGCTTCTGGGAAGAACGCGTGAACTTCTCGCAAGTGAAGGGTAAATACGTGATGCTTGGCGTCACCGGCCCGAACGAATACGAGAACAACGTCAACAACAACTGGTACACGAACCGGATCGCTGCCTGGACGCTCGAATACACGCTGGAAGTGCTGGAAGAGCTCAAAGCCCAAGATGCTGCGCACTATGCGGCGCTTGTGGAGAAGCTGGGGCTTCAAGAAGCGGAAACGAAGCAATGGCAGCACATCATCGACAATATGTATTATCCGTACGATGAGGAGCGCGGCGTGTTCCTGCAGCAGGACGGCTTCCTGGATAAAGAACTGATTCAAGTGAAGGATCTGGATCCGAAGCATCTGCCGCTGAACCAGAACTGGTCTTGGGACCGGATTTTGCGCTCGTGCTTCATTAAGCAAGCCGATGTGTTGCAAGGCTTGTATTTCTTGAGCGACCGGTACGACCTGGATACGAAAAAACGCAACTTCGACTTCTACGAGCCGATGACCGTTCACGAGTCCTCCCTCTCCCCTTGCGTGCATGCGATTCTTGCCTGCGAGCTGGGATACCAGGAGAAAGCCTACGAGATGTACCTGCGCACCGCGCGCCTGGACCTCGACAACTACAATAACGACACCGAAGACGGCTGCCATATCACCAGTATGGCCGGCACCTGGATGGCGATCGTGCAAGGCTTCGGCGGCTTGCGCGTTCACGAAGGCGAGCTGGTGCTGCATCCGTTCATCCCGTCGCACTGGACCTCGTTCTCGTTTAAGGTGATGTTCCGCGGCGCTCGGCTGAAAGTCAACGCCACTGCCGACAGCATCATCGTCACGAACGAATCCGATACGCCAGCAGCGATCCGCATCTACGACCAAAGCTACACGGTTGATGCGAACAGCCAAGTGCAAGCGAAGCGCCAGTAACCTGCGGCGCTGAGCTTGATGCAACCACCCCCATTGGTTTGGGGGTGGTTTTTTTTTGGCTTCATTTGAACAAATCGCGGTACAAAAAAGGCCTTATTTCAATCCGGCAGGAGCAAAACGCCCCATTGCGGGGGCTCCTGCGGAGAATTAAGGCCATAAACTACCGCTATTTTGTTCAAATGGGGCGTGTACGCGGAAATAAGGGAAATATGAGGCTTATTTCCGCGTACGCCGCCATCGCCGGCGGGCAAGGCTCAGCCGGCCGCCGGCGCAATGCCAAGGGCAACGGGGCTCGTGCCCCTCGCCCTTGCGCGATTACCGCGGGACGGCGAGGACGACGACGCCGACCCCGCGCACCTCCAGCCGTGCTCCGCCGGCTGGAGGCCCCCCTGCTGCAGCGGGCGACGCCGCTGCAGCTTCACCGCTCGCGCCCGCTTCCAGCGCGAGCACGTGCTCGCCGCCAAACCGGACCTCCCACGGTCCGAGGGCGGGCAGCTCCAGCGACAACGCGCCCGGGTTCGCGTTGTAGAGCACGTACAGGTGGCGGTCGGGATCGCCACCGGCGTGGTCGCGCAGCGTGAACGCCACGGCGTGCGGCGGCGCTGCCTCAAAGCGCAAATGCGCGCGAATCTCGTCCGCCGTCTTCAGGCGGAACGCGGGATGCGCTTTGCGCAAGGCGATCAGGCTGCGCATATAGGACACGTCGTCCTGATGCGCAGCGCAGCGCTCCCAATCGAGCCAGTTGACCTCGATGGGCGATTTATAGCTGTTCTCCACGCCGCCCTTCGTACGCATAAATTCCTGACCGGCGTGGAGGAACGGGATGCCCTGGCTCGTCAGCACGATCGCGGAGGCGAGCCGGTGCATCGCCCGGCGTTCTTCGTCCGAAGCGCCCGGCGTAGACAGCTCGATTTTGTCCCATAACGTATGATTATCATGGCACTCCACGTAGTTCACCGATTGAACCGGCTCGACCGCGAACTGTCTGAGCTGCCCCCCATAGTTAATTCCCCCGGCTACGCCGCGCTTCACGCCGTCCTCGAAGCCGTCACCGCCACTGATGAAGCCTTTGCGGTCAAAGATAAAAATATCCCCTTTCACCGCATCCCTCATCCCGTCGTTAAACATGCCGATGCCCGGCAGCTTCTCGGCGTTGTCCTGGTTGGCCCGAAGCTCCTTGGGGAGCACTGTCTCCATCATCCAGCCTTCCCCGATTGTCAGAATCGTGGGGTCGATTTCGTCTAACCGCCGACGGATTTCATTCATCGTTTCGATGTCGATCATTCCCATCAAATCAAAACGGAACCCATCGATATGATACTCCCGCACCCAGTGCAGGATCGACTCGATAATATATTTTCGCATCATCGGCCGTTCGGAGGCGCACTCGTTCCCGCAAAATGTTCCGTCGGAGAACGTCCGATCCGCCTTGTACCGTAAGTAATAACCCGGCACAAGCTTCGTGAAATGAATCAGATATCCATCATATACATGGTTGTACACCACATCCATAATCACGCGTAGTCCGCGGGCGTGCAGCTTTTGGATGAGATGTTTCAGCTCAAGGATCCGGGCAGCCGGATTGTGGGGGTCCGTCGAGTAGGAGCCCTCCGGTACGTTATAATTCTGAGGATCGTATCCCCAATTGTAATGGGGTTCATCCAGACGGCTCTCATCCACACTCTCCTGCGAGTAATCATAGATCGGCAGCAGCTGCACATGCGTGACGCCAAGTCCAGTAATATGGTCGAGTCCCGTCGGAATGCCATTTGGGCCCCGAGTGCCTTCCTCGGTCAAGCCGAGGAACTTGCCTTTTTCACGGATGCCGCTTTGCGGGTGAATCGACAGGTCTCGAACATGCAGCTCATAGATCACCGCATCCGTCGGTGAAGCCAGCGGCGGCTTCTGATCGTTCTCCCATCCTTCTGGATTGGTGCTGCGCAGGTCCAGGATCGCCGTCTTTGTCCCGTTCACCCCCACCGCTTTCGCGTAAGGGTCAACGGCCTCGTTCCACTGCTCCCCCACCTTCACACGGTACGTATAGAATAATCCCCCGCAATCTTCCGCTACCGTCAGGGTCCACGTTCCTTGCACATCCCGCTTCATGGGCAGCTCCTTCACCGGCATTCCGTCCTCCGTTTCGTACAGAACGACGAAGGCTTCGGAAGCGGTGGGGGCCCACAGACGAAAACGAGTTTCTTCCGGGGCATACACTGCACCTAAATCATCACCATCGTATACATACATCTCATCAAACTTCGCATCAAACACCGAGATTCCCCCGGTGACCGTCACATCTCCGTAATCGATGGTACCGTGAAACTCTTTTTGTACCGACAACATCCTCACTCCAATCCCGTTAAATTCAGCAGCACGTGTTTCATTTGAAGTCCGAAGAATTTCGCCCGCACACAGTTAAGAAGCTAAGCCCGATGCAGACAAATCCCCGTAAAAACCTGTTGTCCATGCCGCTGAATCCCTCGCCCTCTGGGGTATGCTCATTCATCATATGGCTACTTTTCCCCGAAACGTTCCACAAGCTGTGTCAGGAACATGTAATCATCATCCCCCACAGGCGGTTTCAAATATTCATAGACAACGGGCGCTATGTGCTGGATTATATCATCGGCTCAAAAGTTTGGTCAATCGTTTGCACAAAAGGCTGAATTCATGCTTTTTCGCTTGTTTTACCCTTTCACCGCACCGGCTGTAATGCCAGCGATAAAGTAGCGCTGCAGCAGCAAGAACAGCAAGATAATCGGGATCACGGCGATCAGTGAACCAGCGAACACGATCCCCCATTGCGTCGTATACTGCCCTTGGAAATTGGCCAGGGCAATCGGCAACGTCCGCTTCAGCGGATCATTAATGATAGTCAGCGCCCAGGGGAACTCTTCCCACACCGTCAGCGCGTTAAAGATCGTGGCTGGAACAAACGCCGGCTTGGAGAGAGGCAAAATGATGGAAGCAAATAACGTCCAGGCGCCGCCCCCTTCCATCTCCACCGATTCATCGATATCCCGAGTGATGGAATCGAAAAAGCCTTTAAGCAAGAACGTGGTAAACGGAATGGACCCTGCAGCGTAAACAACGATTAGCCCCCACCTTGAATCAAATAAACCCAGTTGACGAATCAGGACGAACTGGGGAATCAGCAACGTCAAACTAGGGATCACCAAGCCTCCCATAATAATCGCAAAGCTGAGGCTTTTTCCCTTAAAGTCAAACCGCGAGTAAGCAAAAGCTAACATAGAAGACAGCAGAAAAATAAGCGCAAAGCTGGCCAAAGTCACCAGCAGGCTATTCAACAAATATAACGCGAAATTTTGACTTCCCCACGCCTCTCTGAAATTGGATAAGGTCATTTCCGAAGGCAAAAAGCGAGGCGGAAACTCAAACAACAGCGTCATAGGTTTGAGAGCAGTTAGCAGCATATACACTAAAGGGTAAATCGATATCACTCCGCCTGCGACAAGCAGGGCGTAGATGCAAAATGTTTTCAGCGAGCGCATATGGTTCGCCCCCTATTCCTGTTTGTTCAGACGGAACTGCACAGCCGTTAATCCAGCAATGATCACTGCAAAGACATAGGATAACGCGGAAGCGTAACCCAGATCATACTCGGAGAACGCCTTCTGATACATTCTCGTTAACATCACTTCAGTCTGATGCAACGGTCCGCCGTTGGTGATGAGATACACAGAAGTAAATACATTAAACGCACCGATAATTAACATCATTTGGATAAAAAATGTCGTGCTTCGAATCGACGGCAGCGTGATATAGCGGATTTGGTTCCACGCATTGCAACCGTCTAAAGAAGCCGCTTCATATTGATCTTTGGGTACCCCTTGCAGCGCGGCCATGTAGATCACCATCGCCCAGCCGACCCCTTTCCAGATCCCAAGGATTCCAAGCACGATCAAGGCTTTGCCCGGTTCACTTAACCAACTGATCGTCCGATCCGACAGATGAAGAATATCCGTAATGGCGTAATTCAAAAAGCCCTGATCGGCAAAAACATACTTAAAGATTAACGAGGCAACGACCCAAGACGTAATCACCGGCAAGAAGTACAGCACTCGAAACGTCTTGGTTCCGGGACGGTTCTGGTACAGTGCATAGGCGACCAGAAAGCCCAAAATCATTTGGCCGGGTACAGAAATGATTCCGTAGATAAAGATATTTCGTATCGAAATCCAGAACACTTCGTCCCCGAACACATGCTTATAATTATCTAATCCAACAAATTTAAGTTGATTAATGTTCGTGAGCCGAAAATCATAAAAGCTGTAGATCAAATTCCGGATCAACGGGTAGAGAATAAATAAGGCAAAAAATAAAAATCCGGGCAAAAAGAACAAGTAACCAGCTGCTCCGTTTTTTTTGCGCATGTCATGTTGACTCCTTCGTAAAAGGGAGCGCCTCCCTTACGGAAAACGCTCTCCTGAAAATGGACTACTCCTTCAACAAAGCATCGATGGCAACAACTGCCGCATCCAGCTCCGTTTTTACATCCGCATTCGTCATGAAAATTTTACTCATCGCATCATTAATCACACCGTCAATTTGCGGCCAAGCACTTACCGGCGGGCGAGCTTTCGCCGTCTTTAACTGCTCAAGAAACGGTGGATAATAATCGATCGCCTTGACATCGGCATTCTCCATCGAGGCGAGGTTCACCGGAATTTGTCCGATTTTGCCCATCTCAATCTGAGCCGCTTCCGATACCATGAACTTCACAAATTTCCAGGATTCCTCCTGCTTGTCTTGACTAAAGATCCCGATATCCTCTCCGCCTAACACTTGAATGGAACCCGCTGATCCCGCCGGGAATGAAGTCATTTCGACCTCAAAATCAGGGAATTGAGACTGAAATTGAGCGACTGCCCATGGGCCTTCCGCCATCATGGCATAACTTCCGCTCGCATGGCCTTCCGTGACCGCAACATCACCAGGCTTAAATCCGGAAATTTGACCAGCGTTGTAAGCGTTTTTAAGCTTCGTCAAAATTTCTACAGAAGCCGGGCTATTCAAATAACCGTCCGCCGTTGTAAAGTCAGGCGAGAGCACATCCCCCCCGTTGCTCCAAATCCACGGCAAGACATTCCAGCCTTGAAGAGCCGGTTCGCCGAATCCCCAGCTTTTTTCATACTTACTTTTGATTTTGCCCAAAGCCTCGAAGAACTGTTCCGTCGTCTGAGGTGCTTGCTCTACACCGCTTTGGGACAGCATCTCTTTGTTCCAGAACAACACCTTGGTATTCGTATTGAGAGGAAGTCCGTAATAGTGGTCTCCTACCTTCGCTGTCGACAATGGGCCTTCCAGCAAGCTGCCAGCAACCTCGTCAAAATCTTCAAAGGCGTCTAACTGTTGCAGCATCCCGCTCTTTTGGAACTCCGGCACCCAGATGATGTCCAAGCGGGCGACATCCGGCAAATCGCCGGCACTGCCGCTGATCTGCAATTTCTTATGCAGGTCCTCCCAGGTAAAGGCAACAGGGTTCACTTTAATCCCGGGATTTTCCTGTTCAAATTTCGGAATCAGCACTTCTTTTAACGTCTTCTCTTCCGGTGATGCGGTACTGTAGTGGTGCCAGAACGTTATTGTAACTTCCTTGCCCGGCTTCACGTCCGAGCTTGTCCCATTCGACGTCTCTTGGTTCCCCTTGGAACCGCAGCCCGCCAAAACCAGGGTCAAGGCGAGTAAAATCGGCAATAACTTGCTCCATTTATTTATCATAGGTAGATCTCCTTAATTCCGTTTTTGGAAAAGCATCGTCTCTCCGGGGCCGATGAAATCAGGCAAGTTCCCGGTATCCTGCGAATGATCCAGTGTATAAGTGCCAATCAAGTCAAACCGCTTCATCACGTTGTCCAAAGCCTGACGGTCTTGCGAGAAGTTGATCAGAAGCACCGCTTCTGCGGTTTCGATGTAGCGCCGGATGACGTAACACTCCGAGTCTTCCCGGTATCTCAGCTCCGTGTTGCCGTAATGCAGTACTGGATCGGTTGTTTTACGCTGAATCCAAGTGCGGAACTCTCGGAACAACGATGGTTCTGCCGTGGCCAACTGCCAAGGCATGCTTCCGCGGCACCCTGGGTCATTCTCCCCGGTCATTCCCAGTTCGTCCCCGTAATATATTGTAGGATTCCCCGGCAGGAAGAATTGAAGGGCCAGCAGTAGCCGAAGCTTGCTTTCATCATTCCCGCAACGCGTTAAGATTCGTTCCGTGTCATGGCTTCCCAGCAGGTTAAACATTTGATTTAGTTCTGCCAAAGAATACCGATGGAGTAAACTTACGAGTCTGGAATGAAACTCCGTCAGCGGAATGGAACGATCCAGACAGTAGTCGAACAGAATCGTTCGCAGCTCATAGTTCATCACGCTGTCCACACCGCCAGACGCCATCAGGCGCTTGGCATCATCCCAGATTTCTGCAATAATGATAGCGTTAGGATTTAATTTCTTGACACAGGATTTCAGCTCCCGCAAAAAGCTGATTTCCACCTCATCTGCGACATCGATTCTCCAGCCGTCGATCCCCGTCTCCTTCTGCCAAAAGGAAACGATATCGTATACGTACTGCTGAACTTCGGGATTCGATGTCCGCAGCTTAGGCATCCATTGATAATAGCCCACGGAGTCGTATCCATCTTCGCTTCGTTGAACCGGGTACCGGTTAATATAGAACCAATCCTTATATACCGAAGCTTCTCCATTTTTAACAACGTCCTGAAAATAGGGATGATAGAACCCGCAATGATTGATTACCAGATCGAGAATCACCTTAATATCGTGTTCGTGGCATTTTTGGACGAGCTCTTGCAAATCTTGTACTGTCCCGAATTGCGGATCGATTTGGAAGTAATCTACGGTGTCGTATCTGTGATTCGACGTAGCCGCAAATATTGGATTTAAGTACAATGCATTAATACCCAGTTCGCTCAGGTAATCCAATTGCTTGATGATTCCTCGAAGATCACCTCCCATATAATTGTCCCGCGTTGGCACGCTCCCCCAAGGTTCCACAAATTCCGGATCATTTCCTGGATCCCCGTTACAGAAGCGTTCAGGGAAGATTTGATACCATACCCGGTTCCCAATCCATTCCGGTGAGTTCACCATGTCGCGATCTCCCGCATAGGCATACGAATAGCTGCCCTTGGTTCCCTCCGTCTTACGTAATCCCTCAGCGCCCAGCCAATAGGATTCCCCCTTTGCAGTAAACTCGAAATTATATTGAAGGTACCGAATGCGAGATTCCATACCCGTCAATATCGTGCGATAGTACTTAAATTCTCCTGATTCCGCCCATAATGTCATCGCTTGTTTCCGAATACCATACTCCTGCTTATATTTATTCCAATAGTTTAGCGTGACTTGGTTCGCATCAGCAGGAAGCTTTAAGCGTACTTCCAATTCATTCAGAGAAATGAGGGTAGCATCTACTACCGGGTCGTGATACAGATATTGGGTCATCAACTTAATACCTCATTATGTTTAGTTTGTTCGATTATTTGCCAATTTGGGTTGGAATTGAGATAAACGACGGTACCCCCTCTTCTTTATTCATCCGAGAGAACAACATTTGCGCCGCTTGCTTTCCCATCATTTCCAGGTCGATCTCCACGAAATGCACCGGGTATTTCAAGTATTTCGACATCGGAAAGCTGTCAAATGTAGCTAAAGCCAGCTCAGCCAAGAGAGGATTACCATTCTCCCAATCCAAAATTTCGAAAAGCTGTTCATGCGTACAGCAGATCAGAGCATCAGGCCGTTGCGTTTCCAATCCAGATCTAGGGGAATCGTACAGCCTCTTTAAAACATCAGCATGCTCGATTACTTGAGGTTCCAAGTGGTGTTGACGCATCGCTTCATGGTAGCCATTTAGGCGGTCACTCAGAAATTTGTCCCGCTGGGCGGTTGCACCGCCGGCATAAATCATGATGTTGCGACAGCCCAAATCGATTAAATGCTCGGTCAGAATCCGACCGGCCTGAACGTTATCGATATCCACCCAAGGTGCGTCCACTTGCTTCAATGTATTTTCACCGGTTACGACAAACGGCATGTTATGTTTGATCAGCAATTCATAATTCCGTTCATTTAGCAGCGTATTGGGGATAATAACACCGTCAACCCGGCGCTCAACCACCACTCGCTCGAACGTTGATCTGCCATTCTTCCCGTCATGATCGCTCATCATAAGAAACATGTGGTCGTGATTGTATACAACCTCTTCGATCCCTTGAAGCACTTTGTAGAAATAAGGGTTAGCATAGGCCTGTTTATTGGTGTAATCAAAGCAAAAACCAACCGTAAGTGTCTTCTTCGTCGCCAATCCGCGCGCAATGGAGTTGGGGACATAGTTATACTGCTTCATGATGTCTTCGACTTTCTTCCGAGTCTTCTCGGAAATGTTCCGATTCCCGTTGATCACTCGGGATACGGTCGCCTTGTTAACACCCGCTAAAATCGCAATTTCTTGAATCGTTATCTTCGACACGAATGATCTCTCCTTAACCTGCAACCGGTTGCATAACTCATTATACAAAACGCTTACAATCTTAGCAAGCTTGCTTTTTTGTAATAAGCAAAAAGTCGCTCAGAATGGACCATTCTGAACGACTTATTATTAGCCAAGGCCCGCCGCTTAAGCCGCCTCTCCCCCGATATACTCCAAATCCTCCAGCATCAGATTTGCGAAGCTCTGTTTGATGGTTAATCCGCTTTGGACGCTGACCGTTATCTTCAGCGCCTTGAGCTTGATGTCGCGCTCCAGTGGAGTTTTGGCCTTTTGCAGCGAGGCGATTTGGGCTTGTAGGCTGGTGGCCGCGCCATTCGTTAAGAAATAGCCGTGATCTTTGCCCATGTCCACCAGCTCATCTAAGTGCGCAATGTCGATGGTCACTTGGAACGTAAAATCCACCGACATGGTATGTCCCGCTGCATCCGTTGCTTGCACCGTCAGTTTGTGAGTACCAACCGATAGCGAGAACGGAACGATTTCCGCAACCCCTGTGATGGTTCGTCCGTCAAGCCGGTAAGCCGTTGATTTTGGCCCGCTGACCGCGTCATTTACATCAACGTGAAAAGGAACACTCGAAGCAACCTGCAGCACTTGCTGATCCCCGGTGAACGTCACTTCTGGCGCCAGGCGATCTACGTTAATGTACAGCGTCTTGGGCGCTTCCTCGTTACCTGCCCGATCTACGGAGCGATATTCTATCGTATACTTCCCATCGTCTGCAAGCACCAGCGGTTCGGTATACGGAATCCACTCCCCGCCATTCACCCGGTACTCCGTCCGGTCCAAACCGCTGCCTCCTTCATCCTCTGCGTTGAACGTAACCGTAACTTCCGTCTGATTATAGACATCTGCGCCCTCCTTCCCTGCGACATCGCGTTCCGTCACCGGAGCCGTCAAATCCGCTTCGGTGGTGCTCGGCACGACATCAGCCAAGGCCAGCGGCTTCAACTGGTAGGTTCCTCGATAGACGGAGGCAACCCCGCTGATATCCACAGACGTACCTTCCGGGTACAGCGCCAAAAAGGCATCCATCGTCACTCCGGTGCGGCCGTCAAACCGCACCCGTGTCGTGCTGCCGTCTTCGCGAACGGCGTTAAATTCAAAGGAACCTGCCGGAGTAGCCGCAACCACATCCTGCACTACGACATGAGTCAGGGTGATTAGCTGACCCTGGTTCGCCTCTGTCACCGCCTCCTGAACCTGCGGCTGCGGCAGCGGGGCCGTTCCCAGCTTCTCGATCAGCACCGGATTCTCCAGTTCCACTTCCCCGTTGTACAATGTGCGGGTTGCACTGATCCGGATCAGGTCACCGGCATGATATCCCGCTGCCGTTTGGAAGACGTAAATGCCTCCTGTCTCGTCCTGCAAATAGAAGCCTTGACCGCCAAATACCCCCGGTTCGGAAATAATCACTCCTTGAACCGTGACAACCGTTCCTTCTGCTGCCTCACGCGCTGCGGCAATCGTACTCAACTCCGGCACCGGCGGATGGTCGCCCGGCAACGGCTCGGCATCCACATTTGCAATCTCCACCTGCTTCGTGAGCTCGTTCGCGCTGCCTTTTTTCAGACGTAAGTTAGCGCTTGTGGCGGTTACCCCCGGCTTCAACTGAACGGTCAAATCCTTAGATGCATGACCCAAGGAATCGCCTGTGAGCGAAAACGCCGGGCTGTAATTGTAATCCGACCAGCTGCCGTCCGCATTCTGGAATCGGGCGATCTGCTCGCCGCCGGCCAGGTAGATGCCTACCCGCAAATCGGATACCGTCTGCCCCGGCGTTAAGCCGTCTGCAGTCACGCGGATCTGAAATTCTTGCTGGCTTGGCAACTGCGCTTGATGGACAAAGGCAAATGTCGGCTCCGTTTCCGGTGCTTGTGATGAACCGTACGAACCCGGCTTAAACGTAACTGGATCATACCACTTGTATCCGGGTGCAGGCTGTGCCCACGGCTCCGGCTGCGGCTCGGTTGTGGCCGCGGGCTCCTCGTCTGCGTCCAGCGCAGTTGGCGTATCCAGCACCAGTCCCGGCACCTGATCAAAGGAAGTATAGTTCTCGTCATATGCCAGCCATTTCACGGTTTGCACCAGGAACAGGCCGTCGTCCACTTCCTTGAAGCCGTCATATGTCGTTTTCTTCTGCCCGTTTTCTTCCCGTACATACTTGGGTGTTGCGTCTTCCACCGGCGAAGAATCGCCGATAAACGCGGCTTTCCCAAGCCCCAGCTTGGCGATGGCTGCATAAGGGCCTTCCGCCCGGCCGCCGCCATTATAGACGCCTTCATCAACAGCATTACCCCAGGCCGGAACGCCGGTAGGGACGTAAACAAGTCCTTTGGCCTTCTGCGGATCGAGAATGGCCACGGTTGACCCTGCATGCATGGCGACCGCATCTACGCCCGCCGTAATGCCAAACGATTGCGAAGGGCTGACGATATCCGTTGCATTCACGTCACCCAGCGCGTTATAACGGAAGCGAACGCCAAAGTTGTCTGCTAACCAGTCGGAGCTGCTCACCCCCTGCATCGCAGGTGAATTGGCCTCTTCGGTTGTCATCCCTTTCGCCGGATTTTCGTAGGCCCCGCGGCGATAACCGTTAAACACCTCAGAAGCGTCCCAGCGGTTTTTGTTACGGTCAGCATTATAATGGTCAGAGATGAAGAATACAGCGCCGCCATTTTCCACGTACTGCACCAATGCTTCCTGCTCAGCGGTCTTAAACGGAATGTTCGCTTCAGGAATTACAAAGACGTCATAAGGCTCCAATGTTTCGTAAGTAATCGCCGTTTCCCCAAACGTATATGGGATTGGCCGGTCCAGCGACTCTACTGTAAAACCGGCTGCCCGCAGCCCATCGGCAAAGTCAGAGAATGCGCCGTCAATGACCCAATCCGCTGCTCCGGCGGTTTGGCCGTGGGCGTTGTCAAACAGCACCTTCTTGCCGGTGCCGTCCGGAAGCTCGGGGATGTCACCCGGATCTGGATCTTGACCCGGGTCCTCCCCGGGATCCTCGCCAGGGTCTTCACCCGGTTCTCCCGGCTGGTCTTGGGATAGTGAAATCTCGGTTACATTCTTTAATCCCGCAAAATTGTTGTACGCCGCCAGTGAACCCGATACGACCACCGACTTCCCGATCAAATCCGGGTTGCTTTGCAGGCCGAACTCCGCTCTGAAGCTGGAAGGAATCTGTACGTCGATGAGCTTCGTCTTATCCTGTTCCCCAGCCGTATCGGCAATCAGGAAGTTAAAATCGTTGCCAAAGGGCGCCTCAAAGTCCGCCGTAAGCGATCCTGTCGCATGGCCCACGATGATGCCGACCACTTCCGCAACTTCGCCGCTATTCCCTTTGGCAATCGCCTCCGCAACGCTGAGCGGAGCGGCAGCGATTTGCAGCAAGGCCTCGCTGCTGTTTGGTGCTGCGTTAATCTGCGCCCCTGTCCCGGCCGTCGATACATCCACTGCCACATCGGCAGGCTGTGCTGCCGCTTGGGATGCCCCCCCCGGCAGCCCGGTTACGGTTAATGCACCGGCTAATAAGAAACCTAACCATTTCCTGCGCCAAGCGTTCGCCTTGCCCTTACCCATAAATTATCGATTCCTCCCCATGCGCTTGTTTTTGATGGACTACCTCCTCATCATACTTATTTTAAAATTGAACATTATTTCCTGTCGATTAAAATTATGTAAAATCATTCCTCCCTTTATAAACCTCAATGTTTCACAATGAACGAAAAAACGGGTACTGCCCTCTGTTTCAAGGACTGTACCCGTATGACGATGACTTTTTGACCTTACACTCCTGCTTTCTCGATCATTCCGCGGGCGATCCATACTCCAGCTGCTCCCGCTTGAGCTAAGCCGCGAGTAATTCCTGCGCCGTCGCCGCCGCAGAACAGGCCGCTGATTTCCGTTTCCAGCGATTCGCTCAGCTTCGGACGGGCCGAATAGAACTTCGCCTCTACCCCGTAGAACAACGTATGCTCCGAGGCAATCCCCGGCGTCACTTTATCGAGCGCCTCGACCATCTCGATCAGGCTCTTCATCGTATTGTACGGCAGCACCAGGCCAAGATCACCCGGCACCGCTTCCTTCAGCGTTGGCTCCAGGAAGCCTTCGGCAATCCGCGCAGCGGTAGAGCGGCGTCCGCGCAGGATATCACCGTACTTTTGCACGATGACCCCGCCGTTTGATAGATCGTTGGCCCGCTGGCAAATTTCCCGCGCATACTCGTTAGGTTTATCAAACGGTTCAGTAAACCGATGTGATACGAGCAGCGCGAAGTTGGTATTCTGCGAACCCAAGGCTGGATCTTTGTAGGAATGGCCATTGGCCGCCATCACGCCGCTGTGGTTCTCGACCACGACATGTCCGGAAGGATTGCTGCAGAACGTGCGTACCCGCGTACCAACCGAAGTGTTGAAAATAAATTTGCCCTCATACAAATGCTCGTTGATCTCCCGCATCACCACATCGGAGGTCTCTACGCGAACGCCAACGTCTACCTGATTGTTCGTCATTTTCAGGCGACGCTTCTTCAGAATCTCGGTCAACCACGCAGAACCGTCCCGGCCTGGAGCGACCATCACCAGATCGGCCTCATACGTTTCGCCGTTCTTCAGCGTGATCCCGCGGACTTGGTGGCTTCCCTCGATTTTTTCCGTGATCAGGTCCTCCACTTCGGCCTTAAACAGCATATCAATGCGCGTGTTGAGATATTCGTAGATCGATTTCAGGATTTCCAGATTCTGCTCGGTCCCCAGATGGCGCACCTGCGCTCGCAGCAGCTTGAGCCCGGCGGCATATCCGCGCTGCTCGATTTTTCGGACCGCTTCGGTCATCGGATCGGTGATGGTGGTCGTCGCCCCGTGCTCCAGGTTGATCGCATCGACGTATTTGATCAAATCCAGCACCTTGGACGGCGCAATGTAATCGCTAAGCCAACCGCCGAATTCCGTGGTAATATTAAATTTCCCGTCGCTGTATGCTCCAGCCCCGCCAAATCCAGCCGTGATCGAGCAGGCCGGCAAGCAACCGGCAAATTCCTTACGCCCGGCCGCAGGCGGGCAAAGCGTAATCTTCTCCTCTAAGATCGGGCAACGGCGGCGATAGATATCGTGCCCCTTGTCCACCAGAAGCACCTTCCAATGCGGCGCTTTCCGGGTCAGTTCGTAACAGGCGAAAATTCCGGCAGGGCCGGCTCCCACTACAATGACATCGTATTTGCTCATCTGTATCCTCCTGAGATGGTTAATCATTCACATGATAAATAAAAAAATTCCTGACCTCTCATAGGTATGCGTATGCACCCTATTCGTAGTCAGGAATTTATGGTTCCTTGTAGAGACCCTCAATCCATATTATTGAGGATATACGAACTTGTTCTCTATTTCTATGGACTTGTTTGTGTTTTGGAACAACCTGAGTATAAGCGTGATAAACGGATAAGTCAAGATAAAATTAAATCAAATATTCGTGTTTTGAAACAAAACAAAAGATAAAACGTGGCTAATTTCACAACCTTCGCCGAAAACACGAACATTAATACCCTATCTGCCTTATGAGCAGGTTCGCATGAAGAAGGGAGTTTATTGTATAATAGTGATAGATTCACGTCATTATATTAAATTATTGAGGAGTAGATGCATCGAATGGACAGTGACAGGTATTTGGTTTTGAATGTGGTTTTGGTCGTTTTACTTATCGCGTTAACGGCGTTTTTTGTCGCGGTAGAGTTTGCGATCGTTCGGGTCCGGGGAAGCCGGGTTGATCAGTTTGTGGCGGAAGGACGGAAGGGTGCCGTTGCCGTCAAGCAGGTCACCTCAAACCTGGACGGATTTCTATCAGCTTGCCAGCTCGGGATTACGATTACCGCGCTGGGACTCGGATGGCTGGGAGAACCAACGGTGGAGAGCATGTTGCATCCCCTGTTCCACAGCCTGAACATACCTGAGGCAGTTGGCAGCGCGCTTTCGTTTATTATCGCGTTTGTCGTCATCACGTATTTTCACGTTGTGGTGGGCGAGTTGGCCCCTAAAACCGTGGCGATCCGTAAAGCTGAAGAAATTGCCATGATTACAGCCAAGCCTTTAATTCTTTTTACAAAAATCATGCGCCCCTTCATTTGGGCCCTAAACGGTTCGGCCAACCAGCTTGTGCGCTTGTTCGGCGTCAAACCGGCCTCAGAACATGAGGAAGCACACTCTGAGGAAGAACTACAGATCATCATTAATGAAAGCTACGAAAGCGGCAAAATCAATCAAAGCGAATTTGGCTACGTGAATCGGATTTTCGCATTTGATAATTTGCTCGCCAAGGAAATCATGGTACCTCGCACCGATATGGTGTGTTTATATACGGACAAGACGCGTGAGGAGAACTTGGAGATCATCCGGGAACAGCAATACACCCGTTTTCCGGTTGTGGATGGCAGCAAGGATAACGTCATCGGAATCGTAAATACGAAACAGTTCTTCCTAGCTTATGATCATAATCCAAATCTGGATTTTTCCGCTCTGCTGCAGCCGGTGATGGCTGTCTCCGAGGTCACTCCAGTGAATGAGTTGCTGAAGAAGATGCAGAAGGAAGGCACCCATATGGCGATCCTGATCGACGAATACGGAGGAACCGCCGGCCTCGTTACTCTGGAAGATATTCTGGAGGAGCTTGTCGGGGAAATCCGCGACGAGTTCGATAAAGAAGAGGAAGATCCGATTGTCCAGCTGGACGAATCGCATGTGGTAGCCCTTGGCACCGTGACGGTAAATCAGATCAATGAAGTGCTGCTAACCGACCTGAGCACAGAAGAAGTGGATACTATCGGCGGTTGGCTCTATGGCAGAAATCCATCGATGGATGTTGGAGACACGCTGGAGCATGAGGATTTAACCTTCAAGCTGTTGGAGAAGGAACCACACCGCTTCAAGAAGCTTGAGATCGTAAAGCACGGCTCATAATGTTAAAAAAAACGCGAGCACAGAGTAAATTCTCTGCAGGCTCGCGTTTTTGATTAAGGCTTAAGTGCGATTAAAGCCGAATTATTTTTTTCTGATCCGCAGACTTAACAATATCGCTTACTTTGACGGTACCCGTGATTTTTCGGGGAACCCCGTTCACCTCATAAGCAATTTCGACATAAACGGAATCGTGAGGCCCAACCTTAACGCCTTGGATTAAATTACGTGTACTATAATAGATCTTTCCCTGAAAAGAGTCGGGTAACATAAAAGGATCGTCCGCTTGGCTTATAGAAAGAATAGATTTCCCCCCAATAGTTAATCCGTAAGCAACACCGGTAAAATGCTTGTTGTCTCCCACAACTTCCAAATGATGATCTGCTAGATATAGAGAGTTAGGATAAGTCACAAACTCAATATCATTGATCCTCAGATCCGCTGTTTCGATTGCAAAGTTATAGACTTTCGGCTCCTGGTGAAAACGAAATGGATTGTAGATCAAAACGATCATGACCACGATCAGTCCGAGGCCAATAGACGTTAGCACAACGTTCTTGGTATTCATGCTGCCTCTCCTTTTAATCTAAGTTAGGTTACAAATGCATGTTGGTTAAAGGATTAAAGAGAGACACTTAAGATGTCTCTCTTTATTTATAGGATCAATATGGTAATTTGGTATCGACGTATAATTTTCCTCTTATCGCCCCAAGCCAAAGAGAACAGGTTGTTCCAATCGTAGTATCTATACCGTTCCCTTCCCATGAAAACTTGAGGTTAGCTTTACTAAACCAATAAGAACGAGCTAAAGCCGATCTTGATTTCTCAATATCCTCAACTTCTCTTACAATTTCCGTTTTAGGCGTATCCGTAACTCCAAATCCTGAAGCATTTGGACCATACAATCTGAAAATTTTTGATTTGTAGCCTTTCTCATAATTTCCTAGCAAGAAATCTGCGTATACATATGCGCTTGCCGTGCCCACAGTTTTACTAATCTTGATATCCCAATAAGTAATATTTCCATACTCATCAGTTGAACTTCCTAGCGGATGTATCTTACTATTTGTTCCCCCTCTGTACCAACGGAGATAAAGGAACCGTCAGGGAAGCGATAGTATTTTATTTGGTCACCTAGTTTTGGATCGAATACGAAAAAGTCAGAAGGTATCCATTGTTGCATTTCAGGTTTATAGGCATCCCATAATTCGTTGTTCTTGACTTTCTCCTTTAGCAAAATTGCTTTTCTTTTGGAACTTGGTTTTCTTGAAAATATCGATCTAAATTGATGTCTTTTACACCATTAACATCAACAAGTTGATTAGCCATAGATGCAGAACTTGACACTCTCTCATAATTGCTAGCATTAGCAGTTCCCAAAGAAACGAACAACAACACAATGGATAACAATAACACCGAACTTTTCTTCATCATTCAACCGCTCCTTTATGTTTTTTGTTGTCACATAAAGGATAATAAAGGAAAATGAATCAAGTGTAAGTTATTTTTATCACTAATTTCCATTATTTATCACTAACGCAATGCGAATATTCATTTACCGCAGCAGGCGCCGACGCAGCTCCACCACTTCCTCATCTCCGGGGGTCTCCTCACCGTATCGAGTTCCATAATACAGTTGGAGCAAAGGGTCGGCCGTAGACTCCAGTTCTTGCCGGACGGCCGCTTCCGCGGCCTCGGTAGTACCGCCGCCGGTACCCACAAGCCGCTTTCGCTTCCCGGCTCTGGCCGATTTAGCGGCTTCCGCCTGCCGGGCCGATTCCTGTTTGAGCTCCTCCACCGTTTCCCGCGGGGTCAAATAAGGCTTAAGCGAGAACCCGCGCTGACGTTCCTGCCGCAAAAACAACCGGTATAAATAGCGGACGCGTTCCCGGTTATCCCGCATGTCCTCCCAACGTTCGGACGGCTTCCCCGTGCGCAGCAGACGGGCTCCCAGCTGGCGCCAGCCTTGCAGGGCCGATTCCCAAGTCAACAAGCTCGTCTCCTCATCGCGATAAGCAGCTTGCTCCGGTGCGGCGCTCTCCCGGCGCAACAAGTTAAGCAGGCGATGGATGGCTTTGCGCCAATATTCCCCAGCGTTCTTGTACAGCCAATAGAGGACGAACCCCAGTAAGGCCGCTAGAAGCAATCCGCCAAACACATAAAATGCATAGTTCAAAATTTCCGACAGCAGCCCCGGTTCCTGGGGTTCTGCCGGCAACATCGGCTCCAGCGGCGGTGTTACCGCTTCCGGCTCTTCCGTCGGCGGCAGCACAGGCTCCTGCGGACGGGTTAACCAACGCACGATCGCTTGAAGCATTCGCCACAGCAGGCTGCCAATCCAGCGCCCCACACCGGCCGCCAGCAACACAGCGGCCACAACGATCAAGCCGACAAATAACCGGTTATGGCGACGAAGCCCCGCCGGCAGCCGCTCTCCCGAGTCACCGGCCTGC
>NZ_BILV01000045.1 GCF_004000745.1 Paenibacillus barengoltzii NBRC 101215
GAAGCCCCGCCGGCAGCCGCTCTCCCGAGTCACCGGCCTGCGAACTGTAGCGCAGAAACTGATGGTTCGTTACGAACAGAGCCGTGGCTAAGCTGAATACGCCGGCCCAGGTGATCAACGGGACCGTCGCTTGCAGCGCTTCGATTCGCGGAAAGAAGATCCCTGCTAGGAAGTAGAGACTCAGCCCCACCCAGTACAGCCGAAAATGGCCCTGACGATTTCGAACCGTCAGACCTTGCAGCGAGCAAAACACACCGGCGACAAACAGCGCGGCGGTTTGCAGCAGCACAACGACGGTGGAGGCTAGCTGGGTAGCCGATGCGGCGTTACCTAAGCCAAGCGCGCTCGCGCCCCCTGCCCAAGCCAAAGCGGCCGCGGTATAAACCGCGCCAGCGGCGAGGGCAACCGCCCCGCGCTGCCATAGCTTGCGCAGCCGGGTACCAATCAAGACTCCGATGAGCGAGAGTAACGGCAGCAGGCCAAGCCCCGCGATGGGGAACTCCGGCGGCCGAAGGAACACCGCGAACAGAATCCATGCCGGCAGCAGCAGCACATATTCCATGAGGCAGGCGAGGCCTGACCGCAACGTCTGTCTCAGGTAAGCGGATTCATTTTGATGCAGATCTCCGTATTCATCCTTGTCGTTCATCCCGTCATCCCTCCCGATCTTCCTCCGAAAAGCCGGCTCTGGACCCTAATCACACTTTTATCCGATCGAAAGCTCTCCTTCTTCTAATCTTCATCATATCACAGAGGTGAGGACTGCGGGCTCGTTTATCCTCAGTGTCCCTCAAAAAAATGAATCCCGCTTCTCATGAAGAGAAACGGGACAGACGGGACTTGGCGAAGCAAGCGCGCCGCAAATGACCTATATGACCGATGGTTCAACGTAGTTCGTTCGTTCGATAAGCAGCGGATTTTTTCGCGCTTCCATTTCGAATTCCATCATCTCTACTAATCCATCATATAGCGAATATCGCGGCTCCCACCAGAGGATATCGCGGGCTTTGCCGTTATCGAGCACACTTTGGTCAATATCCCCCGGCTGAGCGGGACGAAATTGCGGCTGCACTTGACGGCCGAAAATTTCCGATAATACCCCCAGCACCTCCAGAAGGGAGATGCCGCGGCCGCTGCTGACATTTAAAATCTGACTGCCTGTGCAGCGCAACGCCTTCACGTTCGCCGCGGCAATATCCTTCACATAGACGAAATCTCGCGTCTGCGAGCCGTCTCCATATACCTCCAGCGGAAGACCCGCAGTTAGTCGCTCAACGAATGCGGTTAACACCCCATCCTCACCCGTACGCCGCTCCCGTACCCCATACACATTGGCATACCGCAGGATTGAATAGTCAAGCCCATAGCGTTCATGGAAGGATTGAATATACATCTCGGAAACTCGTTTGGACACGCCGTAAAAGGATAAAGGCTCCGTTCGTTGCGATTCCTTGATCGGCAAATGGTCGGGGTTTCCATACACCGCGGCCGAGGACGCAAAGACAATCCGCTGTACACCGTAACGCACGCATTGCTCCAGCAGCTGGACCGTCCCCAGAATATTCGTTTCCGCGTCAGCCGTGGGGTGATGCAACGAGCGTTGAACGCTCGTTTGAGCTGCCAGGTGAATGACGGCATCCGGCCGCTCCTCTGCAAAGATCAACTCCAAATCATCAGATACAATGTCCGTCGGATAGTATGTAAGCAGATCGTCTTTTTTCCCGAGATTCCCGGACAATCTGGTATCGACCACCACCACCTGATCCCCTTGTTCCAGCAGCCGCTTGACGGTGTGGCGCCCAATAAACCCCGCTCCTCCGGTGACTAGCACTTTCATCGCTTCGACTCTCCTATTCCCTAAGAAATATCGGCGTTTGCCCCATTTCCACCACCTTATGTAGGTCAAGTCCAAAATAGACTTGGTAAAATACTGGAAATTCGTCATTTATGCACGCGGATCAGTCACTTTGACGGTGGCTTGGCTGATCCTTTCGTTCCGAGCATACCGTGCGGATTTCACGAATATACTGCTATGAAACCTTTTCGCGAGATCTACTCGATTTGATAGAGACGGAGTGGAAAAACGAATGAAATTCAAAATCCCCAAAAAAGTGGCAATCCCGGCGATTCTTCTACTCCTTGCGGCTTGCGGACTGCTGGCCGCCTATTTGAAATACGAGCCCTCACGGCATTTTCGAGGCACCGACATCCCGGTATTGGCTACACCAGAACAGATCGGTGGAGTTGGGGTGTCAGATACGGAGGAAGCTGTTAACGGCGATACGACAAGCTTTGGACTAACCGGTGTGAAAGACAACGAGACGGCCGGAAAAGCTTCTGCGGCGAATCCTTCCTTCGCGGAGATTCGTGGAGCCCGGGGCAGCTTTAACCTGCTGCTGCTCGCCACCGATGCCCGGGCAGAGGAAGCTTCGCGCACCGATGTGCTGATGCTCGCCCATGTCAATCCGGAGGACAACACCGTCAACCTTGTATCCATCCCCCGCGACACCCGGGTTCATCTTCCCGGCATTGGGCTGACCAAGATCAATCATGCCCATGCGATGGCGGAAGCCAGCGGCAAAGGGAGCCACGCCGGCACCCTCGCTGCAATTCAGGCCGTCAGCAATTTATGCCGCTGCACCATCAACTATTACATCAAAACGAACTTCAGCGGATTTGAGCATTTCATTGATACGATCGGCGGCATCGACGTGAAGCTGGAGGCTCCCGTTAAGCTGACCTACAATGATCGGACTCTGCCTGCCGGAGAACAACACTGGGACGGTGAAACGGCGCTCAACTTCGTCCGCGAGCGCAAATCACTGGAAGACGGCGACAACGCTCGGCAACGTAATCAGGCACTTGTTTTGCAGGCGATTGCCCGCAAGCTGCTCGTTCCGGATAACCTGACCCGTCTGCCTGAGCTGATCCGGCAAGTGAAGGAAGACATTTTGGACACCAATCTGACCGATACCGATATGCTCAGCCTGGCCTGGATGGTTCGCAGCATTGACCCGGAGGAGATGTATTTTGTGCAGTTTCCGGGGAGCAGCGGGAAAGCGAAGGACCCGTTGGTCGGTGCTGAGCTGTACTACTGCATTCCGGATATGACGGCCTGGTCCGAGATATCTCGTCAACTTCTGGGGGATGAGATCGATGAGTAAAAAATCACCCTGGCCCTATCCCAACGGCCCGTTTCGCCCCAATCGACGCGGCGGTCATCCGCGGCGTCGGCGTCAGAGCCGGTGGCTGCTCCTTGCTCTGTTAGTTTTGGCCTTGTGTTGGGCCTTGCTGCTGCGTTGGGAAGCGAACTATCCTTTCCCCGCTCCTACCTTCAACGTGAAAGAAGCCGGTGCCAAAGGCGACGGCCTCACAGATGATACTGCTGTTTTTCTGCGCGTTCTTCGACAGGCTGCGGCGACCGGTCATCACACGACCGTCCTCGTCCCCCCTGGTACGTATTTGCTCGCTCTGGACGAGCCGCTGCCGATTTACAGCGGCGTCACCCTGCGCGGTCTGGGCCGGCCTGTCCTGAAATTCCGTGCGATCACCGGAGCCCGGTACGGCTTTGAAGCGATCTCTGTCCAGGGGCACAAAATCCGCATCGATGGCATCGTAATCGACGGCGGTTCACGGCTGACTCGTGGGATCAGCGTGCACCGCGGATCATCGAACGTGCAAATTGTGCATAGTACGATCCAAGACTTGAACCAGCCGGCTGATCGCCAGCACCCGCTGTCCACGACCGTCGTCGCCGGCATTATGATCTATGGCGACACCGTGGACATCAGCATCCTTGGCTCCACAATCACCGGAATCTCCGCGAGAGAAACCACCCCCGTCGCAAGGGGGATCATGGTTTGGAGCGAACCAGGGCGCACGATCGCCCGCCGCGTTAGTATTACAGACAACCTAATCTCTTATATTACCCCGCGAGAGGATGCGGACGGTATCTATTTTGATCAGCCGCCTGCTTCTTCGCCGCGATCAGATTCGGTCGTCTCGGGGAACATCCTCCACCACACCGCCAAACGCGGCATTAAAATCTCCGCCCCCGGCGTTCTTGTGAAAAACAATCGCATCCTTAACCCTTACTCCGGAGATAACCACTATCTCGCCACGCCCAATGACCAACTGCCGCAGGACATGTACGCCGCCATATCTGTATATGCCGGTGATGTGACCGTATCCGACAATACGATCGGGGGGCCTGGCAGCTTCTATGCTGCGATTGAAGCCAATATTGAATCGTCCGGCGGCATCGTCATCGAGCGCAACCTCATCGAAAGCAGCGATGGCCAGCCCTTCCCCGGTTCAAGCGGGATCCGCCTCGACCAAATCGGCAGCTTCCGCATCACCGGAAACGTCATTACCGGCGCGGAAACCCCCATCCGCTTGTCGAAGGAGGCTAAGGCCGCGCTGGCATCAGGGGAAGGAACGCTGACAGACAATACTGCCAAGTAATTCATTTCATTTGGAGGCCGGTGGAGGCATTTTCACGATCGATCCCCGCTGCCGTGGGCGTGGCAACAACGCAACCCTCCACTCCTCTGGCTTGCTCCCGTTGAAGAACGACCCGGATCGTCTGGAACAGAATCTTCAGATCGAGCAGCAGCGAATATCTTTTGATGTACATCAAGTCGTAACGCAGTTTGTCGCAAGGAGTAGTGGCATACCCCGCCATCACTTGGGCATAACCCGTTAACCCCGGCTTCACCATCAGCCGATACGTGTAATGCGGCAGCTCCTCTTTAAACTGGTTAATAAAAAACGCCCGCTCCGGCCGCGGCCCAACCAAGCTCATATGGCCAAGCAGCACATTAAACAGCTGAGGCAGTTCATCAATCCGGGTGGCGCGCATCCATTGGCCCAATCGGGTCACCCGGGCATCGTTGCGCCCGGCCAGCACCGGCCCGGTCGCGGCTTCTGCGCCATCCACCATGCTGCGGAACTTGTATAACGGGAACGGCTTTTCATGCAACCCAATGCGCTCTTGAACATACAGCGCCTTCCCTCGCGACGTCAGCGGGATGAGCAGGAACATCGCAAGCATCACAGGGGATGCGGCAAGCAGAAGTAGCGAAGACACCGTCAAATCAAACAAGCGCTTGAACAGGCGCTCCGGCAGCGTCAACTGCGGCGGCAGCAGTGAATACACCAGCAAGTCGCCAATTTGCTGCGGCTCGGCATCGGCGAGATACAGCTCATAAAAATCAGGAACGATGACCACTTCCATATTTCTCTTCCCCGCGGCCTGAACCCAGGCTGCTTTCGTTTCGGGAGGCAATCCCGGCCCGATGAGCAGCGTCTCCATCCCTGCCCATGTCTGCTCCGGCATTCCTTCGCCCGTCCCCTCACGATCCGCACGTACAATCCGCTCAACGCGGAACCAGGGCTTGCCTTGTTCCAGCATGCGGCCCAGCACTTCTTCATCAGGGGCTTCAGCGCTGACCACGGCCAGCGTCTTTTTGCGGGTAAATCCTTTGCTCTGGATGTAAAACAACAGCAAGCGAAGACCAAAGGATAACAGCAGTTGGGCGGCAAATGTGAAGAGCAACCGACGCGGAGGCAAGCTGAACCATTGGCTCGCATAACTGATCACAATCAGCTCCGCAGCAACGAATAACTGGGCTAGTATGAGATTCCATAGAAATTGCGCCGGCTTTCGCCGTCCTGCCAAATCGTATAAGTTAAAAAAATAGTACGTCATCACCGTTAGCATCCCTATCCACGGCGCGCTGCGGAACGGTGAATCCCCCAGTGTGCCGGGCTGGCTCCAACTCCCTTGCAGCAGCAACCCGGTAACCAGCCAGTAGCTGGCGTATATCGCCAGCAGATCAAGCAGGAGAAGCCCCGCCTTCATCCCGTTATTCCGAAACAGCTTGACCATGAATCTCTTCCCCCTCCGCGTTCACCAAACACGGCTGATCCTCCCAAGCTTCTTCCTGTTGAAGCACCCCCAGCTGCGCATACATCGCCGCCACATCTCGGCGAATTTGCTCCAGATCGTACAGCTGCGCCAGCTTGCGGCTGTACTCGCCCATACGCCGCCGCAGTCCGGCGTCCTGCTGCAGCCGCGCGAGCGCCTTGGCCGTGGCAGGCACGTCCCCCACCGGAACGAGGTAGCCATTGCGGCCAGGGGCGACGAGATCGCGGCTGCCGCGCACCGCCGTAGCTACCAGCGGCTTGCCGGCGGACAACCCCTCCAGCAGCGCTTTGGGCAAGCCCTCGCGCTGCGACACGAGCGCCAGGACGTCCGCAGCTTGCAGCAGCTGCGGCACGTCGCGGCGATAACCGAGGAAGCGTACAGCCTCGGCTAAGCCGGACTTCGCGGCGAGCTGCCGATACCACGCTTCGACTCGACCAACTCCGGCCAGCATCAGCACGGCCGGAACGCCGCGGCGCCGAAGCTCCGCAATCGCCTCAATCAGCTGCGCTTGATTTTTGTTGCGGTTCAGCTCCGCAATGCACAGCACGGCGAAATCGTCAGGGGCTAAGCCTAACTTGCGGCGTTGCTGCTCGCGATTTTCATCCCCCAAGGCCGCGTCCGAATACAAGGTCAGATCGACGCCAACCCCGGGCACGTAGACGCTGCGGCCACGCACTGGAAAAGCCTCCGCCCGCCGGGCATCCTCCCGATTGATCGTCACGAGAAGATCGGTCCACCGAGATAAGAAACGCTCCATCGGATAATACAAAAGCCAATTCATCCAGGGCGCCCCGGTATAAAAGTGAAAACCGTGCGCGGTATAAACGATTTTAGGATACGGACGGCCTGCCAGCAGGGCGGCGATTCGGCAGACCACACTTGCATTAGGCGTATGCACGTGAATCAGGTCATACCGTTCCCGCTGGATCCAGCCCACGAGTGTTCGAAGGGCCCGAACATTCCTGGAGGCCAGCGGGCTGCGGCTAAACGGAAGATCCCGGCACGTAAAACCGGCAGCGTCCACCTCTTCCCGACCGTGATCCGGGGAGGCATAGGCATGGACGGTAAACCCGGCATCCCGCAGATCGCGCATAAAAGGCAGATGGAACGCTGCCAAATGGGCGTATACCGTTGCGATATAAGCGACTTTTCGCGTTTTCGTCATCCTTCATGCGCCTCCTTGGACAACATCCGGGCAGAAGGCAGCCTCCGGCCGGATGCCTGCTCGTATAGCTCGATCCATTTCCCGGTGACACGGGAATTGTCATAATGAGCCGCAGCATACTCCCACCCGCGCTGCCCCATGGCTCGCCGCTCCTCCGGGGGTAAGGCCATCAACTGCTCCATCGCCTGGGCTAACGCCCTCGGCTCCTCCGCCGGTACCAAGTAGCCATTTACGCCGTCCAGCACGACTTCGGCATTGCCGCCTACAGCGGTAGCGACGATCGGCAACCGGCTGGCGCAAGCCTCCAGCAATACGATCGGCAACCCTTCCCATTTCGAGGACAGGACAAATCCATCTGCGGCTTGCATCAGAGCCGGTATGTCTGTACGAATACCAAGGAAGCGCACGTACGCCGATAAGCCCAATTCCGCCGCCAGCTGTTCGACCTGCGGACGTTCCGGCCCGATTCCAGCGATCCATAACACGCTGTTCGCAAAGCGCTGCCTCGCTTCGGCATAGGCTAACAGCATAGCCGGGTAATCCTTCTCCGGAACGAACCTCCCTGCCGCCAACCAGACAAACGGCTCCTGCGGAGGCCCCGCGCGCTCCACAACAGCTCGCTCCCCTTTTGCAGCTGTTCCGGCCCGGACGCTCTCCCCGGATTCCTCCACCCTTAGCTCCACGCCAAGCTCCGTCCGCAGCTGTCGGCGTTGCTGGGGATCCTCTGCGAAGCGGCTGAGATCGATGCCATTTTCCATCAACCGGAGTTTACGAGGAGACGCGATTTTGCGCTCCGTATAGATGCGCACCGCTTCCTGACTGACTTGGGTGAGCAGGTCTCCCAGCGGATCCGTCATCCGATACAGCAATTCCCGCCGCCAGCCTCCTTCGTTGACGCTGTGTGCCGTGCAGATCAAAAACGGAATACGCACAAACAACCGCGTGACTCGCGCCAAAATATTCGCATGCACCAGATGACTATGGACCACATCGGGACGCATCCGCCGAATCAAGCCGGCTAACCGGAAGATCGCCCGAGGGTCCGGAACTCCTTTTTTCATACCGAGGCTGACGACTTCAATCCCTAGCTCCTTCAACTCCTCCAAGTGCGCTACCGGCGGGATCATCGTAACCAAGCGGACCTCACAGCTCCTCGCCCGAAGTTCGCGGCATAGCATCAGCACTTGGTTTTCCGCCCCTGCATAATCGAATCCGGTGATCACAAATAAGATTTTCACGTTGGTTCTCCACTCCCTCCCGTTACTTGACTGGCAGCAGCTTCAAATCCTTTGCGCTTCGCCCCCTGATATTTCCGCACCGAGTGCCACGACAATCCCAGATGCAGCAAGTATCCTAACGTGGATGCAGCGCTAAACAGCCAGATGGCCATCTCTGCCGATTGCTGCGTATGCCAGGCAAAATACATAGAGCCCAATATGAGCACCGTCCGAATGATCTCCCGATACAAATGCAGGTCCTGTCGTTCCATCACATCAATCGTCGATCCCACGGAATTAGCGACAAACTGACTTAAGTACATGATCGAGAGAATACGGATAAAGCTGCCTGACCGGGCCCACTCTTCGCCAAATAGGAACGAGAACACGTAGGGACCTACCCCAACGATGATCAAAATGACTAATGCGCCGAACAGAAAAACGTTGCGTACCGTTTTGCGGAATAAGGGATATAGTTTGTGAGGGTGGTTAATCATGGAGTCGGCGGATTCCGCCAAGTACACGCTGCGGACGGAGGTCATGATCAGCGTCATCGGCGAGCCGAGAATCCGCTGGCAAAGCGCAAACCATCCGGCCACTTGCGGGCCGTAAAACGAAGCAAGAAGAATCGTAGGTATGTACAAGACCACGCTGTTTAGCAGTCCGGCGGTCATCGAAAGGAATGGAAACCGTCGGTAACGGTAGGCGCTCTCCTTCAAATCGGCCCACCCTGATATGATGGCCTGGCTTTTGACATCCCGGCGCCAGAGCTTCCATTGCGGCAATAATCCGCCGAATCGGCCGATGATATCGCCGATGATCAATCCTAACGGCCCGAGGTGAAATAAGCTGAGGCCAATTTGTGAGGAAATCTGGCTAATACTTTGCGTATATTTCGTCCGTGCCAGCTGCCTAAAGTACTTTTTACGGATCGACCAGTAATTCAGGATTTGGTAGAACCCGGCGCCAAACAAGCTGACGATAAAGAGCAAATAATAGTGCGTCAAATAAGATTCGTGCAGCCATTCTGACAGCGGCTCCTCCAGGATATGAATACCGAGGCCGCTGGCAATGCTGACTCCGATACAGATGCGCAGGGATAGATTTAGCACATTGGAAGCGGTACGATCGTCTTCCGGCAGGGTGATGGCATTTTCATAGGAGAAGGAAATCACCATCAGCAAGATCCCGATAATTGATTGGTACATCGAGTATGTTCCGTATTCGGTTGGCGAGTAGAGGCGCGTCAGCACCGGCAGCGTCGCTATCACGAGAATCTGGCTGACGACCGTTCCGCTGGCCAACACCGCCACGCTCTTTAGGAAGCCGTCATGTTTGAGCTTCCTAAGTTGGCTGGACACGTTTGGGAGCCGCAGCCGTTCACCAAATTGTCTGATACGGCGGAGACAATGGAAGAAGACTGTTCTGATCATATTTGGCATAAAATCGTCCTTTGATCATATGAATTAGCCCTGCACTTTGTATTTGTCTTCGATCCGAAACAAGGCGTCACTAAGCTCCGGGTAATCCTTCGGCAGATGCCGTTGCGCTTGGCGTCTTTTTCGGCTGCGGATATGTCGAGCGTCCAGGATCAGAGCCAGACTGAGACCTGCAAAAAAACCAATAAAGCTAGCGATGGCGATGTTCATTGTTTTGCGCGGGCTGACCGGTTTTTGTGTCTCCTCCAGGCTGGCTAAGTCAAGAATCGAAACGTTAGCTCCCGCCACAATCTCCTTGGATTTGGCGATAAAGGTTTCAGCGAAGGCGTTGGCGATCGCGACCGCCTGCTTTGGATCCTCCCCCGTGTATGACAACATGATGACCAATGTGCCTGGATCCGTGCGGACCTTGATCTTCTTCAGCATTTGAGTAACCGAGTCAGGAGTAGATACTTTCTTCTTCACCTCTGTGGCAACATAGCGGCTTTGAATGGTATCTTCATACGTTTTCGTTAGCATCTGGCTGGCTAGGAACTCGTTATATGTGCTCGATTCTGGATTCGAGGCGAGATTGGCGACCAGACTCACGTTAGCCCTGTACGATGGAGCCACCACTTCGTTTAGTAGCACAGCCAGTCCGACACATACCGCCAAGACGATCGAAAAGGCGAGAGCGTGTCGCCGCACCGCATTCCACATATCAACCATATCCATCGTTTTTCACCTCATTCGATTAATGCCTGCAAGCTATGTTTTTCGGCATTTTCCTCGGCTTCCTCCGGGATTTCCGCTGCCGGTTGCCCCGCTCCCGCCAAAACCCGTTCACCAAGCTCCTCCATATTCAGGCTAATCATTCCATATCGCTCAGCCAAATGACGGTAATGGTGAATGACGTTCTCCAGCGAGCGGAATAAATCCTCATCCGCCGCATTGTACGGATGGAGCCACAAATGGTACACCTGCCCCTGCCGGGCAGCATAAGTCATTCCGTCCTTGATCCGCTTTAACCGAAGCGGCTCCAGCCGCTTGAGCGCCCCGGGCGGAGTTCGGAAGAAGAAGCTTGCCGGCAGATCGATAGGCAGCCGCGGCGATACCGAATCTACCGAATACGTATGGTGCCCCGTCAGGTTCACGTAGCTGTCGGCCAGCCGCAGCACCCGGCGGAACCAGGGATCGGACGTTGAATATCCTTCACGGTAAAGGGAGTGACGGGGATTCCCCCGATACGTGATGAAGCCGAGCTCCGGCAGTCGGTGTAAATACTGGCGGCGCAGCTGGTTGCGCGGAAGCACCAGGCTTTGAAGGGAAATCCCCCTTTTTTGGGCGATGGCCACCGCGGCTTGAAGGTCACTGTAAAATTCCTCTGCCGTTTGTCCCTTTTCGCTGCAATAATAATGGGAGAACGTATGTGAACCGATCGCTTGACCCGGAGTCTGGCGGATTTGCTCTATCAATGATGGGGCAAAGGAAGCGGGGTCCTCTATCTCCCCTTCCCCTGCGGTACCGGCTTCGATCTCGGCGTAGGGGGACAGCCGACTGTCCATATAACTCGGTCTAAGCTCCGGTATGCCCTCCAGAAGCTCACGCTGGTTTGCAAAAAACAGCATCCCCACCGTCGCCCAAGTCGCATGGATACCCGCATTCTTGAACATCTTCAGCATGGGAGGAATCCATTCCCTTTCTTGCAACCATTTCGAGCCATACTCCGCTTTCGTATAAAGATCACGGACTCCCCAATATAATTCGAAATCGAGCGAGATAACTAAAATCCCCGCTTTCCCCACCATTTTTCCACCTCACTTCGGGTCAAGCTGCATGTTCTACCGTCTACCAAGTTGATTGCTATATCGTTTTATATTCAAAGTTATCCCATTTTAGTAGCTGAAATTGTAAAAAAAGCTTGTCGTACTTCTAGAATCTCTATCGAACTACCACATTCTTATTAGTTGACGACGAGGTTCTGACGGCCGTAGCTGCTGTAATTTTGTTTCCTGTGCACGTAATGTTTTTTTGCGTATACCCTTTCAAATAGGTCGTCAGGTCAATTCCGCTGCCCTTCGGCATGCGTATGATGTTATTTTCAATCTTTCCTTTATCAGCATCTTGCCAGGTCCAGATCCCGCGTTCGCCGTTGTTCAGCTCGTTGCCGCGAATTACAAAATCGCGGATATTTCCAAGGCGAATCGATGTCGTTCCTTTAATATCGCTTTGGCTGCCCATGGTGACGGAGTTCCCCAGAATGGAAACGTTTTCGACAAAATCACCTGCTCCGACCTCAATCGCTGCGTAGAAGCTGCCTTTGCCTGAGATTTTGTTTCCCTCTACGACGCTATCGCCGCCATAGATACTAATTGCCGAATACATGTCCGGTGCCAAGCTGCTTTTATTGGTTCCCTTATAGTAATTGTTGTTAAGGTAAGGGTTGTTAATTGTATTGCCGCGGACCGTAACGCCTTTGGCATACACCTTCACCGCCCGTTTGGCACATTCATCAAAGCGGTTGTCGGCAATCAAGCTGGCAACTCCCGTAGCACGGTTCTCGTCCATCGCCGGGTCCTCATAATATATTCCGTCTCCGTCGTCGGCTGGCCCAATTCGATGAATGAAACAACCGGTGATCGATACTTGCCGGGCCGCCCGTTCCTTGCTGCCCCAGGTTGTCGTGACGTAAATTCCTCGAGCCACCAGACCCGCTCCGCCCGCGTTGAGAGCAAGGACGTCAGCAATCTCTGTTCCCTGGATCGTAATCGATTCGGTATTCCCGAGCACCACGATGCCCGACACGACCCCTGTATAATACTCACTTCGCCGGTCAGTGCTATGGGTTGCCCCTTTGACGAGCAGACCTTGAACCGTCACCTTCTTACTCCCCCCAGCGATTGTAAGAACCCGGTTCACTCGCAGATTACCATCAATAACCAAATCGGTCAATAAAATGTTTGACCCCGACACCCGCATTAGTTCCCAACCAAAGCTGTTGGATGCCGCACGAATGATCGACGTACTGCCATCACCCTTTAGCGTGGTGTTCCCTCCAACACTTAACGTCTTAGCTGGATTGACCAGATAGACCCCTTTTGGAAAATAGACCGTATCTTTGGTTTTTGCTGCCTGGTTCAGCGCTTGCTGGATCGCCGCCGTGTCATCCGCAACTCCGTTACCCTTAGCACCAAAATTCTTTACATTTATCATAAACTTCCCTCCTTTTCGTTGGTTGATAATATAGAATGCCAAGTTATTGTGAGAGGGAGCGGCAGAAGCCGTCACACCGCGCGACGCATGATCGCTCGCTCTGATGTGGAGGGACAAGCTCAAATGCTGATAATAAGGCATTTTATGCCTTATTGACGTAACATGAGGAACATCACAGATGATATAAAATGTGCTGACATCCACACCCAAAATATCGTTTTTACGATGATTCTTCCAGATGTGTTCCAACTGCAAGAAGTAGAATCCATTCCTGAAAATTCCTTATTTCCCATTTTTATAAAATGGAATACAATGTGCTCTAGCAATGAACTTGAGGAGAAACGGCCGTCCCTCTGCTGCTTATTGTTTGCGTCATCCGTTCCTATTGGGATGACATGTTCTAATGCTGATCTAAAGCACGCGAGGCACTTAATAACGTAAACAGAGGGAACCTATGGAGGGCCCAACGCATTACCAGCTTTGTTTTTCCCCCTGATATTACCGATGTTCGTCCGTTTGTATGGAGCGGCTATATTGCAGAGGTGAAATATACCTTCATCGTGAAGCTCCCTTACTCGCTAGATCAGGCCAGCACGGAGATCCGTGCGAAAATCAAAAAAGCGACTGCCGCCGGCTACCGGTCAGCGCTAACCCAGGACATGGGCGAGGTCTATCAGTGCCTGGAGGGAACGGAAACACGCCATTAAGTGATGGGAAGCAGTAAAAAGAAGAAGCGCCGGCTTTATATCCAGCGCTTCTTCTATATTCTTATATTCTCTTGCAGCTGTTACACCACCGCAGGAATATCCATCCACTCTACACCGTTGCCGTTTTGCCGCAGCAGTTCGGCGGTTTCCACCAGCTTCTCCCCCCGGTGGCAGGAGATGATCAGATAATCGGTATCGGTTGTGCCTGCCTCCAGCTCGATTTCCAGCAATCGGATCATCGAGACGGTTTTGTCCAGCACCATCCGGGCCAGCGTCTCAAGCAGCAAAGTGAACTGGTCTGCGGAGGCATACGGTGCAATCCGAATCGGCTCCCTTGGCCCGTCCGCCAAGCATGCATTGCAGGCGAATCCCGCCGCCAGACCGCTGCGGAGCGCATGCTCGGCCACAGTCGCCGCGTAACGGATTCCCAGCTCAATGCGCTCCGGATCGATGACCGTCTTCCACATCGAATCACTGGTCTCCAGGTTGAGGCAAATCATCAGCCGATGGTCGGCTGTATAATCACGTTGATGCACCTGCAGCTTGCCGGTGCGAGCCGTCGCCTTCCAGTTGATGCTGCCCAGCGGGTCGCCAGCCCGGTACTCGCGGGTGCCCGCGGTCAGGAACGGATCCTCCACGATCCAACGCCGGACAGGCAGTTCCCCCAACCAGCTGTGATTGGGCAGCGGCAGTTCCTGCAGCTCCAGAATTCGCGGGTACACTAGCAGTTCAAGATCCAGCGGGAACCGCTTGACCTCGGCGTTCATTCCAAACGGATCCCCCGTCGTCATCGTGGCCGATTCCAGCCGGTACCATCCCCGGCGCGAGCAGATCACTTGGTGGTGCCGCGTGATTTGCCGGTACGGCCGCAGATGGAACAAGCTGCTGTGGTTCTGATAGATCTCCCCGGCATGGATGTTCAAGTTGCTCTGCCGGCCAAACGTCAGGCCGACAGCGATGCTGGATTCAAGCCGAAGCCACGGCAATGGCAGCAGCTTGGCGTTCGAGATTACCTCAACCATTTCGACGGTATCCCCTTCAAACACCGCCCGTTCCGTAAAATAACGCCGATAACGAACGCCTTTCAAAGCTCTCCAGCGGTAAATGAGCGCCAAAGCCGCGATGATCCCTACGGCGCTGATCAGGAGCCAAGGCAACATCGGTCAGTCCCCCCGCTTGCCCTGTGCCGCCAGCACCGCTTCAGCCGGAACCTCCACCTGCTCTAACACCTGGCGCACCACTTCGGCCCCGGGGTTATCCGCACCGCGCAAGCTGTGGCGAAGGAGCAGTCGATGCGCCAGCACCGGCACGGCCACCGCCTTGATGTCGTCCGGCGTCACGTAATCACGGCCCCGAATCAACGCCAATCCTTGCGAGGCGCGCAGCAGACTCATGCTCGCCCGTGGGCTCGCTCCCAGCTTGACCTCCGGATGCTTACGGGTTGCCTCGGTAATCGCCACGATATACACGAGCAGATCCTCCGCTGTGCGGACGGTCTGCGTGAACCGCTGCGCTTCCGCCACTTCCGCAGCCGAAGCGACCGGAAGGAGCTCGGCCAGCGGCTGATGCTCCTTGAAGCGTCCCAGAATGGACACGCCCTCGTCGGATGTTGGATACCCCATGGCAATCCGCATCAGGAAGCGGTCCAATTGGGCTTCCGGCAGCGGGAACGTGCCCTGCTGATCCACCGGGTTCTGCGTCGCCATAACGAAAAACGGCGCCGCCAGCTCATGCGTCACCCCGTCGATCGTCACCTGCCGTTCCTCCATGCACTCCAGCAAGCTGGACTGCGTCCGCGGTGTCGCCCGGTTAATCTCGTCCGCCAACAGTACATGGGTAAACACCGGCCCCGATCGGAATTCAAATTCGCCGGTCTTTTGATTATAGAAATTAATGCCGCTCAAATCGGATGGCAGCAGGTCCGGCGTAAACTGGATGCGTTTAAACTCGCCGCCCAGCGATTTGGCCAACGCTTTGGCCAGCAGCGTTTTGCCGGTCCCCGGCACGTCCTCCAGCAGCACATGCCCGTTCCCGAGCAACGCGGCGAGCAGCAAATCCACCACGTTCTCCTTCCCAACCACCACCTCACCGATATTGCGGCGAATCCGCCCGATCATCTCTACCGCTTCCCGCAGTTCCATAGGAAAAACCACCTTCATCGCAAAATTTAGTCATGCGTTGTTACCGCTTTCCAAACGCGATAGCCCAAGGAGGGCTTGGACAGTCTTATCGCCTTACACCCGCAGCCACTCGCTTAAGTCTACCACCGAACGCATCGCATATTCCTGCCGGACCGGCACCCCGTCTTCGAGCACGATCAGACAAGGGACGCTGGCGATTCGCCATCGTTCCCGCAGGATCGGGGTAAAGTTGATGTTCAGCTTGGACACCGGAATACAAGGGCCGGACGCCAGGACGATCTCCAGCATTTTTTCCGCCAGTTGGCAGGTCCCGCAAAGCGTCGTAACGAAAAATAAAGCCTCCCTGCCCGTACCCGCTTCCTTCCCATCCGGCGCTGTCTCCCTTCTCTTCTCCGCTTGCATCAGCCATTCCTGCTCCGTGATTTCGCGTAAACTCACGGGTCCCCAACTCCTGTCTCTTGGTCTCTAGGTTTCTTTTGACGTAACAGTTATTTCTTATCATAGCATAGGAAAACGGCCCTTTCGTCAAAAAAACGAAAAGGCCGCTTCCGAATCCGGCTTTTATGCCGGGCGTTTCGTAAACACGCAGAAGGTGACGCCAAACTTGTCGGTCACAACACCGTACGCCGGACTGAAGTACATCGGTTGCAGCGGCTGGTGCACCTCTCCCCCTTGCTTCAAACCATCAAATATCCGCTTCGCGTGCTCCGCCGTGTCTATGGTGAGGCACACGGTCACCTGGTTGCCGATGGAGTGCGGCTCGTCGGGAAACTTGTCCGACACATACATCTCGGCGTCTCCCAGCTTCAGTACGGAATGGGAAATCCGCTTCTGCAGCTCCTCGCTCATCGGCTGCTTCGGCTCCGGCATTTCGCCAAACGTCTCCTTAAAGACCACCTTCGCCTCCAGCATTTGTTCATAGAAGGCGATCGCCTCCGCCGCTTCTCCGTTCAACGCAATTAATGGGCTGGCCGTTAAAATCATCTTCGATCCGCTCCTTTATCCTCATCATTTCCCCCGCACGCATCGGCGCAGGTTCAAGTCCGCTTACTGGACTTTGTACTCAGTGTAGCTCATAATAGTGACAACTATTGTCGTAATTAAAAAAATCACGAACGGAGCTTTAAGTCACATGTCCAAATCGAAACGGCTCATGGAGCTGATGATGACGGTGAATCGCAAACGCAGGTTCACCGTTAAGGAACTCGCCCAAGAATTTGGCGTCTCCTCCCGCACAATCCTTCGGGACCTGCAGGAGCTTAGCGAACTTGGCGTGCCGCTGTATTCCGAAGTTGGGCCGCATGGCGGATACCAGGTGCTGAACGAGCGAGTTCTGCCGCCGATCGCCTTTACCGAAGAAGAAGCGGTGTCGATCTTCTTCGCCAGCCACGCCCTGCGCCACTATCAATTTCTTCCGTTTGAAACGGAAACGTCCTCCGCGCTGGGCAAGTTCTATCACTATATGTCCAGCGATGTCCGAGATCGGATCGACCAAATGAAAAACCGCGTCGACTTCGTGGCCCCGACGCGGCAATCGGCTTTTCCGTATTTAGGCTTGCTGTTGGAAGCCGCTATCCAACAGCAAGTCCTCCGGATAAACTACGAATCGCGGCGCGGCGTCTCCACCTGCCGTCAGATCCAGCCGGTTGGCATATACGCCAGCGACGGCTTATGGTACTGCCCGGCTTATTGCTTCGAGCGGCGCGATTTCCGCTTGTTCCGTTGCGATCGCATCACCTCAGCTAAGGCTGCTGCAGGGCCCGACGCGCCGGAACCGCTTGACCTGCGCGACATTCATCTCGGCAACTGGGAGGAGCATCTCAGCCGCAAGCCAGCGCTCTTGAACTGCGCAGTTGAGCTTACCCCGCTGGGCGTTGAGGCCTGCGAAGGCCAGTTCATCCGCCGTCACCTGCAGCTTCACATCCGGGAGGATGGCTCCGGCCGGCTGGAAGGGCCGTTCCCAGCCAGCGAGCTGTCATACCTCGCGACGTTCTTTATTGGCCTTGGCCAGGAGGCCACCGTCCTTGAACCGCCGGAGCTGGTGGATTCGATCAAGCGGACATTAAGCGAGCTGTTGGAGAAATATTCGTAAGCGGCAATTTACATCGACAGCGAGCCCGCCGTCGCAATCTGATGATACAAGCCGTTCACATCCAGCGTGCCAAACACGTTGTTCTGGTTGAACACCAAACGCTCAGCTTCCAGCTCTTCCAGCTGCGGTACCCGGCCATTTACGTAGTCCAATAGGCGGTCACGCGCCGACGCAGCGCGGCTGAGCACTCCCCCATAGCGGATGTCGAGTACTTCCCAGCCAAACGGCTTGTACGTTCCAAGCCACAGTTCCCGGTGCGCCACACGCAACTCGTCAACCCGGCGGCGCAGCTCCGGCAGCGTCTCGTCGGCGATCCGCCGTAGCCCATCCCGGTCCCCGGCGTCGTAAAGGCGCTTGATCGTTACGCCTAGCGTCGACTTCACGGACAGCGCAGCGGCGAGCTTTTCATAGAAGGCAAACATCGCGGTAAACGGCTCCGTCCATTCGCTTCCCTCTCCGGCAAGATAACCCTGCCATTTCTCAGCCAACCCGGCATAATAGTCCGGCAGCGTCTTTTCCATGCCTTCCACATGCTTGTCGAACAAGCCGATCAGCGGATCTTGCCAGAGCAGGAACTTCGATGGATTCGCGCCGTAATAATTCCCTTCGTGGACCTCCGGCACTTCATCCATCCCCTTCAATGCTTCGAGCGGTCCAAACAAATCAAGCCCCGTGCAAGCGGCCAACCGCTTCTGCAGATGCTCGTCCGTGATCTCGCCGTCATGGTACCCATATTCAGCAAACAGCTGCAGGCCCGGCAAAATCACAAAATGATTCGCCTCATTCCCGTTATCGCCCCACGCGGTCGCAAACACTTCCCGCAAGCCGCTCCGTTTGGCAGCACGCAGCGCAGGATGCATGGACGACCACGTTTTGCCATGGTTCGGGGCCATCAGGTTCCACATATGGATGCCCCCGGCAAAGATCGGCTCCGATCCGAGCAACCGGTGCTTATCGAACACCTCTTTGTACACATTCTCATCCGTGCCCCAGTAGTTCCAGTACACGAACCGGAGTCCTTTCGGGATCTTGGCCATATTTTCCTCGGAAAAATCCGCCTCCATGTTATACAACCCGCCCTGTACATCGTTTGATAACAGGTTGAAATACATATCGCTCCAGATCATCGGCTCCAGCCCCAGCTTCCCGGTGATCTCCATCACCCGCCCGACATGCTCGTTCATGACCTCGAACCGATCGCGGAAGCCGTTGTCCCGTAAATACCGGCCCAGTCCAACTTGAAACGCTTCGTCCATGCCGATATGGATCCGCTTCGACCGGAATGGCGCCGACGCTGCCCGAATCGACTGCTCCAGGAATTCATACGTGGCTGGCGAGCCCGGCAGCACGATGTCCGGATGGTCGCGCAGCGGCTCGGCGTACTGCCATTTCAGCGCATGAAATAAATGCCCCAGCGTCTGAATGCACGGGATCATTTCGATGCCAAACAAGTCCGCATAATCATCACATTCCCGCAGTTCTTCCGCTGTGTAACGCCCCCGCATATACCCGAAGTAAGGCAGTTCCGGCACTTCGTACGTGTCCTCGGTATACATCATCAGCCCGTTCAGCCCCATCACTGCCATGTAACGCAGCATCTGCTTGATCGCATCCACCCGCATTACCGCGTTGCGCGATGCGTCCAGCATTGCTCCGTTGTAATCGAAGCTCGGCCGTTCCGTGAGGTCAAACGATTCTTTCGTCTTGGCGTGCTCCACAAACAACCCTAAGGCGCGGAAGAAGTGAATCTTCTCCACATATTCAATCCGGCCTTTCCCGCCGCTCAGCGTAACACGCAGCTGTCCCGCATCTGGAGACAATCGTACGACTTCCACCGGTAATCCCGAAGGATCCATTTGGAATCCGAGTTGAGCCTCCAATTCTTTCACACCATGAACTAATTCCTCATCCCATCCTTGAAAAAAAAGCTTCATCCCGTGAACCTCCTCCTCAAATGTGTAAACCCCTGCGCCCAGAGACTCACTGTCCACCTTCGCGCCGATAACTTCGCGGCGAACATCCGGTAATTCGCTTGAACACACGCGAGAAATAAAACGTATCCTGATACCCCAGCGATTCGCCGATTTCCTTGACGCTTTTCTCCGTGTTCATCAGGACGTTCTTGGCCTCAGCCACCTTCAGCCGGTGAATGAATTCATTCAGCGGATAACCCGAATATTCGTGCACGATCCGCCGAAGCGTGGACATCGAAATATGATGCCGCGCCGCCAGCTCCTCCGGTGTTGGACCGGCATACAGGGAAGCGGCAATGTCCTCGATGACTTTCATCACGAACCGTCCCCGGTTTCCCGCTTCCGCTTGATCCGCCTGCGATACCAGCTCGTACAGGAACGACTCCAGCATGAGGGAAGCCCGGTCAAGATTGCTTGGCACGCCGCTGTCAATCAACATGAACATGAGCTCCATCCGGTTAATGAGGGATTCATCGATCGTTGCTTTTTTCACCTGCTCGGGGTGCTGCAACCAGCTGCCCAGCCATTCCTCCACCCTTGAACCTTCCACC
The DNA here is from genome assembly GCF_004000745.1 of Paenibacillus barengoltzii NBRC 101215. GTDB lineage: Bacteria > Bacillota > Bacilli > Paenibacillales > Paenibacillaceae > Fontibacillus > Fontibacillus barengoltzii. The sequence continues at coordinate 20,407 of NZ_BILV01000045.1, forward strand.
GTGAAATAATATTCGTCCCAATGCCCTTCCGCGTGTGGACCGTACTGAAACGTTTCGTTCGGATACAGACAGAACCAGGAGCCTGCCGTAACCTCCTGCCTTTCCGCGTTGCCAGCTTGGTAGTACCCGCTCCCGCCCGTGATCACCACAAATGCCCAGTACCGGAACCTCGCGTCCGCACGCTGCATCGTACGCCCGGGCAGATGACCGGCGTTCACGACGGATAACGATTGGATTTTGCGCCGGCTCGCATCCACCGCGGGATTAAACAAACGAATTGGCTTAGGACTGATCATATAATCCAGATATTTTGTCATCCTGAACATTCTCCCTTTTAAATCCCTGTGCTAAATTAGGGGTGCCTAAACATAGATTTGAATAAATAAAACATATCCTAGCGAATGAATGCTCTCATTGTAGCAAACTCGCGCGGAGAACGAAAGGGTGCACTTGCGAAAAATGAGCCAACTGAACATCGGCCTGGTCGGCACAGGTTCCATTTCCGAGTCCCATCTGCAAGCCTACCGTGCCAACCCGCGAGCCAAGTTGCTCGCCATCTGTGACGTGAACGAGGAACGGGCTCGGAGCATGGCAAGCAAATACGACATCCCGCACGTTTACACGGATTACCGCGAGATGTTCGCTAATCCGGAAGTCCAGGCAGTCAGCATCTGCACCTGGAACAACACCCACGCCCCGATTAGCATCGCCGCTTTAGAGGCCGGCAAGCAGGTTCTCTGCGAGAAGCCGCTCTGCATTACGGTGGACGAGGCTCTGCAAGTACAACAAGCCGTCGAGCGGACCGGTAACCTGCTGCAAGTCGGTTATGTACGGCGGCACGCCTCCAACATCGCGGTGCTGAAGAAATTTATCGATGCCGGAGACCTCGGCGAGATTTATTATGCCAAAGCGAGCCTCTTGCGTCGGCTTGGCAATCCCGGCGGCTGGTTCGCCGACAAGTCGCGCTCCGGCGGCGGCCCGCTGATCGACATCGGCGTGCACGCCATCGATCTGTGCTGGTATCTGATGGGCCGGCCGAAAGTCAAATCGGTGAGCGGCAACACCTATGCGAAACTGGGGAATCGTTCGAACATCGAGAACTACTCGTTTTACCAAGCAGCGGACTACGATGCCTCCCTCAACACGGTGGAGGATATGGCCAATGCGTTGATTCGCTTCGAGAACGGTGCGTCACTGCTTGTAGACGTCAGCTTCTCCTTGCATGCGAAGCAAAATTCCGCACTGATTAATATCTATGGCGACAAGGGCGGCGCCGAAATTGAACCGACATTGTCGATCGTGACGGAGCGCCACAACACCATCGTGAATATCGAACCGCAGATCAGTACGCCAGGCTTTGATTTCAGCGGGGCCTTCCAGAATGAAATCGACCATTTTGTCGCTAGCTGCCTGGATGGCATTCCGCCGATCAGCCCGGTGGAAGACGGTGTGGAAATGATTAAAATCCTGAACGCAATTTACGATTCGGCTGCCGAAGGCCGGGAAATTCATTTTTAATCTTATGAAGTCCAAGGAGGCGTGAGCACGATGAAGCTAAATAACAAAATTGGCATTATCGTTGACAGCTTTGGCGTAGGCGTGAAGGAAGGCTTAAAGAAAGCGAAGGAAGCCGGTGCCGACGGCGTACAGATCTATGCCGTTTCCGGCGAGATGGATCCCGAGGTTCTAACCGGAGCCAAGCGCAAAGAGCTGCGCGATTACATCAACAGCCTGGGGCTTGAAATCTCCGCCTTGTGCGGCGACCTGGCCGGCCATGGATTTCAGGATGCTACCGCCAACCCCGCCAAAATCGAAAAGTCCAAGCGCATTCTCGATCTGGCGGTGGAACTGGGCACCAACGTGGTGACTACGCATATCGGCATCGTGCCGGAGGACACCAACAGCCCCATTTACGCAGCCATGCAAGAGGCGTGTGAGGAGCTGGGCGTGTATGCGAAGAGTCTGAACGCTTATTTTGCGATCGAGACCGGACCCGAGCCTGCTGCTCATCTAAAAAGCTTCCTGGACACCCTCAGCACCAACGGCGTCTCCGTCAACTTCGACCCGGCCAACATGGTGATGGTCACGGGAGATGACCCGGTTCAAGGCGTCAAAACGCTGCGGGAATACATCGTCCATACGCACGTCAAGGACGGCGTCCGCCATCGCCCGGTGGATCCGCGGGACGTGTACGGCTTCCTCGGCTACGATGCCATGAGCCACGAAAAAATCGCCGATATGGCCGCCTCCGGTGCAGGCTTCGAGGAAGTACCGCTGGGCAAGGGCAGCGTTGACTTCCCGGCATATTTCGCCGCCCTGCAGGAAATCGGCTACACCGGCTACCTGACGATCGAACGCGAAGTCGGCGACAATCCAGAAGAGGATATCCGTCAGGCTGTGAAGTTTATCCAGTCGTTCCGGGGATAGTTGCCTCTCGGGAAATCAGCCGATCTCTCTGCCTCACGTAACGGACCCAAATGACCTTATTAGCTTATTTCCCGATGATTTCCCGCCGTAACGGACTCCAGCGACCTTATGGACTCTCTACTGCGGCGATTTGATCGGCTCCATCCGAAATAAGGCCTCCTCGGTCCGTTACGTGAGTATAACGCCCTAAAGCAGGCAAATAGCGCTTCTGGAGT
>NZ_BILV01000046.1 GCF_004000745.1 Paenibacillus barengoltzii NBRC 101215
CAAACTCGACGTCGAATCTTGAATTCAGCTTACATCCAAATTTCAACGACGTTATGATCATTCGACCCGAACGCCGCAAAATCCTGCCGGCCGATCCGAACGCCGCCGCTCCGGTAAAAGCCCGGGTTCTCCCGGACCGGGATCTCTTGGCCGTTGATCCGCACCACGCGGCCTTGGCCTTTCAGGTGGTAGATGAACGTGGTGGGGATGCCCATCCACGCAAATTCAAACCGCAGTCCATCTAAATGCGGCGGCAGCACAGGGTCGATGATTAGGTCCTCCCCTCGCACTCGAATGCCTAGGCAGTTGGAGATCAGCTGGTTCATATAGATTCCGGGGCCGCTGGAATAGATTCGCCAGCCGCCTTTCACCGGCACCTTCCCGCTCCGCAGCTCATCAAACCGCTCCTCCGCCTCGTAACGGGTGGCGAATTTACCGTCCGAACTGCTGAAGTAGACGTTGCTTTGCCGCAGCTCCGCATTTGGCACGACATCCTTCAGCCCCACCGGGTTAATCTTGTGCAATCCGGTCCACGCTTCCTCGGCTTTGCCCAGCTTCGCCATCGCTTCGATGAAGCGGATATGGGCATGGACGTACTGCAGTCCGATCTCACGCCCGAAGTTGGACGCCTGCTCCGCCCGCTTGAAGTGCGTGCTTACACCGCCTCGGTACTTGGCCGGCCGATCCATCAACCGTACGCCATCCGGATGGTACAGCTTCTCTCTAATCACGCCGTAATGGGCTTCCGCCTGTTCCGAGGTAAGCAACTCGGCGATCATGCTGCGAGTCATCGGCAGCAGGCGGTAATGAATTCCCGTTTTCGTATCCGATGGATGCAGCATTAGTTCGGCTTGGCCCGGTTGTTCCATATAGACGAAGCCCGGGATTACTTCGGTGCTCAGCATATACTTGTTAAAATCACGCTTGATGCCCTCCGCCAGCTCCGCAAGTTCCTCCACCCAACTCGGTTCCTCTTCCGACAGCGCCTCCGCCAACTGACGGAACGTCTGGTACGTTAACGCCACCGTCCAGCTGCTGCTCATAAAGCGCTTGAGCTGGGCGTTCGCCGGTTGCAGCGTATCATCCCAATCCCCGTCGCCGTAGGAAGACAAGTAGGTGTCATGCAAGAAATGGCTGCGGATATAGCCAATTTCCTTCTTCGCATGCTCGCGGATCGTCGCCGATGCAGCAGACGGTTCAAAGCTTCCTTTGACCGTATACGGAACCTTTTCATCCAGCAGTCCATAGTCCCCGGTCGCCGTCAAATAATCACTTAGCACCTTCAGCGGCCAAACGATGATGTCGCCGTGGCTCTCCTCTTGCTGAATCCGGAAGTACCGATCAAACATAAACCATTGCGGCCAATTGCCATCGTCCTCATATTGGTGAGCATACACCGTCTTCAGGATGTCCTTGACCACCTCGTATTTTTGCGTCGCCAAAAAATATTCCGCCGGCCCCTGGCACACATCACGGGTTCCCCAAGCCGCCCCGCCGTATTGCTCCAGCCCGTGAGGCACCGAGAAATGAACGAGCATATTGTGCGTATACCACCAGGCCAGCGTATTAAGCTTTTGCAGCTCCTGAGCTGCAGGTGCGGACGCTTCCTCCAGCGATAACCGGAAACCGTTCATCACTCGGCTCAAAAACGCACGATACCGAACGCTTTCTTCCTGGACTTCCTGAATCGCTGGCTGCGATTCCCCGCCGTGCAGCAGCCCTTGCACCGTCAGTGTCCAATGGCTGCTAGGCTCTGTTTCCAACACCACCAGTGACGAGCTGCCCGGCGCGGCACCCGGAGCCAGCCGGCGTTCATCATATACGTTAAAGCCTGTTCCCGACACGTGCATCCGGTAAGCTAGGTCCGGATATACGGAAGCAGACAGCGCTTCGCGGTCGGCCCGGAACGTCAGCACCGATTCTTTTTGCTCCATGAGAAAAGAACGTTGGAACTCCAAATCATTCATAACGATTTGGTTTGTCACCAAATAACGGTACGCTCGGCCGTTTTTAGATACGACGTTTAACGCAAGTTCCGGGGAATTCGTTGCGGTATAGTTGGTGATCACGATTGTATCGTCCGCTAGTTTATAGGTCCAACGGGCATAGTTAAAGCCCATCTCAAACATCGACGGCATCGTCAGCAGCCGATACACTCCGTCCACGTCCACATAGATCCGTTGCCCGGACGCTTTGGATACGTTCAGCGCGTTACGTACGTTGGATACCCACTTGTGGAACGAGGTGTTGCCCACGACGACTTGGGAATTAAAGACGCCGTACATGTACGAAGTTGTGGTGAGCACTTCGCCGCCCACCCGGTCGTTCCCGCCGGACATCAAGATGATGCCGTGCGGACGCTCGACTCGAAGTTCTTTGGCCTTCAAAACGACATGCTCGTGCGTATCCGTAAAGAAGGACAGCAGCTGCCCGCCATCCCGCTCCTCGTGCTGACGATGCGGGAACGCAGCCTCGATTTCGGCGTCGTCCATCGGTAAACCCGACAACGGCTCACCAATTTCCTTCGCCAAGGCTACGGAAGCTGCAGCCTCAACCGCATTTCCAGGAGCGGCCTCTAATTCGCGCCACGCATCTTCAATCAACTCCTCGAATTCCAACGTCTCGATCGCTTCCGGATGATCCTCCCGCACCAGCCCGTAGAAGACAACCCGCGCTTGCCCATTCAGCACCTGACGACCTGTTTGAAGCGCTGCGTACGCAAATTCATATTGATATACTTCATTCGCCAGTTCCTTGCACGTCAGCGCTTCGGGGTGATCCGTCTCCTTATAGGACAACCCAAAAAATTGAAAGCCATCGGTCGAAAATCCCGTTGCTCCAGTCAGCGCCCCTTGCTGCAGATATGGGAATTTCCCGCGCTGCGGCTGGTTTTGCCGCGAGCAGATGACCGCCCCTCGCCGTTCATGTTGAAAGACGGTATGGTCAATGTATTGTGACATATACGCTTCATTACTTCGCACCGCTCCCGGTTCGGCAAGCCCGATATCTTGGCCATAAACCACATCGACCTCAACCGTGGTTTGCCCCTCCAACCGAACATCCCAGAACCAAATTCCCCGGGAATCGAGTCTCAAAACGACCTCGTACTGAATCCCTTCGACTTCCCCTTTCCAAACCGCACGATCCGCTCCAAAGCTCAGCCGACTGTTCGAGCGAATGCCGAGTAAGGGAATGGCCCGAATCCCTTCGGGATGATGCAGCCGTAAATACAGATTGTTCATCGATCCTTCCACCGGGCCGGATAACAGCTGATTCATCAGGATGTCCCGATATTTCATTTCGTACAGATCGCCGCTGTTCCATAACGTAAAGGTCAAGTCCCCCGCACGAAGAACTTTCCTCGCCTCCGTTGCTGTCGTCATCCTTTCCACTCCTTTGATCCTTATGATGATTTCTATTTTTGCAAAATAAATCGCACGCCGGCAGCATCTCGGCTGTTGGGACCTACAAAGGCAATAAACTCGCCCGCATCGCTGCTGTAAGTCAAATCGCTGTGATGATATCGCAGCTGCGCCTCGTTGATGTCAAAAGTGACTTCCTGCGTTTCCCCGGGCTGCAACAAGATTTTGCGAAATCCCTTCAGCTCCTTGACCGGTCGAACCACGTCCCCCGCGATATCGCGGATATAGAGTTGTACGGTTTCCTCAGCAGCTGCCGATCCGGTATTCGTCACCTTCACCTTGATGGTTAGCGGCTGCTTAGGTGTCATCACCGTTGTCGAAAGTTCCGGCTCGCCATATTCAAATGTGGTGTAGCTAAGACCGAATCCAAACGGGAATAGAGGCTCGTTTGGCATGTCCAAATATTGCGAAACGTATCTGATCTGAGCATCTGGCGCTCCCTTCGGACGTCCGGTGTTGAAATGGTTGTAGTACACAGGAATTTGCCCTGCAGCATAGGGAAAAGACATCGACAACCGTCCCGACGGCTGTACGTCTCCATACAATAGGTCGGCGATCGCGTGGCCGCCTTCGCTGCCCGGGAACCACGCTTCCAGCACGGCATGGGCGCGATCCGCTACGCCGTGAAGATCCAGCGGCCGGCCGTTAAACAACACCGCCGCCATCGGTTTGCCCAACTCAGCCAGGCGCTCGATCAGCGCCAGCTGCACCTGCGGCAGCCGGATATCTCCCCGGCTTCCTGCCTCACCGCTCATTTCCGAGCTTTCGCCTAAGGCCAGCACGATCACATCGGCGCGAGCCGCTGCAGCCACCGCTTCCTCAAGCTGGCGCTCATCGCCTTCCTCGATACCGCATCCCTCTGCTACAACGATGCGGCTTGCGCCTGCCTTCGCGACGAGGCCGTCATAGAGCCGAACCGCCGCTTCCGTCGACCCCTGCCAGGACCACGGCCCAAGAATGTCGCCGCTTTGCGCAAACGGACCAATCAACGCGATGGACTGATCCCGCCGCAGCGGCAGCACGCCGTCGTTTTTGAGCAGAACGCAGGATTTGGTTGCCAGCTCGCGGGCAGCGGCCCGGTGTTCGTCACAGAAGACGATCTCCGCTTCCCGCTTCGGATCTGCACCGCGATAAGGATTGTCAAACAGCCCCAGCTTCTCTTTAAGTTGCAGGATCCGCAGCACAGCTTCATCAATCCGCTTTTCCTCAACCACCCCGGTCTTCACCAGCTCCGTCAAGTGCTTCATATAACAGGTGGTCATCATCTCGATGTCGATGCCCGCTTCGATTGAGCGGCGGGCCGCTTCCTTCTCGTCAGCTGCAGCTCCGTGCGGGATCAATTCCTTGACTGCGCCCCAATCCGAGATAATCACGCCGTCAAAGCCCCATTCCTCGCGAAGCAGCTGACGTAACAAGCGCCGATTACCGGTTGCCGGAATGCCATCCACCGTATTAAACGACGCCATGACCATTTCGCAGCCCTCTTCCAACGCGGCCTTGTAAGCCGGCAGATAAGTCTCGCGGAGCTGCCGTTCCGACATATCGACGGTGTTATAATCCCGTCCGCCTTCAGCCGCACCATAAGCGGCGAAATGCTTCACGCAGGCAGCCACCCGGCTGGTATCGCTCCGCAAATCGCGTCCTTGGAAGCCGCGGACAAATGCCCGAGCAAATTCGCTGTTGAGGTATGGATCTTCGCCCGTCGATTCCATGACTCGCCCCCACCGGGGATCGCGCACCAGGTCGACCATCGGGGCAAACGTAACATGAACCCCTGACACGGCGGCTTCTCTCGCAGCAATCTCAGCGCTTCGCTCCGCTAGAGACAAATCCCAAGAACAGCCGATGGCCAGCGGTACGGGGAAGATCGTTTTAAAGCCATGAACGATATCGGCCATCATCAATAGTGGAATACCTAAACGGTTCTTCTTCAAATGCGCCTGCTGCACGTTGATTGCTTCCTGCGCCCCGGATAATCCAAGAACCGAGCCTGTGTTTCGCACCGTCTCCTCGGTTACGCCCAGTTCCTGCATCGGACCTGTGATTTCCCCTTCCGTCTGAGCTCCTTCAAAGAAAGGGACGGCAAGCTGCAGCAACTGGTCAACCTTCTCCTCCAGGGTCATCTGCTTCAGGTAATTCTCTATGGGTTGTTGTGTCATGGGTTCCCCACCTTTTTCGGTATAAAGATTATGGTTAATAGCATATCGGTGAAACGTTTCGATTATTGGAATAGTTGGATTATATATCGAATCAAAAAATCCGTCAATTTTCATAGAAGGCGATTTCATAATTTATAGAAACGTTTCAATAAAGTCGTTTTAACAAACTGAGCATCAGGTAATGATCCGAAAAAAAGATATTGAATACGATTACAATCTGTTTTATAATTAGTCGAAACGTTTCACTTGGTTCTGGTTTTCTAGGAACCGGGTTTATATTTTTCGAAATCGAAACGTTTCACCGGTTTATGGTCGCGCAACTGGCGACATCAACTTTGTTAATTCAAGGGGACTCATTTCGATACTTGAGAAGGAGGTGTTGCTGTCCTCAAGGCCGGCTCATCTGTTCTGCATAAAAAAGTTAAATAATGTCTCATATTACTTACAGCTATTATTTTCAGAAAGGACGATCCTTATGTGGAAAAAAACAGCAACTACCCTCATTACCAGCTCACTGGTGCTCGCTAGCCTTCTTGCTGGCTGCGGATCGAAAGATAATGCTGCGAATGGCGGGAATGGGGCCGCAAACGGCGGCGACAAACAAGTGCAAATTAGCGTATGGGCGATGGGCGACGAAGCGAAATCGCTGCCGCAAATCGCGGATGACTTCATGAAGGAGAACCCCAACATTAAGGTGGATGTTCAAGCCCTGCCTTGGTCCAATGCACATGACAAGCTGCTGACCGCAGTCGCTTCGAAGAAAGGTCCGGACGTCATCCAAATGGGGACAACCTGGATTCCGGAGTTTGCGAATGCCGGCGCGCTGATGGATCTGACTTCGGTGGTGGACAAGTATCCTGAGTTTAAAGAGGATCAATTTTATTCGGGCGCCGTAAACACGACCAAATATGACGGTAAAATCGTGGGGATTCCGTGGTATACCGAAACCCGCGTCCTCTTCTACCGGACTGACCTGTTGAAGGAAGTGGGCTATGACCAACCGCCAAAAACATGGGATGAACTTCGCGATGCAGCGAAGAAGCTGGCTGACCGCGGCAAAGGGAAATACGGGATCAGCATCGATATGAACGAGCAATCGCTGGCGTTTATGTTCGCCCGCCAGAACGGCTCCAAGCTGCTCGACGAACAGAACAAGCCGCTGTTTAACCAGCCGGAGTTCGTTGAAGCTGTGGAATATCTGAACGGATTCTTTAAGGACGGATCCGCGCCGATTGACCTCGGATTGGACCCGGTACAAGGGCTTAGCGGCGAGGGCGTTGTTCCGATGTTCATCAGCGGCCCTTGGATGATTAACTCCATCAAGACGCAAGCACCGGATTTGGAAGGCAAATGGGCGGTGGCTCCGCTGCCGGCGAAGAAGAACAATATTTCCGCGCTGGGCGGCTCCGATCTGTCGGTATTCCAATATACGAAACATCAGGACGAAGCTTTGAAGTTCATTCAATACATGAGCAAGCCGGAAACGCAAATCAAGTGGATGCAGCTGACCAAATCGCTGCCGACCAACTTGAAAGCTTGGGAAGATCCGTCCCTCAAAGACGATCCGAACTATCAGGCGCTGCAAGAGCAGCTGGAGCATTCCGAACCGATGCCGCTGCTCACCACTTGGGAGCAAATTGCTCAAACCTACTTGAAGAGCTTTGAACGTATCGTTCGCGGCGGCGCGGATGTCCAAAAAGAAATGGACGCCTTCAACGCCGAAGCTGAGAAAATCCTCAGTAAGTAAGCGAAAGCTTTACCATACCGCCTCCAGCCCGCCGGCAGCTCCGGCTCCCCGGCGGGCAGAGGTGGTGACGTTAGCTTAGACGCGCTGAATAAAGGAAGTGATCCGAGATGAAAGGCTTATCGCAAAAAAATGCACCCTACCTGTTCATTGCGCCGACCTTGATTTTGCTGGCGCTCTTTTCGCTGCTTCCGATCGCCATTGCCCTGGTGATCAGCTTCACCGACATGGATTTAGCCGGGTTGGCCGACCTCTCCAACATCAGCTTTGTTGGTTTCGATAATTATAAGGAAGTGCTGCTGGACCCTTCGTTTCGAAAATCCATTTTTAACACGTTATTTTACGTTATTATCGGCGTACCGCTCGTTATCATCATTTCCCTGTTGATCGCCTTGCTGATCAACTTCGGTAAAGCCCGTATTTTCAAAGCATTTCGGGTCATCTTCTATATGCCGTCGGTTACCAACGTCGTGGCGGTAGCCGTCGTATGGAGCTACCTGTACAACCCGTCGCTGGGACTGCTCAACTATATTTTGAACTCGCTGGGGTTCGGGTCTGTCCCTTGGCTGCAAGATCCGGTCATGGCGAAAATCTCGCTGATTATCCTGGCCGTATGGCGGGCAATTGGCTTAAATATGATTATTTTCATCGCTGCGATCAAAGGTATCTCGAAAACGTATTATGAAGCGGCGCAAATCGACGGGGCCAGCAACTGGCGGCAGACCTGGTCGATTACGATTCCGCTGCTGCGCTTCGCCATCTTCTTTGTGTCCATCACCACGATGATTGGTTGGCTGCAGTTCTTCGAGGAACCTTTTGTCATGACCAAAGGCGGTCCGCTGGATGGCACGATCTCCGTAGCTTTGTTTATTTATAACAACGGCTTTCAATTCAGCAAATTTGGATATGCTGCAGCAGGCTCCTTTATTCTGTTCTTCGCGATTATCCTAATCACGCTGATTCAATTCAAATTTCAAAACAAGGAAGCGGATGTCTGATGTCATCCCGGGAGGTGTACACATATGCAAACCAGAACCTCGGGCGATAAAGCGCTGCAATGGCTGGTCGGAATTCTGCTCGGTGTGATGGGCCTGCTGATGCTGCTGCCATTCGTCTGGATGATCCTGTCGTCATTTAAACCGGAAAGCGAAGTAGCGCAAATCCCGCCTACCCTATGGCCCCACCAGTTCACGCTGGAAAACTTCCAAGAACTGTTTGAGAACATGCGGTTTGGCGTCTATTTGCGAAATACGTTAATCATTGTTGTCTTCTCCTTCCTGGGCCTGTTCCTGAACGCCATGGCCGGCTTTGCTTTCGCGAAGTATAAGTTTAAGGGGCGGGATGGTCTGTTCTATCTCGTCTTGGCCACCATGATGATTCCCGGACAGGTCACGATGATTCCGGTCTATCTGATCCTGAACATGATGGGCTTAACTAACACCATGGTTGGGATTGTACTACCGGGCTTAGTCGGAGCCTTCGGCATCTTCTTGTTCCGCCAGTTCATGTCGACGATTCCCGACGAGCTGATGGAGGCTACCCGTCTGGACGGCGCTGGCGAATTCCGCATTTTCGTACAGATCGCTTTGCCGATTTCCAAGTCAATCCTGGCGGTTCAAGGCATCCTGACCTTTATCGCCGGTTGGAACAGCTTCCTCTGGCCGCTGATCATCGCGAACGACGAGAGCCTGTATACCTTGTCGGTTGGCCTGCAGTTGCTTAAGGGCCAGTACGGAGGCGATTACGCCTTGCAGATGGCGGGCTCCGCATTTATGGTCGTTCCGATCATCATCATCTTCATCATCTTCCAAAAACATATTATCGAAAACTATTCGATTTCCGGTATGAAATAACAACTAAAGGGCTGTATCGTGGAAAGCCGCAGACGCTTTCCTTGATACAGCCCTTTAGGTTTAAATGATCACGCTGAGCGGTTCGCGCTTCAACGGATTTTCCAGAATCCAGCTCCGTTCGTCGTCAAACAGATAAGCGCGGTGCACCAACACGCGTACTTCTTGTCCGGCCTTCAACGTTTCCTTCTCCAGGGAACGGAAGGTTGTCAGTGTATGTCCGCCCACCTCGACCTCCACCAGCCATTCGCTGCCGCGGAAGTGGAGATGCTTCACCACACCCGGGGCGGTTGCGGAGAGCAACGTAAACTCATGCTCGTTCCCCACTTCAATGTACTCTGGACGAATCAACGCTTTGGTCGCCGGCCCTCCGCATTCTTCCTCGAAGCCCTTCAGATCGGCGGCACGCTCCACCAGCGTGGATTGGCCAATAAACGAGGCGACAAATGGGGTCTGCGGCTCTTTATAAATATCCCAAGGCGTCCCTTTCTGCTCCAGCTGGCCTTGGTTAATGATCATAATCTCATCAGCAACTTCAATCGCTTCATCTTGGTCATGGGTAACGAAGATGGAGGTGATGCCCACCTGCTCGATCAGCTCACGCAGCCACGACCTCAGTTCCTGACGGATCTTCGCATCGATCGCCGCAAACGGTTCGTCCAGCAGCAAGAGCTGCGGCTGCGGCGCCAAGGCCCGGGCAAAAGCAACCCGTTGTCGCTGCCCGCCGGATAGCTGATGCGGGTAGCGGTTCTCGAATCCGCTCAGCCCGGTCAGCTGAACCAGCTCCATCACCCGCTCCCGTATTTCTGCCTTCGGGACTTTCTTCACCTGCAACCCAAAAGCGATATTATCGAATACGGTCATATGCTTAAAGAGGGCATAACTCTGGAATACGAAGCCGATTCCGCGATCCTGCGGCTTTAACTCATTCACCCGCTGTCCATGGAACAGGATCTCCCCTTCATCCGGCTGCTCCAAACCCGCGAGCATGCGAAGAATGGACGTTTTACCGCCGCCGCTCGGCCCCAGCAAGCCGATGAGTTGCCCCTTCTTGATGCCAAAACTCACATCTCGAACGGCATGGAAGCTGCCAAAATGCTTATTTAAGTTCCGCACTTCTACATGCATGCCAAACCCCACATCCTTTCCAATATCGAAAGCCCAAGTCAAGTTGCTGCCGTTCATCCCAATGCTGCCCAAATCCGTTTTATCATTCGTTGAATTCTGATAAATTTACTTGGATTAATGTTAAGAATAGATTACCAAAGCCCAGGCATTTCGTCAATCTGAAAAAAAGTACCCCCACAGCGGAATATACGGCTTTTTTCGCCAAATCCCAAACGCAAAACCGGCATTTCCCGATGAACTTCAACTCGGATTGCCGGTTTTGTCAATTAGTGTTATAAAGTATTGATGCTATACTGGTGTAATTGGATAAAGTGCGAAGTGAAAACAAAAACGCCTTATGACGTTACACGGTAAACGCTGTGGCTTAATAACTTTACGTGGGCGACAGCAGCCGGCTTAATCTCTTCAAAGGTCAGTCGATCTTGGATGTAGTAAGAGATAAATCCATGCATACCCAAAAACATACTGAGCGGAAGAGACGGATGCTTCTCCAGCGGATGCTTCTCTTCCTGCAGAAAACTGCGAATGAGCGACTCGAACATATTAAAACATTTAGCTTGTTCGTTGCGACAGTATGCTAGGATTTCCTCATCCCTGAGCATAAACATGATTTCGTATTGGTGCGGATGCTCCAAGCCAAATTTAATAAATTCCAGCATCAGCTGCTCCGCTTTGGTCAGCCCTTCAGCTGGGGGGCGTTTTGTCACTTGCTCGCACAGGTGGGTAAGCGACTCGAAATCTTTTACAACGATGGCGTAAAATAATTCGGCCTTTTCCTTGAAGTGATAATATAGCGAGCCGTGGCTGTATCCCAAATGCTGACCGATGCTCCTCATGGATATTCCGCGGTACCCTTTGGTAATGAACAAATGACGGGCCGCTTCCATAATTCTTTCTCTCGACAACTCCTGATCAACTGCTCTTCTTGCCATAGGCATTATTCCCCTTCAATAAAATAAACCTTGTCACCTTCCGTCATCACGGCCTGACCGCCCGTCAAATCGGTCATCCAATCCATGAAGGCGTTTGCCTCCGGATGAAGCGGCAGACAGCATAATGTCACCTTATCCGCGAACTCCGTCTCTCCCGTACGAATGCCGCGGTTACGCAGTTCATTTTCCACTTTGCCCAGCCAGGTGTAATCCAGCTCAACAAACACTTCTTGGTGTAATACGCGGGTAATGACTTCACCTGCTTCAAGCGCTGCGACAGCTCCGTCAGTGTATGCACGGATAAGGCCGCCCGCCCCTAGCATGATCCCGCCAAAATACCGGGTTACGACGATTGCAACGTTCTTGAGGCCCTGGTTTTTGATCACCTCCAAAATCGGCTTGCCGGCCGTACCACTTGGCTCTCCGTCGTCGGATTGCTTCTGGATCTCGTCCCGTTCCCCAATCATATAAGCGGAACAGTTGTGTGTCGCGTTCCAGTGTTTCTTCTTGATTTCCTCGATAAACTGGATTGCTTCAGCTTCGGTTTCCACCGGCTTCACATGTCCGATGAACCTTGATTTCTTGATGACGATTTCCTTCTCTCCGGATTGCCTGACCGTCTTGTACTTTTCTAGCATATGAGACCATCCTTATGAATGTGCCAAGAAGCAGCTCCTCCGGAACTTGCCGGTGAACTGCTTCTGGCGCTGATAAACATTTAATCGAAATGACGTAGATTACTTGGAAAGACGTGCTTCGAGTTCAGCCTTTTCCTTCTCGTACCCCGGTTTGCCAAGGAGCGCAAACATGTTCTTCTTATACGCTTCGACGCCCGGTTGGTCGAACGGATTGACGCCAAGCAGGTATCCGCTGATACCGCAGGCTTTTTCAAAGAAGTACACCAGGTAACCAAAGGAGTACGGCGTCAAATCCGGCACATTCACAACCAAGTTCGGAACTTGACCGTCTGTATGCGCCAGCAGCGTACCTTGGAACGCCTTCTTGTTCACGAAGTCCAGCGTTTTGCCAGCCAGGAAGTTCAAGCCGTCCAAATCCGCAGGATCGGATTCAATCGTGATGTGGCTAGGCACCTCGGTTACTTGGATGACCGTTTCAAAGATATTCCGGTTGCCCTCTTGGATAAATTGACCCATGGAGTGCAAGTCGGTGGAGAAATCAACCGATGCCGGATAAATCCCTTTGTAGTCCTTACCTTCACTTTCACCATACAGCTGCTTCCACCATTCCGATACATAGTGGAGGGAAGGCTCGTAGTTTACAAGAATTTCTGTAACTTTCCCTTTCCGGTACAGCGCGTTCCGGACAGCTGCATATTGATAGCTCATGTTCTCAGCCAAGTTCGGGTTGCTGAATTCCTTCTGTGCATCGGCAGCCCCTTGCATCATTTCTTCAATATTAATACCTGCCGTCGCAATCGGCAACAGGCCAACCGCAGTTAATACGGAATAACGTCCGCCAACATCGTCCGGAATGACAAAGGTTTCGTAACCTTCTTCGGTAGCCAGCTTCTTCAGCGCGCCTCTTGCTTTGTCGGTCGTCGCGTAAATGCGTTTACGCGCTTCTTCCTTGCCGTACTTCTTCTCCAAGGCTGCACGGAAAATACGGAAAGCAATCGCAGGCTCCGTAGTTGTCCCCGATTTGGAGATAACGTTCACGGAGAAATCCTTGCCTTCGATCAGTTCAAGCAAGTGATTTACGTAAGTGGAGCTGATGTTGTTTCCGGCAAAATAAATTTCCGGCGTCTTACGCTTGTCCTTCGGCAAGAGGTTATAGAACGAATGGGACAGCGATTCGATTGCGGCGCGCGCCCCCAAGTAAGAGCCGCCGATCCCGATGACGATCAGAACGTCGGAATCGCTTTGGATTTTGGCGGCTGCCTTCTGGATACGAGCGAATTCTTCTTTATCATAATCGGTCGGCAGATTGATCCAACCCAAGAAGTCGGAACCTGCTCCGGTGCCATTATGTAATTGCTCATGAGCGACACGAACAGGCTCGGCGAAATAATCGATCTCATGTTGCCCAACAAATTGCAGGGCGTTGCTGTAGTCAAAAGTCACTTTTTTGGACATTGCTGATACTCTCCTCTTTCTCATATTTATCAAGCTGGCCCTATCCAAGAGGAAACGTTCAATATCTGCTGGTAGCTGCAATCTGGTAAATATATCCGGCTGAACGCCGCCTCAAATAACTTAAACCTAGGATACTGTAATTTCCCAGCTATGACAAGGGCACAATATACAGGTTTCCACAACCCGTGCTAAAATAATTAAATGATGTTCAATTCTTATAGGAAGTTGGTGACGAACTTGAAATCAATCGGATTTATCGGCCTCGGGACGATGGGTGCACCGATGGCTTCGAACCTGCTTCGCGCAGGTTATCCTGTAACTGTATATAACCGGACCGCCTCTAAAGCGGCGCCGTTAACCGAATTGGGTGCTACTGTAGCTGCTTCACCAAAGGAAGCTGCCGCTGGAGCGGACGTTGTCATTACGATGGTCAGCAATGATGATTCCATTATCGAAGTCTACGAAGGGGATAACGGTGTCTTAGCCGGAATTCGATCAGGAACCACGGTCATCGACTGCTCCACCATCTCACCAGCGCTCGTCCAACGTCTGGCTAAGCAGATTGCTGCACTTGGCAGTTCGTTCCTTGACGCCCCGGTCACCGGGAGCTCTCCGGCCGCCATCGACGGCACGCTCGTCTTTATGGTCGGCGGCTCAGCGGAAACACTGGCGCAAGTAATGGATCTATTCGATACGATGGGCAAAAAAGTGCTGCACATGGGCGACAACGGCAGCGGCGCCGTCGCCAAGCTGGCCCATAACACGATCGTTGGCATCAACAACCTGGCGCTGGCCGAAGGCTTTGCCATCGCGGCCAAGTCCGGTCTGCCAGCCGACCGATTCCTGGAGCTCGTGCAGTTGGGCTCCGCCGGCAGTAAAGCCGCCGAACTGAAAGGCCGCAAAATCATCGAACATGATTTTACGAATCAGTTCTCGCTGGCGTTGATGCTCAAAGATTTGAAGCTCGCATCTTCGTTAACCGACGGCTCCGGCATCCCGGCCCCGATGCTGAATCTGGCCAAGAGCCTGTTCCAAGCGGGGCAAACCCAAGGCTTCGGCGATGAGGATCTCTCCTCCATCGTCAAAGTGTATGAAGCCTGGATCGGCAAGCAAATCGGCGAATAATCAACAGCCGGTTCGAACAGAAGAGGAACATAAAGGCAGGTTCAGCGATGCAATTCTTTCGCTGATACCTGCCTTTTTGGTTGTTATCCTGCCAAAGGGGCTTACGCCTCGGCTCCCGCTCCGTAAGAGCAGCAGTAATCCGTCACGCTGCGCACCTCCAGCTTGAAGGAAGACTTGGCGGGAACGGTGAACGTTCCACGCCCGCTAATTTCGCGCCACAGCGTTTCGCCTGGAAGCAGTACCTTCAGGTCCCCGGACAAAATGTCCATCACTTCCAGCGAATCCGTGCCGAATTCATACTCGCCGGGGAGCATGATCCCCAGCGTCAGTTTGTTTCCGTCAGGAAGCCATACGGTCCGGCTCGTGACTTTGCCGTCGAAATATATGTTAGCTTGCTTATCTACAGTCACATTTTGCAGTTGCTGGGTCACGTTCCCCTCTCCCTTCCATCCCCTAATAAGAGGTCGTTCACCAAGCCGGCCTTAACCTGGCTTGGTGAACTTACACGTCCATTATTTCAATTGAGCTTTCACATGGCTCACGACATTCTCAACCGTAAAGCCGTACTCTGCAATCACTTTGTCGCCAGGCGCGGATGCCCCGAACTTGTCGATGCCGATGACCGAGCCTTTCTCGCCGACGAAACGTTCCCATCCAAACGGATGTGCCATTTCTACAGCTACGCGGGCTTTGACATCCGGCAGGATGACGGAGTCCTTGTAAGCTTGATCTTGCTTGTCAAACAGATCCCAGCTTGGCAAGCTGATGACGCGAACATGGATGCCTTCTTCAGCCAAGGCTGCTTGCGCTTTGACGGCCAGTTGAACTTCAGAGCCTGTCGCGATGATCTGAGCCACCGGCTTGCCGTCCTTCGCATCGGATACAACGTAGCCGCCGCGTTTCACGCCTTCGCGTGCTTTTTCCGCCGTGCTTTCCAGGATCGGCAAGTTTTGACGCGTCAGCACCAGAGCTACCGGATTCGCTTTATTTTCTACGGCATAAGCCCATGCTGCGGACGTTTCGTTTGCGTCTGCCGGACGGATGACCGTCAAGCCAGGGATGATGCGCAGGGAAGCCAATTGTTCGATCGGCTCATGCGTTGGGCCGTCTTCGCCAACCGCGATACTGTCATGCGTCAGCACGTAAGTTACCGGCAGCTTCATCAGAGCGGACAAACGTACAGCTGGACGCAGGTAGTCAGTGAACACGAAGAACGTACCGCCGAATACTTTCAAACCGCCGTGCAGCATGATCCCGTTCATCGCTGCAGCCATGCCGAACTCGCGTACGCCGAAGTACAGGTTGCGGCCGTCGCGGGTTTCCGGCGTATACATTGCCAGGTCGTTCAGATGCGTCATCGTCGAGCTTTCCAGGTCAGCGGAGCCGCCCAGCAGCTGAGGCACGTTCGGAGCCAGTCCGTTCAGTGCGTTACCGGATGCAACGCGAGTCGAAACGGCTTTGTCCGACGGGCTGTATTTCGGCAGCTTCGCATCCCAGCCGGATGGCAGGTCGCCCGCAATCGCGCGCTCGAATTGAGCCGCCAGCTCTGGATATTGTGCTTTATATTGCTTGAACGTTTCTTGCCAAGCTTGATATGCCGCGATACCGCGTTCTTTGACTTTAGCAAAATGCTCGCGCACTTCTTGCGGCACATAGAAATCTTCTTCGTAAACCCATTTATAGTTTTCTTTCGTCAGCTTCGCTTCTTCAGGTCCCAGCGGAGATCCGTGCGTACCGCCGTGGCCGCCTTTCCCTTGCTTGTTCGGGCTGCCGTAGCCGATGATCGTCTTCACTTCGATCAGCGTTGGGCGTTCGGTATCGCGTTTAGCTTCTTCAATCGCTGCTTCGATTGCAGCCAGATCGTTGCCGTCTTCGACGCGCAGCGTTTGCCAGCCGTAAGCTTCAAAGCGTTGACGTACATTTTCCGAGAAGCTGAGGTTCAGCTTACCGTCCAGCGAGATATCGTTGGAGTCATACAGGAAGATCAACTTGCCCAGCTTCAGGTGACCGGCAAGCGATGCAGCTTCGCTGGCTACGCCTTCCATCAAGTCGCCGTCGCCGCAGATGCCGTACGTATAGTGGTCGATGACTTTCAGATCGCCTTTATTGTAGGTCGCGGCCAGTTGCGTTTCGGCAAGCGCCATCCCCACGGCCATCGCCAAACCTTGGCCCAGCGGACCGGTGGTTGCATCAACGCCGGCAGTGTGACCATACTCTGGATGGCCTGGCGTTTTGCTGCCCCATTGACGGAACTGCTTGATTTCTTCCATCGGAAGGTCATAACCGCACAGGTGCAGCAAGCTGTACAGCAGCATGGAACCATGACCAGCGGACAAAACAAAACGGTCGCGGTTGATCCAGGTTGGTTCATCTGGATTGTGGACCATCGTTTTGGCGAACAATTGATAACCCATCGGAGCAGAGCCCATCGGCATGCCCGGATGACCGGATTTCGCTTTTTCGATCGCGTCGATCGCCAGCGTACGAATTGTGGTGATCGAGAGATTGTCGATCGAATTGTTGTCTGTAAGTGGCATTCGTGTTTCCTCCTTAATGATGAAAAAAGTCTTGAAACTCATGAAACTTTAACGCTGCAATTACAAAACAATCATTTTGAAAAAATCATTTTGACTTTATCTATTGTAGCACTTCCTTCTCGCCTTTTCCATACCATTATTCCATTATTCCCAAACCTTCTTACACGAATGATATTTTTTGTGATGATGCCGGCTGATTTTCAAAAAAGTCATTGCGGCGCAGGAACGTATGTTCTATAGTTACTCATCCGCCGTTGCTGCCGGTGACTGAGTATTTCTCGGGTCGACGGGATTGCCTACCGGGGAGCCTAATCATTGCCCAAAAAAACCGGCCACCCTGACGATTCGTCTGGGTGGCCAGCTTCATTTTTGGTGGAAATTGCACAGCGAGTTAGTTAAACACTACCGTTTTGTTTTGATGCACCAAAATTCGGTCTTCGATATGCCATTTCACTGCCCGAGCCAACACAACCCGTTCGATGGTGCGGCCGATGCGTTTCAGCTCGCTGACATCGTCCCGGTGGCTGACACGCTGCACGTCTTGCTCAATGATTGGCCCGCCGTCCAGCTCCTCGGTCACGTAGTGCGCAGTCGCACCAATGATCTTCACCCCGCGCTGATACGCTTGGGCATACGGTTTCCCGCCGACAAATGCGGGCAAGAACGAATGATGGATATTGATGAGACGATTGCGATACGGCTCGATCAAGGCCGGAGAGAGAATTTGCATGTATCTTGCCAACACGATCAGGTCAACTTTGCCGCCAACGATCTCAAGTTGCTTTTGCTCCGCTTCGTGTTTGGTTTCCGGCGTTACGGGGATATGGTAATACGGAATCCCAAACGACTCGACGTACTCCTTCATATCCGGATGGTTGCTCACCACCATGGAGATTTCAGCGTCCAGGTCGCCGGCCTGCCACTGCCAGAGCAGCTCAACGAGGCAATGATCCTCCTTCGATACGAAGATGGCCAGCTTCTTCTTGCGGCTGAGCTGATAGATGTTCCATTGCATCTTAAACTGTGAAGCGATCGCTTCAAAATCGCTCTTGAGCGCGTCGATCCGCCCGTCCAATCCGTCCAAATCAAACTCGATCCGCATAAAAAACATCCCGCCCTCGGGGTCCATCGTATATTGGTCCGATTGCACGATATTCGCTCCATGCTCATACAGGAAGCGGGATACGGCCGCAACGATCCCTGGTCCGTCCGGACAGGAAATCAACATGCGCGCGCGATTGCTTTCATGAGGCTTCACGGGTTGTCCGCCCGTTTTGACATGTGTATCCATTGTTCTTCTGATCCCCTTGCTTCTTGTGTTATCTATATCTTATTTACCGCTGGCGAACCAGGCCACCAGGCGATGGTTGATCTGTTCTTCCGTCAAATCCGGGAACAAGCTGGCTTCGACGGTGAGGTCGTACAGGCGCTCCATCGGTTCACGCGGGTCCGCTTTTTTCGCTTTGGCGTCATTTTTGAGCAAATTCCACGTGTCTAACACATAGGAACGCGAATGGATGTCCTGCTTGGCGAAGAAGTCAGCCAACCGCTCCACATCGTTCAGGAAGCCATCGCCAAACCGTTCGGCAACGTTTCCGCGCAGCAGAGCGATTTCAACCTCGTACATCGGGCGTTGCGTCTTCGCATCCTTCCCAACCCAAGGTGTCTCCAGAATGAACGGCCGGCCTTGCAGCGCCTCATGGTGCACAACGCGGTTGATCGCTTCGAATCCGATCCAGCCGGAGCCGATCGGCGTATGGCGGTCTTTGGCCGCGCCTACCGGATTTTTGCTGTCATTGATATGCACGACTTCAATCCGCTTAAGTCCAATCGTGTCATCGAACTTCTTCAATACCCCGTCCAAATCATTGACAATATCGTACCCCGCGTCATGGATATGGCAGGTATCGAGGCAGATCGTTAACCGCTCATTGTGTTGAACTTTATCAATGATCTGCGCAATCTCTTCGAAGCTCCGGCCAACCTCGGTGCCTTTGCCGGCCATCGTTTCCAGGGCAATGCACACATCCGTTTCGTTCGTGCCGTTTAGAACTTCGTTTAATCCCTCAGCAATGCGGTTCACCCCGTACTCGGCATCCTTGTCCGTAAAAGCGCCGGGATGAAGCACGATATTACGTACACCCAGCGCATGCGTCCGGCGGATTTCCTCCTGCAGGAAATCAACTGCCAGCTGATAGGTGTTCGATTTATAAGAACCTAAGTTGATAATATAAGGCGCATGGACGACGATTTCGCCGATTCCGGCTTGCTCCATCGCCGCTTTGCCTTCTTCAATATTCATCGATTCAATCGGTTTACGCCGCGTGTTTTGCGGTGCCCCCGTGTATATCATGAACGAGCTGGAGCCGTAGCTTACCGCCTCGGCCGTAGCGCTGGGCAGACCCTTGTCCGAGAACGAAACATGGGAACCAATTTTCAACAAAGTGTTTTCCCCCTTTTGGACAATAAATCGCTAAACAAACCTATTTTAGCTTGAATGCTGAAATAAATAAAGAAATAAGGTATAATTTAGCTGATTATCTTCGATTTAAAAAGATTTAATTCCTACTATTTCATAATAGCTGAATCTTTCGCGAAAAGCGAAATCCGTTCTGAGGTGATAAATGTGCTGCAAACGTTCGGTTACATATTAAGCGCCCAAGGCCCTAACCGCTGGTTTATGAACAGCATTGCGTTTTGGGGCTTCGTGCTGCTCGGCATGATGGCGATTGGCGGATATTTTATGTTCCGCAAATTCCTGAAGGTGCTCCCGAAGGCCGACGGCATGTCGAAGCTGGACTGGCAGAACTATTGGGTGGAGAAGAGCCGTCATCTCTGGACCGACGAGGCCAAGTCGTTCCTCGATCGGTTGGTTGAGCCGGTTCCCGGGCCGTTCCGGGATATCGCCAAGCATTCGATTGCTGCCGAGATCGGTAAAATCGCGGTGCAGGAGAACGCCCCTGAGGTTACACAGGAGCACTGCATCCGAGGTTATATCATCGCGACGCCAAAACGGGATAACAAGTTCCTCGTCAAGTTTTTGGAGAAGAATCAGATCGATTATCGCCCTTACCAACATTTAATGAACAAGTAACGTCTACCCCGCAAAATCACATCCGGCACCTTGTCTTGACTAGGTTGCTGGATGTTTTTGCATGAAGGAGGATTCGTCGAATGAAAGCGGTCATTTTCGGGGGATCGGGGTTTATCGGCCGGGCGTTAGCTGAATATTGGCTGGACCTTGGACAGGAGGTTATCGTCGTCACGCGGGGAGCGGTTAAGGGAAATCGTTGGCTGCGAGAGACCGCCTATAGGAATGAGAGGCTGACCTCTGTAACATGGGCTGAGGTTGAGCACACCTCCTCGTTGTTGGATGGCGCCTCCGTGATCGTCAATCTGGCCGGAGCTACGCTAAGCCAGCGCTGGTCGCAACAGGCGAAACGGCGGATCTTGGAATCCCGCCTGGAGTCTACCCGGGCGGCGGCACGCGCCGTCACGCGGATGAAGTGCAAGCCCGAAGTCGTTGTACAAGGCTCCGCGGTCGGCATCTATGGCACCTCGTTCACCGAAACGTTTGACGAGAGAGCCGCAATCCCATCGCCGCCTCCCGATTTTCTCGCCGAGGTAACTGCAGCCTGGGAAGAGACGGCGGACTATGAGTTCCATGGCGTTCGCCTCGTGAAGCTGCGGACCGGAGTCGTGCTGGGGCGAAACGGAGGGGCTTACCCTTTGATGCGTCTGCCCTATCTGCTTGGCGTTGGAGGCAACCTCGGCAGCGGCAAACAGTGGGTCCCGTGGATTCACCTGCGGGACATGGTGAGGCTGATCGATTATTGCGCTGCCCTTCCGTCCATTCACGGGGCGGTGAACGCGGTAAGTCCACAGCCGGTGACGAACCAGGAATTCGGGCGGACGGTCTGCCGCGTACATCACCGTCCCTTCTGGCTGCCGCTCCCGGCATCGGTGCTACGAGCAGCATTAGGCGAGATGTCCATGCTGCTGCTTGAAGGGCAGAAGGTCGTTCCCCAAGCGCTGTTAGCTGCGGGATTCACCTTCGATTTCCCTGACCTGGAATCGGCCGTCGCCGATTTGAAGTAAAAAGGGCCCGGAAGACTGGAATATCCAGTTCTCCGGGCCTTTCGTGATCTTGCCTCTCGATTAAATTCGAGACTTCGATAACAAGTACAAGAAATACGGTGCACCGATGATGGCCACCACAATGCCCGTTGGGATCTCGGCCGGCTGCAGCACCCATCGGCCCAGCGTGTCGCCGAGGATCACCAGCAAGCCGCCGGCCAGCGCAGAGGCCGGGAGCAAATACTCATGCTTGGGCCCAACCAGTCGGCGGGCCAAGTGCGGTGCAATCAGCCCCACGAAGGAGATGCCGCCGCCCACCGCAACGCAGGAGCCGGTTAAACCGACAGCTGCCGCCAGCAGCCCCAAACGGGAGCGCTCCAGCGAAGTGCCAAGGCCTGTAGCGGTTTGATCCCCCAGGTTCAGCACGTTCAGCGAGCGGGACTTCGAGAACACATAGGGCAGCAATACGATCAGCCAAGGCAACAGCGCCAGCACGTACTTCCAGGACGTCCCCCAGATGCTGCCGACCAACCAGATCTGCAGCATTTGGAAGTTCTCCGGACGCAGTCGCAGCTGCAGCACGATCATCGCCGCGTTGATGCCGGCTGCGACCGCGATCCCGACCAGCACCATCCGGATCGGGAGCAGCCCGTAATTTTTTTTGAACGAGAGCACATAAATTAATGTGGCTGCCCCAGCCGATCCGAGGAACGCCAAGACCGGCATTAAATAGACGGGCGCACTAGCCGTCGTCGGATAAAATGAAATAAACAGCGTGACCGCAAGGCCCGCGCCAGCATTAATCCCCAGCACGCCGGGATCCGCCAACGGGTTACGGGATATCCCCTGGAAGATACAACCTGCTACGGCCATCCCCATCCCGATCAGCACGGAAATGACAATTCGCGGCAAGCGGAATTCGTAGAGGATCAGCTCTTGTTTGTCGGTCCCCATCCCAACTAAGGTCTTAAAAACATCCATTGGCGACAGCCTGATATAACCGGTATTCATGCTAAAAATGAACACCGCGATAATCAGCAGCGCAAATACGGTCATGACGATATAAGCTTTACGGGCTTTCTGCCGCAAGTGTAAAGGAGCTTCGATCCGGTTCATTCCAATCCCCCCTTCTGCTTCATGGCAAGGTAGAGGAAGAACGGTACCCCGATGACAGCGATAAGCGCGCCGATTGGCGTTTCATGCGGCGGATGAACCAATCGTGCCAAAATATCTGCAAACACCATCAGCAAGCTGCCAAGCAGCGCCGAGGAAGGGATCACCCAGCGGTAATCGACGCCCACGAGAAAACGGGCGATGTGCGGTACCATCAGTCCTACAAAACCAATCGCGCCGACGATCGAAACGGCGCTTCCGGCAAGGACCAAGACGATGATCATGCCCAGCACTTTGATTAAGCCGGTTCTTTGCCCCAAACCGGTCGCTACCTCTTCGCCAAGGCTCAGCAGGGTTATCGATCTTGACAGCAGCAAGGCGCATAGCAAACCTGCGAAGACCCAGGGCGATACCATCTTGATTTGCAGCCAGTTGGCCCCGGCAATCGCACCAGCGTACCAGAAGGCAAGATCCTGTCCGATCTTAAAATAGATAGCGATCCCTTCGCTGATCGCGGTCAGCAGCATGCTGACGGCGGCACCGGCCAAGGTCAGCCGAACCGGGGACAAGCCGCCTTTGGTCAAGGAGCCAATGCCAAAGACGAGCCCAGCACCCAGACCGGCCCCGATAAACGAATACAGCATCGTCAGCAGGAACGGGGTGCCCGGCATCAATGCGAAGCAAATGGCCAGCGCCAAGCCCGCGCCGGAGTTCAGCCCCAGCAAGCCCGAATCGGCCATCGGGTTGCGGGTCATCCCCTGCATGATCGCACCGGCTACCGCCAGCGCCGCCCCGATCAAAGCTGCGGCTAAAGCGCGTGGGAGACGCAGCTCCACAATAATTTGATGCTGGGTTTGTTCCGCTTGAAAGTGGAACAACGCATCCCAGACGGTCGCGAGTTTAATGTCCGCCGCCCCGACGGAAATCGAGAGACTGATCGCAAATAGCAGCAACGCCGCGCCGCCGATCAGAATGAACGTTGCCGCCAAAGGGCGGGAGCGCAAGCGAGGTTTAGAAGATTGGGTTAATGCAGACATGTCGAGAACCATCCTTTAATCAGTTTTCCAGCAAACTATGTATGTACCTTGTAATTGAGAATAATTCTCGTTCATTATACTCGCTTTTCCGGTGAGAATCTACGGTCATTTCAAATTTGAGTTTAGTCTGCTTCCACCCCAAACTTAAACCTCGTTTCCGCCAACATGAACACGTCATCATTGTGCAAAGGGTATTCTTTATAAGGCGCCACATTTTCTCCGTTGAGGTAAGTCCCATTGGTTGAGCCAAGATCCTTTAAGGTACAGCCCTGCGGTGTCACTAAGATTTCCACATGCGCACGGGAGACACCGGATGTATTCTCCACATATTGTGCTATGTCTTCCGAGCGGCCAATCACGAAACTGCCCGGCGTCAGGGGAATGCGCTCCGCCGTTCCGCCGTCAGACTCGTACCGCTCCAAATAGTAACGCGGAATGCGTTCACGGGCCGGGTTGTCCTGGCCTGCCAGAGCAGACCGACTAAGCAGGACCGTAGGCGGTGATAATCTCACTTCGGATTCCGACTCAGGCATGACGGAACCGGAGGGCTCCACCCTCATGTCTGGAAGGCCTGACCGAGGAGCAAATGCCTCCATCGTGACCTTCCCCCCAGACTCCGAACGTTCCGACACTTCGGCATGTTCGCCAAAGAAAGAGGAGTCAAATTCCCGTTCGTTCGTGAAGCCCAACGGACGTAACGTTCCGAGCGACCCAAGAGATTCCTCCGGAACATCGCCTGCCTCTTCTTCCTGGCTGATCGAACTGCTGCAAAACTTACGCCACAACACAACCCCTGTAACCCCTAACAGTACGGTAAGCAAAGCGCCAAGCGCTAACCCTAATGTTCCAGGACGATCGAGATAGAGGAACTTCCAACCCAAAGCATCGACCAGAAGGAGCCCGAGGACAAGGTAGGTTGGTTTAATTCGCGTCACACCTGCTGCCATTGCTTCATCCTCGAGACCCGGCCACGTTTCTCTGATTGCATTTGCATCAGTTGAATCATGGGCAGTCGCCCCAGACAATTTAGACGATTGGGTCGTGGTTGATATATCTGTAGGAACATATTCCTTAACAACGGCAGAACGGGAGGATGAGACTGCAGGTCGAGGAACCATTCTTGGCAGCGGCTCGTTAAGTATGGATTTTCTCTCTCCAACCCTCTCACCGCTCATGGACTTGGCACTCGGTTCATCCAACAATAAATGGAGCAGCATTTTTTTCAGTTCCCCTAGCGAAAAAAGCTCATCTCCGCATAACCGGACCAACTGCGGAATCCCATCCCCCTCAACCCGGGAGACGCAGGTGAGCATCCGGGTAATCAGCGATAGCAGTGACTGAGACAACGGGAGACCGGGCGGCGCTTCCTTCCAAGGGACATAGGTAAAATGCATCGCCCCGCTGGACAACGGCTCCTCCACAAAAATATGTGTCTCATCCAATAAGAAGCCGGATGGCGACAGCATATACCGCTTGCTGTCCTCCAGTACAGCCACCACTTGGAGCAGTAAACCATAAAACTCCGGCATACTGATCTTGTCGCTGCGAAGACACTGGGAGAGCATTCTTTTTCCGGTGATATCATAATGCAGGCTGATTTGATAATCGATTTCGCGAATATCAAGCCGCAGCAAATTCGGTACACTTACCGCGGCCAGCATAGACCGTTGAACCCGGTTCAGATCTTCCGGCCTCAGCCCCTCCTTCGCCTGCAGGATCATGTAGGTACCGCCGTCCCGGACAAAATCAGTAACCAACTCCGGCATGTTCCATCCCTCCCCATACGTTACATAGAGTAAATCGCCAGTAGTACCCCCGGTACCACAGCCAGCATAAACGGAAACTGCAGTTGCTGTTTGGCGACCGCTTGGATTGGAGCTGGGCTGCGCAATACCGCTGCCCCGAGGAGACTGCTGGCGATCCGACGCAGACGATACCCGGTCTCCTGCCGCCAAATCAAAAGAATCAGACCGATGCAGCCGGCGGCTAGAATCGAGTACATCATCGTCGATAAAGTTAAAGCCATTCCCGTCCAGGCCCCAATTCCTGCAAACAGCTTAACATCGCCGCCACCAACAGCTCGAAGCAAATACAGAACAAACATCAGTCCAAATCCAACGGCCGCCCCAGCCGCTGAGAACCAAGCGCCTCTCCACCCATCCGTTAACAGGTGATAAGACAGTCCGGTAAAAATGCCCGTAACCGTAATCACGTTAGGAATTTTCATCGATCTTAAATCCGTTACGAAGGCTGCAAGCAGCATCAGCAAACAGCCCCAGAGCTCAATCATCTGTCCCCACTCCCTTCTCCTATTGTGAACGCGGGCTGACCACCTCGAACGTGGCCGTCGTATGTACGCCTTCCTCCGTTTCAATTACGAAACTCCACGTCCCCGGCGTGGTGTTTCCTCCGACCAGCCAAGTCCAGCTGATTTGTCCTTGATCATCCGCCGTTGCTTCACCCAAATATTTCGCTTGGCTGACCCCGCTCTTGTAATACACGGTCAGCTTGGCTGTTGATCCCGGAGCAACCTTAGCTAGAACCGTCGCCCGGCGTCCAGCATATGCCGGGTCAGGCTTGGCAATCACGACTGCTGCTTGCCCCGTCTCTTCACCGCTTCCGTCCCCCGATTCCAGCTCTCCGGTATCCCCGATCCACAGCCGCTCCTCCGCCCTCGTCTGCAGCACCAGCTGCCGACCGATAAGCGGTACCTTCAGAGGCAGCTCATAACTTAACTCAAGACCAAAGTACGGCTGCTTCCCCGTCTTTAAGTTCGGGACCGTAACGCGGGTCACATGCAGACGTTCTTCCTCCAGGAGGGTACCGCGAAGAAAAGGACGCAACATCGGCTTGATCAACGGATCTAATACAGCCTCAGACACTTTCGTTTTAAGCTCCTGCAGCGGTTGATCACCTTTACGGGCAGCGTCGATTACCCATGTCGACAGCGGCGGCGGCAAGTTGGACGCATATTGCTGCGCCCATTCCTCCAGCGACAGAGATGGCATCTGCCAGGAAAACGAATCACTTCCCGATGTACTCTCAGGGTTACCAATTCCCCCAGTCGAAGAAGTTCCCGAATTCTCGTTCTCCGGATTGGCGGTTGGAGATTGCCCTCCTTGCCCCTCGGTATGCTGAGCCTGTACGGCGAGCGCCACTGGATAAATATGAGCAGAGATCTGTTTTACCGCATTGGCTGCGGCCAGATGCAGCTGCCCGTAAAGCAGCGTCATATGGACGAGGAACACAAACCAAAAGACAACCAGTACAAATACCGGAGCGACCAAGGCAGCTTCCAGAGTGATGCTTCCTTTCGACAATTCCTTCCGGAAGCCGCACCTCATCGTTCCGTTAATACGAAAAGTCCGCTTGCTTGGCCACATAATACTGGCTTCCTTCCACATGTCCTTTGAGTATGCCGACCTTCCCCAGCGCTTTGCTTACTCCCGGCAAGAACCATAGCGGCATCGCCACGGTCACGTTGCCCTTGACATAAGTAGACCGTTCCGCTGGATCCACTCCGGTATTCAGCGCGATCATGGCCAACATCCGTGACAATCGTTGCTCACTGCGCCCATGCAGCAGCAGAAATAATCTGAGATGATCCCGGTAGGTCAAATCGACTTTCAGATAGTCGCTTAGTTGAATCTTTCCGTCCCGGGTTAAAGAAATCATGTCCTGCAGCGCATGTTGTGCTCCGTACAACAAGGCTGCGGCAAACACCAACAGCGGGTTGCCTTTAGCCGCATTTTTCACCAAGCCCTCCATCGTCCGAATTGCCAGCCGCATGGCAAAAATCTCACCAAACGCTGCAGCGATATTCCCCGCCGGATGGTGCGCGCCGTACAGAATATACTCAACCTCTTGGCTCTCCGGTGCCAGCTGGCCGCGAATCGCTTCCAGCGCATCAGCTTGGTTTTTGCCCTCGAACAAACCATTTAAGACACTGACATCCAGGAAATGAAAATAACTCGCAACGTATTCCGTTTGATAAACGTTGTCCGACATGCCGCCCATCAGGCTTGCTAATCCGCCATAGATATTGTCCATCATCCCCATGGAGGCGCGTCCTGCCTCACTTGGATCATCGTTTACGCTCGTAGCCCCCGCCTCCTCGCCGGCAACGGAACGGTTTAACGAACGGTTCGCTTCCATCTTCGCCTTTAGCTGATCGAATTGGGCTTGATGTTCTTTTAGTCCGTTTTTGAGCTGTTCGATCTTGCGTATCCTACTCGCAGCATCCTTCAGTGTAGCGCTGGCCGCCTTCTCTGTAGCCTTCCGCTCCTTATCAGAGGACCGGTGGGCATCCAGTCTTCGGGCACTCGCTTCTAAAATATTGCCTGAACCGGATGTAACGAATTGCCGCAAATAAGCATCACTTGCCCTGACAGCGCTATTCACGCTCGAAGCAAAAGAGCTGGGCGGAGCTGTGGCGGATAATACGGAACCGCTTTGTGCCAGCAGCGTATTTCCCGCGCTTCGAAGTTCAGCAAATGCCGTGGTTTGCCGATCCATATCTGAGCCCAGGCTAGCGAATAACTCATCGGACAGCAGCAAGGAGTCGGCTTGGGCCCGGATCTCTTCAATAGCCGCTCCTTCGCCAACCGGATCCGAGCTGCCGCTGCGGGTGCTTGTCCCGGCGGACACCTCGTTATAAGCCGCTTGTTCCGGACGATTCTCCGCCTCGGCGATCGTTTGCCGCATCTGTTCATTGATCCGTCGCGCTTCATCGAGCAGCGACTTTGCCTGCGGCAGGACCGCGGCATGCTTCTGCTCTGCAGTACGCAATGCACGATCCAATGCAGCAAACAACCCGCTGGTTGCAGAACGGTAGCGGCTGATTTGCGCTGTATACATCCGATCCTCCGGTTCCAGGCCTGCATCCGCCTCAACTTGGCTCACAAATTCAGGATATTCGGCAGCGGCATCAGCCAGCGTGGAGAGACTATCGCTCCCCCCGCCTCCTGACAGCGCCTTCGCATAAGGCTCCACCGTCTTGCCGGCTTGTCGTTGCAGCTCCAGGAGCTGGTCCAGCTTGGCCTCCCTCTGGTCGTAGAGCTTCTGCAGCTTCCCCAGCAAATCTACCGTATTCGAGGCTTCCTTCATGACTCCAGCCATCGGTTTAAAGCGATTAAGCAGCTCGATGGTAATGTCGATGGGTGCCCGATACTTCATTTGCTCGCGAATTTGTTGTTCGAACACCGGATATGTCCCGATCGGATGCATGAATTCGACGGCAGAGGAATCCAACCTCGCATTTAGCAGAGGGAATCCTTCCTTTTGCCGGACCAGCTCGAATTGGTCTTGGAGCACCTTCGACATGATGTAATTCCCATCCGTTTGCCCGTATGCAAATAACCCGTACCGTTCAGCCAATTCACGATCGTATGCTGACAGGACCGATCTCGAAGCTGCGTGCACCAAGGTCTCCACCTGAGCTTGCAAAGCAAACATGCGGGCGAAATCGATAAACAGGGCAACAAACGCAAACACCGCGGCAAATATGACGATAAAAAATACCGTGACCGCCCCGTGCTCCGAGCGATTCCGTGAAAACACCGACAACTCCGCCTCCTTCTCCATCCGGTTATTTTCCGAACCGTACCAACGCTTCTTGCGCCTCCTGCTTGTCCATTCCTCCCGCACCTGTACCGCTTCGGAACTTCTCGCCATAATATCGCGCCAGTTCAACGGTCCGGATCCATTCTGTTGGCTCGACCACATACGATTCAGCCCGACTGCGCTGATGGATATCGTCAATCCAGGCCTCCAACGGAGCCAGCGGGATCAGCCGATCCAGCGCAACACTGACCTTGCGCAGCAGTAATCGGTTATCATAGCCCATCTCCCCGTCGATGCCTTCTGGCAGCTTAGTCCCTGTCCGATTCAGCTTCTTTAACGGAAGCGACTGGCCCTCTCCATCACCTGCACCCGCAGGCAATGTCAACTTCACCACTCCGCTGCCGCCGTCCCCGCCAAAAATCGCTTGCAGCAACCCATCATCCCCGAGTCGCCAATAGAGGGAGTCGTGCTTGCCATCGACATAGGCTCCGGTTAAGCCGTCCCGGTAGCTGTTATCCCAGGTATAAGCGGTTCGCTCTGCCGCAACGATGGCCGCTTGCCCCAATAGTGCCTGTTGATAAAGGTAAAGACAGAAGAACAGAAGAATCAGTACCGTGTAAAAAATCAACGGAAGCACCAAAGAAGATTCGATCGTAAAAACCCCGCGTTGATCCTGCCAAAGCTTCATTCTTACGTCTCGTCCATGAAGTTTTCCGTTTTCGTCTTAGCTTTATCGAGCAAGCTCTCAATAATCGCCTTCAATTGTTTGCGAAAAATCGCAGCGATAATCACAATCACCGCGATAATCAGGATCATTTCCAGCATTCCAAGCCCCTCTTCATTACGCCAAAAGCTTCTCATCTCTTTGCGAATTGTCGTTAACATGTTTTCTCCTCCTCTGTGTGCATTACAAATTCATGATCATAAAAGCCGGTGCCCCAACCAAAATCAGTACGGCCATAAACAGCAGCACCATCGGAAACACCAGCTTGGACGAAGCTTGCTCGCCCAACGTTCTGCTGACGGCTTTGCGTTTCTCCCACAATGAATGGGACAAGTCTCGCAGAGCCAGAGCAAAATCCTCCCCGCCGCGGCGGTAGTTTAATAGAACGGCCGTCGTAAAAGCCGACACCTCCTGAATGCCGCAGCGTTTGCTGAATCCTTCCATCGCCTGCTGAAATGAATCCCCCCCTTCCCATTCCTTCTGCATCTGCAGCAGCTCCCGGTATAAGGGATGTCCGATTTGCTCCCGCTTGCGCTCAAGGCATAACTTTATCGCCTGCTGAACAGTTGATCCGGCACCTACCAACAGCACAATTTTGTTCAGCAGCTCCGGCAGCTCCAGCAAGACAGCCTGTTCCCGCCGCTGAACCTTTCGATAAAGGTCATTGAGCAGCGCCATCGGCACCAACACAGCGAACAGGACGCCGATCCCTAAGCCGGCAGGGCCGTCGCTCAACAACGTCATCAGACCCCCGAACAGGAGGCAAATGTAACCGTACGTGAGCGCCTCCGATAGCCAGAGCAGCGTCATTTCGCGGCTGCGCCGGCTGCCGCCGATTTTCTGCACGGCACGCTGAACCTTAAAGAAGAAGCCGGGAAAACGCTGTGATACCTTCATTCGTTCCAAGAGCAGCAGCATCGGCGGCGAAAACCGAACAAGCTTTAATCCCTCCAGAGGCAAATCCGTATGCCACCGATAGAGGGGACGAGAGTTCTGGTAAACGTATAGCCAGCCTCCGCTCAACACGAATAGCAGCAAACCCGAAACCACAAGGTACAATCAACGAACGCCCCCTTTACACTCGGATATTGATGATCTTTAACATCAGCCAGGCGCAGATTGCGTATAGAAGCAACGCCAAGCCTGAAATCAGCAACCCGGCACCTTGATGCAGCGGACGCATATAGTCCGGAGATGTGAGTTGCATAAAGAGCAAGAACAAGACCGGTGCTGCTAACATCGCTTTCGCTTCAAATCGTTTCTGGGCAATCATCACGCTGATCTCCTGCGTGATCTCCAGCTTCTCACCGATCAGGTTCGATGTCCGCCGGATCACTTCCACCAGATCACCACCGGAACGCTTGCAGGTCGTAAACACATCGGCAAAATTGTCGATATCCTCCATGGCGGCACGTCGGCTGAAATCCAGCAGCGCCTCCTCAATAGGCTGACCGTAATCCATCCGGGCGCAGATGATCGCAAGCTCCCGCATGACATCGTTATCGCCGTCCGGATACAGCAGTCTTAGATCGTCGATCGCCTCACGAAAGCCGTTCTCTACGGAGCGGCCAGCAGCCAATGAAGAGGACAGCGAGTATAACGCTTGCTTAAAATGCAGGCTCAGATTCTCCCGTCTTCGGCGCAGCAGGTAACGGCTCCAGAACTTGGGCGTGTATAAGCCGCTTAACGAAAGCAACAGTGCCAGCGGGAGGGAATGGAAGAAAATGTAACCTAGTGTAAAGAAAGCAGTTCCTCCAACCAACGTGCAGATCAGCCGCTGTCGCGGAGACAGAGGATACACCCGGTAATCCGCAAGACTTGTTTGATCCGTCGCCGGCTTTATCCCCGCCTTCCTGCGCTGCAAGCCGGACCTTGCTTTCAGCAACAAAATGAACCCTCTCCTTCCCAGCATTAATCGACCGGCAATCCAGCCATACGCAGCTTGTCCGTGTGGATTAACTTAGCGCCGCTGCTCTGTAAATGCCCCACAATTCGGCCGTTCTGCTCCCCTTCCTCCTGGAACGTAAACAGCGGCTGAAGCACCACCTCCCCGTCCCGCAGGCCAACCACCTCGGAAATTTCAGTTACTCGGCGTGAGCGGTCACGCAACCGCGACAAATGAACGAAAACATCGATCGACGAAGCGATCTGCTGACGAACAACCGGAAGCGGCAACTCGGCTCCACTCAACACCATCGTCTCCAACCTGCTGATCATATCTGCTGTGCTGTTGGCATGCCCCGTCGAAAGAGAGCCATCATGGCCAGTGTTCATGGCCTGAAGCATATCCAGCGCTTCCGCCCCGCGCACCTCCCCAACGATAATCCGGTTGGGCCGCATCCGCAGCGAAGATCGGATTAGCTCGCGCACGGTAATTTCGCCTTTCCCTTCCGTATTGGCATTCCGGGTTTCGAGCGATACGAGATTCGGGACCGTAACGATTTGCAGCTCGGCGGAATCCTCGATCGTAATCACCCGCTCATCGGGTGGGATGAACTGGGACAAGGCGTTTAAAAACGTCGTTTTCCCCGAGCCCGTTCCGCCGCTGATAAAGATGTTGTATTTGCTTCGCACCAGCCGCTGCAGCAGCTCCGCCGCTTCCTCGCTCAGGGAGCCAATCGCAACCAACTGCTCCATGGTTAACGGCCGTTCCGGGAATTTGCGAATGGTCATCGTTGGGCCCTTTAAAGCGATGGGAGGCAGTACGATATTTACCCGCGACCCGTCCCGCAGACGCGCATCAACGATTGGCGACGATTCGTTCACTACCCGGTTCACGCCGGAAACGATCATCTGGATAATGTCTTCCAAGCGCTCCCGGGACTCAAAGCGGACAGGAATCCGCTGAACCTGCCCCTCCCGTTCGACGAAGATTTCCTCATGACTGTTGATCATAATCTCTGTAACGCTGCGATCCTCAACGAGCGGCTGAAGAATATCTAGCCCGCGAAACGAATCGTACAACCTGCGCACCCATTTCCGCTTCTCAGCCGCCGTTGCCCCACTTAATCTCCGATCCTCCAGAACGCGTCGCTCGATATAGTCCATCAGTTGGTCATCGTTCAGAACAGAGGTGACATCCAGCCCCTGACGAATTTCATTGCGCAGGGCGGTAAATTCCGCTTCCTCCATCATGAATCCCTCCAGCACCAGCGAATGACGGTTCCTCACCCTGAAGCTCACGGCAAAGCCGAATCATATCGCGTTGATACAGCGGCGAATGCAGCAATTCACCTTGGCGGCTGCCCTGACTCCAGGCTGGAATATACGATAGCGTAGCTCGCAGTTTCATCTCGGGACGCTGCAAATCAGCCAGCGGCTTGCCTGTGTATCGATTCAGTGCAAAACAGGTTTTCTTCAGAAGCGACCGGTAAAAATCCGGCCGAGTACGTTCCAGATGAGTCAGCCATCCCCGGGTTTTACGCATTACTCCCCAATCCTCCGTTACGATCCATACAATACGATCCGCCCGTTCCAGCACCGCATCCATACGTCCATCTGGAAAGGAATCCATATCGACGATCACCGAGTCATACAAACCGCTGCCGGCAATGTACTCGATTAACTCCACTGTATCTTTGCGCTCCATTTCCAATAGCTCATTCAGATTATCCGGCGGGGCCAGCGTATCCCCTTGAAGTACGGGATGCCTGTAGGCATACGAGGAGATCGGAAAACGGGGCGGTTCCCGCCGATCCTCAGCCGCCTTCAAGTCGTACAGCAGCCGGGCTAAACCAGGCTTCTCCTCCTTTGATCTCTGCCCGGTAAACGGCGGTTCGCTGCCAATCGTCTCCAGGTTCAGGTAAAATACCTTCCCCCCTTCGGTCGCCAGCTGTCGGGCTAAATGAAGCGCCACCGTCGTTTTGCCTAAGCCTCCTACGGTTGAATAAACCCCAATGACCAACGACTGCCCGCCGATGAGCACCTCCTTGCCTGAAGCTCCTTGAACGAGCTCGATCACCACAGAAAGCAGCTGATGCAACGACTGATATTTGTCGACGCGCAAACGATCCGAATGCTGTGGCCCACCGCCTTCCCCTAG
Organism: Paenibacillus barengoltzii NBRC 101215; assembly: GCF_004000745.1. Lineage (GTDB taxonomy): Bacteria > Bacillota > Bacilli > Paenibacillales > Paenibacillaceae > Fontibacillus > Fontibacillus barengoltzii. Next base: position 33,546 of record NZ_BILV01000046.1, read on the forward strand.
TTCAATGAAGTAAAGCCCGGGGCGCTTCATGCCTTCTGCCGCCTCAAGGAACATCTGGTCACCCAACACCGCATCGATCTCTCCGCCGGATTCCAGCAGATATTGGGCAAATGCCTCCTTCCGGCTAAACGCAGTTACCACCAAACGCCGGTCGAACTCGCTCTCATGAACATAATGCAAAAATGGTTCGATATACTCCTCCTCTTGCACGGCCAGCACCAATTTGATTGGAATCTCAATCCCCTCCTTCAAGGAAAACGAGAACAAAAAAAGCACCGCCCAATAACCCGATTTAACAATCGAGTAATGGACGGTGCTACCGTTCAAATTTCCTTGATTTTATAATTATTTTACTCTTTTTTCCATCATTAGTCAAGAGTCTGAACCGACTTTACGAAAGCTTCGAAAAAGCGAAATCAAGCTGTTCCCTAATTTATTGAAGTAGTTTAATCATTGTAGATCCCAGACTGATGAAGCCCTTGTTATTAGCTCTGTTATTACAGGTTGTATATCATCCATATCTTTTATTATTCTTTGATTACCTACTGGATTCATATGCTCATCTAATGTTAATTCATAAACGGTTGTTCCCTTTACAATTCTAACCCCATATTCATATCCTCCTTCTATTAATGGCCAAATTATTAGAGCATTGCCTGTCTCAGAATGATGAACACCAAGGTTCCCAGTAAAACTTAAATAACCTGGTGGTTTAACATTATATACATATCCATCTTTTTTTAAAATGTGATTACCAAATTGACTTTTTGGAACGACCGTTAAAAAGTCATGATAGCGATTATTGGTCACTACATACCATACAACATTCCAGATTCCAAAAAGTACGATAAGACTAACACTAATTATAATAACTATTTTAGATTTCAAACTTCGCATAAATTAACTACTCGTCCCCCCTGCTTTTTAATCTCTTCGTCATGTGTTACTAGAATAATTGTTTTGCCAGCTTCATTAAACTTCCTTAGCAACCCCATAACGACATCCGCATTGTTCCGATCCAGCGATCCTGTAGGTTCATCCGCTAAAATCACATCACATTTTTTGAGCATAAGACGAGCTAATGCCACCCGTTGTTGTTCCCCTCCCGAGAGGGTGTACACTTTATTGTTCAATTTATCTTCAAGCCCCACAAATTTTAAAGCATCTGTAATAGAGATATCTGTCTTACAATCCTTTCGAATCAATTGGAGATTCTCTTTCACAGTCTTGTTATCGACCAAAGCAAAATTTTGAAATAAGAACCCCACCTTTGTTCGGTAAAACCGAAGTTGGTTTCTTTTATCCGCAACATTCATTTCATCGACCCATATCGCCCCTGCATCAGGTTTTTCTATGGCCCCAATGAGATTTAGTAAGGTGGTTTTACCGCAGCCGCTAGGGCCGGAAAAAATGATAAACTCCCCTGTCTCAACCGTTAGACTAAAGTTCTGAAAGAGAGGAACCCCGTTAAATGACTTGCATAGATTTTCAATTTTGATCATTAGAGATTTCCTCCTTTCAGTATTTTAGAAATTTTTGATTTTTCAACTTTTCGGACATATGTAAGAATGGCAATCAGTTCAGAGACAAAAATAATAATCCCTCCGAAGAGCAAAAATTTTGATAAACCTAACCCTAAGTATAGGGAAATGACTACTGAACAACCAATACTAATAGCAGTTGTAGCTAATGTAATCCATATAATCTTCCAGTTCTTTTGCCAAATACTATAGCCTAGAACTTTCTTGATGGATAACTCAATGGCATTAACTTCGTATTCAAGTTTAATAATCGATGCAATAATAATAAATTCAAGAAACAAAACAAGTACACTAAATATGGAGTTAATGTACAACACCTTTTTAGCAATATTCCAGCTTTCGTTATATTTGTTGAGAACATTCATTTTGCTAAAGATAGCTGTCGACTCTGTTAAGTGATGTTCCTGAACAAATTGCCTAAATTCTTCGTCCGATATGTCATACATGATTTCATATATATATACTCCTTTACTAGGTATATAATTAAGTTTAAGCTCTTCTTCTGGTAACAGGTTATTAAGTATAATAATAGGGTTCTTTACCCTTTCACTTCCATAAATATGATTCTGATCGATAGCGACTAAATTTACAGTTTTTTTATAATAAAGGACTTCATAATCTTTACCAATATTATTATTTTCAAAGAAATCATATTTATCTTCCAGTTGAGGTAAAAGTGATTCATTCGTAGCTAATGAGTCAGGCAAAATAAAGTAAACACTTTTATCCTTCCTAATTTTTTCTAGTTCAGGTATTTTCTCTATCAAATAAGAAACAGCATTTCGATTGGCCATGATGGTTGGTATTGTACCTAGTGTGTCGTGTACCTTTGATAGCAATGTAGCGTTAGCATTTCTAAAATGATCAGTATAAAATTTGGATTGTAACAGTTCGCTCTCCTTAAACTTAGGGTCTCCTTCACCATTACTTTTGACTATTGGTCTATACCTCAAAGTAATATAGGAATAGTCAGCAAATTCTTCAAAAAATACTTTTTGCTTATACACATTGTATGAATCAAAAGCAAAGACCAGATTGCTAGAAATTGCAAATGTGGTTATCATAACCGATATCAATTTTAAAATATAATTAATAGCAAGAAGTTTTCTCGAACTACTGTTTGCATTAGAAAATGCCTCTCGAATTGGATAGGATCGAGAAGTTAAGTATACTAAGGCGTTTAATACCAGGAGTGCACTGAATCCATAAAACGAAATTTGTAAGCTAAGAAATACAGATGTTACCTTACCCAGCAGGAAAAATAAACATGCTAAAATCAAAATATACACCAAAGAATCTATTGCTATATTTCTCCAAATGAGAGTCGATAATTGCTCCCCCATTGTAATTCGTATAAGGTTTTCTTTCTTCTGATAAAGAACATCATAATAAGTTAAAACCAAAGTGATAGAAATCATTAGTACCCAAATTCCGATAATTAAATATGTTGTGTCTTGATTTACATATCCTTCTTGAGGGAAGTTCCCTGCATATTTGTCAATTAATTCCGATTTAAATTGCTCCACTTGTCGACTCGTCCCAATGAGATAAAAATCATGTATATTTTCCAGTCCTTCGATTTGCTCAAAGGGGTGAAAACTAAATTGAATATCTCCCAAAAACAAAGTTTTATATTCTCTATAATGAATCGATGAAATCTCCTCAATTTTTTTCTCTGCACCGGAAGATCCATACAGCTTGATTTCAGTCACATTATGATTTGAGTTTTTGATAAAAGTAAAAAATTCAACCCCATTTTTCTCAGAGGCTTTCAGTATATCTTGCTTCATATCATTTTCATTTTGACTAAACTGCAAATAAAAAGAGGTGTAATGATATGGCGTGAAAAAATTATCTAATCTGAATCTCTGACTTTCTCCAATGATTAATAGACCGAATAAAAACACGCAAAAGCATATGATGTATTTCAATAACTTCACTATAGGTAACCCCCAGTATAAGTAGACTCACCGCTTCAAGTATTTTACTTGTAGCGGTGAGGACTACTAACAATTACTTATGAATTAGAAGTTAAAATTATAATAGACAGTTTGACCAGCATGTCTTACATCAATTCTAGACCATTTACCCGCAGAATTAGAATCTGAATAGGTGTCGTTACCATTAGTTAGCTTAACTGTATGACCTTTGGAATTATGATAACCATGAATGAAATCTTCATCAATTGCAAATTTATTAAATCCATATTCAACTTCCCACGTAGCTGAGCCGCTTCCTCCGCTATCAGTTAACGTCCAGGCTCTGGCAAATCCCTTACCCAGACTATCGTAACTTTTGGATTCAGCAAAAGCAGACGGTGCGAGAGAAAGTAATCCAAGCACGATTACGCTAGAAAGTAGTATCTTTTTCATGTGTTATACTCCCTTTTCTTTAATTTTGCTAAGACTGATAGTTGGCCAACTTACCAAGGTCTTAACCATAATTAGTTATAACATATCGTTAAGTTAAAATCTACCATTTATTCTAAAATAGATATTTAGTACCTTAATAATGTATTTATTTAGAATTAGCAATATAAAATAAAAAAGCTTGGATCAAAATTTGACCGCAAGCCTAGTTTATTTTGATATATCTATCTAATCATTTGATTAGTATTGTATTTTTTAGGTAGTATCTTTTACAAATTTTTCAACAAAATTATGGCATAGAAGGGATCAAGCACCAGAGCATTGGAGGCACAATCAAAATTGAATCAAATAAAAGGGCTTTTTCTCGCAGAAAACTTCAAAATAAAAATATCAGTCTATTTTTTAATTCACTTAAATTTGTAGAATTGCTTTTTCTGCTTTATGAAACTGACATTACTTCTAAACATTCAGATATTTTACACAAAAAATTTAACTGTTTGGTTATAAAATTCCATACTACTCCTCCAAAAACCGCTCCTTCAGCTCCCGGGTCGGCACGAGGCAGGTTTCGTCCTTCCCAAACCAACGGTAACGATGTTTGGCGATAAATTGATAGACCGCATCTCGAAGTCCCTTCGGGATGACGATCAACGCATAGAGCAGCGGCCAGGGGTAGCGTAAACCTCTAGCAATGCGCAGCGCCGCCGCCGAGCGGATATAATAGGTTCCATTTTCGATCAACACGACGCTGTCCAGCGACTTCTCATGCGCCCCTGCCGCTTGCAGCAGCCGGCTCCCTGCCTGGGATTGCAGCGAGGCAAAGCGGAACCGCCCAGCCGGGTCATGTTTGATAATAAACTTGACCGCTCCCTGGCATAAATGGCAGACGCCGTCAAATAAAATCACATGTTCATTCCGTTCAACTGGTTTATCTGACATCCTCCATCCTCCTCTCCTGTTCGCGGTAACGCAGAACCCATCTACTCATCTATTTAGAAGATATGAAAAAAGCACGGGACCATTCCCGTGCTTGCTGTCGCCAGCTGGCCAAAGCGTTTTTACTAGGACGTCAGCTTCTCCAGCCACTGTCCTTCTACCATCTGACGGTTGATTTCATCCGAAAACTTCTCCATACATCCGCAAATGAAGTCTTTACGGCAGACCGGGCAAGGTGTCTTTTGCAGCCTGCTGACGTTGGTTAACCGCCATTCGGGATTACGGTGGTAAAACACGCGGCACGCCGTACCATCGGCCAGATTCACGATAAACTCGTATAATCCGTCATTCTCGTTGCTGCCGGCCTTGGTCACATTTACAACATTCGGTCTGTAAGCCATGTTATCACCCGTATTATCAAATTTCGTTCCACAGAGCGCAGCTCTTTTAGTACTTAGACATATTAATGAATTTTTATCGGCGTGTCAACTTGAAAACCTGCCCAAACGGCTTGATTTGACGCACTTTTCGCAAGATTTTTATTAATATGTGCAAAAAGTCACCTTCCCATACTCACATGCTCCACCAATTCAAAGGAATCAAAAAAAGAACTTCCCGGATTCCTCCGAGAAGTTCTTCTGTCATGCGGTAGAGAGGACTCGAACCTCCACGGGCGTACGCCCACTACCCCCTCAAGATAGCGTGTCTGCCATTCCACCACTACCGCATATGTTAAGTCTAGGTTCAGACGAACATGGTAATTATAGCTTTGCCGTCTTCAAAAGTAAAGTGGAATTATTTGTCCATCCGACCGGTCTTCCGCCTACGGTAACGGACAAATTCGATATATTCCCGAACAAAAGCTCGCTCGGCTTCGGTTAACGTGCCGATGAACGAGCTCCAGTCTTTATCGGTGGTGGTGGTATATTCCGTTCTATGATCCTGCACGTACTCCGCCTGTTTTTCCTTTCCCGTCATAAGCCAATCCAGACTAACATCGAAAAAAGCCGCGATCTCAATCAATTTATTCGTGCTCGGCGTGGACTTTCCCCGCTTCCAATCCCCGAAGTTCCCGGTACTGATCCCCAATTCGAGGCAAAACGCCTTTTTGGTCATGCCGGCGTTTTTAATCAGCAGTTCAATACGTTCGTAGATTGACAACTTCTCTCCAACCTTCCTCAACAGCTTTGATGACGCATTTAAGTAATTTATAAGTTGTGTAATAACTTAGATGCGTTTATAATAGAGTGAAATGCTGGAACTATACCTATATCTTAACATACGACTGGCAAGTACTTAATAGGTCGGAAGACTGCCCTCAGTTTCATGACAGGAGCGTACCCGCCATGAGTGACAACTTCCAATGGAAGGCACCCTATCATTCTTTGAATCAAAGTGTTGCAATCATTGAACCGAATGGAACGATCGTCTCTGTCAACCGAACTTGGGCCAAACGTGCCGCCTCTTTGGGTGTTGCTCACGGCTGGGCACGGCCCGGATTAAACATTTTTCAGTTTTTTCAGCAGGGGCCGCATCATCATCGTTATTTTAACCCCCATCTGCTGTTGGATCAATTTTCCAAAATATTAAACGGGGAAGCCGACCATATTGAGATTGAATTCAAGGTTCCCTCCAACGATGACGAGCTCTGGTTTCTCGCCGAATTAACTCCTTATGCCGAAGAGGACGCCTCTTCACCTCAAGGCATCGTGATCACCTGCACCAACATCACCCGGATAAAGCGTCTGCAACTTCAAATTCAGCATGAGCTCGCACATACCCGCACGCTCCGAGGGCTGCTTCCCATTTGTGCCGTATGTAAGAAGATCAAGGATGAAGGCAACAACAGATGGTGTAACACCGAGGCTTACCTGATCCAGCATACCCACGCTGAATTTACGCATGACATTTGCCCTGATTGCATCCGGGCTTTATATCCCAAATATTCCTCGAACCTGGACTTGCCGCCCCAGCAGGAACCATAATGAACTCAGCTGAGCGTTAGTGTAACGGACGTTCAGCTTTGTCCTGGGCTGCCGAAATTCGTCGTGATAACATTCGGCTGAGTTGCTGCCCCAGTGTAGCACCAGCCAAGCCTCCGGCAATCAAGCCGATGCCCCCAAGCTGGAGCATCCCTGCGAAGGTGGCGAGCACGGCCCCACAGCCAGCTGCGGCTAGGAATGGCACAGTACGCTCGCCCCCGGCAAGCAACGCGATGAAGAGCGCCGGCAGCGCAAAAGTTAAAACTTCCGCCAATTCTGCGGTAACGAAGCTCCCCAATCCAGTGCCTACCGCTGTACCGGCAATCCACGACCCATAAATCGCCAATGCGAAAGTAATATAATAAGCAGGCGATATCGGCTCCCCTTGGGCTGCCCGGCTGGAAGTGACCGCGAACCCTTCATCGGTTAGGCCAATCGCTGCCAACCATTTGGGGAATTCCCGCCATGTCGACAGGTAAGGTCCCATCGTTGCTCCATAGAGGACATGACGCATGTTTAACAGCAGCAGTGTCGTTACGATGGTCACGGGAGCCGCAGCGGATGCCAACATACCTAACAGCATAAACTGGGCCCCTCCCGAGAAGATCCAAACCGAACTGAACACAGTCATTCCCCCCGGCATTCCACCCGCCGCAGCTAGCACACCGTAAGTCATGGACAATGGAAAATAAGCCAGCAGAATCGGAAATGCATCCCGTAAGGCATGTTGAATCTCTTCACTTCGTTTCGGTCGATTCATGAATGCTTCCTCTCCCTCTATCTATCTTTTGATCCTGGTCAGCCGAGCCAAGCGTGAAAACCTGCATAAAACAGCACGCCGGCGGTTACTGTTAACAGAAGACGGCGTGTCCACCAGGCGATCAAAATCGTAGGAATCGCGGCAAACAGCATCAGGTTCTCCGCCAGCGGTATCCACTTCCCATCATCAAGCAGCAGCAGCGGGCCAATCAGCGAGCCAAGCACGGCAGGCGTCACATACGCTAACCATTCCTTCGTAGAATCGGACCACCGGATCCGGCTGCCTAATACTAAGGAACCTGCCCGTAATAAATAGGTTCCCGCTCCAATCAGAACAATGATCCAAAGCTGAGTTACCACGTTTTGATCTCTCCTTGACCTGAAATGCATTTCATAATTTATACTCGTAACCATAAAGATAACCCTCACCCATAATGGGAGGATAGGAGGAAACTAACGATGAAACTGATCGCTGTTGATCTGGACGGAACGCTGCTGACCTCGAACAGCCGCCCGAGCTCCCAAGGCTTGGACGCCATTTCGCACGCCGTAGAACAGGGGCATACTGTAACGCTGTGTACCGGTAGAGCAAGCTTTGATGCCCGACATTTAACCGGGAAGCTGTCCATCCCCATTATCGCATCCAATGGCGCAGAAGTGTTCGACCGGGAAGGAATGCTGCTGCGGGAAACGCCAATTCACTCGAACGCTGCTGCGGAAGCCATTCGTTATTTGCTGAAACAGGACGTCTATTTCGAAATATTTTGTCCTGAAGCCATCTATTCACCGTCAAGCGGCGAGCAAAAGCTGCTCGCTGAAATGGATATGCTGGTCAGCGCAAATGCGGAGGTCAATCGGGATCGATTGTGGGAGAGCGCAAAAATCCAATTCGTTCAATTTGGTTTCGAGAGATTCGACAATCCACTGCAGCTCATCGAGCAAGAGCGTCCTATATATAAACTTCTGGTATTTACCTATAACGAAGAAAAACTCGACGAAATCACGCGACATTTTAACGTACAGCCTCAGGTGCAAACGACTACCTCCGCCAAGCATATTGTAGAGGTCATCGCGAAGGAAACCGACAAAGGCCAAGCATTACAATTTCTCGCCGGCCATTTGGGCGTCGAGATGTCCGATACCGTGGTGATCGGTGACAGCTATAATGATATCTCCATGTTTCAAGTCGCAGGTACCAAAATCGCTATGGGCAATGCTGTAGATGACGTCAAGCGCCTGGCCACCTCGGTCACCCGAACCAATGACGAACACGGAGTGGCTTATGCAATTCGCACTTTACTCGAAATCTAGCCCCTGTCTAAGCCTTTGGGCATGAAGAAAGAACCTTGCTAAATGCAAGGTTCTTCACTTTCTTAGGATGCGGTAGAGAGGACTCGAACCTCCACGGGCGTACGCCCACTACCCCCTCAAGATAGCGTGTCTGCCATTCCACCACTACCGCATATGAAATTAATAAAAGGGATGGTGACCCGTAGGGGATTCGAACCCCTGTTACCTCCGTGAAAGGGAGGTGTCTTAACCCCTTGACCAACGGGCCACAGCTTCATCACCACTAGAAGCGGCGACAAAAATGAGTATAGCAAAAAGATTTCCGGCTTGCAAGCCCTAAATATAAAAAATATTTTGGGAACGGAGAGAGAGAGATACTCTCACTTCGTTCGAGACTGCGATGTATTCCTACCGAAGCTTATGCTCCGACGAACCCACCTATCGAGGGTTCTCATCCATCAAACAACAAAGAGCCTCCAGATTACCGGAGGCTCTTATTGTGATGTAATTCAGAACGGAGAGAGAGGGATTCGAACCCTCGCACCGCTTACGCAGTCTAACCCCTTAGCAGAGGGTCCCCTTATAGCCACTTGGGTATCTCTCCATATAAATGGCTCCCCGAACAGGACTCGAACCTGTGACAACTCGATTAACAGTCGAGTGCTCTACCGACTGAGCTATCGGGGAACGACATGAGTGAGAACACCATTTAATTTATCACGGTTCCGCAGCAAAGTCAAGATTCTAAGCAGTTTGTAAGCCCTTCCTTCTTTCTCCACACACGGTGACAACTGTTCAGCCAGTTGCCGCAGCTTTTCGTCAAACAAGCCCCCCAAAAAAAGGGTTGCATTCCATCGAAAAAACGATAAAATAAACTTAACGTAAAAATAATTTTAACGTGTTAACATTTTTGTAGGAGGAATGTTTTCATGTCTCAAGACGTGCGCGTCAAAAGCCGGCCGTTGATCCGGATCGGAGAACTGGCAGCTTATAAACCGTTTCTGTACCTTTTGCTCGCTCGTATCATTTCCCGTTTTGGCGATTCTATTGACTCTATTGCTTATAGCTGGATGGTATACAGACTAACCGGCTCCACCTTGATGATGGGCACCTTGTTTGCCCTCAATTTCATCCCGAACATCGCCTTTAGCTTTTTCGCGGGAACGCTGGTGGATCGTTGGTCCAAGAAGAAGGTCGCGGCGTTCACCTATCTGGGGCGCGGCCTCATTGTCTGCTTCACGGCCTTCCTCTATTGGCAAGGCTGGCTCGCCCCCTGGCATCTCTATGTGCTGACATTCTTGACCTCCACCTTGGAATGCTTTGCCTCTCCTGCCGAGCTGGCTTTGGTTCCTCAACTGCTGCCTAAGGAAAAACTGCTTAGCGGCAATTCGTTCAGCACTTCCGCTTCGCGGGCAGCTGAATTAGCGGGCATGGCCGCCGTCGGCGGTATTATTGCAACCTTAGGTATTTCCACTGCAATTTTGATTGACGGCCTTACGTTTACCCTTGCGGCCGGCTTCATTTTTCTGATTCGCACCTCCAGCCCAAGCGCCAACCCAGATTCACCTGCTCCTCACCTCAATGCTGCACAACCAGACGACTCCTTTGTTCAGGAACTGAAGGCTGGGCTTAAATATCTCGTATCCAACAAATTGCTGATTACCATCGTGATGGCTGCGGCTTTCGTTAACTTCTGCTTATCCCCGTTTAACGTCCTAAACGCCGTCTATGTGGATGAAATTCTAGGTTCCGGTCCTGCCGGCCTAAGCCTGATGGGGGTTAGCTTAATCTCTGGAACCATTGTCAGCGGGTTATGGATTGGCAAGAGGGGCTCCCACTACAAAAAAAGCCATCTCATCCTCACCGGTTACTTGCTGCTTGGAGCCAACTATGCGCTGATGTACCTGCCTGCGGTCGTTCCGATTCAACCGCTCGCTTTGGCTGCGTTATTTTCCTTTGGCATGGGGCTTTCCGTCTCCTTATGCAACACCCCATCCACGACCTATTTTATGGAAAGTGTCCCCAAGGAACTGCTGGGCCGTGTTGGAGCATTGTACTCCATGGTCTGCACCTGTGCGATTCCTGCAGGCAGCGCGCTGGCCGGGGTTGTAGGGGAATGGATGCCTGTCCACCTTCTGTATGTAAGCTTTGGATGCCTCCTACTTATCCCGCTTCTGTTCTTATTAAAGCAGCGAAGCTTTATGGAAATTTGATGCCTTCACCTGCTTTGCGCATTTGATAGACCCAAGCTATACTAAAAACAACGACGACAACCGCATGAGGTTCGGGTAGGGGGCTTGCAGGTGGACAATGTGAAGGAATTAAAAACCTTGGAGGACATTCGGATCTATTCTGACCCGTATCGCCTTCAAATCCTGGATACATTTAAGCAATTAAATCGTCCGGCAACGATGAAGGAAGTCGCGGATAAGATGGGAGAGGTTCCAGCCAAGGTCTATTATCATGCCAAAAAACTGGAGAGCATCGGCCTGCTGCAACTTGTGGATACGAAGGTCATCAACGGCATTACAGCGAAATACTATGAGCCCTTTGAGGGGGCTATTCAGATTAAGAAAAGTTATTTTGACGATACGCTGAGGCAGGTCGCCTTGTCAGAAACCGAGAAGCTGCTCAACAATTTATATGATGAAAGCAAGAAGCGGTTCTTGAAAGCATCTCGCTCGCAAACGTCTTCTGCGCAGTTGACCACGGATCAGGTGTATCTGACCCCGCAGGAAGCGAAAGAGTTTCAGGATTGGGTCGCGGCGTTTCTTATGCAGCACCAGACCAAGACGTCAGAGGACAGTGAGTTGCACGAGATTTTTTTAACGGTATCGAAAAGCACAGATTCTGAGGACTAAAATAATAAGAACCATCGTCTCCATAATAGGAAGCGTGGTTCTTATATTTTTGCCGATGAAGTTGTTCCTGCTTGGTCTTCGTCTTGCGGGTTCGCAAATCCTGCAACGCAAATGGGCTGCGGCTGAGCTCGGGGCTGCGTTTGCCTTCTCGAATGAGCTTCTGCCGATGTTTCTTGGCTTGAGATTGAGCCATCTGACATCACTCCTTCAATCGTTTGACTTCAGTATAGCACATCTTAAGCTTCGGATAATGAATAAAGCCGAAGTTTCCCCGCACATCGACCGCAGCGGTATCGGGCGGGATCCACGCGGCGTTTACGCAGATACGTCATTCCGCAATCGGCGCAGACCAGCTTATAGCGGTGCGGCAATGTTTTGCGCTGTTTTGCTCCGGGCAAGGCGTTGCAATAGCGGCTGCCGCCCACTTTTTGAAGCAGGGCCTTAAAGTCCGCGTCGCGATGCTGGTATCCTCGCCCCGCGAGGTGCAGATGGTAGTGACACAATTCGTGCTTGATGATGCGTTCGACTTCCTCTTCCCCGTAGGCAGCCAGTTGCGCGGGATTAATTTCGATATGATGGGTTTTCATAAAATAACGCCCTCCGGTTGTTCGTAACCGGCTGTTAAAACGGGCTTTATGCCGGAAAGGCACGCCGAAAGAACGCAGCGAGATTTGCTCGATCCAGGCTTGCAGCTGCTCATCCGTCATCGTCCTCTCCCCTTCCTGTTCGTAGATGCAAAATATAATGCTAGATTCATTACTTGAATTTTAACTTCTCCTTACGCTACACTGTCAAGTAGGATGGATAGAAAAGGAGAATCGTGAAGCATGTCCCTAATGAGATACGTCATATTGCAGCAGGACCAAGAACTGATCTTCGTTGAAATGCCCCGTGATTACGCCTACCAGCTTAGCGCTTTGAATTTGCGGCTGAACAAGGAAATCGATAAACTGACGGCTTCCAAGGTTCCAACCTTGCCGCGTGCAATTGCCGAATGCGACCAGCTTGAGCTCCTGCAGGAATCGCTGCAGATCACCAGCGGGCTGGATTATATTAACGGACTGGAGTCCGCTTTTTCCGCGATTCGCGAGGAAAATTACCCCCTGATTTCGCTGCTCACCGAAATCCGTGCTCTCCAGGCTCAGCTGGAGCAATGGTACGAAGAAGAAGGCGCGTAACTCTTGAGTTTCTGCCAAGAGAACCGCAACAAAAAAAGCCGGCCGGTTATCCCTTTCTGTAAGTTGGGGAGCGGCCGGCTTTTTGGCTTAGGGTTGGGGGGCTTAGCACGCCAACGTCGGGGTTTTTTGGGGGCAGGGCTCGTCATGCCCACCGCCCTCCCTCCAACGAACCAGCGCCACTCTAACGGAACGTAGAGACCTTATTTGCCTATTTCCCGGCGATTTCCCGCTGTAACGGAACGTAATGACCTTATTGCACCTTTTTGGCGACCATATCACCATCCACGCCCCAAATAAGGTCTCCTGGTTCCGTTAGGATTGGATCATGCCCGTTTCCTCGCAAATAACGTCTCTGAGTTCCGTTAGAATGGACCCAACTAACGCGGAGGCAGCGCCAACGCTCCAAACTTCTGTTAGAGTGGCGTCAACCCTCGCACCACCCTCCCGGTCGTCAGCTCAGGCCAGCTGCCCCCGTCCCTTCCGATTTCCCACCGTGCTCACAATCCAGAATTTACCGTCGATTTGCAAGGGACTTGCACGGATTGGGGAAATTCCCCATACCTTAACCATACCAATGGGTTACCGGAGGAGGGGATACGCTTGCCAAACTGGCTTAGCAATCAGATCATGCGTGCCTTTAACAAGAGAGATCGCCGTCAAATTCGGCTGTTAAACGATTGTTGGTTTTTTTATTATAGTCGTCAAAAAAGCCAAACCGAATCCTCAAACCAAATGCAATAGCACTTCAATGCAACAAGGGCCGGCTCCACAGCAGAAAATCTACTGGAGTACGGCCCTCGCTCTCGCAAAAAAAGAGCCGGGCTCCACGGGAAATCCCGTTTACCGGCTCTCCTGACGTTTATTGCGCCTTCACCTCAGAAGGTCCCCGCATTGTCAATCCAACCCGGCCTTTCTTCACGTCCACATTCAGCACCCAGACGGTGACATTGTCACCGACCGAGACGACGTCCATCGGATGCTTGACGTACCCGTTGCTTAGTTGGGAGATGTGGACAAGCCCATCGTTTTTGATGCCAATATCCACAAAAGCCCCAAAATCGATAACGTTGCGCACCGTCCCCTGCAGTTCCATGCCGGGCACCAAGTCCTCAATTTTCAGCACATCCGTGCGGAAGATTGGCGGCGGCAGCTCCTCCCGCGGGTCACGCCCTGGGCGCTGTAAGCTTTCCAGAATGTCGCGCAGCGTTGGAACGCCCACTTCAAGTCGAGGGGCCAGTTCATCCGGATTCAACGTATCCAGCTTCTCATTGAGCTCCTTAGAGCCCAGCTGTTCCATCGACACCCCCAGCTCGGCAAACAAGCGATGCACCACGTCATAAGATTCCGGGTGGATCGGCGTCTTATCCAGCGGATTCTCGCCGCCGTCGATTCGCAGGAAGCCTACGCACTGCTCGAAGGTTTTGGCGCCAAGCCGCGGCACTTTTTGCAGCTGCTTTCGGCTCTTGAAGCGTCCGTTCTCCTCGCGGAACTTCACGATATTCTTCGCAATCGTCGCATTCACGCCGGACACGTAGGACAAGAGCGCCGGTGAAGCGGTATTAACGTCCACACCAACATGGTTCACCGCCGACTCCACCACGTTCTTTAAGCTTTCGTCGAGATGCTTCTGCGATACGTCATGCTGGTATTGACCGACGCCAATGGCCTTCGGCTCAATCTTGACCAGCTCCGCCAGCGGGTCTTGCACCCGCCGTGCAATGGATACGGCACTTCGCTCCGCGACGTCCAGATCTGGAAACTCCTCCTGCGCCAGCTTGGAGGCCGAATAAACGCTGGCTCCCGCCTCGTTGACGATCAGGTACGCCAGCTCGCGATCCTTGCCCTTACGCTCGGCGATGACCTCGGCGACAAATTGCTCGGTCTCCCGCGAAGCCGTACCGTTGCCGATCACGATCAGCTCGATCCCGTATTTGTCGATCAGCTCGTGGAACTTGACCGCCGCTTCCTTTTTCTTGTTGTTGGGCGGCGTCGGGTAGGTGACCGCCACCTCCAGCAACTTGCCGGTGTCGTCAACAACGGCAAGCTTACAGCCGGTGCGGTAGGCCGGGTCAACGCCAAGCACCGTTTTGCCGCGTACCGGCGGCTGCAGCAGCAAGCTGCGCAAATTGGCGGCGAAGATGGAAATCGCCTGAGCTTCGGCTTTTTCCGTCAACTCGCCGCGTACCTCCCGCTCGATCGACGGGGCGATCAGGCGTTTGTATGCGTCCTCGATCGCCGCGCGCAGCACGTCCTCCGTTGCGGAACGCCCGCGGATCACCTGACCGGCGATGTGGCGGCAGATCGCCTCGGCGTCCACTTCGAGTGACACCTTCAGCACGTTCTCCCGCTCGCCGCGGTTCATGGCGAGGATGCGGTGAGGCGGCATTTTTTTGGCCGGTTCCCGATAGTTATAGTACATTTCGTAGACGGATTCCTCTTCCGGCGACTTCGCTTCGGACACCATCATGCCGTGGTCCATCGTATATTTGCGAACCCATGCCCGCGTTGCCGCTTCATCCGCGACCTGCTCGGCGACGATATCCATCGCCCCTTGCAGCGCCTCCTCGGCCGTTTCCACGCCCCCTTCGATCCCGGCAGCCTGGGTGAACTTCGCTGCTTCCGTGAGCGGATCGCCTTGCTTCGGCTGCGTAAGCAGCCATTCCGCCAACGGCTCCAGTCCCTTTTCTTTCGCTACGCTCGCGCGGGTTTTGCGTTTTTGCCGGTAAGGTCGGTATAAGTCCTCCACTTCCTGCAGCTTCACGGCCTTCGTGATTGCGGCTGCCAACTCATCCGTCAGCTTGCCTTGCTCGTCGATCATCCGGATGACTTCCCGCTTCCGTTCCTCCAGGTTGCGAAGGTATTGCGTCCGCTCTTCAATATTACGCAGCTGGTTTTCGTCCAGCTCTCCGGTCATTTCCTTCCGGTAACGGGCGATAAACGGAATCGTATTGCCCTCATCCAGCAGCCCGATCGTTGTTCGCACCTGCTTCAGGGAGAGTCCCAGCTCCTTCGCAATCTGGGCGATAATTCGCTCCTGTTCCCCCGCATCGGCCGTACTTTGCACCGCTGTTCCGTTCGTCTCCGTTTGCGCCATGGCCCTATCCCTCTTTCATTCAAAAAATTGCGATTGTTTCTATTATCACAAACTTTGCGCGCCTTTTCCAGCTTGTCCAGCGACATGGAAGTCAACGTCAACGAAAAAAAACACCGTGCCCCAGGCAACGGTGCTTTCATTCCGTTCTTTAAAACGTACCATAGATGTCTGGCGTTGCAGCCGCAAAGATTACGATCGCAATAATGGCAAGTACAATAATGACGCCGTACACTGCCGTACCGATGATGCCGCAAACGAGCCCTGCGATGCTAAGTCCCTTGCCCTGCTCGCCCTTCCGCTTGATCTCCTTAAACGACAAGCTGGCGAAGACAATCGCAACGATCCCCAAAATAAAACCGACATACGGAATCACGATCGAGAGAATCCCGAGCACCAGCGAGGCGATGGATTTGCCGTTGGTTTTTGGCGGTGTCGTTGGCGGCGGCGGCGGAAATTGGTTAAATGTAGAATACGAATAAGATGTTTCAGACGGACGTTGATCCATGAAAAAAAAGTCCTCCCCAAAATATGTTACATCCATTGTACTTGATCGTTGTGAATGGCGCCATGGCTATTTCCCGTGAATTGGTCTTTTTATGAAAAATCATTCAGAAAACTTTCAGCTTCACTTAAGGTTCGCCTCATCTTCATCTTCTAAAATGGTTTTGATTTGCAGAGAACCGGTACAAGCACTGCCGTCTGCCGGTAGAATACATCATCGTTGGAGGGATTCGATGAAGAAGAAATGGTTGTGGATTGGGGGCGGAGCCTTGGTTCTGATCGCCATTGCCCTCATCCTTGTTCTAAAGCTGCCGGACAAGCAGAATCAGACGGCGGCGCCCGTTCAGAATACGACCCGGGTCAGCAAGGGCGACATTACCGTTAGCGTGTCCGGATCAGGTACGATCGTCTCAACCGAGAGCGAAAGCGTACGTACGAAGGACGAGGGGAAAGTAAGCGAAGTTCTTGTAAAGACGGGAGACGTCGTGGAAGAAGGCCAGGTGCTGCTGACATTTGAGGGCACGGATAATACCGACAACATCAAGGAACAGCAATCCTCCCTGGAAATGCAGAAACTGGACCTGGTTGATTTGCAAAATCAGTTTAAACGTCAAGTGCAAGAAGGCGCCGACGAGCAAACACTAAACGCCACGAAAAAATCAATTGCCAAGCAAGAGCTAAACATCAGCAATACGGAAGCGGAAATCGCTAAGCTGCAGGAGGCAATGGTTCCTCCCGATCCGTTAACCTCCCCGATTGACGGCACGGTCACCGCAGTCAACATCACCGCCGGGGAACAGGCTAAAAGCGGAAGCGAGCTGTTTGTCATTAACGATTACCAGAAGCTCAGCGTCAAAATTCAGGTTGACGAGCTGGATATCCCCAGCGTCACAAAGGGCATGAAGGCGAACGTTCAAGTTGACGCTTTTCCGGATCAGACTTTTGAAGGTGTTGTCTCTGACATCGCGAATGAAGGGGTTGCCTCGGGCGGTGTGTCGTTATTTGATGTCACGATCGCCCTGAACAATTCTGAAGGCGTGCGGGTAGGCATGTCAGCGGAAGCAACGATCATCACCGAGGAGAAAAAGGATATCTTAACCCTGCCGATCGAGGCGGTTCAGCAGCGGGCCGGCCGGTATTTCGTCATGCTGCCCGAAACGGGGAGCGACGGAACAAGTGCGGCAGGTGGCGCAGCCAGTCCGCAAGGGTCGGGCAGCGGGCCGGCTACAGGCAGCGCACCGGCCGCTGACAGTGCGCCGACCACGGGCAGCGCACCGGCCGAAGGCAGCACGCCCAGCACAGGCCGCACTGCACAGCCCGATGCCGCAGCTGGTGCTGCCGGAGGCACCAGCGGCATGAACGGCCGTATTCAGGTCGTTGAGGTTGGCGTGCATAACGAATCATATATCGAGATTGTCAGCGGACTAACCGAAGGCCAGGAGGTTGTGATCCCGACGATCATCAGCAACTCTTCGAGTTCCTCCACCCAACAGCAAATGAGAATGCAGGGAGGGTTCGGCGGAGGCAGTGCCGGATTTGGCGGAGCCGGAGGCGCCGCTCCTGGCGGGGGCGGTGCGGCTCCATCCGGAAGAGGCGGGTTCAGCGGCGGAGGTGGCCGATAATGGCGGCAATATCTCCCCCACTGATCGACGTGCAGAACCTCGGACACGGCTACCGTATGGCCGGAGAGATGATGACCGTGCTCAGCGATATCAGCTTTCAGGTCCGGCATGGCGAATTCGTCGCCATCATCGGCCCGTCCGGCTCCGGGAAGTCGACGCTGATGAACATGCTGGGCTGTCTGGACGTCGCCAACGAAGGGACGTATTTGCTTGACGGGCAGGACATACGCAAGCTGTCCGATAACAAGCTGGCCACGATTCGCAATGAGAAGATTGGGTTTATTTTTCAACAGTTTAATCTGTTGCCCAAATTAACCGCCTACGAAAATGTTGAGCTGCCGCTCATCTACCGCAACGTCCCGCACAAGGAGCGAAAAAAATCAGTCGAAGAGTCGCTCCGTCTCGTTGGTTTGGAAGACCGGATGCACCATCGTCCTTCCGAGTTGTCAGGCGGGCAGCAGCAGCGGGTGGCCATCGCCCGTGCAATCGCCGGCTCCCCGCCGCTCCTGCTCGCGGACGAACCGACCGGCGCGCTGGACAGCAAGACTGGCATCGAAGTGATGGATAAGATGAAGGAACTGAATGCACTCGGCCACACGATCATTATTATCACCCACGATCTGTCCATCGCTGAGCAAGCCAAACGGGTCATCCGAATCCAGGACGGACGAATTGTTGAAGATCGGGGGAGCCGGGCATGAATCTTCTGCAAAGCATCAAAATGGCCTGGAAAAGCATCGCCGGAGCGAAGATCCGCTCTTTTCTTACGATGCTAGGCATCATTATCGGCGTCTCCTCGGTGATTACGCTCGTATCTGTGGGGCAAGGCACCACATCGCAGATTACGGACCAACTCGAAGGCTTGGGAACCGACCTGCTTACGGTGAACATCATGGGCCGGGGCAGCTCCACCTCACTCTCCTTTGAGGAAGCGATGGCTCTGGGGAAGATCGAAGGGGTGAAGGCCGTATCCCCCGTGATCAACGGCTCTGTAACGGCCAAGAAAGGAACGGTAAATGACAGTCTTTCGGTAGAAGGCATCGCGCCTTCCTACGAGGAGGTCCAGGATTTCCACGTCCAAGCCGGACGTTACATCATCGACATGGACAATGAGTTCCGCATGAAGGTGGCGTTGATCGGGACCGAAGCTGCCGAGACTTTTTTTGGCACAGATAACCCGATTGGACAAACGATTCAGCTTAACGGCAGCAGTTTCAAAATCGTTGGCTTGTTGGAATCGAAAGGTTCCAGCCTGACCGCCTCCAACGATAATAAGCTGCTGATCCCAATCGCTACGGCCGAGCGCTTTCTGCAAAGCCGCGGCGTGCGTTCGATTACGGTACAGGTTGAGGACACCAAGCAGATTGAAACCGTCAAAGCGTTGCTGGAAGCTACCTTGGATAAAAAGTTCCAAAATGCCGACAACGCCTACAGTATCTTTAACTCCCAGGAGATGCTGGACACGCTAAATTCGACAACCCAAATACTGTCGCTGGCGCTCGGCGGCATTGCCGGCATTTCGCTGCTCGTCGGCGGCATTGGGATCATGAACATCATGCTCGTCTCCGTCAGCGAGCGCACCCGGGAAATCGGCGTTCGCAAAGCGATCGGGGCCAAAAAGCGTGACATCCTGATGCAATTCATGGTCGAATCGACGGCACTTAGCGGCTTCGGCGGCTTGATTGGCATCGGGCTGGGCTACGGCGCCAGCGCGTTGATCGGCCACTATTCGTCGCTAACGACCACCGTATCGCTCCCGATCGTCCTGATCGCCTTTGGCTTCTCCTTGTTCATCGGCATCATCTTTGGGATGATTCCAGCGAACAAGGCAGCCAAGCTGCGCCCGATTTACGCGCTGCGGACCGATTAAGTCAACCATTGTGTTCGAAAAATCGAATACAATTCACCAGATTCACCGGTTTTAGCGAATTATATATGAAATTTCATACAGAATGTGCCCTGCGGGTGCCGGAATCCACTAGCCTTGCATCTAAAGTGACATGGTATTCAATTAATTGTTAATCTTGGTTGTATC
>NZ_BILV01000047.1 GCF_004000745.1 Paenibacillus barengoltzii NBRC 101215
TTCCATCATGCCAATTCCCTCATTCTCGCGCTTGCTCAACTGCACTTTTGCATTTGGCAACGGCGGATCCACTCCCACTCACCAATCGAACGCATCCCAATCCCGCCGAATCACCTCGTACATCCGAACCCGACCTGATTCACCGCTGGAACGTGCCTTCAGCCACCCCAGCTCACACAACTGCTGTAAATATCGCACCGCCGTTCGATGATTTACACCAAGTTGCGCCTCAACATCCTTCGGACGAATGGGTCTGCCTAACTGAACGGCCTGCAATAATGTTGATTTCAGCGCCAGCTTGGGAAGATCCGCCTGTTGCCCAGACACCTCAAATCGGCTCAATAGCATGCGAAGCAGCATGATGCAAATTTCCGGCTGCCGTTCCACATCGTCATAGGCCAGGGAAACCACCCGGTACCCCATAGCTTGCAGAAAAACCTCCCTGTTCAGCTCCCGGCTATACATTGTACGATCCATATCGCGAACATGCGGTCCAAAGCCCTTCACCTCGATAATGAGCTTCACAGCCTCTGTTAACCAAGCGAAATCCGCAAAATACGGGCGCCCCCGCCAATCCGCAATCTCATACTCCGGATGAAGATGATCCAAATTCCCCCGCAAAGGCCACCATACATTACGCAAAAACAACTGCTCGCCATGCCCATGCCCTCGTTCTAAGCGGTCTTTTCGCTCACCCGTACGGCGTTTACGATGCGTGTCCAACCACAAGCGATGCGCCTGATCAAAGTCCACTGCCGTCCCCTCCCGCTCTTGAAACTTAACTTTAAAAAAATAAAAAACGCCCCCGCCCATCATCAGATCGGCAGAGACGTTCTTCGTCATTTCGCTTGTTGTGCAAGGGTATCTTAGATACCGTATTTCTTTTTGAATCTATCCACACGTCCACCAGCATCCAGGAATTTCTGCTTCCCGGTGAAGAATGGATGGCAGTTGGAGCAAATTTCAACGCGCAGGTCTTGTTTCACGGAACCCGTCTCAAACGTGTTACCGCAAGCGCAAGTTACAGTAGTCACGTAATATTTCGGTTGAACTGCTTCTTTCATCTTCTTTCACCTCTTTCCGCCCTGAGCCTCAGTCGTGCCCAGAGTTATATGACACACAAACGCATTATAGCACGGGGCAACCTTTCGCGCAATTGCCTGTTTTATCCTCGTACCTTAACCCGAGCCAATTCCGCCGGCGGCACATGCGTATACGATCCGATGACCACGTCTGGCAGCTCCTCCTGAAAAATCTCAATTGCCTGCTTCATCCCAAGTATCTCCCCTTTGGCCTTCGGAATCAATTCCAGGTAGCTTTCCGGGTCAATATTCAGGTTGCGCAATTGAATCAACTTCAGCTTGGTACGGCGGCAGAAGTCGATCATCGCTTCGATTTCTTCCTCCCGGTCCGTAACACCAGGGAAAATCAAATAGTTGATCGAAGTATACACCCCTTGATCCGCCGCATACTTCAACGATTTCTCCACATTCGCAAGCGTATAGCCACGCGGTCTGTAATAAGCGTTGTAATGATCGTCCAGCGCGCTGATCGTGCTGACCCGCATCAGATCCAAACCGGCATCCACAATCCCGCGGATATGATCCGTGAGCCCCGCGTTAGTGTTGATATTAATATACCCCATATCCGTCTGGCGCCGCACTTCACGTATCGCCTCAATAATCAGCTTGGCCTGGGTAGACGGTTCTCCTTCACAACCCTGGCCGAAGCTGATAATCGACTCCGGCGTCTTCAGATGCTCCAGCATCACTTCCACCAGCTCTTCGACACGCGGGCGGAAGTTCATCCGCGTCTGCGGGGAGACAAATCCGCTGTCATCCGGTTGTTCAGAAATGCAGCCGAAGCAGCCCGCATTACAAGAATAGGAAACGGGAACGGCCCCTTCCCAGCGATTCAAAAACGTATTGGATGCGGTCAGGCACTCATAACCTAACGCACAATTCGATAAATGTTCGTACAGCCGATTCTCTGGATAACGGGAGGTGTAGGCTTTCACCTGACTTTTGAGTTCAAGAGGATCACAATTGAGCGGATTCCACTTCTCGGGATCATCCGACAGGCGCGCGGTCACGTAAAACTGACCGTCCTTCCAAACCACCGCAGAATACCCGAACAAAGGCAGCTTATAATCTTTGTCCGTCTTCACATACCCCGGCAAACAAAGACGGGTATAGCCTTGCGGGAGCAGAGCGCCGACCGCCTGAACATTCCCAGGGAGCGGCTTCATTTCGCCCGTTTCCAGGTCCATTCCGATTGGCCGGGTGGACGGCAAGCCCACCAACGTCGCCCCTTCAGGAAGCGGAATCAGCTCATCCTCCATAATCTCTACGATCATATCCGCACTGCGAGCTAAGCCGTACAGCGACGGATGATCATAGACCTGTCCTTGTTCATCTGCATACACTAAGTACATGTTGTTCTCCTCTTTGTATTCATCGCGGGAAGCCAAGCAAGCCCCCCCGAGAGATCTCTTTAAACCGTAGTATTTTGCGTAGTGCCAGCGCCCGTAGAAGCCGAACTCGACCGCGAGGAAGTAGAGCCCGACCGCACCGGACGACGTGCACCGCCATTGCTGCCGCCCGAATTGTTCCCGGAAACATCAAAAGAAGCCAGGAATTCGGCATTCGTCTTGCATTCGCGCAGCTTTTTGAGGAAGCCTTCCACAAAGTCGTAAGAGTCGTTCATGTTCTTCCGGATCGACCAGATCGTATCCAGCTCTTCTTTGCTCAGGAGCACTTCCTCACGCCGTGTACCGGAGCGGCGAATATCGATTGCCGGGAAGATCCGGCGTTCCGCCAATTTCCGGTCCAGGTGCAGCTCCATATTCCCCGTACCTTTAAATTCTTCATAAATAATATCGTCCATCCGCGAACCGGTATCCACCAAAGCCGTTGCCAAAATCGTCAAGCTGCCGCCCTCTTCCACATTCCGGGCTGAGCCAAAGAACCGCTTCGGACGATGGAACGCAGCCGGATCAATCCCCCCGCTGAGCGTACGCCCTGACGGCGGAACCACCAAGTTATAGGCACGTGCAAGACGCGTAATGCTATCAAGCAAAATCACAACGTCCTTCTTGTGCTCCACCAGCCGTAAAGCGCGCTGCAGCACAAGCTCCGCCACCTTGATATGGTTCTCCGGCAGCTCGTCAAACGTAGAAGCGATCACTTCGCCTTTGACCGAACGCTGCATATCGGTAACCTCTTCCGGACGTTCGTCGATCAACAGTACGAATAACTCAATGTCGGGATTGTTGGTGGAGATGCTGTTGGCAATTTCCTTCAGCAGCAAAGTCTTCCCTGCTTTAGGCGGTGCCACGATCAAACCGCGTTGGCCGAGTCCGACCGGGGCAAGCAAATCCATAATGCGGGTGGATAAATGATTTGGGGAAGTTTCAAGCACCAATTTGGTCTGCGGATAGAGTGGAGTCAGCGCTGGAAAATGCAGACGTTCCGCCGCAATGGCCGGGTTCTCACCGTTGACGGCGTTGACTTGCAGGAGGCCGAAA
The DNA here is from genome assembly GCF_004000745.1 of Paenibacillus barengoltzii NBRC 101215. Taxonomy (GTDB): domain Bacteria; phylum Bacillota; class Bacilli; order Paenibacillales; family Paenibacillaceae; genus Fontibacillus; species Fontibacillus barengoltzii. The sequence continues at coordinate 3,527 of NZ_BILV01000047.1, forward strand.
TATCTCTCATTTTCCTTCGGTGTACGGCACTTCCCGGAGACCAGGTCTCCGGTGCGCAGATCAAACTTGCGGATTTGCGATGCGGAAATGTAAATATCCTCCGTGCTGGGCAGATAATTGATCGGTCTGAGGAAACCGTACCCTTCCGGCAAAATCTCGAGCACGCCTTCCATAAACATCAGACCGCTTTGTTCAGCCTGTGCCCTTAAAATAGCAAAAATCAATTCTTTCTTCTTTAATTGGCCGTAATAAGGGATCTGATATTGCTTTGCCAGCTTGTACAGCTCGGTAAGCTTCATCCCTTCCAAATCGGCGATTTGAAGATCCATATTAAAATAACCACCTATTCAATTTTTATTGAAAACTATGAAGTATGGCGTAATGATAGACTTACTCGCCTATTATGCCCTATCCTTGGCAACTTATGCGCAAAAACGGAAAGTTATTCTTCCATCTCCCGCCATACATCTGCACCCAATGCCCGTAAGTTGGGCACCAGATGGTCATATCCTCGGTCAATTAACTCCACGCCAAAGACTTCTGTCGTACCTTCCGGCACCGTAAGTCCAGCTACAACCAGCGCGGCCCCGGCGCGCAAATCCGCCGCCTTCACTTTCGCCGCATTCAGCGGTCCGCCTTCGATGATAGCAGAACGGCCTTCGACGCGGATTTTCGCGCCCATCCGTACCAGCTCCGGCACGTGCTTAAATCGATTGCTGTAGACAAAATCGCTCAGCACGCTGACCCCTTTCGCCTGCGTCAACAAACTGGTCATCGGCGATTGAATATCCGTCGGAAACCCCGGGTAGACTAATGCCTTGACATCAACATGTTGGTATTCTGGTTGTCCAATCACTCGAATGCTTTCATCGAGCTCTTCCACATGAGCACCCATTTCCAGCAGCTTGGCCGTCAACGCCTCCAGATGTTTCGGAATCACGCCGTCGATCAAGACATCGCCGCGGGTTGCTGCAGCAGCAATCATGTAAGTCCCGGCTTGGATCCGGTCAGGAATGATAGAATGACGGCAGCCTTTCAGCTCCGTAACGCCTTCGATTCGGATCGTCTCCGTACCAGCCCCTTTAATTACTGCACCCATGGAGTTTAACAAAGTGGCCACATCTATAATTTCAGGCTCTTTCGCCGCATTTTCGATAATTGTAGCGCCTTTGGCTCTTGTGGCCGCCAGCATAATGTTAATGGTTGCTCCAACGCTGCTGACATCCAGGTATACTTTCGCCCCGCGCAGCTCTTTCGCATGCAAATGAATCGCGCCGTGTTCATTCGTCACGGTCGCCCCTAAAGCTTCAAATCCTTTGATATGTTGATCAATTGGACGAGGTTCAAAGTTGCAACCCCCCGGCAAACCGATGGTCGCTTCTTTGAAGCGTCCTAGCAAAGCCCCCATCATATAATAGGAAGCTCGCAGCTTCTTTACCGGCCCGTTGGGCATCGGAATGGAACGAATATGGGTGGGATCGATACGCATCTGATTGCCATCCCACAGGACGCGGGCACCCAGTTCCTCCAAAATCTCCGAGTATACCGCCACGTCACTTAATATCGGCAAGTTATCCAGAACCACCTCGGATTCTGCCAAGATCGCAGCTGGAATCAACGCTATCGCGCTGTTTTTGGCGCCGCTGATCGAAACGCTTCCGCGCAGCGGACGTCCGCCACGAATCATTAATTTCTCCATAAGTCCAGGATCCCCCTACGTATTTGCGTCGGTACACAAGCCCATGATTTTTAGCGGCAGAAATGGAAAGACACCGTCTAGGCGGTGTGCTCTCCAAGTCACCTTATTCAGCTGAACGGTCCAATCCCTTGTCCGTCCTAAAGTTTGCGCCGCAACCCGCCTAAGACAGGAGTACGGCGCACACGCTTGATGTTGATTCTTAAGCTTTGTTGTTGGAGCCGAATTCACGGATTTTTCCAACAACCGTGGCTTTGATCGCGTCACGGCCAGGAACGATGTATTTACGAGGATCGTATACATCCGGTTTCGCAGCCAATACTTCGCGAACAGCCTTCGTAAACGCGATTTGGTTCTCCGTGTTTACGTTGATTTTGGAAGTACCGAGCGAGATCGCTTTAGCGATATCATGCGTTGGAATGCCTGTCCCACCGTGAAGAACGAGCGGGATTTTAACAGCATCGCGGATTTCTTCCATTTCTTTAAAGCCCAGGTTAGGTTCACCTTTGTAAGGACCATGAACGGAACCCAACGCAGGAGCCAGCGTATCGATGCCAGTTTCGTTAACGATACGGACGCACTCGTCCAGTTTAGCGTATTGAATACCGCCAACAACGTCATCTTCTTGACCGCCGACAGTACCTACTTCGGCTTCAACCGAAACGCCTTTGGCATGTGCGTATTCAACCACTTTCTTCGTCATGGCAATGTTCTCATCAATTGGATGATGGGAGCCGTCGATCATAACGGAAGTAAAGCCAGCGTCAATCGCCTCTTTACATTTATCAAAGCTCGAACCGTGGTCGAGGTGAATCGCAACAGGTACAGTGATTTTCATGTCATGCAGCAAGCCTTCCACCATTTTAACAACGGTGTAGAAACCGCCCATGTGACGTGCAGCACCTTCGGAAACGCCCAGAATGACCGGGGATTTCTCTTCTTCTGCTGCAGCAAGAATGGCTTGGGTCCATTCCAGGTTATTGATGTTGTACTGGCCTACGGCATATTTGCCGGCAAGGGCTTTGTTCAACATATCTGTCATCGATACTAATGGCATGGGTTTCAATCCTCCTAAGGATGTGGGATATTATCTTTTTAGCCGACATTCACACACTTTTTTATTATACCACAACCTTGCAAAAATACTATTCATGCTTTCCTTTCATTTGTGAACGCCTTGTGTTGTACTGACGAAAACCCCGTTTTTGCAAAATTCCCATATAAAGAAAAAAGAGCTTCTCCCCTGGCTAACCCAGTTGGAGAAGCTCCTGTAATCCTGAATCATCGTACGATCTTACGGATTGATGAATTGCATCGCCTGCAACATCCGCTTCAGCAGGGCAGCGCTTTGTGCGCGGGTCGCATGTTCCCGGGGACCAAACGTCGTCTCACTCAAACCGTGGATGATGGAGGCTCCCGTCAGTCCATCCACCGCTGCGTCCGCCCATGGCGCGATGTCTGCTGCGTCGTCGAACGTTTTCGACGTCCCGTTGGCAGTAGGCGCAGATCCCGCGTACTCCATCGCCCTGACGAGCATGACCGCCATCTGTTCACGGGTTATGAGTTGCGCCGGACGGAACGTCCCGTCCTCGAAGCCGTCAATCAGCTGCGCCTCATTTGCCGCCCGGACAGCTCCTTCATACCATGTACCCGGCGTCACGTCCCGGAAAGGCGTCGCTCCGTTCGGTTCATCGTCCAGCCCTAGGGCCCGCACGAGCATGGCGGCAAATTCAGCACGGCTGATGTTATCGTCCGGTACAAACCGGTCCCGACCTCTTCCTTCAACCAGCAGCTTGTTCGCCATCAGGACGATATCCTCTTTCGCCCAATGCCCATTCACATCCGCAAACGATTGATCCGATGCGATCACCGTATACGCACCGTCGTAAGGCGAACGGATCGTCACTAGACCGTCGTTGCTGAAAACGGAAGGGGCGAACCGAAGGTGCCCGTGATTGTCGATGCGTACAGCTGTCGCTTGATCCGGATTGGCAGGTTCGGGCAGAACGGCCGTCAAGGTTGCGTATGTTCGGCCCCAATCCACGCTGCTACCGTCATGGTCCTCCAGCGAATAAACGACCGGTTGAGGGAGCAGCTGCTCCCCACCGACACTAGCAATTGCTCCGTTCGCGGTATCACTGAGGGAACCGACTGCCGCAGCGATCCCAAAGGTTACGGTTGCCTCCTTTGGAACGCCCTGCAGGACGTGGAGCGGAAGGCGCAGCCTATTTCCATTGACGCTCCATTCCAACCAGGCGTCCTGATGAAGCTCTACCGCATGCAGCAGCGGGGCGGCCGGAAGGTCCATTTTGACCGCCTCTCCAATGTCTTGTGCTTCGATCCGAATATAGTCCGGCTGAACTGTCAACGCTTCGGACAATTGCCCCCCCGTCGGGAAAATCCGAGTTATACGTTGCCCGTCGGACGATTCGTACGATGCGTCGACCCGTTTGACCTCGCCGTTGATTTTGATGATCACCTGATGGAACGCCGCAGACCCGCCTCCCGTTCCCGAGTACCCCGAATTTCCGGAACCCCCAGAACCACCAGAGCCACTAGAGCCGCCGGATCCAGCAGGAGCGGTGACCGTCACCGTGCGTGTCACTTCCGAGGCGGCGTTGCCGGACGGATCCGCCACATTGTAACGGAGCGTATACTCGCCCGCCCTGTTTGTATCTACGGCTCCGGTCACGACAATAAGATGGGTGACGTCGCCGTAATAGGCATCGGTCGCTTGCGCTCCGGGATCGGTAAACACTGCGCCAAACGGCACACTCATCACGGGATCGCCGACCAATGTGAGAACTGGAGGCTGCGTATCCTTCACATAGACCGTACGCGTCACAGTCACAGCCGCATTGCCTTCGGTATCGGAAACGTCATAGGCAAGCGTATAAGTGCCAAGTGTCGAGGTATCCACTGTTCCCGTTACCACGATCGATGCGGTGAGGTCACCGTCCTGCAGATCCTGCGCCGTTGCTCCGGGATCGATAAACAGGCTGTTCGCTTCCACCGTCATCGGATTCGGTCCGTTCAAATCAATCGTCGGCTCACCTCCGTCGTACACGTACACATCGCGAGTGACTGTCGCGGTATTCCCTGCATGGTCCGTGACCGTATATTGGACCGGATAATGACCGAGTTGCGTCGTGTCCACGACGCCCGTAATTGCGATGGACGAATCGGGAATCTCCCCGTCAATCGCATCGGTTGCCACCGCCCCCGGTTCCACATACGCCCCCCCTTGCGGGATGTTCATCGGATTGCTGCCATTGAGCACAAGCTCTGGCTCTGTGTTGTCTAGTACAAACACGTTCGATACGGCGTCAGCGACATTCCCAGCTAGATCTTGCGCGCGGACATGCAAGTACCAGTCGCCGTCTCCGCTTGTCTTCTGCAACATATCGCCGCTCGCAAAAGCAGTCCAGCCGCTCGCGGGAACAGCCGTGCTTTGCGTCCAGGCGTATTGCAGGGAGTCGGCGTCAACACCACTCCCCGAATCATTCACGGTCACGATGCTTTCCGCCGTTTTCGCAGGCGTCTTTTTGCCGTTCGGATCAAATTGAACGTTGGGAGGCACAGCGTCCCTCTGCACGGTGATCGTATATGTCCGAGGCGGTTTCAAATACGGTTCCACCCGAACAGGGATGACCGTCGTCGCTCCCGAGAGGCTTACGGTCGCCGTGCTGCCGCTCGCTATTGGCTGGTTGTCGACATATAGCTGGGCGTAAGTCGAGTCGGCGAGCGTTGCCTTGATATGCACGCTCGATACCAACAGGTCGTCGAAGGTATAATCGGTGACCGAAGGAGAGAACGCGGGGTCGATATCGCCTTCCTGCACCGTCAGGTCGCTCAGAAGGTCATTGCCCGGCACGTCCGTTTGACCATAATCTTTGTCATCTCCCGAGTCGATCCCCCAGGCGATGACGGTGCCGTCTGACTTCAGCGCCAGCGAAACGGTTCCGCCCGCCGAGATTGCCACCACATCAGAGAGTCCGGCCGGCACGTTCGTTTGATTATAAATATCACTTCCCCAGGCAACGACAGTGCCGTCTGACTTCAACGCCAGCGAATGCATTGCGCCTGCGGAGATCGCCACCACATCAGAGAGACCCGGCGGCACGTCCGATTGACCGAAAGAATTATCCCCCCAGGCTTTGACGGTACCGTCTGACTTCAGCGCCAGCGAATGCAAGGATCCCGCCGAGATCGCCACCACGGCCCCCGGCGCCTTAAGATCGTCCGGCACCTCTCTTTGACCAGCTCCATTACTTCCCCAGGCAACGACAGTGCCGTCTGACTTCAGCGCCAGCGAATGCATAACTCCCGCTGCGATTGCCACGACCCCGGTCAGCCCAGGTGGAACCTCCGTTTGATCATCACTTCCATCATTTAACCAATCTCCCCAGGTAACGACAGTGCCGTCTGACTTCAGCGCCAGCGAGTGAAGATCTCCCCCTGCGATCGCTACCACCTCGGTCAGTCCGGCAGGTACGGTCGATTGGCCGGTGTCTTTTCTTCCCCAGGCAACCACGGTACCATCCGATTTCAGCGCCAGCGAATGATGCAATCCCGCGGCAATTGCCTTCACTCCGGTAAGCCCGTCAGGCGGGGTCAATTCACCAAGATCCGGGTCGTCGTCCTCAAAGAAATCTCCCGGGTTGCCTCCCCAGGCAACCACGGTGCCGTCTGACTTCAGCGCCAGCGAGTGAACCACTCCCGCCGCGATCTCGATTCCCTTGACAGGCATCGCAGTCCCTGCAGGCACGTTCGTCTGACCATAGTTATTGATTCCCCAAGTGACGATGGATCCATCTGACTTTACAGCCAATGAATACCGATATCCTGCGGCGATCGCCGCCACCCCGTCGAGTCCGGCCGGCACGTTCGATTGACCATACCGATTCTCTCCCCAGGCAACGACGGTTCCGTCCGACTTTAAAGCCAGCGAATGATACCCGTCCGCCGCGATGGCCACTACCCCGTTAAGACCGGCCGGCACGCTTGTTTTACCTTCACTATTATCTCCCCAGGCGACGACAGTGCCATCCGATTTCAGCGCCAGCGAATGATTCATTCCGGCCGCGATGGCTATAACCCCGTCAAGACCGGCCGGCACGCTCGTCTGACCATAGTTATTGATTCCCCAGGCGACGATGGATCCGTCCGATTTTAAAGCCAGTGAATGATATCCACCCGCCGCGATGGCCACAACCCCGTCAAGACCGGTCGGCACGTTCGTCTGACCATGGCCATTCAGACCCCAGGCGACGACGGTGCCGTCCGCTCTAAGCGCCAGCGAATGATCTATCCCAGCTGAGATGGCTACAACCCCGTCAAGCCCAGCCGGCACATTCAATTGACCATAGTTATTGCGTCCCCAAGTGACGATGGATCCGTCCGACTTTAAAGCCAGTGAATGATATCCACCCGCCGCGATGGCCACAACCCCATCAAGCCCGGCCGGCACATTCAATTGACCAAGGGCATTCGATCCCCAGACGACGACAGTGCCGTTCGCTCTAAGCGCCAGCGAATGATCCACTCCCCCCGAGACTTTCACATACCTGCTTCCCTTGCCCGCTTGCGCCGCATGCGCCGACCCGGAACCGTATGGAACCGCCACAATCAGCAACAACACGAAAGTCAGAGTAATGGAAATGAGCTTTCGACTTTTAAAATAGAACATAATAGATACCCCGCATTCTGTACTCCGGTTAGCATGTATCGTACTTCCGGATTTTTCTGGTCCATCGCCTGCTACAACAGAATTTAAAATCATACTGTACTGTACAGTTTGATAAAAATATAAAATGGCTCGCACCATCTGTCAAGGTGAAGCTTTTGCGCTCATTGACTCATCTTGTACGATATGAAATAATTTGAACAAGTAATACAGAGCATGGAGGAGCGATCTGGACCTATGACAAACCTGTCGCCGCGGGAAGCGGCAAAGCGTAAGCAAATTTTGACGGCTGCCCGCAGCCTCTTCCTAACCCGAGGGTACGCTGGAACGAGCATGGATCTCGTCACCTCGGAAGCCGGCATATCCAAACAGACGCTGTATCGCTATTACTCCACTAAGGAAGCGCTGTTCTCCGACCTGCTGTGCCAAGTGATCCACGAGCTTACGGAGGAGAAGCATCCGTCACTAGCGAGCATGCCCCTGCCCGAAAACCGGGAACAGTTCTACGATACTATACTGATGATGGCCCGAGTCATCGCCGTAAAGCTAAGCGACCCGCTTTATCTATCCATTCTTCGCATCGTTTTTGCGGAATCAGTCCGCTTTCCTGAGCTCGGGGAGCTGCTTCTCGAATCCTTTCCTAAAAGTACCGAAGTATTGACGAATCTGCTGAAGAAGTGCAGGGAAACGGGGGTGGTGAAGCTGGAGGACGGAGATGAGGAAATGTCGATGAGAATGTTCATCGGGCCGCTTATTGGCCACGCCTTCTTCAATGGTCTGATCTGTGGAGCCTCCGCGCCGGAGCCTATGCCCGAGGAAGAACTGAAGCAACTGTGCCGGATATACGTAGAATCGGTTACTTAATGGTGCAGAAGGCCAATAAAAAAATAAAAAAAGGACCTCCCAAGGATCCGCGTGGAAAACACGCCATAATCCTCAGGAGGTTTATTATTTAGAACATCTCTTGGTTTAAAGTACATTTCCACTTTTCAGCTGTAAATTAACTGCTGCGCGCATTTCATCAATGTCAAAGGGTTTCGTAAAATGCATCAGCGCCCCAAGGTCCGTCGCTTCCTTGATCATGTCAAGCTCGCCGTAAGCGGTCATCATGATCACCTTGATCTCAGGATTGACCTCCTTGATATGCTTAAGGATTTCCAAACCGTCCATGCCCGGGATTTTCATGTCGAGAAGCACTAAATCCGGCGAGTCGCTGCGGACGATTTCCAAAGCCATCTTACCGTTGGCTGCCTGAAACGTTTTATACCCTTCGCTGCTAAACACTTCCATCAATAAAATGCGGATACCGTTCTGATCATCGACAATTAATACTTTCTTCTCTTCCACCGAAAAGCCCTCCCACAAGTCCACCATGTAATCCTGGTCATAAGTAAATACTTCGCTCCCGATTTGCAAAACCCTTCTCCACTGGAAAAAAGAGCCTTAAAAAATCAGTTGCCCCAAAATTACAGGTGCCTTGAGATTGGAATTTTCGATGAATCCGTTTAGGACAGGTGCGCGATCGAAGCTTTCACGAACTCGCGGAACAACGGCTGCGGACGGTTCGGACGGGAGGTGAATTCCGGATGGAACTGCACCGCCAGGAACCAAGGATGATCCGGAAGCTCAACGATTTCCACCAATCGGCCGTCCGGCGAAGTCCCGGAAATGCGCAGGCCCACGCGCTCCAATGTCTCACGGTACGCATTGTTGAACTCATACCGATGGCGATGACGCTCGTAAATCAGTTCATCGTTATAACATTGCATTGCAAGCGATCCCGGTACCAGCTTACAAGGGTATAACCCGAGTCGCATCGTACCGCCCAAATCTTCGATATCCTTCTGCTCCGGCAACAGGTCGATTACCGGATACTCGGTGGAAGGGTTGATCTCCGAGCTGTTCGCGCCTTGAAGTCCGGCCAGCGAACGAGCGTATTCGATCACCGCAACCTGCATCCCCAAGCAAATGCCGAAGAACGGAATCCGCTTCTCGCGAGCATATTTGATCGTTGTAATTTTGCCTTCAATACCGCGATCGCCGAAGCCGCCTGGAACCAAAATCCCGCCGACGCCTTGCAGCAGCTCATCCACATTCTCTTCCGTAACTTCCTCTGCGTTCACCCAGCGGATCTTCACATCGGCATTCGCATCAAAGCCGGCGTGGGATAACGATTCTACCACACTGAGGTAAGCGTCATGCAACGCCACATATTTCCCGACGATGGCGATTTCCACCGTCTTCTCCAGCTTGTTAATGCGATCCACGAGGCCTTCCCATTCACGCATATCCGGAGCCGGCGTCGTCAGCTTCAGATGGTTGACAACGATCTCGTCCAGCCCTTCATCACGCAGGTTCAGCGGCACTTCGTACAGCGTATTGGCATCCCGGCACTCCACAACCGCGCTTGGATCCACATCGCAGAACTGTGCGATTTTCGCTTTGATATCGTCCGACAGCTCATGCTCCGTACGGCAGACGATCACGTTCGGTTGAATCCCGATGCTGCGCAGTTCTTTGACGCTGTGCTGGGTCGGCTTGGTTTTCACTTCGCCAGCCGCTTTGATATATGGAATGAGCGTGACGTGAATATACATCACATTCTCGCGTCCGATGTCGCTCTTGATTTGACGAATCGCTTCCAGGAACGGCAAGCTCTCAATGTCACCGACGGTTCCCCCGATCTCGGTGATGACCACATCCGATCCTGCTTCACGCCCAGCGCGGAAGACACGCTCTTTAATTTCGTTGGTAATATGCGGAATGACCTGAACCGTGCCGCCCAGATACTCGCCGCGACGTTCTTTGCCAATAACGGAGGAATAGATTTTCCCAGTCGTCACATTGCTGTTCTTAGAAAGATTGATATCGATAAAACGTTCATAATGGCCCAGATCCAAGTCGGTCTCGGCGCCATCGTCCGTGACGAACACTTCTCCGTGCTGATACGGGCTCATCGTGCCCGGATCGACATTAATATAAGGATCGAATTTCTGGATCGTTACCTTTAATCCCCTGTTCTTCAACAGCCTTCCCAACGAAGCCGCCGTAATCCCCTTCCCCAATGAGGAAACGACCCCGCCTGTCACGAAAATGTATTTTGCCACAGCCAAAAACCTCCTAAAGTAGTACGTGTTCACAAACCCATCAGATTCCAGAAATTCAGGTAACTTAGATCATTAGCGTAACCTATTATCCGGTAAAACATAGCCAAAAAGGCATAAAAAAATAAAAAGTGACACCCGAAATGGTCGGGGCACTTTTTAATAAAATTCACATGTTATATAGGTTTGAATCATAAGCCCATGCAATAGTTTACCCGTTACCCTAGTTCGTGTCAAGTCAAGTCAGAGCGCATCTTATGAACAAAATAAGGAATGAAAAAGGACGGCCATCGCCGTCCTTCATAAGCCCTTCAGATATCGCGAGGCCCCTGCCTCAAGGCTAATTAATCCTCGTCGCTATCGTCGAAATCCTCATCGGTGTCCAGATCGTCGTCCTCTTCGCTAAGGTCTTCCTCGTCTTCAAGTTCCTCATCTGGAAGCAACTCTTCGTCGTCCACATCTTCCACGTCGTCATCGTCATCATCTGGGAACAACTCGTCTTCGGAATCCTCGTCGAGTACATCGTAATCCTCTTCGTCATCGGATACGTATGTATCATCCTCTTCCACAAAATCGTCATCTTCCAGATCGTCGTCGTCGTTAATGATGCGCGGACGCTTGGAGCTGCCGACCGGATCTTCCGACCGCTCGATCGGATACCAGCGTTTCAGGCCCCACAGGTTGGTGCCAACGCAGGCAAACCGGCCGTCGATGTTGATCTCCGTATAAAGCTGTGCAATCGCCTCGTTAATTTGCTCCTCGTTCATACCGCGAAGCTTAGCGACCTCATTCATCAAATCACGGTAGTAATATGGCGTGTTTGCCGCCTTCAAAATCATAAAGGCCAAATCGACCATAGGAATTTCTTGGACTTTCTCCGGGTCGATTTTCAAATTCAGCGGGGTACTCACGTTACGGACACTTCCTCTCACGCAAAAGTTCACTATAAAGCAATGATGAAACCTTATCGTTAGAGCCGGTTTCTTTCACTAACATATCCATATCACACATTAGTAAAACCTATTTGGCATCAAATTGCAAGTTTTAAAAACACACCAAAGCCCCGCCGCCAAAAGGGAAGGAGCGGAGAACCCCCTAGTCCCCCGCTCCTTGACTGTATCCTTCCCCAAAAGAAGGCCTTGCCCTCTCTTGGGTTGGCGAAAGCCGCAAGGCCTTCCCTTCATCCTATGTCCAGATTTGCACTTTGACACGCCGGATTCGCGCGAAATCCAGCAATCCGGGCCCATTTCCATTAAAACAGGGCCGCTTCCCCATTCAATGAAAAAAGGAACGTCATACTATACTGCAACACGCTTCGTAGGAGGGGCTACTCATACATGGACTACTCCGGATTCCTCAGGTTTTTGAACGATCATGTCGACGCCTCCGGAAAAAGCGGTCGCATCATTATCCGCTTTGCACACCCGGCAGAATTTGCAGAATGCGTCCGCCAATTGCTTAAGCACAAGCGCCAGCATCCCGCACTGCGGCACATCCGCACATCCTCGCTGCTGCAGGCGCTGATCTGTCCCCTCGGTTTACGTGGGGAAGTGGCCCGCTCCCGTTTCGGCCTGTGGGTCGAAGACGACAGCCTTGTCAGCGTCCATAGCCCGGCCCCGACAGGCAAGGGGCAAGCTCCATCCATCCCTTGGGGGGTACGGCGAATCGGCGCCCCGGAAACCTGGTCCGTGTCCACAGGCTACAGGGTTCGTATCGGCGTGATTGATACGGGTGCCGATTTCAACCATCCGGATCTTCGCCATTCCTTGGCTCGCGGGATTAATCTCTTGAATCGACTCAGCTTACCATACGATGATAACGGACACGGCACGCATATCGCCGGAACCATCGCGGCCTCCGGCGGATCTCAAGGGATGATGGGCGTAGCCCCGCGTTCTTTGATATTTCCGGTGAAGGCGTTTGATCATAATGGCTCCGCCTTCGTTTCTGACATCATTTTGGGCATCGACTGGTGCGTACGCAACCGGATGCACATCGTAAATATGAGCTTTGGTATGAAGAGCAACAGCGCCTCTTTGCAAAATATTATTCGCAAAGCCTATAACGCAGGCATCGTGGTGGTCGCGTCCTCGGGGAACGACAAAAAGGGACACGGCTGCGATTACCCGGCCCGTTACCCGCAAACGATCTCTGTAGGTGCAACCGGCAAGGACGGCAAAATCGCCTCCTTCAGCAACTACGGTCCGAATATCGATATTTATGCCCCCGGTGAAAAAATCAGCTCCGCCTGGCTGGGCGGAGGTTATCGCGAAATGAGCGGCACCTCCATGGCAACTTCCCATGTGAGCGGTGCCGTGGCCTTGCTGCTGGCCATGAAGCCGGACATGAAGCCAAGCGAGGTCAAGCGCCGGCTGCGCCGTACCGCTAAGCCGCTAGCCAGCACAGCGGCCAGAGCCAAAGGCGGAGGCGCTGGCGAGCTGAGCGCAGTGCGCCTGCTGCGCACCAAATTGGGGCGTAGCAGAAGTTAATGCCCGCCGCCCGCTGCTTCCCTTTGCGGACTGATCTAATCACAATGTGCCTGCTCCGTGCTTTGCTGGGATACAGCAGTTCAACACGAAGCAGGCACACTGAATCTTGATATAGGTGGTACAGGTCTCTTTGCGGCTCATTTTGCACGATTATCCCTTTTGGTAAGCCCTCGTCTAAGGTGGATATTCAAATCAAGCCTTCATCTGATTAAGCGGGATAATCATGCAAAGAGACACTCAACTAAAGCAACTCGCGTAACAGCTTCCGCGAATTACATTTTTTCTGGCGCGGATACACCGATCAGACGAAGTACGTTGGCGAGCACCGTGCGTACCCCGCCGAGCAGCACCAGCCGTGCTGCCGTTTGTTCCGCGTCTTCTGTAATGACGCGCTCCGCCCGGTAATAGCTGTGGAACAGCGCTGCCAGTTCATAGACATAGCGGACCAATCGGTGCGGTGCGTAGTTCTCAGCAGCTACGTTAATTTCCTCCGGCAGCTCGCCGAGCTTCCGCAACAGATCGTATTCATGCTCAGCGGTCAGCTTGCTGAGATTCACGTTCTCTGCCGCCGGAATCTGGATACCTTGTTCTTCCGCCTGGCGGAAGATGCTGCAAATCCGGGCATGGGCATATTGCACGTAGTACACCGGGTTTTCATTGGAGGTGGAAATTGCCAGATCCATATCGAAATCCAGATGTGAATCCATGCTGCGCATTGTAAAGAAGTAACGGATCGGGTCTACCCCAACCTCATCCATCAAATCCACCATAGTGACCGCTTTACCGGTCCGTTTGGACATTTTCACCTTCTCGCCGTCTTGGAACAGGCTGACCATTTGTGCAATCAATACGGTCAGTTTCTCCGGATCTTTCCCGATCGCCTGCATGGCGGCCTTCACCCGAGGAATATAACCGTGGTGATCAGCGCCCCAAATATTGATGATCCGATCGAAGCCGCGATCATATTTATTGCGATGGTATGCGATGTCCGGCGTCAAATAGGTGTAGGTCCCGTCATTTTTCACCAATACACGGTCCTTGTCATCTCCGTAAGCCGTCGTTTTCAACCAGGTTGCTCCGTCTTGCTCATACGTCTGCCCCTTTTCACGCAGCTCGGACAGCGATGCTTCAACTTGGCCATCCTGATACAGGGACGTTTCGCTAAACCAGACGTCAAAGCGAACCCGGAACCGTTCCAGGTCGCGCTGGATTTTGGACAGCTCTTTCTCCAGTCCGAATTTACGCAGGAACGCGGTCCGTTCTTCTTCTGGCATTCCCAGCAGCTTGTCCCCCTGTTCGGCAACAAGCTCTTTGGCGAATCCCTTGATGTCTTCGCCATGATATCCGTCTTCCGGCATCTCTACGTCTTGTCCAAGCTCTTGGCGATAGCGAGCCTCAATGGATTTGATCAGATTGACGATCTGGTTCCCGGCGTCATTGATATAGTATTCGCGCGTCACGTCGTAACCGGCGAAATCCAGCACGTTGCACAGCGCATCACCTACAGCTGCGCCCCGGGCATGACCGAGGTGCAAGCTGCCTGTCGGGTTAGCGCTGACGAATTCGACTTGCACCTTTTTCCCATTACCTAATGAAGTGCGGCCATAGTTCTCACCTTCACGGTAGACCTGCAGCAGAATCGGATACAAATAACTCTTGCTTAACGTAAAATTGATAAACCCGGGACCGGCAACCTCTGCCTTCTCGATCCCAGCCTTTCCATAGTCCAGTTGCCCGAGAATTTCTTCCGCGATTTGGCGCGGATTCTTCTTGGCGATTCGCGTCAGTTGCATTGCCGCATTGGTCGCAAAATCCCCGTGTGCCTTGTCCTTCGGCACTTCTAAGACGATCGCCGGGATTTCCTCACGCTGCGCAAGACCAGCGGATACGATCGCATCCAGGATCGCTTCCTTCAGCGCCTGGTTCATTTGTTCCAACGGATTGTGTGGCATTTAAACGTCCTCCTGTATATGTAGACTGAGTTCAAAACGTCCTGATAGTTCTTCAAATACGTACAAATCATACTCCCAGATCACCTGACCAACCGCCCCGTCCCATCGGGATTCCAGCTTCACCGTGTCGGTAGAAAGATTAAACCGAGTAAAGGGTGAGCGGTAAAACCCTGGTGTTCGACTGCCGCTGCGGAAGGTTTGCTCGGCTTCTACGCCTCCGTGGCGGATGATTTTCAGCTCGTTGCTAGATAGTTTGATCATCGTGCGCGTCTTCGCACCATCCGGTCCCGGGTCTGGTTCTTCGTAGCGGATATATAAGGTGTCGCTCCGGCGGATGAGATCTCCCCGCAGGTGCTGCACCGTTTCTTCCGTTCCCTGTCGGCTTGTCAGCACAAGGCTTACCGGCTTGGTTTCCGGCATAGGTCAAAACTCCTTCCGACATCGATCCTTACTGTACTACTATAGCCAGTTCGCCCCGGCAATTCAATACATATACGGTACAACGCCCCCCATAGGCAAAAAAAGGAGCCGTTGCTTCAGCGGCTCCTTCCCTCCCTTCATGACCAGATACGGCCTACAAGGGTTGACTTAATGCGAGGTATTTCACTTTGTCATCCTGGAAATACACATGAAACCGGAAATAATCCCCGACTTTATAGCTCCAGCGGCTATCCAGCTTCAGTGCCTTTGTCCCTAATTTCTCCGTAACGTCAGCCGTGCTGATCCCCGTCTTTACGCCAGCTGCGCACTGGTGAACCGGCCGCGTAAAAACGATCATCCGATTCAGCTCCAGCACCCCGTCTCTAAATAAACGGGCTTCCTTCACCTGACCGGTACCGTCATCATAGTATGGCTTGGCCCAAACGATCTCCTCGGGCGGATATTGGGTTAGCCGCTGCTCCCATCCATCGAAGTCCAGGCCATCCACCTGCGCGGCTTCCCCGTCCAACGGAGCTGCAGGAGCCGTATCCAGGTTCACGGAGGATTCCTTCTCTTGCTCCACCCTTGCTTGCTCCTGCAGGGCATCCAACGAAGCCAGCTCCTCCCGCTCGCGGAACAGACCTTGCATCAACAGCAGCACCCGGTCGTCAGCGTAGTAATAATTCCCTTGGTACTCAAAAGCGTTACTGGTTAAATCATAGGTTAGCTCATAGTGCGTGTTTGCCACCTTAAACTGCAGAACAACCGGCTTCCGGGAAGCCGCCGGTACCGAACCCGCAAGCGCACTTTTCATATCCGTATAACGCAGCGATTCCAACAGGACAAATTGCCGCTGCGCTGGAATGCGGGTATTTTTCCCGTTTCCGCCAACCGTGATCGCAAGAACCTCCTCATCCTTGAAAGGAAGATGGTCTAGCAAATACGGCGACTCGACAGCAAGATCGTTATTCGCAACGTCTGAAGCTTCTCCTGTAACCGTCGTCGGAGCTTGTACCGGCGTTTCAATGGAGTCGCCAGAAGGTGGTGCATCCGGACGGCCGTAAAAGATCCAGCCGACTACCATCACTACAACAATCATCGTAAGGCCCGCAAGCATGCTTCGGGCTGGGTTATTTCTTCTGATAAAAATCCCGCCTTGTCCCATGTGAAAGTGGTGATATAAATCATACTATCACACTTTAGACAGGCCATTTATAGTCCGAACGACGTATTTTACTTCACGAGGTCTTCCACGAACTTGGGCAGCACAAATGCGGCCTTATGAAGACGCGGCGTGTAGTACTTGGTGTCCAGTTCAGGGATGTTCGTCTCGTCCACCTGCAGTGGATCATAAACTTTGCTGCCCATTGTGAACGTCCACAACCCGCTTGGATAAGTTGGGATGTTCGCACCGTAAACGCGAACGATGGGGAAGATCTCTTTCACGTCTTTGTTCACCTTTTGAATCAAATCCGCTTTGAACCAAGGGTTATCAGTCTGGGCAACGAAGATGCCATCGTCTTTTAACGCCTCATAAATCCCTTGATAAAATCCGCGCTCAAATAAAGGCGCCGCCGGCCCCACTGGTTCGGTAGAATCGACCATGATGACGTCGTATTGATTTTTGCTTTCAATAATATGCATATAGCCGTCTGCGACCTGCACGTCCACCCGCGGATTGTCCAGCTCCCCGGCAATCTCCGGCAAGTATTTCTTGGAATATTCAATAACCTTGCCGTCGATCTCGACCAGCACTGCCTGCTCCACTTCGGGATGCTTGATCACCTCGCGAATAACCCCGCCGTCCCCGCCGCCTACAACGAGCACCCGCTTCGGATTCGGATGGGTGAACAGCGCTGGATGCGCCACCATTTCGTGATAAACGAACTCATCTTTGATGGTGGTCATCACCATGCCGTCCAAGACGAGCATCCGGCCAAATTCCTCCGTATCTAACATCGCCAAGTCCTGGAACTCCGTTTTTTCCGTAACCAGCGTTTCGCGTATTTTTGCCGTAATCCCAAACACGG
Organism: Paenibacillus barengoltzii NBRC 101215; assembly: GCF_004000745.1. GTDB lineage: Bacteria > Bacillota > Bacilli > Paenibacillales > Paenibacillaceae > Fontibacillus > Fontibacillus barengoltzii. The sequence continues at coordinate 20,904 of NZ_BILV01000047.1, forward strand.
GGGTTTGCTTCTCCGTAAACCATAATTCCATGCGATCAACCTTCTTTCCTTATGATCAAATCGTGCAGGTCAGCCCAAAACATCATTTCCTATATTGTACCAAACGAAAAAATAATAACACATCTCCCAAATTAACGGCGCAAGCACAGCTTCTGACGTGAATGATCTCTCCCAAACTTTCCCATACTGAACTTTAGACGTTCGCAGCACGGATTTGCTATAGGATCGGAAAGGAGAGTCCTCTCGTGCAGAAACTCGTTCGCAGTGATCGACATTATCATAAACGTAAACCTCGCCGTCCGTGGCTTTTGCTGTTCAAGCTGATGGTCGGCACGGGGCTCCTTGGTCTATGCGCTGTCGGCCTCCTGCTCCTCTACTTGTCCCAAGCCGAACTGCCCCTCGCCGGATCAGATCGGAACTCGCAGCTGATCAACAGCCGGGGAGAGACGTTCGCGGTGTTTTCGGATGGCGGGAAGAACCGGGAAAGCGTGGAGCTGCAAGAGATCTCGCCTTGGCTGATCAAGGCGACGCTGGCGACCGAAGACCGGCAGTTTTACAACCATTTTGGCTTTGATTTGAAAGGGATGGCCCGAGCAACCCTGGTGAATATCAAAGAAATGGGCACCGTCCAAGGAGCGAGCACCTTAACCCAGCAGCTGGCGCGGAATTTGTATCTGTCGCATGAACGGACCTGGTCTCGCAAAATTAAGGAGGCGATGTACACCGCCCAGCTGGAGATGAAGTACTCCAAAGATGATATTTTGCGAATGTACCTTAACGAAATTTATTACGGGCATGGCGCGTACGGAATTGAAGCCGCCGCTCAGATGTATTTCGGAAAACCCGCAAAGGAGTTAAGTCTGGCCGAAAGTGCGATGTTAGCCGGGGTTCCGAAAGGCCCCACCTATTATTCGCCGTTTAATCATATGAAGAACGCCAAAGATCGTCAGCGTACCGTGCTGTCGGCGATGGTCGCCACGGGCGAGATCACGCAGCAGGAAGCCGATGAGGCATATGAGGCGATCCTGAATTTCCAATCGCCGAAGCAGCCAAGTCCCACCGATAAAGCTCCTTATTTCCGCGATTATATTCGCAATGTGGTAGTCGGCGAGCTTGGCTTTGACGAGACGCTGCTTGAGCACGGCGGGCTGAACATCTACACGACACTGGATCCGGATGCGCAGAAAGCAGCGGAAGAAGCGGTAGCTGCGGAGCTGGCAAACTCGCCGGATCTGGAAGCTGCTCTCATTTCCATCGATCCGCGTAACGGCTACATCAAAGCGATGGTTGGCGGTGTCAATTACAAGAAGAGTCAGTATAACCATGTCTTCGCCACAACGCGGCAGCCCGGCTCCAGCTTTAAGCCGATCATGTATCTCACCGCGCTGTCTTCAAGAAAATTAACCAGTGCCAGCAAGTTCAGCAGTCAGCCAACGCTGTTCCATTACGACGACAACCGTAAAACGTATAGCCCGAAAAACTTCGGTGACAAATACTTGGGCGACATCGATATGCGGCAAGCGATCGCCGCTTCGGACAATATCTATGCAGTCAATACGATTCTCACAGTAGGAGCCGAGCAGGTCATCGAAATGGGGCGGAAAATGGGCATAACCAGCCCGTTGCAAGCCGTCCCCTCGCTGGCGCTGGGGACGTCTCCGGTCAGCCCGTTCGAAATGGCTACGGCGTTTGCGGTGATCAGCAACCAGGGCCGCAGTGTGGAACCCGTGGCGGTGCTAAAAATTACCGATGCCAGCGGGCGTGTGTTATACGAGGCCAAACCGGCCAAAAGCGAACAAGTGGTGGAAGCTTCTGCCGCCTACGTACTGACGCATTTGATGGAGAGCGTATTTGAAACTGGCGGGACGGGCAACCGCGTCTCCAACGAAATCAAACGGCCGGTCGCCGGCAAAACTGGAACGACCAGCACCGACGCCTGGCTCGTCGGCTTCACGCCGGAGCTGTCGACAGCCGTTTGGGTTGGCTATGACAAGGGCAAGACGCTTGGCACTACGGAGTCGCGCAAAGCCGCACCGATCTTTGCCAAATACACGGAGAAGGCGTTGGAAAAAGTACCTCCGAAGATTTTCCCCATCCCTGACGGGGTGGTCAGCGTCTACATCGATCCGGATACGGGGCTGCTCGCCACGAAGGATTGCCCGGACAAGAAGCTGGAGGTGTTCATTGAGGGCACAGAGCCCACAGAGTACTGCACCGCGCATGGTGAAGGCGAAGTCGAACCCGTACCGACTCCAGCCGAGGTGGAGAAGAAGGAGAGTCACTCCTGGTGGGAAGATCTGAAACGCTGGTGGATGGATTAGAGGCTGGCTGTGGCTGGAGTTGGAGTTTGGGTTGGGAGTTGGACAGGACATGAAAAAGTTCTTACGATAAAGGAAGCAATCCCTAGTTCAAAAATGTTCAAGGAGACTTCCTTATCAATGGACCCGATCTTGAAGCAAATCAAACCGGGGGCGCCATTGCCCCCGGCTTTTTATCGATTGACGGCCCTGGAGGCCGCCCCCCGTCTGCTTGGACAGACGCTGGTCCGCCGTACGGAAGAAGGCGACATCCGCTGCCGCATCGTAGAAACGGAAAGCTACGGCGGCATAGAGGACAAAGGCAGCCACGCCTACGGAGGACGCCGTACCGCGCGGACGGACATTATGTTTGGCCCCGGCGGAACGGCTTACATCTATCTGATTTATGGCATGTATAACTGCCTGAACGTCGTCACCGGTACGGAAGGCGACCCGCAAGCCGTGCTAATCCGCGCGGTCGAGCCTCTATCCTCGGCAGACGAAGCTGCGATGCGCCGCTATCGTGGGACGGCTGCTCGCAAGCCGGCGGATTTATCAGGCGGCCCCGGCAAGCTGTGCCGTGCGCTGGACATCACGAAAGCGCTGAATGGCCTGACGCTCGACCAGCCCAGTGGCCCGCTTTGGATCGAAGGCGGATCGATGTCGGAGAGATTTGGAGCGGATGAAGTGATCGTCCAGGCACCGCGTATCGGCATTGCGTATGCGGAGGAATATGCGGCGAAGCCGTGGCGGTTTTATTTTCGCGGCAACCCCTATGTGTCGGTCATCGACAAGCAAGCTGAGGTTTGGCCAGGAGACGCTGGCGTTGCCGATATCTAGGCTGCCGTTCGATCCTTTTGGACCATTATCCCGTTGCATCAGGAAGAGACGAAGCGGTTTGGCTGCGGTTTGCGAGCCCAGTTGTTCGCTTCAATAGTTCGCATCAGTTCGCTTCGATGCAGTCAGCGATGACGGCCGTATCATCCGCCTCTCTCTCGATGCAGCCCGCCTCACTTTAGAAGCATGGGGTGAAAATCCGTGCTCCTGTCTATTTTTCATATGACTCCGTTCAAACATGAGGTCTCCTTACAAGATCACTTTCTAGGGAGACCTTCTTAGCATTCCTTCCCCTACACCCATCTGAATGAAAGGGATAATCCCACAAAAAGGCACGACAAGCGCCTCGATGGGGCAGCAGAGCCTCTAAATCGTTGCCATACACATTCAAAAGTACCTTTGAATATGCTATAAGATCGCTTATACTTGAACTATATCATTCAAACGTTGATTTGAATAAAGGAGGTCGACGTTCCATGGCCGACACGGTAGAGACCGCAGATGTGTGCGAGCAGTACTACACGGAACCTGCACGTACGAACAGGCTTCGAGAAAGTCTGGCAGAACGTGACGTCAACGGGATGGTCCAGATCTTTAAGGCTTTGTCCGATCCGAATCGGGTGAAGATTGCTTATTATTTGCAGCATCAGGAGCTGTGCGTCTGCGATATCGCCGATTTACTCGACGTCTCCGTGGCGACGGCTTCCCATCATCTGCGCCAGCTGAAGGCACTGCATATCGCCAAATCGCGCAAGGAAGGCAAGAACGTTTACTATTCGTTAAGCGACCATCATATTCAGACGCTGGTAGCCATGACGCTGGAGCATCAGAAGGAGCAGATGAACGAATGAACTCAACAGTGGCAAAAAATCAAACGCCAGGCGAGAACCATCGCATCGAGTATCGTGTGATGGGATTGTCCTGCGCGAACTGCGCCCGGGAGATGCAGGAGGAAATTCAGCGCCTGGATTACGGGGAGGATGCCTCTCTTCTATATAATAGCGGACGCCTGCTCCTCCATCCTGCAGTGGATTTGAAGCAGGTGGAGCGGATTTTAAAAAGGGATGGCGCCACCTTAGTCTTACCGAATCCCAGCTTCGCTGACGATACGGCTGCTATGGCTGCTTCGGAGGCCGTCTCCCAGAAGGCCGCAGAACTCGGAAGCTCTAGTGAACCGCATGAACATGAGAGCCGCCTGGGAATCTGGCTGCTGGTGATTTCCGCCGTGATCTATGCGGGGACGTTTGTGTTCGACGTGCCCAATGCCGTACGGATAACAGGTTATCTGACAGCTATGGTCCTCAGCGGGTACACTACATTCCTGCGCGGTTTGCGGAACTTGCTCCGCTTGAAATTCAATATGGATACGTTGATGACCGTAGCCTTAACCGGTGCGGTGTTGATCGGGGAATGGAAAGAGGCGACGTTGGTCGCGATATTGTTTGGTCTGAACGAGCTGTTGGAGGGCTATGGCATGAGCCGCGCCCGCCGCTCGCTATCGGCGTTATTGGATGCTGCTCCAAAGGAAGCGATTGTCATTCAAGATGGACGGGAAATGATCGTCCCGATCGCGCGGTTGAAGGCAAACGATATTGTGCTCGTCCGAGCCGGGGAGAAGATCCCTTCAGACGGCACGGTCCTGGAAGGGACGAGCGCCGTCAACGAAGCAGCCATTACCGGCGAATCAATTCCGGTCACGAAGCAGCCCGGCATGCCGGTATTCGGCGGCAGCATCAATACGGAAGGACTTCTTCACGTCCGAATTGATCAACCGTACGAGGACTCGTCACTGGCCAAGATCATGCATCTTGTCCAGGAGGCGCAGGATAAGAAAACGCCAACCGAACTGTTCATCGATCGGTTCGCCAAATGGTATACGCCGGCCATCATGATTCTGGCTGCGCTGGTGATGCTGGCTCCGCCGCTGCTGTTCGGGCAGCCGTGGATGAAATGGATCTACGAAGGTCTAGCCATTCTGATCGTTGGCTGCCCGTGCGCCCTTGTGCTGAGCTCGCCAATCGCGCTGGTCAGCGGAATGACCCGCTGCGCGCGGCTCGGCGTGCTCGTCAAGGGCGGCGTGCATCTGGAGCAGCTCGGGAAGCTGGACGCGATCGCGTTCGATAAGACCGGCACCCTGACGAAGGGGCAGCCGGAGGTGCAGCGCGAGATCGCGTATGTGCCGCAGCGGTTTTACACGGTAGCCGCCGCACTGGAGCGCGGCTCCCTGCACCCGCTGGCCGCTGCGGTGGTGCGTTACGTTGCCGCCCGCACCAGCGGCAACAGTGACGAGCACAGCGACGTAGCGTGCTGCTGCGATTCCCCAAGCAGCGGGCATAGCAGCGACGCTCATGCCGCTTGCTCCGATGGCGCCCAGCGCGGTGACTGCTGGGCGCATCCCGCCGGGCTTACGACCTTGCCCGGCGTGGGCGTGAGCGCCGAGGTCGACGGCGTTCGCTGCTATGTCGGCAGCGAAGCGCTGCTCGCGCAGCTCTCCCTCGGCGGCGAGGAGCGGGCGCGCGTCACTGCTGACCTCGCGCGCCTGAAAGCGGAGGGCCTCACCGTAGTGCTCGCCGCGGAATCCGCGCGCGTGTTGGGCCTGTTCGGCCTCGCCGATGAACTCCGTCCGGAAGCCCCGGACGTCGTCCGCGCCTTGCACCGCGCCGGAGTCGCCCGCACCGTCATGCTGACGGGCGACCACGCCGCGGCGGCCCAAGCGATCGCTGACCGCAGCGGTGTCAGCGAATGGCATGCCGGCCTGCTGCCGGAGCAGAAGGTCGCGCAGATCCAAGCACTGGCCGGCCGCGGGAGCGTGGCGATGGTCGGCGACGGGATCAACGACGCTCCGGCCTTGGCTGCCGCCGACCTGGGGATCGCCATGGGCCAAGGCACGGACAGCGCCGTAGAGACCGCCGACATCGTGCTGATGCAGGATCATCTCGGCCATCTCCCCCGCGCCATCCGTATCGCCCGGCGGGCTGGCCGGATCGTCGCCTGGAATATCAGCCTCTCGCTTGCGCTGAAGCTGATCGCCCTGCTGCTGACGATCCCCGGCTGGCTTACGCTGTGGGTAGCCGTCATGTCCGATATGGGCGCGACCATTCTCGTCACGCTGCTCGGACTGACCATTTTACTCGGTAAGGACCCGCAAACGGCGGCGGGTTCGCCGAAAATTCAAGTCAGCCCCCAGCGCTAACTTCCCTTCCAAGCAAAACGCCCCTTCCGGGAGTTCAACCGGATAGGGGCGTTTCTTTTATGCCTCATTTATTCAGTTCACGCGTCCAGGGCCGCCTTCAGCTCTTCCGGCGAGCGGTCCCACCATTCCGCATTAGTCTCGATCAGCAGCTGCTTCAGCCCGGCCTTCTGCTCTTTGCTCAATCCGTCCAAAATCACTCTGCGTTTTAACGCATAATCCATTTTGTTAACATGGTCGGCAAGAATTTTCCAGCCGCGGCGTGCTTCCGTGTCAATCAACATTTCGCAAGCCGTCATTCCGCCGTAGAATTGGCCTTCCGGCCCGCGATCTACCGCAACCCAAACGATCCAGACCTGCCGGCCATTGGGTACGTCCTCCCGGTTGGTCGAGAATTTGATGCCTTTCTCCACCTTGCTCTTCGCATGCATGGCACCGACATCAATGTACACCTCATCCCCGTCGATGATGACCGGAGACATGCTGTTCAAATCGATGGAACCTGCACCAAAGCCTTTATGTTTGCTCTTCTCATCGTTGCTGATAATGTTGAGGGCAAAAATCTTTTTACCCGTTTTCGGTGTCTGATCCATAATTCCCTCCATATTTCGCATACCTGCCGCCTCGTTCTCATAAGCAAGGCAGCTTCTATCGTTATCCTTACATCTCAATCCTAGTTCAAAAAATGGCTTTTTAACTACCTCTCAATTTTAACTAATAATCTTCCAAATGCAAACATATACATGCTGTAGATGCTTGTCAACGGGAGGTATCCATTGTATGACCCGACGTACTATTGTCTACGGCATTTCTATCCTTGCCTTGTGCCTCACCCTCGGAGCCGCCTGGGTGACCCTGCGGGGAGGTGGGGAATCGCTGGCTTCGTTCGTCCCGGCCAAGGCGGGGCCTAAAGCGGTCCAAAAAACCGGACAAACCCCCACGCCGCCGCAAACTGAAACCATTCAGCAACCGACCGCCGAAGTGCTCAGCAATCGGGTCGCCGAATACCACATCGACGTCACGCTGAACGAGCAGGAAGGGACGTTAACCGGCTCAGAGACGCTGACTTGGACCCATCCCGGCAAGAAGACGATCAACGAGGTGTACTTGCACTTATATCCGAACGCGTTTGCTTCCGAGGATACGACGTTTATGAAAGAGTCGGGCGGAAAACTGCGGAACGACGTCATGCCCAAGGACGGCTGGGGATCCATGGAGATCACCGAACTGAAAACGACCGACGGCATCTCCTTGCTGCATCGGATTCAGTATGTTCAGCCTGACGACGGCAATACGAAGGATCAGACCTTAGCCAAAGTTCGGCTGCCGGTGCCGGTCCAGGGCGGTGAAAGCCTGACGCTGCGGATGAAATTCACCGTCAAGCTGCCGAAGATTTTTGCCCGTATGGGCGTTGCCGACGATTTCGTCATGGCAGGGCAATGGTTTCCTAAGATGAGTGTGTACGAGCCGGTGGGGACTCGGGGGCGGACGTCCGAAGGCTGGAACCTCCATCAGTATCACGGGAACTCGGAATTTTACTCCGACTTCGGGATTTACAGTGTAAGGATCAATGTGCCCGAGGCGTACACCGTGGCAGCCACCGGTTTTCAGACCAAAAAGGCAGTGTTGAAGAACGGACGGAAAACCTTGCAATTCTACGCCGACGATGTCCACGATTTCGCTTGGGCGGCTTCGCCGAACTTCATCTACATGGAAGAGCCCTTCTCTTCAGCAGAAGTTCCCGGCGTGCGTATTAAGCTGTATCTCGATCCCGCACATAAGGATCTGAAGGAACGCTACTTCTATGCCGCCAAGGTCGCTCTGGCGAACTACAGTAAGTGGTATGGCCGGTACCCGTATTCCACGCTGTCCGTGGTCGTTCCACCGGCGAACGCAAACGGGGCCGGCGGCATGGAATATCCGACTCTAGTTACCGCGTTTGGGGCCGTCAGCGATTCCCCTGGATACGATGATCTAGAGCGCACGGTCATCCACGAAATCGCCCATCAGTTCTTCTACGGGATGATCGCCAACAATGAATTCGAGGAAGCTTGGTTGGATGAAGCTTTTGCCTCCTATGCAGAGGATAAGCTCATGGAGCAGGAGTTCGGCATCACCCCGAATTTGCCGATCCAATCGGCTATGATTACTTCACCGGCTTCCTTGACCCAGAACGCCTGGAAATACGGCCCCGGGGATGGCTATGCCAAGAATGCGTACTACCGCGGCAAATTAATCCTGCTGGATATCGAGCGGCAGGTCGGCAGCAAGACGATGAGGCGGATTCTGAGCACGTACAGCCAGAAATATCGATTTAAGCACCCAACGACCGCTGATTTCCAACGGGTAGTTGAGCAAGTGACCAGCCGCAGCTGGAAAGCGTATTTTCAACAATACGTCTATGATGGGAAAATGGCGGATTTTGCAGTAGACAACATTCAAATCACTCCGATCAATCAGGAAGGCGGTCCGATATACGAGTCGAAAGTGGTCTTTACCCGCAAAGGGGCAACCCACCCGAAGGTTCCGCTGCTGTTCACCTTCACCGATGGACACACCGTACGCAAGCAATGGAACGGGGAAGATTCTCGCCTCGAGATCAAGCTGCAATATAAAGCACCGCTGGCATGGGTTCAGATCGACCCGGACTACACCTTAACGGTGGAGAACCTTCACATCAACAACTATCTGAAAGCAGAAGTCCCTGAAACCACATTGTCGCGCTCCAATATGAGCGTCACCAAGCTGCTTGAAGCGATCCTTGGAGGACTTCTGTGGTAACCCTAGGTCCATACTTCTATAAGGAGGGAAAGAAATGAGTTTCGTTCGTTTAGGGTGGACTGCCCTGAAAAGCCAATTTCCCTCGGTCATCATCTTGTTCCTGTACCAGCTGCTGTGGGGATTGTTCTTGTACCGGTTGGTCGATACTGCCGTAACGGCGCTGCTGCAAAGATATCCTGACCCGCCGCCCACGGCGCTATCGAAACTCCTGTTCTTGCTTGAGGGACAGATGAATTTATGGAGCAATCCCGAGGTTCGGTTGTATTGCTGGCTACTGGCAGGGATGATCGTCCTGCGCATGATCTTGACTCCGTTGATCCAAGCTGGAATCTTCTACGGCTTCACACCGGCGGAAAATCGCAACCCCGGCTTCCCCCTGTTCCGAGGAATGAAGGAATTTGGTAAACCGGTAATTTTGTTCTACGCGATGGAGCTCGTACTTACCTTGTTGCCCGCCTTCTGGATTGTTTCGAGACTACTGTCGCTTTGGCCGGGGTTGACCGGGATGGAACTTCCGATGGCAACCTGGCTCACTGGGCTTGGGCTGATCCTGGGCTGGTTCATTTACGGTTGGTTTATCCGGCAATGCCTATTGTTTGTCCAGTTCGGCTACTTGTTTAAAGCCGGAGTTTGGAATTCCCTGCTAGCTTGCTTCCGAACCCTGTTGCAGGGCATCTCTATCTCGCTAATTCTCGGGACTTTTGGCCTGATCCTCTTCCTTCTGTTCGGCACCGCATCTTGGATTTGGACGGGGATGCTGGCCCTCATCCTGCAGCAGGCTTATCCTCTCTTTCGCTGCACATTTAAGGTCTGGAAGATCGCCTCTCAATTTCATCTTTGGCAGTCCAAGGCACAAAAAAGTTAAAATTTTTTAACTCCTCAAAACCCTGTAACATCAAGGCCTTCGCCGTTCGGCGAAGGCCTTCCGTCCTATTTCCCCTCTTAATCTTGTGAATTAAGCATTGCCAAAAGATACCTACCTTTGTTACAATAACAGCAACGCAATTTCAGTAACAGTTTTGTAATTATTTTTGTCATCTTTGGCAGGAGATTCGTGCCGGATGTCAAATTAGAAATGACAGGTGTGAAAAACAAAGCCGAATTCCCTTCACCAGGGAAACGGGGGAACCACTTTGGGTGAATTGATCTCGTTTGAGAGGGATCATAGGGAACCTTCAACCGAATCCTTAAGCTAACCTCGTAGGCATTGGAAGGAGCATAACTTCTTGAAGAAGCGTTTGACGGTAGCAGCAGTAAGTTTTGCCATGCTTTTCACCATTGGAACTGGCAGCGTTTTCGCCGATTCCAAACTGGACAGTGTCATCGACGGCGCGCTTGGTAGCAGCTACGTTGCAGGCGGAACCACAACCTCCGGATTCGACTGTTCTGGATTTACGATGTACGTCTTCTCGAAGATCGGCATCAAGCTGCCTCATCAGTCCGCATCCCAATACAAAATGGGTACTGCGGTTGACAAGAGCGAACTGATCGAAGGCGATTTGGTCTTCTTTAATACTTCCGGCAAAGGCGTTTCTCATGTCGGCATCTATGTCGGCGACGGCAAATTTGCTCATGCCTCCTCCTCCAAAGGTGTAGTCATCAGCAAATTAAGCGAGAAGTATTATGTCGATCGTTACGTTGGCGCGAAACGAATCATGAGCAACGACAAGTATGAAGATGTGACCGGTGAAATTGCTGAACATGATGATGTTCAATAAGAACTCGCTACGAAGCCCGTGGGGATGTTGATTACAACGTCTCTGCGGGCTTTTTCCTTGGATTCCCCTTCTCCTACTCTTTTCTTTAGCCCTAGTCTCTTAGGAACCATTACCCACGAATCCCTTCGCGAACACGGGCCAATAGAAGCGTTTTTTTCGACAAACTTGTCATCTCTGGACGGCTTTGGTAAAATGAAGAACGTAAATGGTAACAACTTTGTAATTATTGTTGTAACTATTTCTATGTAAGATCTTGGGTGCCATCTACAATGAAACTGCCGAATTCCCACGCACCCGGGAAGCGGGGGACCCACCAAAGGGTGAATTGATTTCGCTATAAAAGGTAACAGTCACATCCTTCATGATCCGAAGATGACTTTTTAACTTACCATTTCAATCAAGGTTAAAAAGTTAGGTTTGGAGCACCGAGAAGGTTGAATGAAGCTTAGGGACTGAGCAGCGCAGCGTAGCTGGAAGCTACGTGAGCAGCGGAAGGCCCGGCTGAGTTCAAGATTCGACGCCGAATCTCCATCCTGAGTTACTTCGTGATCCGAAGATGACTTTTTAACTTACCGCTATAGCAGATCATAGGGAACCTTCAACCGAATCCATAAGCTAACCTCGTAGGCCTTGGAAGGAGTAAGACATCTTGAGAAAGACTTTGACAGCAGCGGTAACGAGTTTAGCCCTCCTATTCACCTTGGGGGCAGGTAGCGCCTTTGCCGACTCCGCAAAAGCCGAGACAACGACGCTATCTAGTATCGTCGATTCCGTGTACGGGACGCCTTATAAATTTGGCGGCACCACGACAGCGGGATTTGATTGCTCTGGATTTACCCGGTACGTCTTCAGCAAGATGGGTATCAAGTTAGCACGTGTGTCTGCCGCTCAGTATAAGCAAGGCACACCGGTACCGAAGAGCGAGCTTCAAGCTGGGGATCTCGTCTTCTTCAAGACGACGGGGACGGGCAAAGTATCCCATGTTGGTGTTTACGTCGGCGACGGTGAATTCGCCCATGCATCCTCATCCAAGGGCATCCGGATCGACAAGCTAAGCAACAGTTATTACCAGAACCGCTACGTTGGCGCGAAGCGTGTTCTCAGTAAGTACGGTTATTCCGTCTACGCTGCGGAATCGTAATCCATTGATCTATCGGTTTCATCCTGTTCATCATCACTAATTCGCCGCTGGGCCGGGTTCTCGTTGGAACCGCCTTGCGGTCTTTTTTTATCTGTACTCTTATCTATATAACGAAACAACCGGGAAAAAGGTTGCCGCAAAGCTAAATATCCAGGAGAAATCCCACAATTTTAATTTCCCGAAGGGTAGGCAAAAACCTTTACAAGCTGCGTAATTCCGGCTATTGTGAGGATAATGGAACAATTACGACGGACTTTCCTTTAATTAAGGAGGGGGCAATATGGACCAAACGATGTCTCCGTTTCGTATCGTACCGATGGAAGAAGCCCATGGCGCGGAAATTTGCACCTGGCGTTACGATTCTCCTTATGACATCTACAGTTGGCTGCCATGGGAGCAAATGAAAGCGCTCGACGTGGAGTTTGGGAACCCGGCGATCCGCGCCGAACAGTATGTCTCCGTGTTGGATGAGAAGGGGGAGCTTGCCGGCTTCGCTCAGTACTTCCCGATGGAAGGAGTCACCCGGCTTGGCATCGGTATGAAGCCCGAGCTATGCGGCCACGGGCTGGGCAAGCTGTTTGTGAGGACCATCGTGGAGGAAGCCTGGCGTCGTAAGCCGGATCATCAGATTGACCTGGAAGTGCTGACCTGGAACACCCGAGCGATCCGGGCTTACCAGAAGGCGGGGTTTGTCATTACCGATCTGTATGAGAAGATGACACCTGGCGGGGTGTCCAAACCGTTCTATTGTATGGTTCATAAAGGGCTGCCTGAATAAGGGCACGCTCTTTTTTATGTCTTGTTTTGATTAAGACTATGACTTATGGCACACAATTTAATGGAAACGGATAATTTTTGTTCCTAATTTGGACACAAAGACTATGATCAACCCGTGTGTTCCGTTATAATGGATAGGTAGCATACATAGGAGGGGCGATTGAAATGCAAAAGTGGATCATGAGCGGTTTGTTCGTCATCGCAGGCGCTTTAGCCCTTGTATTGATGTTCACCTTGCCAAGCCGGGAAGAGGCTGCGCAAGAAGCCAAGCCGCAAATGCCTGAAATCACCATGAACGCAGAACAAGCCGAAGCCATCGTCAAAGCAAATTGCATCTCCTGCCACGGTGATACATTGCAAGGCGGCGCGGGCCCAAATCTGCAGAAGATTGGATCGGAATTGACGGCAGACCAACTGTTCTCCATTATCACCAAAGGGAAGGGCGGCATGATGCCTTCTTTTAAGGATCGCTTAAAGGAAGAGGAAATTGCGAACGTCGCCTTATGGCTTGCGGAGAAAAAATAAACACGCGAAAAAAGCACAACCGCCGGGAATTTACATTCCCGGCGGTTGTTTTGATACCTCTATAAATCCGATCATGAGCTGACTTGGCTAATCCCCTGACCGCATCTTTTCGTAGGCCTCGTTATATTGCTGCGCCTCCTTGATGTCAACGGCTGTAATGCCGCCTTCCTCCCAAGAGGTCAAACGGAGCGTTACCGTTTTATAGTCGATTGTGATAAAGGGATGGTGGTTAAATGCTTCCGAGATCGCAGCTACCTCATCTACAAATGCGATCCCCTTCATAAAGTTGGAAAACGTATATTTACGAAAAATCCATCGTCCTTCCTCTAGTTCCCATCCTTCCAGTTTTTCCAAATGCGCTTCTACTTCTTGCGGTGTAAACGGCATTATTCTTCCTCCCGTTCTCTTCAAGAACTCCTGTATATGTAAGTTTCCTCGTCACGCACCAGGATCTGAAGTTTGATTTGTCCTAGCCTCGTCTCCAACTATTGTATTCTCGAACCCCTGCCTTCATGCTTATCGCCATTGGACGGTACAGCGGCAGCAACAGATGCGGTTATATCAAGGATACGGAGGTTAATTCGGAATCCCCGATCAGGATATTGATGCGATGTCCTTCGGGATCATAGATCACGATCGCACTGCCTACCTCAATCATCGGCTCCGAGCCCAACCCAAAGAATAAATCCTCCGCCAGAGCTTCAAGCACCTCGCCTCGATCCGTATCCGATAACCCTTCCCATTCCGAGGGCTCCATTTCGAAGAAAAGATAGCTATCTTGAATCCGGCCAACCGCGTTCGTCAAATCAGCCAAAATAAATTCATAATCCCTGCCGTGTTTTACGCCCACTGCGATATCCTCCCTTTCGGTCTTCTCCATTCTGACCGTAATCTTATTATACCGGAAAAAACCACTTAAAAAAAAAGGGAAATCTGTCGATAAAATAGTTAATCGTTTCAGACTGGTGTGTCAGCCTCTTCCGCAAGGACGCGGAAGGGCAAGTTGGTATCAATTTCTCTCAAGGACGAGGTGTACAATGGAATTTTCAACAATTATTGGTTTGATTCTCGGATTGATTGCCCTGATTTTAGGTATGTTCCTAAAAGGCGCACCCGTAGAAAGCTTGGTCCAGAACCCTGCGGCCTTCGTCATCATCTTTGTCGGAACGGCGGCAACGCTGTTTATGGGCTTCCCGTTATCGGAGTTGAAGAAGTTTCCGACCTTGATCAAAATGACGATCGTCAAACCGAAAATGATCAGCAAAGCGGAGTTGATCACCCTGTTTACGGAATGGGCGACCATTACCCGCCGCGAAGGCTTGCTGGCGCTGGAAGCGAAGGTTGAAGAGATCAACGATGACTTCCTGCGCGGTGGGATGCGGATGATCATCGACGGCAACGATCAAGAATTCGTGCAGGATGTCCTGACTGAGGATATTGCGGCCACCGAGGAGCGCCACAAAGCAGGTGCTCTGATGTTCTCTCAGGCGGGGATGTACGCTCCGACACTCGGGGTGCTTGGTGCGGTTGTCGGTCTGATCGCCGCACTGTCCGACATGAGCGATATGGAGATTCTGGCTCATGCCATTTCAGGTGCATTTATTGCGACGGTATTCGGTATTTTCACCGGTTATGTGCTGTGGCACCCGATCGCCAATAAACTGAAACGTCTCTCGAAGAAAGAGATGGAGATCCGGTTGATGATGGTGGAAGGCCTGCTGTCCATTCAATCGGGTGTGTCTACGATTGCAATTCAACAGAAACTTGCCGTGTTCTTAACCCCTGCGGAACGTGCGGAAATCTTTGAAAAGGGGGCCGGTGATGGTGAGCAAAAAGAATAAGAAACACCAAGATCACGAGGAACATGCCGACGAGAGCTGGCTGCTCCCTTATTCTGACCTGATGACGCTGATGCTGGCGCTGTTTATCGTCCTCTATGGGATGAGCACAGTGGATGCGATGAAGTTCCAAGAGATGAGCGAAGCATTTAAGAGCGTGCTGACCGGGGGCACCAGTGTCCTCGATCAGAACGCTATGATCAGCAACAACCGGACTTCGCTCAGCGAAATGGAGACGCCAAAGACCAACGAGAACGGTCTGATGACCAAGAAGAACGAGCTGAAGCGTCAAGAACAGCAGAATCTGGAATCTCTAAAGAAGCAACTGGACACCTATATCAAGGAAAACGGATTAACGGATGACTTGGAAACGAAACTGAATCAATCCCAGCTGATGATCACGATTAGCGACAAAGCGCTATTCGCTTCAGGAGAAGCCGTAGTGAAGCCGGAAGCTCGGCAGTTAGCGAAGGCGATCTCCAACATGCTGCAGCAATTCCCGGATTATGAGGTGATCGTATCCGGCCATACCGACAACGTGCCGATCTCAACCTATGAATTCCCGTCGAACTGGGATTTAAGCTCGGTACGGGCGCTCAACTTCATGAAGATTCTCCTGTTGAACACGAACTTGGATCCGAAGAAGTTCAGCGCCATCGGATACGGGGAATATCACCCCGTTGCCAGCAACGATACGGCTGTGGGCCGCGCACAGAACCGCCGGGTCGAAGTATCAATCATCCGCAAGTACACAGATAGCACCGAGCAGCTTGGTGTAACAGCTGCCCACGAATAAAGAAGCAAAGGACAGGCGCCTTAAGTGTAAGGCAACCTGTCCTTTATTTTTTGTCCATGTTACGTTAGGAAAGCTCGTAATTCAGGGCCAAGCCCAACTCCCGCTTCTCTTGTTCGGTTAAGTCGCGCCAGGTGCCCACTTTCTGTTGGCCGAGATGGATGTTCATAATCCGAATGCGCTGCAGCCTGCGCACCTCATACCCGAGAGCGCTGCACATTCGGCGAATTTGCCGATTCTTCCCCTCGGTCAGAATAATTCGGAACACCCGATCCGAAACCCGCGTCACCTTGCACGGCAACGTCATCTCCCCGAGAATTTTAACGCCTTCGCTCATCGCTTTCACAAAGCTAGGGGTAATCGGCCGATCCACGGTCACGACATATTCCTTCTCGTGCTTGCCTTCCGCCCGCAAAATTTTATTGACGATATCGCCATCGCTGGTAAGCAGGATCAATCCCTCGGAATCTTTATCCAAGCGCCCAATCGGAAAAATTCGCTCCGAATGCCCAACGAAATCCACAATATTGCCTTTCACATGCGTTTCCGTTGTGCAGGTGATCCCCACCGGCTTATTTAAAGCGATGTACACGTGTTTAGAGCGTTTGGCCGCAATCGCCCTCCCGTTGACCCGTACATCGTCTCCAGGCTCCGCCTGGCTGCCTAGAACCGCCTTGACGCCGTTAATGGTCACTTGGCCCGACTCGACCAGCTTGTCCGCCTCTCGTCGGGAGCAAAATCCCGTTTCACTAATGAATTTATTGATTCTCATGGTGCTGTCTTTGGTCCCTCCGCATAGCCTAGCAGTTCGCTTTAATTCGCGAGATCCGCTTGCCCTTTGTTATGTTCTTCTTCCTCCTGTACAAGCGGGAGGGTAATAGTTACAGCCGTTCCTTTGCCAAGCTCGCTTTCGATCTTCAGCGTCCCGCGGTGTCCCTCAATGATCCGCTGGCTGATCATGAGACCGAGACCGGTTCCTTTCTCCTTGTTCGTGTAAAAAGGCTCGCCCAACTTCTGAAGCCGATCTTTAGCAATCCCTTCGCCTTCGTCGATGACGCGGAGCACAGCAAAGCCACTGTCGTCCTCTTCCACTTGAAGCAGGATCTTACCTCCTTTGGGCATGGCCTCCATGGCATTTTTCAACAAGTTGATGAATACCTGCTTCAATTGGTTCTCTTCACAGTGTACCAGAACCGGGCTTGGCGAGAAATGCACTTCAAATTCAATATTATGTAAATGGGCTTCGCTATCCAACAAAGAGACGACGTCCCCCATCGTGAAGCGGACGTCCTTGATCTGAAACTGCACTGCCTGAGGCTTGGCTAAAATCAGAAATTCGCTGACGATCAGATTAATTCGGTCCAGCTCCGCCAGCATCACATCGGTATGCATCACGTTCACCGTCCGGGTGCGCTGCTGCATTTGCAGAAACCCGCGAAGCGTCGTCAACGGATTGCGGATTTCATGTGCAACCCCGGCGGCGAGCTGCCCTACCGTGGTGAGCTTCTCAGACCGACGCAACAGGTCTTCCATTTTATTGTGCTCCGTCATGTCGCGGGAAATGCTGATCAATGCGGTAATTTTGCCCGCTTGGTCGAAGATCGGTGATACGCTGATACTCACCTCAACTTGGCTGCCGTCCTTGCGCAATCGAACCGTCTCCGCCAATACCGATTCAGCGGTTTCAATCACTTCCGCCTCCGGACGCCAAATGGTCCGCCCATCTAACTCGAACTCCGGAAGATACTCGAGATACTTCCCGACAATTTCTTCGCTGCTCCAGCCGTACAGCCTTTCGAAGGCGGCATTGACTTGCAACACCCGCCCTTTGACATCCGTAATATGGATCGCATCCGCCGTCTGGCTTATGATCGATTCCAGATACTCCTTCATGGACCGGTTCTCTTCGCTTTTTTGCCTCAGCTCGGTCGTATACCGGCCCAAGTTGTCCGCCATGATGTTAATTTTGTGGGCAAGGAGTCCAAGCTCGTCAAAGCTGCTGACTTTTAAACGAGTATCCAGCCGGCCTGAAGCCAACACATTCACCTGGTCTAAAATATGGCGAATCGGTCGGATCAGCCCGCCAGCCATCCAATAGCTCCCCGTCACCATTAATGCCAACAGACTAACGGAAACGATAAGCTGACCGATCATCTGCTTGTTGATCGCATCGGCAATCGGGGAATAACTAGACACAACACGAATGACGTAAGGATTCTCCCTGTAATTCGAAATGGGAACATAGCACTCCAGCACACGTTCGCCGTTAATCCGAGTATCCACTACCAGGCTGCGATTTTGCGAAATGGCCTCTGCGACCGATTGTCTCAAGCCTTCATCATTTTTATAGTTATAGGTACCGAACAGCCGATGGTTCTCATCAAAATGATTCGGGTCAATTCCTGTAATCTCCAACAGACTGCGGTTCGTACTCATCGATTTTTGCGCAATACGATCCGGGCTGGTCATGATCAGGATCGCATCCGTCATGTCGCTGCTCATTTTTCCGCCCAACGTGAGCTTGACATAATTATACAACGAACGACTTTGTTCGACAGCAATAGCAATTTGATTCGCGGTCAGCATCATGTTCGCTTCGCTGTCCCTGCGCAGATTGTCCCGTACCGTAAAATAACTTAAAACGATATTCAGAGAGAGGATAATCAGCGCAAAACAAGATATAATCAAAGCGAGCTTGGTTTTTATAGTCAAGTGTTTATCCCACCTCTGGAACTAATTTATGGATATTTATGGGATTCACAATTTCTACATACATCATACCTTTTACGACATGTTTTGCAAAGACGTTGAATTTCCCAGATCGTATCCTTACAATATGTAGAAATGCCTACAAAGCCAGTTCTTGAGTCTTATCTATGAGACGTGATGTTCTGTTGAGTTATCCACAAATTATCAACATACTCACAATGTTCTGGATAATATGTGTATAAAAATGGGGATATTCTTGCAGTTATACACAATGTTATTCACAACATGTTAACAACGAATGCCTGTTCGTTGGACAAAACGAATGGTTACGTTCATTAAGGAGTTGATTTGATCTATGCCTTCTTCATCCCCTTTGATCCCCGAACCTCCTGCCTCAACTTATCCCCATGAATATTGGATGGCCGAGGCAATTCGGGAAGCTCGAAAAGCAGAAGCCATCGGCGAAGTCCCCATCGGTGCGGTGATCGTCCGAGGCGACGAAATCGTTGGACGCGGCCACAACCTGCGGGAAAGCTCGCTCGATGGAACCGCCCATGCCGAGATGATTGCCATCCGCGAAGCGAGCGAGCGGCTGGGTGCCTGGCGGCTTCTCCACTGTCGACTCTATGTCACGCTAGAGCCTTGCCCCATGTGCGCCGGAGCGATCGTACAGTGTCGTGTCCCCCATGTGATCTACGGAGCACCGGACCCAAAGGCAGGATGTGCCGGCACGCTGATGAACCTGCTGCAGGAGCCGCGGTTTAACCACCGCACCGATATTACCTCTGGCATACTTCAAGAGGAATGCGCCTCGCTGTTAACCGAGTTCTTCCGCCGGCTTCGCAAGAAATAACTTCTCATAAAACATTAAAACCTCCAGCCCCTTAAGAAACATGGGACTGGAGGTTTTTTTCGAGTGTAAGTATAAACTGTTGGATAAGTCCTAACGCCTAATAGCCAAACTGGCTCATTTCCTCTTGCAGCTGTTCCAAAGTCAACGTGTCTGTCGGGATGCCAATTTCAAAGGCTGGCTTCTCGTTGATTTGGGTAAAGTGGCTGGTCATTTGCACCGCTGCCTTAACGTTCGTCTGCATATCCGGATCGTTCACGGCGACGTCCACCTGAACATTGTAGTACGCTGGGTAATTGTTCTCGTCGATGGCGGTATCCACAGTGAACTTGTTGATTTGCAGATGATTCTTCATCTCATCCAGCGCCTCGCCCAATTCATCCTGGTTGCCTTCCTGCAGCTCCTGCTTCGCCTGCTCGATTTCCTCCGGCGTCAGCTGCAGCATCGAACGGTATTCTTCTTTCGCCAGGATATCCAGCATCTTCGGCAATGCCTGGTTTACCAGAATGGTCACCGCTTCTTTTACATTGTCATTCGTAATGGCAAACTGCACAACTTGCTTCGCCTTGAGGCCCTCCGGTAGCGATGCCTCCTTAGGATCGATGTTGCTGAAGTAAGCCCCCGACTCATATTCGGCAAATAATGCCCCCATCAATTCCATACTCAGCTTCTGACTCTTCTCCGGGTTGAATAGATCCGGATTAAATTCCTCGCCCGCTTGCTCTGCCAGCTCTTTCAAGTCCAGTACCAGGAATTTCCCTGTCACTGACTCCGGCAATGGCAAGAACGGAATGCTTGGGATTTTCACATACAGCTTCTCGGCTGTCATCACCAACGGGATAGTAATGGTGGTTGTCATATCCCCTGTCAGTTTGACTTCCAGCGTTGCCTCCGTTTGCATCGGTTCCTTCTGGTAAATTTGCTTGATGTTGATCTCTGCGTTCTTGAGCATGGAAAACACCGCGCCTACTTCTGCAGACTCTGCCTCTTCTGTCCCTTCTACGGAGAAATCCAAGATCTTAATTTGATTCTCCACCACGTAGGAATCCATCTCCAGCGCCTTCATCGCTGCGCTGCTCAAGGCTTCCTTCGGTTCTTTCTTACTGCTGCAGCCGGACAATACCAGCACGACAGACAGCATCACCAGCATCATCGACGTGAACCATTTCCTAGACATTACAGTCTCCTCTCTCCTGCCCTAACCTCATTCTAAAGCATTCCTTTTTCTGAACACTTCTCACATATCATAAACCATACGCCAATAGGACGGAATTCATTTCTCCAAATTAATGGATCGCCTTTTTCTTGAAACGTCCGCCTTTGACGTCATGAATGTTTCCGACTGCCAAAAATGCATTTTCATCGTAATGATTAACGATTTCCTTCAGCTTAGCTTCTTCCAAGCGGGTAATTACACAGAAGATAACTTTCTTCGGATCCCCGGAAAAACCGCCTTCTCCAGTTAAGTACGTAACGCCGCGGCCCAAACGGCTTAGAATAGCATCTCCGATCTCATCGATTTGATCGCTGATGATCCATACCGATTTCGACTCGTTTAAGCCATCTACCACGATATCAATCGATTTGTAGGCAATATAATAAGCTAACAACGAAAATAAGGCGCGCTCCCAGCCAAACACAAAGCCTGCGCTAAGCAAAATAAAGAAGTTAAAAAACATAATGATCTCGCCAACCGAAAACGGAGTTCTGCGCGAAATCAGAATGGCTACAATTTCGGTACCATCCAAGGAGCCTCCAAAGCGGATGACTAAACCGGTACCTAACCCTAACAAAATACCGCCAAACACGAAAGCCAGCAAGGTATCCGTTACAAACGGTTCAGCATGGTGCAGCAGTGTTGTACCGGCCGACATAACAGTAATGCCCAAAAGGGTGGATATTGCAAAAGTCTTGCCGATTTGTTTATAACCGACAATTAGAAACGGGAGGTTGAAAAGGAAGAGGAATACCCCAAGCGGGAGTCCCGATAAATAAGAGGTCATTACGGAAATACCGGTTATCCCGCCGTCCGTAATTTTATTTGGTACCAAGAACAGCTCCAGTGCAACAGAGACGATCACCGCTCCAATGACAATAAACATCGATCTGAATAAAGTACTTTTCAGCGTCCGCTGTTTATGTTGGCGTACTTGGGTTGCATTCGGTGGAATCAGATGGTTTGGATTAACTGCGTTCAAATGGCATCACGATCCTTTCAAGTTGGTTTGCTCAATTCTTCCCTCTCACCAGGCTTTCTCTAGTATTCATGCTCCCCTTTAAAGGACATACCCTTACCTTTATTATGACATTTTCTTGTCTTGTTGTCTTGTTCTAATTCATAAGTCCCTTCAATACAAAAGCCCCAGCAGAAGCTGGGGCTGCGGAACAGCGAATGTTTTCAATGGATTAGGCTTACCCTTCCGGATTGTAATGACCATCTTGTTTACGCATTTTCACCTTTTTGGACCCGGATAACGGTTCTGGGCCTCTTTTCCCCTTATCACGCCGATGATCCTGGTCTTGGATGTTGTCAGATCCAGAGGTTTGATAGGTCTGCGGTTTCGTCATAACAGATAAAGCCTCCCTTGATTTAATCAACAAGGTTAATTTGCGAAAAAACGGCTGGCCTTATACACGAAAAAAGAGAGCATCTCTGCTCTCTAAATGTGCAATATGTATGGCGGAGAGGGTGGGATTCGAACCCACGTGGGCTTGCACCCTAACGGTTTTCAAGACCGCCCCGTTATGACCGCTTCGGTACCTCTCCAAGGAAAAATCCGATTCGCGTAACAAATCAGATTCTACCATATCGTCCGCAAGCGTGCAAGTTAATTCCGCTTGGTAATCTTCTGTAAATTGCCCATATACGGACGCAGAACTTCTGGAATAACTACACTGCCGTCCTCTTGTTGGTAATTCTCAAGAATGGCCGCGACGGTCCGACCGACAGCCAGCCCTGAACCATTCAGCGTATGCACGAACTCCGGCTTCGCCTTCGGCTCCGGACGGAAGCGAATGTTGGCCCGGCGAGCTTGGAAGTCCTCCACGTTCGAGCAAGAGGAGATTTCGCGATAGACGCCGCTTTCCGGGAGCCATACCTCTAGGTCATAGGTTTTGGCCGCCGTAAAGCCCATATCCCCCGTACACAAGGCAAGTACACGGTAAGGCAGGCCCAACAGCTGCAGCACGCGTTCCGCGTTCTCCGTCATTTTCTCCAGTTCGTCATAGGAAGTGTCCGGATGCACAATCTTGATCATTTCCACCTTATTGAACTGGTGCTGACGAATCAAACCACGGGTATCGCGGCCCGCTGCACCGGCTTCCGAACGGAAGCAGGAGCTATATGCCACATAATAACGCGGCAAATCTTCCGCATTTAAAATTTCGTCACGATGATAGTTGGTTACCGGCACCTCAGCGGTTGGGATCAGATAGTAGTCGTTGCCGCCGGTGAGCTTGAACAAATCCTCTTCGAACTTCGGAAGTTGTCCTGTACCGTACAAGCTGTCTTGGTTCACGATGTATGGTGGAAGCATTTCCTCATAGCCGTGCTCGTTGCTGTGCAGATCCATCATAAAGTTGATGAGCGCACGCTCAAGACGGGCTCCCAGCCCTTTGTAAAACGTAAACCGCGAGCCGGTTACCTTAGCGGCAGCCTCGAAGTCAAGGATGCCGAGGTCAGCGGCAATATCCCAATGCGCCTTCGGTGTAAAATCAAATTTACGCGGTTCGCTCCAGCGGCGGACTTCAACGTTATCTTCTTCAGAAGCCCCCACCGGTACACTTTCGTGCGGAATGTTGGGAATCGAGAGCATCAGCTGGTCAATTTGGGCTTCCAGTGTCCGTACCTCTTCGTCCAGTTCCTTGATGCGATCCCCGACCTCGCGCATCTCCACGATCAGCTCGTCGGCGTCCTCTTTATTTTTCTTACGCTTGGCCACTTCTGCTGACACCGTGTTCCGACGGTTCTTAAGCGCTTCGCTCTCTTGAAGCAGCTCCCGGCGTTTCTCATCCAGCGGGGCAAAACCGGAGATCAGCTCCAACGATTTTCCCCGATTTTTCAGCGCTTCCTCAACACGCGCATAGTCATTACGTAAGATTTTCACATCTAACATGAGTAGTCCCTCCTAGAATGATCCCGCACAGACCTGCCGACCTTCATCTGGGGAGACCCGCGGACGGAAAGGCTGTATAACGGAATTTCAAAACGCCGGTAAAACAGACAAAACCTCAACCCGCAAAGGAGTCAAGGCCTGCTTACGGCTGCTTGGCTTGCTTGATCATCTCCACAAAATACGTATGTAGCGAGAAGTCGTCGGTCAGTTCCGGGTGAAACGACGATACGAGCAAGTGCCCTTGTCGTGCGGTCACGATCTCGTCCTTGTAGGTCGACAACACCTCGACTCCGTCTCCAACTGCCGTAATCAGCGGAGCACGAATAAATACGGCCCGCAACGGTGCCTCAAGTCCCTTCACGTCAAGGTCGGTCTCGAAGCTTTCACGCTGACGTCCAAACGCATTACGCGATACTTTAATATCCATCAGAGCGAGATGAGGCTCCTCGCCGCCCTCGATCTCCTTCGCCATGACGATCAATCCTGCACAGGTCCCAAAGATCGGTTTCCCTTGTCCAGAAAAATCGCGAATAGCTTCAATAAAGCCGTATTTCCGCATGAGCTTGCCGATCGTCGTGCTCTCGCCGCCAGGGATAATCAATCCATCCAAGTCAGCAAGCTGCTCGACATGCTTTACGGTTACGCCTTCAACTCCGGTCTTCTCCAGGCTGCGGATATGCTCCGCAACTGCGCCTTGCAGCGCCAACACCCCTACTCTCATGACAAACCTTCTTTCTCTAGAGGGCTTCGAACATTCAGGCAAAACCCCAGTTTACTAAGATGTACCCCGACCATCCCAAGGGACAGCCGGGGTGAAAGACTTGCCTTTGATTCCAGCGGTTATTCCGCGATCTGGATTACCAGCCGCGATCCGACATCCGCTCGGCAGCGGCCAATTTGGAAATTTCAATGCCTTTCATCGGTGTACCCAAGTTCTTGGATACTTCAGCAATCAGTTTGTAATCCGTGTAGTGCGTCGTCGCTTCAACGATCGCCCGGGCAAATTTCTCTGGATTATCCGATTTGAAAATACCGGATCCCACGAACACCCCGTCTGCACCCAAATGCATCATCAGGGCAGCATCCGCCGGCGTCGCTACCCCGCCTGCCGCGAAGTTAACGACTGGCAATTTACCCTTCTCATGAACTTCGAGCAGCAGATCGTAAGAAACGCCGAGGTTCTTCGCTTCTGCGTACAGTTCATCCTTCGACATGTTTTGTACTTTACGGATTTGGCTGTTGATCAGACGCATATGGCGGACCGCTTCAACGATGTTCCCCGTTCCTGGTTCGCCTTTCGTCCGAATCATCGATGCACCTTCGCTGATCCGGCGCAACGCTTCACCCAGATCCTTCGCGCCGCACACGAACGGCACCGTGAAATCCCGTTTATCGATATGGAACACTTCATCCGCCGGGGTCAGTACTTCACTCTCGTCCAAATAGTCTACCCCAAGCGATTCCAGAACTTTCGCTTCCACGTAATGACCAATACGTGCTTTGGCCATAACCGGGATGGAGACAACCTTCATGACTTCCTCAATAATCGTTGGATCCGCCATGCGGGCAACGCCGCCAGCCGCCCGGATATCGGAAGGCACACGCTCCAGCGCCATAACGGCGGTAGCCCCGGCCGCTTCGGCAATTTTGGCTTGTTCCGCATTCATGACGTCCATAATGACGCCACCTTTTTGCATCTCAGCCATACCTCTTTTAACACGCGATGTTCCTGTTTCCATGTCCAATCCTCCCGATAATAATCTAACTAAATATTTTACAAGATACGACTTAAATACACAACCCGTTTACTCGGATTTGAATGGACCTTAGAAAAGATTTTTGATCCCGTTAAACAGATCGCTGAAGAAATCGCCAATTGCACGCATCACCAAGGTAAACCAGCCGGCTTTCTCCGCATCCTCGGCTGTGATCAGATTGACCGTCTTCTCCAGCGTTTGGTCCATACCCGGCGCTTTAAATGTATAAGTTACCGTCCCAACCTTCGTTCCTTGCTTCAGCGGCGCTGTCAGAGTGCCTTCATCAGCCAGTGTCACTTTAGCTTGAACCGCGTTGGTATCTGCACCTTTCGGCACAACGAAGCTAACCGCTTGATCGGTTACCACCGGAACTTCCGTATGTTTCGCTTTCTTCACCGTCACGGTTTCGGTTCCAGTCACTGTCGTCTTCGGCGGTACAATTTGCTTCGTTTCAAAGTTGTTGAACCCGTAGTCTAAGACTTTCCGCGTTTCCACAAAGCGAGCTTTGTCCGAGGCGGTCCCCATAACGACGCTGATGAGACGCATGCCGTTACGCACCGCGGTACCTGTGAAGCAGTTTCCGGCATTGGAGGTGTGTCCCGTCTTCAAACCGTCCAGACCCTCGTAAGCAAATTGTTTAAAATTCGTGACGTTCTTATTCGCTTCCAGCATCCAGTTCAAGTTCACCATCGGCGCGGCATCGCGTTCACGGAACTTCTTGCTTTGAATTGTGGTAAAGCGAGCAAAGTCCGGATGATCCGTAACAATATATTTGGCCAAAATCGCAGCATCCAGCGCGGACATTACGGTCTCTTTCCCATCGGTTGGCCGGAATTCCGCTGGCATATCTGCAATATCCAAACCAGTTGAGTTGGCAAAGTGAGCGGTCTTCATCCCCATTCGCTTCGCTTCATCGTTCATCATTTTCACGAAAGCCTGTTCGGAGCCGGCTACGTATTCCGCCAGAGCCACCGTCGCATCATTGGCGGAGGCAATCGCCATCGCCGTATAGAGTTCTTCTACAGTATGTTGATCCCCTTCGGCCAGAAAAATCCGTGAACCGATTGTTTGGGCTGCATTTTTCTGTACTGTCACTACGTCATCCCAGCTAAACTTTCCTTGTTTCACAAGTTCCGCTACGATATATTCGGTCATCATCTTGGTCATGCTGGCCGGAGGCAGCGGTTGTTCCCCATTAACGTTCAATAAGATTTGGCCAGAGACAGGCTCGAGCAAGATCGCAGCGCTGACTTCCAAATCTAAAGACTCCACGGAAGGAATTGAGGTAGCCGTTGTTTGCACTGTCGTCGTTTCGGTTGATGTTGTTCCGGCATTAGTAGATTCCGTCTGTTCCCCTTCTGCCAGCGCCATCGCCGGCGCAAGAGAGAATACTAGCGCATTCACCAGCAGCACAGAAGCAACGCTTTTGCGCAAGACATGCCGTTTAGTTGTCGATTTGCGTTGTGGTTGTTTGAGTTTCAATGCCCTTAAAGCTCCCCTCATATTCTTTCATTTTGCTTTATCTATTCTATCACAGGGGTATCTGTAAAAAAAGACAAGCAGGGCGGAAAACGCCCTGCCAGTGATGGAATAAAATGGTCAGCCCATTTCTATCAAAATTTATCAGTTTATTGAATCGAGTAGTTAGGCGCTTCTTTGGTGATTTGCACGTCATGCGGATGGCTTTCGCGCAGGCCGGCACCCGTAATGCGGACAAATTGCGTATCGTTGCGCAGCTCGTCGAGCGTCTTCGTGCCGCAATATCCCATCCCGGAACGCAGACCACCAATAAGTTGGTGGATCGTATCCGAGAGCGGTCCCTTATACGCTACGCGACCTTCAATCCCTTCCGGCACGAGCTTCTTGTCATCGTCCTGGAAGTAGCGGTCCTTACTACCTTGCTTCATGGCCCCCATCGAGCCCATGCCTCTGTATACCTTATACCGACGCCCTTGATAGATTTCCGAGTCCCCAGGGCTTTCTTCCGTTCCGGCAAACAAGCTGCCCAACATGACCGCATGCGCACCAGCCGCGATTGCTTTGGTGATTTCGCCAGAATATTTGATACCGCCGTCCGCGATGATCGGAATCCCGTATTCACGGGCAACTGTCGCACAATCATAAACCGCTGTAATTTGCGGTACACCGATCCCGGCAACGACGCGGGTGGTACAGATCGAACCCGGTCCAATCCCTACTTTCACGACGGAAGCTCCCGCTTCAATCAAAGCTCTCGTTCCTTCACCTGTCGCTACGTTACCTGCGATAATCGTCAAATCCGGATACCGTCTGCGAAGCTCGGCCACTGCATCAATAATGTTAATGTGGTGTCCATGCGCCGAATCCACCGTAATGACGTCAACGCCGGCTTTCACCAAAGCCTCCGTCCGTTCAAACGTATCCTTGGAGATCCCCACCGCTGCGCCTACAAGCAAGCGCCCTTGGGCATCCTTGGCGGCGTTCGGGAATTGGATTGCTTTTTCAATATCTTTGATTGTGATAAGGCCTTTCAGGATATTATTCTCGTCAACGAGCGGAAGCTTCTCGATTTTATGCTTCTGCAAAATAATTTCAGCTTCTTGCAACGAGGTTCCTACCGGAGCGGTAATCAGGTTGTCTCTCGTCATGACGTCGCTGATTTTGATATTGTAATCATGAACAAAACGCAGGTCGCGGTTGGTCAAAATCCCCACCAGCTTCTGCTCCTCATTTACAATCGGTACGCCGGAAATACGGAACTTGGCCATAACCTGCTCTGCGTCGGATACGAGATGATCTGGAGTCAGCGAGAAAGGATTGGTGATTACGCCGCTCTCGGAGCGTTTCACCCGATCGACCTCTTCAGCTTGTTGTTCGACCGGCATATTTTTGTGGATGATCCCAATGCCGCCTTCCCGTGCGATGGCAATCGCCAACGCCGCTTCTGTGACTGTGTCCATGCCCGCACTGATCAATGGGATGTTCAGCTTCACCTTGTCGCTAAGCCGAGTGGACACATCCACCTCTTTAGGCAATACCTCCGATTTACGGGGAATCAGAAGCACATCGTCAAACGTTAAGCCTTCCTTGTCAAATTTACTTTCCCACACCGTGATGAATCCTCCTTCGAATTTGTTGATTTGTTGGGCTTCATTCCTGAAATCCGGGTATAAGAAAAACGTCTATCGACGTACATTCAAAGTAGACAGACCGCGTTTAGCGGATGTTTTTCTTGCGATATCAGGATGCCAATCCCCCGCAGTTTATACTTTCTGATATCTTAAAAAAAACGACTACCGCTGTCATTCCTATGAAGACACAACCCTATATATCAAGACCGTATAGCCGCTTACGAAAATATATTGTTCCCATCTTAGCAAAGCCCCTCTAGGCTGTCAAGGACAAGCTTAAGCAAAAAAACAGGCGGCTTCCCAGCGGATACGAGTGTCTTTATTACGCGTACATTGACTAAGAATTTGCAGGGATCCTGATGCTAATCCTGCCCCAATCCCCTTCGTTTGATTCTGCAAAAAGAAAGAGGACGGAGAGGGCTGTGCGCCTTCTGCCGTCCTTGGATTTTCCTTGGTATGCACTTCAATCAGCTAACGCGCTTATTGTGCGTAATCACCTGATCGATGATCCCGTACTCGCGCGCTTCGTCTGCACTCATGAAATAATCGCGGTCCATGTCTTTTTCAATCCGCTCCAAGGGTTGACCAGTGCAATCCGCAGCAATGGTATTCAGCACAGACCGGGTTCGCAATATCCGATTGGCACTGATCGCAATGTCGCTGGCCTGCCCTTGGGCACCACCATGCGGTTGGTGAATCATAATTTCGCTGTTCGGAAGTGCGAAGCGTTTGCCTTTGGCCCCGGCCATTAACAGAATCGCAGCAAAAGAGGCTGCCATCCCGGAGCAGATCGTCTGCACATCAGGTTTTACATACTGCATCGTATCGTAGATCGCGAAGCCCGCTGATGTCGAACCGCCTGGACTGTTGATGTAGAAGTAAATATCTTTCTCTGGATCTTCCGCTGCCAGAAACAGCATTTGCGCCATTATACTATTCGCTACCTGATCATCAATCGCCGAACCAAGGAACACAATCCGATCCTTCAGCAAACGTGAATAAATGTCATATGACCGCTCTCCCCGAGCAGTTTGCTCAATGACGTAAGGAATAACTGAACTCATGGCTTACCCTCCTTCAAAATCAGGCGGCAAGACCGTAAGACATCAACATCAGATGGTTGTGCACCGGAACGGCCGCAGAAGTGTCTACTGCCTTGCTCCGTAAAGAGCTGCGACGGTACGATTGAAGCGTGACTACCGGAACCACATCCTGAGGCCGCGCGTCGTTATACAGCATCGCCAGCGCAGCGGCGTCTTCTCGGCGAATCGCATCCATGTAGGCAAGAACCAGTACGTCGTCGCTTAACGATCCTGGTAAGAAGTCCTCCTCCATGAACTGAACCTTATCCTGCCGGGGCGCTGTAACTGCTCGGCTGGAACCCTCCACTGCATTCCGCAGTCGGACCCGCGCTCTGTGCAAAGATGCTTTGACGGCCCCTTCAGTCGACCCGATCAACTGCGCTGTTTCGCCAGCTGTATATTTTAAAATATCAATCATCAACAGCGTGGTGCGCTGAAGAGGCGAAAGCTCGGTGACCAACGTCTCCATCGCAGCCCACACTGCAGCGGGATCGGTTGGTTCCGGCGCTTGCAGATATTCGTCCAGGGGGAGCGATTCGGCCGGAAGCTTCCTTTTGCGATTGCAGTCGATCCAAGCATGTTGGGCTGCACGGTAGAGATAGGTTCGTGTGAGTTGTACGTTTTCCCCTTTCCCTTGCGTCGCCGACCATATCTTGAGCCACGTATCCTGCGCCAAATCGTCCCCTTCCCACACGGAACCGGTGATAGAACGGCAGTAGTTACGCAGTTCGCTACCATACAATTGGACCCATGAATGAAAGTTGCCCTCTCCAGAACGGGACGGTGCAGACACAGGTCTCCGCGGATTTCGCTCTCTAGCTGCTATTGGCACCGGAACCCACCTCCCTCTGTAATGTAAGATCGCACTCTCTTCGAAGAGCCATCTTGTGTTATGTCCTACAAACCAGCCTTCGACCAACCCGGAATAAGCTGAATGCTTACTCAACGGTATAAACGTATTTTTCGGAAGGAACGATACGCGGTAGGATCAGAATTTTTATATATCATAGCATTTTCGGATCCAACGCGTGTGCCCTTTGATACGATTCCTGCAAAAATGTTATTTGGGAA